>NZ_JACOGK010000007.1 GCF_014269395.1 Megasphaera hominis
AAGATCGCAGTTTGTGGCCCCAACCGCAACAGTTATTCCAAGACAGACCCTTCGGCAACCTTCATGCGTATCAAGAAAGACTATATGGGCAATGACCAGCTTCTTCCTGCATATAATGTTCAATTTGGTATTGCAGATGAATACATTGCTGTGGCTGACGTCAGTCAATACCGTTCCGACATGGATTGCTTCGTCCCATTGCTGGAAAAGTTTCATGAAACGTATGGCTTTTATCCCAAGTACCCTGTAGCTGACGCGGGATATGGTTCGTACAACAACTACATCTACTGCGAGCAACATGGCATGGAAAAGTATATGAAGTTCCCCATGTTCAAAAAAGAGACAAACCGACAAAAACTACCATGAGAATCCCTTCCGTCCCGTCAATTTCAGGATTGACGAGAACGGCACACTTCGCTGTCCAGCGGGGAGGGCGTTTCATTTGCAATATCGACGAAATGTCAGAGGAAATCTATATGGACGACAAGAGGAAATCTACCAATGCGAAGACTGCACGGATTGTCCCTATGCGGCACAATGTAAAAAGACGGATAAGAATAGAACAATCAGCCTCAACGAAGAACTGACTTCCATGCATCAAGAAGTTGTGGATAACTTAGAAAGTATCCACGGTGCCCTTCTACGCATGAATCGTTCCATTCAATCGGAAGGCACCTTCGGTATCATGAAAAACGACCGATGGTACAAAAGAATTGTCCGAAAAGGCATAAAACAGGTTCGATTAGAGATTTTCCAGGTTTCCATCGGACATAACCTCTATAAATATCACAATAAAAAACTACGCTTGCAAAAAGCCGTATAAACTATAAAAATACTGCTTTATGGGGAAAGGGGCTTTGCGCCCATTTTTTAAAGGTCATTCTCTAAAAAAGGAAAAAGAGCATGAAAAAAAGGAAGTGGACAAAATGCTTTCGCATTTTGTCACACTCCCTTTTATATTATAGGAAATAATCCGGATAGGTTTTCTTCAGCTGTTGTACATCCGTATCAAACTTGGTCAGGTGTTCATGCAACAAGGCTACGCCTTTTGCTTCATCATGCGCTTCGATGGCAGCAACGATGCCTTCGTGGATGTGGAGAGGAATTTCAATGGGTTCAGCAAATGCATTGAGGGTCCGCGCCCGGAAGTAATCACGGCTGGCCTGCATCAGTGTTTGCCAGACGTACTGTTTGTCACAGCCCGTAAAAAGGGTGCTATGAAAGCTGTTATCGGCTGCATAGAACCCGCGCGGATCGCCTGCGTCGACAGCCTTGTGCTGTTCCTGGATTAACTGCTTTAATTGCTGTAAATACGGCTCCGGAAAGGACTTACAGGCTTCCCGTACGACAGCCTCTTCCAGGACGACGCGCATGAAGCGCGATTCTTCCATGACGTGCATATCCAGCTTGGCAACGAACGTGCCCCGTTGCGGTAAAATATCGAGGAGCCGTTCCTGCGCCAAATGAATGAAGGCTTCCCGTACAGGTGTACGGCTCGTTTCCAAAATACTGGCTACTTCCTTTTCTGACATAGCCGTACCGGGAGCAAGCTGTACGGACATAATGTTGTTATAGAGCGTCCGGTATACATACGACCGGACATTTTCCCGCGGCTCTGCCGCCTGTGTTTGTAACTCAATCATTAGCCTCACCTAACTATTATAAATTTATACCGTCTCCTAAATTCCTACCCGTACTGCACAAAAAAGCTGATTTTACCCGGTCCCTAAGCACACGGACCAAGGAAGAAGCGTCGCTTTTATATCCCTGGGGAAGTTCCCTTTTGACGGATAACAACCTGATACCATATATACTATTTAATTATAGCATACCACCCATACATAAGCTAGCAATTATTCCTATTTGGGGCCAAAATACAATAAGATAATTTTATAATAAAAATACTCCTCCTGATTTCTCAAGAGGAGTATCACCATTCTTATTCTACTTCGGCAATAATCGTAACCGGTGCACTATCTACATCTAAGGCACGAATAGGTGCTACGGTAATACTTTTTACGGTCTTTCCTTCCAGCGGGGAAAGCATCATGTCTTCAATGACTGTAACAAAGTGATCCGTATAATACCCCAGCAGCCAGTGATGGGCTTCCGTTGCATAGTCGTTACATACCGAGCCGAGGGACAGGGAATCGAGGCCGATCGTCTTTAAATCAGGGAAATTTTCTACCAAGTATTTACAAAGCCCCGGATGGGCACTGGGATTTTCATATTTATATCCCTGCGGATCCAGTTCCTTCTGTTTTTCAAAGCCCGTACGGAAAAGCAACAGCTTCGCCTTGGCAATCTGGTCTTTATAGGGCATGACATCTTCTGCCGTAATGACTTCTTTCTTTCCCTTGGGAATATCGAGAATCAAAATGTCGTCGCCTTTAAAGCAGAAATATTCCATCGGCAATTCAGTAATCTTAGGTCCCTTAGCATTGAAATGACGCGGTGCATCATAGTGCGTGCCATAGTGGTTTGGAATCACCATGATGGACGTGTTGCAGGCGCTGCCATCAATGCCAATAATATCATGCCGGCCAGCAGAATATACGGGGGCATCCGGCCAGGCGATTTGACCTTCAGCTAATGGATAGGAAAGATATACATACATGTAACATCACCCTTTCAATTAAGATCTGATCCAACGTATTATTTATTTCTTTTCAAAGAAGGCTACTGCATGGACCGGCGATCCGGAACCGTCTTTAATTTTTAGCGGAACGGCCACAAAGAATACTTCATCCGGCAGCAGGCCCAGATTATACAGGTTTTCAACAATCAGAATACCTTTTGGCAATAAGGTCTTGTGTGTCGGGTCAGTACCGGCGAAAACGTCCAATGCCAGGGCATCGCAGCCTACGATCTTTACGCCTTTTTCGGCAAGGTACTGAGCCCCATCCTGGGCCAGGCCCGGCCAATCTTTGAGGAAATCGTCATAATTCGGTTTCACACCATAGCGTGCATCCCAGCCGAAGTGGAGCAGGACAATATCATCCTTTTGAATTTCTACATGGTCTTTTTCCCAGGCCATGATATCTTCCTTATGGAAGAGCCCCAGTGGCCCTACCTGTGTGGCTTCAATCTTTACAGCGTGGCCCATGAACTGTTTAACGGGCACATCACTTACAGGCGTAGCACCTGTAATAAAGTGACGCGGTGCATCCATATGGGTGCCGCAATGTTCGCCCATCGTAATGGCATAATGCGTTGCCGGGTCACCTAATTCCGTCGATTCGACAATGTTGTGGAAAAAATGCTGATGCGTTGGCCAGACAGGCATACCTTCTTCCATGGTCAGTGTTAAGTCCACGGCTTCCATGTTGTTTAACGCCTGGGCAATATCTTTTGTATTCACACTACTCAGCTCCTTTACGAGATACAGAAAACATAGGAATAGTTACCATGCACAGCCTTATGCAGCAGCCTGATCTTCGTCTTTATGAACCGTTTCCTTAATGATCGCTAACGGAATATACGAAAGAGCCAGCATGATGGCCAAGACGATATAGTGGGCTGTAAAGCCGTAGGTTTCAATAATCCAGCCGGCCGTCGGTGCTGCGAAGAAACCGGAAAGGCCCAGGGCAATACCAATCATAAGACCCATAGAAGAGCCGGCCGATTTCGGCAAGGAATCGATCAACAGGGCATACATAACAGGGAACGGTGAATTACGGAACAAGCCCCAGAAAATCAGGATCATCCAGGCGGACATTTCCGTATTGATGAACATACAAGCCAATGTAGCTACTACCCAGCCAGCAGTAATAATGCGCAAGGCAAATTTACGGCCTGTCGAGTCGGATACGGTACCCCAGCCAATCTGGCCAATCCAGCCAGTCAGGCCAGAAGCACCGGAAACAACAGCAGCGGCTGCTAAGGAAATGCCTGCCACCGTAGTCAACTGCAGGGTCATGAAGGTAGTAATGGCTGCTTCGGACCAAAGGAAAATAAAGATAGTAATAATAGCCATGACGCAGTTTCTGTTATGGAGACAAACGCCAACATTTTTAATCATTTCGCCAAGAGAAGGTTTCTTGCCTTCTTGTTCCACTTCATCCAGCGGCTTGGTCATTTTATGATCTTCAATCCATTTGTAAACTTTTTTCTGGTTCTTTTCTGTCCCAAAAAGTAACTGAAGAATAATAATAGGAATAGCCAAAAGAGGTACAAATGTAAAAGCGTCATGCCACGTGCCTACAGCCAGGATATAGCTGATAATAACAGGCCCTAAGAATTGGCCGAAGGGGAAGCCCGTATGGTGAACACCAATAGCGAAGCCACGGTGTTCTTTTGGCCACCATTCGCCGATAATAGCTACGTTTACCGGTTCCGCGCCACCAGTACCCATACCTAACACAGCCAGGGCGCCACGCATGGCATTGACACTAGTACACATAGCTGTTAAGATACCGCCGGCAGCAGCTACTACCATGCAGCAAATCCAGGTCCAGCCCCGCTTATAGCCAGAGCCGACGGAGTCCGATAAAATACCAAAGAATGTTGCACCAATAAAGGCACCGATAAACATGGCCGAATTCAAGAAACCAACTTCTGTTGCGCTCCAATGAAATTCTTCCATAATAGCCGGTAAAACAGTCGGTAAAATAATGCGCGAAACGGAAGTTGCTAAAATAGCTAATGTCGTTACTAATAACAGTATCCACGATATGGGATGAGCTTTAGGCATTTTCATAAAGATACACTCCTTCTTTTTATTTAATTGCTAATACCTGCTTCGTCTCCTCGTTTACTAATCGTTTACGCTCCTTTCCTCCGTATTTTATTTAAACAGCTCAACATATTTTTATTAAATATATTAATCTGTTTTAATATAAATTAAAAATATATTTAAGGCATTACCTATTTTTTCTTAAATCATCTTCTTATTTTCTTAAATTCCGCTTTTTCCACTATACTAACATTCTAGCACTTAACAGAATGATGTCAACAGATTTATAAAATTCATATATATCAAATTTGTATTGATTCGTTATTTTTATTGCTAAAATGTAAAGCTATAAATTTATTATCATTTACTAATCCATGTAAGCAGTTCTCATGATAAAAATAGTGAGGCCCGGCAAGCAAGCTCATTTCCATATACAAGGTAAATCTTAACAAAAAATACTCCTCCCGATTTCTCAAGAGGAGTATCTTTATTATTATGTTACTTCACCATTCTTATTCTACTTCGGCAATAATCGTAACCGGTGCACTATCTACATCTAAGGCACGAATAGGTGCTACGGTAATACTTTTTACGGTCTTTCCTTCCAGCGGGGAAAGCATCATGTCTTCAATGACCGTAACAAAGTGATCCGTATAATACCCCAGCAGCCAGTGATGGGCTTCCGTTGCATAGTCGTTACATACCGAGCCGAGGGACAGGGAATCGAGGCCGATCGTCTTTAAATCAGGGAAATTTTCTACCAAGTATTTGCAAAGCCCCGGATGGGCACTGGGATTTTCATATTTATATCCCTGCGGATCCAGTTCCTTCTGTTTTTCAAAGCCCGTACGGAAAAGCAACAGCTTCGCCTTGGCAATCTGGTCTTTATAGGGCATGACATCTTCTGCCGTAATGACTTCTTTCTTTCCCTTGGGAATATCGAGAATCAAAATGTCGTCGCCTTTAAAGCAGAAATATTCCATCGGCAATTCAGTAATCTTAGGTCCCTTAGCATTGAAATGACGCGGTGCATCATAGTGCGTGCCATAGTGGTTTGGAATCACCATGATGGACGTGTTGCAGGCGCTGCCATCAATGCCAATAATATCATGCCGGCCAGCAGAATATACGGGGGCATCCGGCCAGGCGATTTGACCTTCAGCTAATGGATAGGAAAGATATACATACATGTAACATCACCCTTTCAATTAAGATCTGATCCAACGTATTATTTATTTCTTTTCAAAGAAGGCTACTGCATGGACCGGCGATCCGGAACCGTCTTTAATTTTTAGCGGAACGGCCACAAAGAATACTTCATCCGGCAGCAGGCCCAGATTATACAGGTTTTCAACAATCAGAATACCTTTTGGCAATAAGGTCTTGTGTGTCGGGTCAGTACCGGCGAAAACGTCCAATGCCAGGGCATCGCAGCCTACGATCTTTACGCCTTTTTCGGCAAGGTACTGAGCCCCATCCTGGGCCAGGCCCGGCCAATCTTTGAGGAAATCGTCATAATTCGGTTTCACACCATAGCGTGCATCCCAGCCGAAGTGAAGCAGGACAATATCATCCTTTTGAATTTCTACATGGTCTTTTTCCCAGGCCATGATATCTTCCTTATGGAAGAGCCCCAGTGGCCCTACCTGTGTGGCTTCAATCTTTACAGCGTGGCCCATGAACTGTTTAACGGGCACATCACTTACAGGCGTAGCACCTGTAATAAAGTGACGCGGTGCATCCATATGGGTGCCGCAATGTTCGCCCATCGTAATGGCATAATGCGTTGCCGGGTCACCTAATTCCGTCGATTCGACAATGTTGTGGAAAAAATGCTGATGCGTTGGCCAGACAGGCATACCTTCTTCCATGGTCAGTGTTAAGTCCACGGCTTCCATGTTGTTTAACGCCTGGGCAATATCTTTTGTATTCACACTACTCAGCTCCTTTACGAGATACAGAAAACATAGGAATAGTTACTATACACAGTCTTATGCAGCAGCCTTGTCTTTATCCTTATGGACAGTTTCCTTAGTAATTGCCAGAGGAATAAAGGAAAGAGCCAGCATGATTGCTAAGACAACATAATGGGCAGTAAAACCAAACGTTTCAATAATCCAGCCGGCCGTCGGAGCTGCAAAGAAACCGGAAAGGCCCAGGGCAATACCAATCATAAGACCCATGGAAGAACCGGCCGATTTCGGCAGAGAATCGATCAACAGGGCATAGACAACGGGGAACGGTGAATTACGGAACAAGCCCCAGAAAATCAGGATCATCCAGGCAGTCATTTCTGTGTTAATGAACATGCAGGCCAAAGTAGCAATAATCCAGCCAACGGCGATAATGCGCAAGGCAAATTTACGGCCTGTCGAGTCGGATACAGTACCCCAAACAATCTGACCAATCCAACCGGTAATACCAGAAGCACCGGAAACAACAGCAGCGGCTGCTAAGGAAAGGCCAACAACGGTGGTTAACTGCAAGGTCATGAAGGTTGTGATAGCCGCTTCTGACCAGAGGAAAATGAAATCAAAGATAATAAGCATGACGCAGTTTCTGTTGTGTAAGCAAATACCAACATTTTTAATCATTTCTTTAAGAGACGGCTTTTTGCCTTCGGCTTCTACTTCATCCAACGGCTTCGTCATCTTGTGGTCTTCAATCCATTTGTAAACTTTCTTCTGATTCTTTTCTGTACCAAAGATTAACTGAAGGATAATAATAGGGATAGCCAAGAGAGGAATAAAGGTAAAGGCATCGTGCCAGGTACCTACAGCCAGGATATAGCTGATAAGGATTGGCCCTAAAAACTGGCCAAAGGGGAAGCCTGTATGATGAACACCAATAGCAAAACCACGATGTTCTTTTGGCCACCATTCGCCGATAATAGCTACGTTTACCGGTTCGGAACCACCAGTGCCCATACCTAAAATAGCCAGAGCACCACGCATGGCATTGACAGTTGTGCACATGGCCGTCAAAATACCACCAATACCGGCAGTAATCATGCAGCAGATCCAGGTCCAGCCTCGCTTATAGCCGGAGCCGACAGAGTCCGATAAGATACCAAAGAATGTCGCACCAATAAAGGCACCAATAAACATTGCTGAATTTAAGAAACCAACTTCAGTTGCGCTCCACTGGAATTCTTCCATAATAGCTGGTAAAACGGTAGGTAAAATAATACGTGAAACGGAAGTTGCCAAAATAGCTAATGTCGTTACTAATAACAGTATCCACGATATGGGATGAGCCTTAGGCATTTTCATAAATATACACTCCTTTTTTTAATTAATTGATAGTGTTTACGTTTTCTCCTCCTTTAATACTAGTTTTCTTCTCCTTTCTTATGGGTTTATTTAATGTTATTAAGATATCATTATTTAATATCTTAATAATTACCAGATTATATCAAAATAAGTTTAATCTTATATATGATTTTTTCAAATTATATTTTTAATTTACTTTAAATCCGTGTTTTTAATATACTAACATTCTAGCACTTAACAGAATGATGTCAATGAATTTACACAATTTATATATATCAAATATGTATTGATTTGTTATTCTGATTACAAAAAGGTAAAATTAAATCATAATATTTTATTTTTTCTTTTTAGTCATATTAAAAAAAAGAGTGAACCCCATACCCTGTGGGTTCACTCTCATCATATTGCACACAAAACAGCTGTTTTGACTGTGCTTAGAATTTTAAAATAATCTTCAGTACTTTATCCGGATTTTCATCGCTGAACTGGAATGCTTCTGCTGCTTTTTCGAAGGGGAAGGTGTGCGTAATGATTTCCTGCGGTTTTACGCTGCCTGCTTTAAACCAGTCGATAACTTCAGGGAAGCGATGGTTATTGAGGCGTGTGCCGATGATTTCCAGTTCTCTGCCCATGATGTCTACCTGGCGGATAGGCAGTTCCTGTGTCGTAAAGCCTAAGACGACGACGCGGCCGGCCTGGCTGGGCAGGTCACGGATGCACGTAGCCAAAATCTTAGCGTTTGCCGTTGCTTCATAGATCAGGTTGAAGCCCAGGCCATCGGTAAATTCTTTCATGGCATCTACAAGGTCCGTCGTATTGCCATTGATGATCATATCAGCGCCCAGTTCTTTTGCTTTTTCAAGACGGCTTTCTTCCAGGTCGAGGATGGCTACGCGGGCACCTTTCATTTTGGCAACCTGCAGGATGATCAAACCAATCGGGCCGGCACCACAGATTAATACGGTGTCATCGCCACTGAGGCGGCCTCGGTGTGCCACCTGGGCACCGATAGAGAAGGGTTCTACTGTGGCAGCAATTTCCCAAGGCAGATCTGCCGGCAGCTTATAGACCTGATCGGCGTTGACGGCAACGTATTCCTGGAAACCGCCATCTTCATGTACGCCCATAACGTGCAGGCTGGTGCATACATTGTGCCGGCCAATACGGCAGGCATAGCAGTGGCCACAAGAAACGACAGGGTCCACGACGACGTGTTCACCTACAGCAAAATCACCGGCCTGGTCACCGACTTTGGCAATTTCACCGGCAAATTCATGGCCTACGACGCGGGGATACGTAGCAAACGCGTTTTTGCCATGGAAAATATGCACGTCGGAACCGCAAATGCCGGCAGCCTTTACTTTGACCAAAACCTGATTTTCTTTGATGGCCGGGATTTCCCGTTCTACCACGGCGATTTTCCCCGGTGTTTCTACTACAACTGACTTCATTTTATACTACCTCCTACATATTTTATTAATACTTCCCGTACAGCGCCAGGACCGGCAATGAGTTCTTTAAAATACGTTTCAACGACCGGTTCAAGACCTAAGGCCGTCAAATCAAGGCCGCCCCAAATGGACGTATGCGAGAGGATAGGCTGTAATACGCCTGTTGCCGTATCGGGCTGTCCCAGCTTGACCGGTGCAAGGACGTGCTGCAAGTCTGCCAGCAGCGGATCCGGACTGGGCTTAAAGGCGTTCCCCTGGTCATCGATGCCCAGCAGATAACGACACCAGCCGGCAATGGCTAAGGGGATATATTTCAAATCTTTGGCTTTCTGGCCATACGCCTGCAGTGTGCCGCCATAGCGTACACCCACTTTTTGTGACGTATCGGTGGCAATGCGCTGGGGCGTATCGGGTACATTCTGATTCGGCAGCCGTTCTTCCAAAAATTCCTTGAGGAAATCTTTAGGATGAATAACGCCAGGATCAGCCACTACGGGCAAGCCTTCGTCATAGCCAATTTTTTCGGCTAAGCCCCGCAGCTGCGGGTCCTGGATTTCATCGGCGATCTTGACGTAACCAAGGAGGCAGCCATAGACAGCTAAAGCCGTATGGAGCGGATTCAGGCAGGTGCCTACTTTCATGCGTTCGCACTGATTGACCGTTTCCCGATCCGTAAAGATGACGCCTGCTTTTTCAAGGGGCGGACGGCCGTTCGGGAAGCTGTCTTCAATGACCAGGTATTCCTGTGGTGCTGCATTGGCAAAGAGGGCATATGTGCTGTGTCCGGCTTGAATGAAATCCATATCTGCTACGTCTTTATGACGCAGTTCTTCCTGTACCGTAACCGAAGGGCTGGGCACGATTTTATCAATCATGCTGTACGGGAACGATAAGGTATCCGTTACGTAGGACACAAAGCCCGCTTCTACCTGGCCCTGTTTGGCCCACGTTTCTGCAAAGGTCAGGAAGGCCTTGCGGACGCGGTCGCCATTGTGGGAACAATTATCCATACTTACAAAGGCCGTCGGCACAGCACCGGCCTGATACCGGGCATAGGCCAGCGAAGCCAGCATGCCCATAGAGCTGACGGTCTTAGCCGGGCCATTCGCCAAATCAGCCCGGACGTCGTCTAAATACGCACCATCAAAGCCGGTTAAGTTATAGCCTTTTTCAGTAATCGTAAAGCTGACGAGCTGCAGCGTAGGTGCCGTAAAAATCTGCAGCAAACGCTGCCAGTCTGCCGTCCGCTCCCGTTTTACGGCAACGGCTTCGGCTACACTGCCGATAACTTCGGTCTTATAGGGGCCATCCTTTTCCATGATGACATTGATAAAAAGGTTATCGTATGGCGTATACACGTCATCGATGACGGCAGCATTATGAGTCGTAGCTGCAATGATTCCGGTCTTAGCCAGGCCCTGATTGAGCAGACGCTGCTGCAATACTGCCACATAGGACCGGAACAGGTTGCCACAGCCAATATGCAGCCATTGCGGCCGGGCCAGCGTTTCTTCCCGGACAGCCTGGTCATCAAACTGATACAAAGTAAACCCCTTTTCCTGCCATGCATCACGTTGCATACGCACGGCTGATCTTTTCAAGCGCAACATATACATTCCTCCAACACGTTTATATTTCTCTTATTGTACAATACATTGTGCCAGTTTGAAAGTAGTTACTGCGGTCCGCACAGACGATTGATGGCATCCCAAAGGCCGCAAATATAGTTGGCCCCTAAAGCTCTGTCGTATAAGCCATAACCGGGACGGCCTTCTTCGCCCCAAATCATGCGGCCATGATCAGGCCGGATAGGACCGTCAAAGCCAATATCATACAACGCTTGTACAATGTCTACCATATCTAAGGAACCGATAGCCGACTTATGGGCTACTTCATTAAATACCCACGGTTCATGAACCTGGACGTTGCGCAGGTGAATGAAATGGACGCGTTTCATGCGGCCAAACTTGCGGATAATGTGGGGAATGTCATTTTGCCGGTTAGAGCCGAGGGAACCGGTGCAAATGGTAAAGCCGTTGCTTTCACTATCGACCATGGCCGCAATCTTTTCAAGATCCCTTTCATTTTTGACGATGCGCGGCAGGCCAAAGACGGAAATAGGCGGATCATCCGGGTGAATGGCCAGCTTAATGCCGCAGGCTTCGGCTTCCGGTACGACAGCTTTCAGAAAATAAGCTAAATTTTCCCGTAAGTGCTCTTCATCCATCCCTTCATAGGCTTTAAAGAGCGCTTTCAGGGACTGCAGCCGTTCCGGTTCCCAGCCGGGCATGCTGAAGCCGTGGCTGTTATCGAGGATTTCATGCACCATATCCTGTGGTGTTTTTCCTTCTACCAAATGATAATCGTAGGCCAGGCACGTAGAACCATCGTATAAGGGTTTGGCCAAGTCTGTCCGCGTCCAGTCAAAAATAGGCATAAAATTATAGCAGACGACTTCAATACCTGCTTTCGCTGCATTTTTCAAGGACGTAATATAATTTTCAATATAGGCATCCCGCGTAGGCAGCCCCAATTTGATGTCTTCGTGGACATTGATGCTTTCCAGATCCTTAAAAACCAGATGATGCTTTTCTGCTTCCTGTTTCATCTGCAGCAGTGGTTCTGCCGGCCATACTTCTCCGACGGGAATATCATATAGGGCACTGACAATTCCATCCATACCTGGAATCTGATCAATTTGTGTCAGCGTAATCGGATCATCTTTTTCTCCATACCAACGAAAATTCATTCTCATTTTTATTTACCTCGTTTCACATAAATGATAGAAAATAGGTATAACAATATAGTTCTTTTTTCATGTTATATGCTACCATACCACTTTTATGATTACAATAGACCAGACGAAAAAAAAACCAGTCAGATGCTATTTTGGCATCTGACTGGTTAGACTTATCTTTTTAGAGAATAATGTTCTTTTGCTGGCCCTGCAGGTAGGCTTGAATATTGTCGAAGACAATGACCGCCCGTTTTTCCATAGATTCCTTCGTGGCAAAGGCTACGTGCGGTGTAACAATGGTATTTTTCGCATGGAGCAGGGGATGATCTGTAGCCAAAGGCGGTTCCGTTTCAAATACGTCAATGCCGGCACCGGCAATACGGCCTTCGTTCAACGCAGCGGCCAAGGCCTGGGAATCGACGATCGGACCACGGGCTTCATTGACCAAATAAGCCGTAGGCTTCATATACGACAAGGTTTCTGCATTGATCAGGCCCCGGGACTGTTCCGTAACAGGGCAGTGCAGCGATACGATGTCGGCCTGGGCCATCATTTCCTTCATGGGCAGGTATTTGATGAGTTCCGTGTCTTCCTTATGGGAGAAACCATTGTAGGCAATGACCTTAGCGCCAAAGGCATGGACCAGTTCGGCTACGCGCTGGCCAATGGCGCCGGTACCGATGAGGGCAACGGTCTTGCCTTCCAGTTCAGAGCCGATAAAACCGGCTTTCGTGCCGCCAGCCCGGCAGGCAGCGTCTACTTGCGGTACATAGCGGAGCAGGTCGAGAATCATGGCCAGTGTCAATTCGGCTACGGCAACGGTGGAGTAGCCGGAGGCATTGCTGACTTTGATCCCCTTGGCTTTAGCAGCGGCCAGGTCGACGTGGTCGACACCGGTAAAGGCTACGTCAATATATTTCAAATGCGGGCAGGCGTTGATGACTTCAGCTTTGAGAGGCATGTTGGCAATGATCAGGATGTCTGCATCCTTGGCTTCTGCAATCTGTACAGCCGGGTCGTCGTTGCGTTCGTAGGCAGTAAATTCATGACCTGCCGCTTTGACCTGGCCGACGTACGTAGCCAGCAGTTCCTGGCTGATTCCCAGCGATTCCAACAAAACAATTTTCATAGCATAAAACCTCCTTTAAATTAGGACCTTAGTTTTTTCTATATTATACTCATTCCCTCAGAAATTGTAAAACAAATTGTCCATACCCGCGCCGGTTCCACTTACAGGCTTTTTAAGCGTACGCCCGCCTGCTCGATGAGCTCTTCCATCGAACGGGCCCCGGTCTTCTCAGCCGCCTTGACGACAATATAGGCGCAAGCCCGGGCATCGTCCAAGGCCTGATGATGCCGAAAGGTATACCCCAGGTGCCCTGCCACGACGTCCAGCCTGTGGCTGGGCAGTTCCGGCCAGATGCGGCGCGAAAGCTGGACCGTGCAGATATACGAGGCCTGCGGTGGCTCCAGATCATACCACGACAGGAGACTGCGCAAGACGCGCATATCAAAGGCAGCGTTATGGGCCGCCAGAATACGGCCATCCAAATGCCGCCGGATAGCCGGCCAGAGGGCATTAAATTTCGGTTTTCCCGCTACCATGTCCGGTGTGATCCCATGAATACGCACCGTTTCCGGCGCAAAGACAATAAAGGGCGGGCGGATCAGGCTGTAGCCTTCTTTCACACAAGCCGCATCGTGCATGGTCACCGCCGCCAGAGAGC
Organism: Megasphaera hominis; assembly: GCF_014269395.1. Taxonomy (GTDB): domain Bacteria; phylum Bacillota; class Negativicutes; order Veillonellales; family Megasphaeraceae; genus Megasphaera; species Megasphaera hominis. The sequence goes on from NZ_JACOGK010000007.1 coordinate 13,863, forward strand.
AGGCACTGTTGGGGTAGGCGTTCGCCGTTTCAAAATCAAGGGCAGTAAAATCTAACATACCATTCTCCTTTCCGGGACAATGGTCCCTACAGCTCGTATTATAGCATAAAAAGACATGGACAATGGGACAAAATAAGTATAGAGTAAACATACTAAAGAAAAAAGGAGTTCTCTATGTCTACACCTACACGCTATACAATCACGCTCTCAGACCGTACGGTTGTTACGTATGAGCTGCAGCGCAAAGCCGTAAAAAATATTAATCTGCGTATCCCGGGCGATGGCAAACTGTACGTATCGGCGCCGCCGGCAGTACCGCGCTCCCGCATCGAAGACTTTCTGCACCGCGAAGAGGCTTTTATCAGCCGCACCCTGGCAACACTACAAAAAGCCCCCGTGCTGACATTGCAGACGGGGGAAACGTACTATGTCCAGGGCCGGCCTTATATCCTGCGCGTCATTCATGGCCCGGCCGAGGCGATGTGGCTGCAGGGAAACACCCTTTGCCTGGAAACGGAGTCTGACACGGATTGGGAAACGCGGCGCCGCCTCTATCATGCATTTTTGCTGCAGCTCAGCCAGCCCTTGCTCACGGCCAGCCTAACGCGCTGTTACGCCCGTGTCAAGGCTTACGGCATACCGGTGCCACGCGTGACGATACGCTTTATGCAGACCCGCTGGGGCTCGTGTACACCGGCCCGGCAGACCATACGCCTCAATGCGTATTTAGCAATCATGCCCGACGCCTGTATCGACCAGGTCGTCCTGCACGAGCTCTGCCACTTTCTCGAAGCCAATCACTCCGCCCGCTTTTACGCCTGGCTGAGCCGCTTCATGCCCGATTGGAAGAGCCAGAAAAAGGCGCTCGAATCATACCGGCCATACTGTATTTAGCGGGGATCCAAGTGAATGATCGGGTCGCAGGGACCGTATTCCCGGTGCAGCGCCGTTTCTACCTTTTCGGAAATGGCGTGGGCCTGGATGAGCGGCAAGCCTTTATCCAGTTCCAAATGGAAATCCATCATCGTTTCCGTACCGGAAATGCGCGTACGTAAATGATGATAGCCCATGACGCCCGGTGTTTCCAGAATAATCGAACCAATACGCTTTTCTTCACTATCGCTTAAGGAGGCATCGGTCAGGTCATCGTAGCTGCGGCGGCACATCTTATAGCCGACGCGCAGAATGCCTACGGCTACGATGCAGGCAATGAGCGGATCGAGAATGGCCCAGCCCGTTATCTTCATGAGGAAAATTCCTGCCATGACGGCCGCTGAGGTCCAGACGTCAGCCCGCAAATGCATGCCATCGGCTTTCAGTGCTTCTGAACCGGTCTTTTCGCCGACATGGTAGAGCCGTGCCGAAACGACAGCATTGATGAGGCTGGAGCCAAGCATGACGGCCAAGGCCAGATCCAGCGATTGCGGTGTCTGGGGAGCAAAAAATTTGCCTGACGATTCATAGATAATACCCAAGGCCGCAACGATGATCAGAAGGGATTCAAAGGCTGCCGACACATTTTCCACCTTGCCATGGCCATAATCATGGTCTTTATCCGGCGGCAGCGATGCCTTGCGGACAGCCAGACAGGCAATGAATGCCGCCAGGAGATCTACACCGGAATGAATAGCTTCCGATACGAGGCTGACCGTCCCTGTCAAAAGGCCAATGGAAAGCTTGCCAATGACCAAAACCGTATTACTGATAACCGATAACCACGCCGTACGGCGCTTTAATACTGCTTCATCTTGTACCATATATATAACTTCCTTTTTTCCAATACATATAATCAGACATAGAGAAAGCCTGCAGAACCGCATATTACATATATGTAGTCCCGCAGGCTGCGCCTACTGCTTGCGCCCGGCCATAGAGCATGGCCTGTTCTTTACGCATATAGTATCACTTATATTCTCATTTGTAAATAGAATTTTGAGAATGTTTTAGTTGCAAATTCACATACGATGTATGCATTCTCATCATTGTGTAGTAACGGCCGGCCATTTCTTCAGCAATGCCGGCTCTCCTTGCCAGAAGGTGAGGATAAATACGGATTTAATCGCGTCGTGGTTGGAGTCGAGGACGACCCGGCCTGTCGCGCCGGTGAAATCCATGGTTTTAGCCAGTTCCTGGGCAATCTGTTGGGGTGACGCCGAATTGCCACGCCGCACGGCATCGGCTACCATCATGAGCGAATCGTAGCCTAAGGCTGCGTAGCTGTCCGGCCACTGGCCGTATTTTTCATAATACCGTTCGGCAAAGGTTTCTGCCGTCTGCTCATGCACGTCATTGGCGTAGTGGTCCGTATAAAAAAGATTCGTAAGATACGCCGCATCCGTATTCTTCGCCAAGGCCGGGCCGTTCCAGCCATCGGCACCTAAAATAGGAATGGTAATGCCAGACGAACGGGCGAGGGTAATGAATTCCCGCGCCTTCTTATCATATAAAGGCAGATATATAGCCTGACACGGCGGTTCCTGTACGGCTGCCAGGGCTGCCTTCAGGTCGCCCTGATAGGCGGCCAGATCGACAAAAGCCGTAATCGTGCCGCCATGGGCTTCGATGGTACTGCGATAAAATTCAGCCAGGCCTTTGGAATACGTACTGTCGCTATTGAACACGACGGCCGACCGCGTGACCTGCAAATATTCGACAGCATAATCGCCCATAGCCCGGGCCTGATAGGGATCGATGAAGGTCGCCCGGAACATATATTGGTAGACCTGCCGCGTTTTTGCGTCAACAGTAATGTCCGGGTCCGTACAGGCCGGACTGATAACCGGAATCCGCTGTGCTTCTGCCGGCCGCATGACTGCCGTCGCGCAGGCCGACATATTAGGGCCGATAATGGCACTGACATTACGCGTAGCAAGCTGCTGCACGGCCGTAGCCGCAGCATCGGCGTTGCCATGATTATCTACGCTGATCAGCTGCACCGGCTTGCCCAGGAGGCCGCCCTGTTCATTGATCATATCCCGTGCCAGTTCAATTCCCTGTTCCGTCGAGCGGCAATAAGCCTCGCCCGGTCCTGTCAGGGAAAGATTCGTACCGATCAATACGTCCTTGCGTTGCAGGGGCTGCGAATCAGAACGGCTGCAGCCTGAGGCTATCAGTGCCAGTCCCAAGAGACAGATGCCTATGGCCAGACAGGCGCTGAAATGTTTCATGTAGAGCTCCTTTCACACGAAAAAAGGCAGACAAACTGGCTGCAAGCTGCCAGTCCGTCTGCCTCGTCTGTTTATGGCAAGAACAGCATAGGATCTGTCGGTGTACCATTAACCCGTACTTCATAATGGACATGCGGGCCTGTGCTGCGGCCCGTACTGCCAGCCAGTGAAATAATATCTCCCGTCTTCACTTCCTGTCCTACGACGACAAGAAGCATCGAGTTATGTCCGTAGCGCGTAACAAAACCGCCGCCATGATCAACTTCAACGAGGTTGCCATAGCCATCTACCCAGCCGGCCATGGTGACCTTGCCAGACGCCGTAACCCGTACAGGCGTACCGTAATCTACGGCAATATCTACGCCTTCATGGAAGCCCGTACCGCCGCCGATGGGATTGCCACGATAGCCGAAATTCGACGTAATCGTGCCGTTGACCGGCCAAATGGACGGATAGTTCGATGCCTGGTACTGTTTGGATAATTGCTGCATTTCCCGGACCTGCTGACCGGCAGTATCACTCAGTACCGTCTTCAGCGTAATGAAACTGATAATGCGGGCGTTGGTCTTCGTTTCCAGCCGCGAGGTGGCATGTAACAGTTCATTGTAGTCAGCATGAGAAACGTCCGGCGATTTCTTCTGCTGTCCTGCTACGCCACCGTCACCTTTTGGGCTGTCACCCGTGCCGGCGCCTTTAACCATTTGCCGCAGCTCTTGGTCAAGGGCATCCATTTTATCCATTTTTTCCTGCAACGATGCCGTTTTTTCCCGCATCATCTCCAGTTGTTGTTCATGCAGTGCATTTTGTTCTTTCATTTCCTGGAGGGAAACGAACTCATATATCCCGACAAGCAGGCCGGCTACAATGACCACGGCCCCTGCCAGGACGAGGGTTATCCCTTTTTTATATTGTTTCGGTGTCAGCACCAAAGGCTCTGAACGCTGCAAAAAGCCCCGTTGCGACACGTGGGAAAAGACCTCTGCCAGCCGGCTTTTCCCTTGTTGGAACCAATCCTGAATGTTCAAACGTATTCCCTTCTTTTAGTCCTTCTGGACAGTAGTCAGCTCGCCTGCATACTGTAACGCATTATCCAGGCTTTCTTTTTCTTCTTCGCTCATGCCGTAGAGACACTTGCCATCGACGATGGGCTTGGCAAAAATACGCGATTCATTCCGGCCATAGACGCTGGAGAGGCAAAAGCCATCATTTTTGCCATCGAGAACCGTAAAAGCAAAGCTCAGATTATTGCCAATATTATCAAAGGCGTTGTATTTGACAAAGCCTATCTTGCGAAAACAATGATTCTGTACCGCCAGAATGTCCTTTTGCGTCTTGTGGATCAATTCCATGGAATCCTGCAGCTCATGCAAGTGCGCCACATCCTCGCGCAGCTTGGCTTCCATACTTTTTCCCGTTTCGTCTTGCATAAAAAATTCATATTTTTTATTGAGCCTGCTCACGCGGCGATTGAGTATGCCAATATAAATGAGCAAAGCCAGCAGCAATACTGCTACCACACCGGCAATAATATAATAAAGCATCTGCCAGTCTAATCCGTAACCCATGTCTTTCCTCCTGCCGTAGTTCCCAACGTGCGTATCTGTTCGTAAAGTTCGTACCTTATATTACACAAAAGATAGGCAAAACACAACTGTTTTTCCTTAATTTTCATTAAATTGTAAAAGAAGACGGAGGCGTGTCGTCTGTTGCAGACGGTTCCTCTGTCAGCAAAGCCAGGAGGCGTTCAAATTCCGCTTCGGACGCAACGGCAATCTCGATTTTCCCCTTCTTGCGCTGCCGGTTAAAACGAATGGAGACATTTGTACCCAAATGCATTTTCAACCGGTCCTGCAGTGCTTCGAGATAGGCGTCGCCAGCAGGCCTTTCCTTTTTCTCTTTTTCTTGCAGCAGCCGTTGCACCAGCGCCTCACATTGCCGGGCCGAAAGCCCTTCCTTTACAATGTGTTCGGCTGCCTGCAGCTGCTGCGTCACATCCGGCAGCTGCAGGAGAGGCCGGGCCTGGCCAATCGAAAGCTGTCCGGCCCGCAAGAGCCGGGCAATATCAGCCGGCAGCTTGAGCAGGCGGAGCATATTGGCCACGTAGGGACGGCTGCGGCCTACCTTGGCGGCAGTTTCTTCCTGCGTGAGGCCGAACTTTTGCATGAGCATCTGATAGGCTTCGGCTTCTTCCATGGCATTCAGGTCTTCCCGCTGCAGGTTTTCAATGAGCGATACTTCGGCTGCCACGTCAGGCGTATAGCTTTTACACAAGACAGGCACTGTCGTCAGGCCTGCCTGTTTAGCTGCCCGCAAGCGCCGTTCCCCGGCGATCAGTTCATACGTGCCGTCGGCTTTTTTCTGCACGATCAAGGGCTGCACGAGGCCGTACTGGCGGATGGAATCAGCCAGCCGGTCCAGGGCCTGCTGGTCAAACGTCTGCCGTGCCTGATGCGGGCTGGCCTGAACGTAGTCAATGGGTACTTCAATGGGCATGCCGGGGCCGGCTTTTTCCACGGCTTTATCTGCTTCATCGAGATGTTTTTCTGTCAGGCCCAGGGCGCTTAACCGTTTCCCCAGGCCGCTGTTATTCCCGAGACCTTTTTTCCTAACCGACACGGCGAATCACCTCTCTGGCCAGTTTTCTATACACGTCTGCGCCACGGGAATGGCTATCATATATGGTGATAGGCTCACCGTGGCTGGGGGCCTCACCTAAGCGTACATTGCGGGGGATGAGCGTGTGAAAGACTTGCCCGCTAAAATACTTTTTCACTTCTTCCGCCACCTGGAGGGATAAGTTCGTACGGCCGTCAAACATGGTCAGGACGAGGCCGAGAAGCCGCAGCTGTTCGTTCATGCTGCTGCGTACCATTTCTACGGTCTGCATCAATTGGGCCAGCCCTTCCAGGGCATAAAATTCACACTGCACAGGAATCAGGACCTGATCTGCCGCTACGAGCGCGTTGATCGTCAACAGGCCCAAGGAGGGCGGACAATCGATGAGCACGAAGTCGTACGGCTTTTTTACACTATCTAAATACGCCTGTAATGCCTGCTTCAGCACCTGTTCCCGATGCTCCAGCGTTACCAGTTCGACAGCTGCCCCGGCCACATCCATCGTTGCCGGCATGAGAGACAGTTTTTTGACCGCTGTTTTCTGTACGACCTGTGCAAAAGGCACGTGCTCAATGAGGCAGTCGTATAAATTTCCTTCCAGATTTTCTTTATCAATACCCAGGCCGCTCGTCGCATTGCCCTGTGGATCCATATCAATCAACAACGTACGTTTGCCGTTGTCTGCCAGACAGGCACTTAAGTTGATACTCGTCGTCGTCTTGCCAACGCCGCCTTTCTGGTTTGTTACGGCAATAATATGAGCCAACGCAGCCACCTCATTTCAAAAATTTTCCTAAAGTCTATATTATAGTATAACATAGACATTTAGTGACAACTAGTAGTGATTCAAAGAAAACTTGGCCTAGCCACACCAGGTAAAACTTGCTATAATGAGTATACATTAGGACCGTGTTTTTCATACCGGCCCGGAAAAGAGGAGATGAACATGCCTACATATCAAGGAATGCTTAAACATATCGATGCCGATAAGGTACTCGAATTAGCTAAACAACGTACGGCTGATGCTGCTACGCCGGAACTGGCTACGGAAGTATGTAATACTGTCGTAAAGCTGGCTCATCCGGTCAGCGTATTCTATCAGTTCTTTTACGATAAAGATACTCACACGTTTCAGTGTAATGACCCCTTTGAAATTCAGGGCGAAACGATCCGCTCGTATCTGGAAACGACAGAAGTAGCCATCATCATGGCAGTCAGCCTGGGCAAGGAAGTGGAAGATGCTGCCGATGCACTCTTCCTGGAAAAAGATTTTACCAAAGGGATCCTCATGGACTCGGCCATTTCCGTCGCTACGGAACAGATGGTAGGCCAGCTGTGCAGCTACATCGATTCGCTCGGTGCTCCGGAAGATTACAAAATCGTCTGGCGCGTAACTCCCGGCTACGGGGATACGCCGCAGCGGCAGAGCGTAACGCTCGCGCGGGCCGTACAGGCTTCGCAGATCGGCATTACCATTACGCCGACCAACATGCTCATTCCCCGCAAGGCAGTAACTGCCGTAGTGGGTATGAATCATGTAGGCGAAGGCGGTTGCAGCGCCTCGGGCTGCAGCAGCTGTTCCCATAATTGTCACGAAGAAGAATAAGATTTCACTAGCAAAAGAAGATAAACGAAAAGCAGGCTCCGTGAACAGAGCCTGCTTTTCGTTTTATATCGTTATGGTGAAAACCTAAAATAGCAAGAGAAAGGCACACATACCGTCTCCGTGACGGGCATGGAGCCCTGCGGCATTAGAAAATATCGTGGAGGATGATCGTCTGACTGCGGTTCGGACCGACAGAAACGATTCCCAGCGGTACTTCAACGAGTTCACTAATGCGTTCTACATAATGACGGGCTGCTTCCGGCAGTTCATCATAGGACTGGCAGCCGGAAATATCCGTTTTCCAGCCGGGCATTTCTTCATATACCGGTTCGACATGTTCGAGTACATCCAGGCTGGCCGGGTATTCCTGCAGAAGCTGGCCCTGGTATTTATAGCCCGTGCAGATTTTGATCGTATCCAGGCCATCGAGAATATCCAGGCGCGTAATGGCCAGGTAGTCCAGGCTGTTGACCATGGCGGCATACTTAACAACGGCTGTATCCAGCCAGCCGCAGCGGCGGGGACGGCCCGTAACGGTGCCAAATTCGTGGCCGGTCTGACGCAGGAATTCGCCTACTTCATTGTTCTGTTCAGCCGGGAAGGGGCCAGCGCCGACACGGGTCGTATAGGCTTTGACGACACCGACAATATTTTCCATACGGCGCGGACCTACGCCGGAACCGGTGCAGGCACCGCCTGCCGTTGGGTTCGAGCTCGTACAGAACGGGTACGTGCCATGATCGATATCGAGCATCGTTGCCTGGGCGCCTTCAAAGAGGACCTTTTTGCCCTGCTTAATGTACAGGTTGGCCGAGTAGTTCGTATCCTTGACGTACTGGCGGATCTGGTCGGCATAGCCCAGGTATTCTGCCAGCATGGCATCGTAATCAAAGCCCTGGCAGCCATAATATGTTTCGAAAAGACGATTTTTCAGCGTTAAATTGATGCGCAGTTTTTCAGCAAAAGTATCTTTATCCATGAGGTCGCCAATGCGGATCCCTACACGGTTGATCTTATCGGCATAACAAGGACCGATGCCGTTTTTGGTCGTACCGATTTTTGCATTGCCCTTGAGTTTTTCATCTTCTTCATCAATCCGTTCATGATACGGCATGATGACGTGGGCACGCGTAGAAATTTCCAGCTGGCTGACGGTTACTCCTTTTTCTTTCATACCGGAAAGCTCTTCCAGGAGAACCTTCGGATTTACGACGACACCGCTGCCAATGATGCACGTTTTATCAGAGAACAAGATTCCCGACGGCAGAAGGCGCAATGCAAAGGAACGGTCATCTACTACTACCGTATGGCCTGCATTATTGCCGCCTTGCGAGCGGATTACAACGTCTGCTTTTTGTGCCAGATAGTCTACGATTTTTCCCTTGCCTTCATCACCCCATTGGGTGCCTAATACCATTGCTGTTGCCATTGCTTCAACATCCCTTCGTAAGTTACAGATTAAGAAAACATGACAGACATCACTATCTGTCTGTTTTTTAACGTACTTATATATTATACACGATATTTTTAAAAATTCCTATTAGAAACGAATAAAAATCGCGCCCGGACCGGGGAAAGTGAAAGGCCTAGTCACATATCTTTTTTTAGTCTATAATAGAATAATATGTGGAAATACCCTTTCTGCATAGTAACAGATTACAAATTCAAGGAGAGATCTTCATGTTATTTGATGCATGTACCATAGGCGGCATTGACGCTCGCTGCCGCATTGTCCGTTCAGCCACCTTCGAAGGGATGGCCGATGCCCAGGGACAGCCGACAGAAAAGCTCGCCTCTATATACAAAAACCTGGCCGCAGGCGGTACAGGCGTTATGATTACCGGCATGATTGCAGCTTCCAAATTGGAACCGCATCAGCACAACCAGATACTGCTTGACGATGACCGCTGCATTGCCCCCTTGGCAGACCTTATTACGCAGGTCCATGACCGGGGCGGAAAAATCGTAGCCCAGATTGTTATCATGGGCTCTGCCATTATGGTGCCGGAAGGAGAAAACAGGTTGATCGTCAGCCCCAGTGGCGTTCCTGACCAGCTGGGACGGGAAAAGCAAGCCTCCACCGCGTTGAGCGAAGGGCAAATCCGCCAGCTCGTCGCGGATGCCGGCCAGGCTGCCCGCCGGGCCAAGGCTGCCGGTTTTGACGGCGTCCAGTTCCACGGTGCCCACGGCTATTTGGCCAGCAAATTTCTGACCCCCTTTTATAATACGCGTACCGATGCCTACGGCGGCAGCCTGGAAAACCGGGCCCGCTTCCTGCGTGAATGTATTGCCGAAATCCGCAAACAAACCGGTGCAGATTACCCCATATGGGTAAAATTAAATTGCAGTGACTTCATGAAAGAAGGCGGCCTGGAAGCAGAAGAAAGCCTGCAAGTCATGAAATGGCTTGCGGAAGACGGTGTCCAGGCCATTGAAGTCAGTGGCGGCAATACGTCGTCCCTGCCCCGCAAGGGTCCCATCCGGGCCATCCGCCGCACGAAGGAACCCATGTACTTCGCTGCCTACGCCAAGGCGGCCGCAGCAGCCCTTAAAGGCAAAACGGATGTCGGTGTCGTTGGCGGCTGGCGTGCTGCCAGTGATATGGAAGAGGCCTTAGCGACATCAGATCTGTCCTTTATTTCTCTGTGCCGGCCGTTATTGCGGCAGCCCGATCTGCCCAATCTCTGGCGCAACGGCAGTACGGAGCCGGCAACCTGCATTTCTTGTAATCGCTGTTTCCGCGATACCGACGTAGACTGTATTTTCCATGAACAGGCAGAAGCCTGATCTGTCCTATTACAAAGAGGATTTCTTCCTGTTATAGCGAATACATTATCATAACGGAACAGTTCCGTATACTATTGGAAAAGGGAGGCGTGCCATGCTCTTCATCATCTTACTATCGCTGCTTATGATGGTCCTTGCCTTGCTTCTCTTTATCCCTTGTACGTATACGGTTCGCATAGAAATACGTGCGCCTTTCCGCTTATATTGCCGGGTTTCCTGGTTACAGCATGGCTTGTACTGGTCCTGGGATTACACCTTTGGCCAACGGCCGCAAAGAGAGCTGTACCTGGGCTGGCATGCCTGGCCGCCGCAAGCGGCGCCGGCAGAGGCAAACGCAGAAGCGGATCCGGTTCCGGACGCTGCCCTTTCCGATGACCTGCTAAGGGAGGTTCTGTCGGATGCAGACACACGGCAGGCCGGGGCAGACGAAGAGGCAGGCTGGTGGCGGCCCTACCTTATATCAGAGGAATTTCTGGTAGCCTGCTTACAGCTTATCCGCCGGGTGCTGCACCATTCCCGCATCCGCCGCTTTACCTTAGAAGGCACGCTGGGCCTGCCCCAGCCACATCAGACAGGTATGACTGCCGGCTTTCTCTACACGGTGGCGCCCCGGCAGGCAGCTACGCTGCAGTTCAATTTTCTCGAAGAAATATATGACTGTGAAGCGGTCCTGGCCGGCACGATATACCCGGGGGCCCTCGTCCTATACGCAGCAGTCTTTATGACTACACGCCCGCTCCGCAAGCTTCTGCGGGCCATCTTACAACGAAGAAGGGATACGGATCATGGACAAAAACGAATTAAAAAACAACCTGGAAACGATATTTGAAAACTTCCGTGAGATGATTAAGGTGGAAACCGTCGTCGGCCAGGCCGTACACATTGGCGACGCCATTCTCGTCCCCTTTGTCGATATTACCTTCGGCTTTGGTACCGGCTGCGGTGGCGGCCAGGGCGAAGTGAGCCGGCGAAGCAGCGGCGGTGGCGGTGGTGGCGGCGGTGCAAAGATGGAACCGACAGCCGTATTAGTCATTAAAGGGGACCGCGTAGAAATGTTTTCCATCAAAAAAGGCGGCTATCAGGCTTCCGCCTTTGAAAAGCTGCTGACCATGGCACCGGAAATTATCGATAAACTGAAAAAAGATAAATATATTTATATTAAAGACGATGACGAAACGACAACGGCCGGGCCGGCAGATAACAACAAAGAATCGTAATTGTCACAGTACAGTTACAAACGTTGTACTTTCCGTTTTATTTTGCTATAATAGGGAAACAGCAAGAAACCCTTAATATTTGCGATTTACAGGAGGAATATATAATGAAATTGAAAAAACAATTGGCTTCCCTCGCCGTAGTAGGGATGATGAGCATTGTTGCTGCGTCTTCTGCTTTTGCTGCTGGCGTAGGCTACGTCAATTTCGACACCCTCGTTCAGGCACATAAAGATTTCCCGAAGGTAAGTGCACAGATGCAGTCTGCCATCAAGAGCGCAAATGAAGAATTCTCTAAAAAGGCTCCTACACTGAAAACCGATCAGGAACGACAGGAATTAGGCCGTCAGCTGGCACAAAACCTGAGCAAGCTGGAAAACAGCCTGATTGTCCCGATTGAAAAAGATGTAGTCGCAAATGTAGAAAAAGTACGTCAGCAGAAGAACCTGGACTGCATCGTAGCCCAGGGCGCTATCATCGCCGGTGCCGATAATGCACAGGACGAAACACAGGCCGTTGAACAGCTGCTCAAATAATACCGTACTTCATACGTCCGGAATCCATCCCCGTTTGGCCAAGAGCCAGACGGGGATTTTTTATGGCCTTTCCGTGTCACGCAGGAACCTTCTGTGTGACGTTTTATTTTTCTTTTATATTTTTCTCTCTTTCATTTTTCTCTCTTTCCTGGAAAAACGGGGAAAGGTATAGTTTCTTTATATAGAGTATCTCTATATCTTATTGGTTTGTAAATGATACTTTTTCTCATGTTTTTATATTGAAAATAAATTGCAAATTCCTTGACATATACCCCCTTAGGGTATATGATGTGTGCAGATACCGGTGGGAGGTATAGTAAGGAGGTGTACGTGATGGAAGAGAAGGAAAAAGAAAAAGCACTGGAAGTAGAAAAAGAAGCAGAAGTGAAGACGGCTTGCTGTTGCCCCACTGGCAAAAGCAAGCACCGCGATAAAGAGGGCAAGGAGTATAAAAGCCTCATTTGCCGTTTAAACCGTATTGAAGGGCAAATCCGTGGTATCCGCAATATGGTCGAGAATGACCGCTATTGCGTCGATATACTGATGCAGGTCAGTGCCGTTCAGTCGGCGCTCAATGCCTTTAATAAAGAACTCCTGGCCCAGCACATCAACGGCTGCGTCATCCGCGATATACGGGCAGGCAAAGACGAAGTTGTCGATGAACTGGTAACGATGTTACAAAAATTGATGAAGTAGGTGAGATATATGAAGCATGAAAAGTACGCCGTCACCGGCATGAGCTGCTCTGCCTGCTCAAGCCGTGTAGAAAAGGCCGTTTCTAAGCTCGACGGTATGGATAAGGCCAGCGTCAACCTGCTGACCAACAGCATGCAGGTCGATTACGATGAAGCAAAGCTATCGAGCAAGGATATTATCAATGCCGTCGTCGACGCCGGTTATGGTGCATCTGTAGCCGGTGGCAGTACGCAAAAGAGCAACGCAGCCCCGGCGCCCAGTCCGTCTGACATGGCAAAAAAAGCCATGGAGGCTATGAAGAAACGCCTCATTTGGTCTATTGTATTCCTTATTCCCGTCATGTACCTGGCTATGCATCATATGCTGCTGGAATGGTTTGGTATTCCTGTACCGGACATCATTACCAATACCTTCCACGGTGATGCCAACGCCATTACCTTAGGGTTTGCTGAATTTCTCCTCGTTTTGCCCATTATGTACTTGAACCGGGCCTATTATACCAAAGGCTTTCGCACGCTCTTCGAAGGTGCGCCCAATATGGACAGCCTGGTCGCCATGGGTTCTATGGCCGCCGCTGCCTACGGTGTCTTTGCCATCTTCCGCATGAGCTGGGGCATGGGCCACGGCGATTGGGCCCTCGTTGCCACGTACAGTACGAATTTGTACTTTGAATCAGCCGGTATGATCGTCACGCTCATCGATATCGGCAAATATCTGGAAGCCCGCGCCAAGGGCAAGACCAGTACGGCCATTGAAAAGCTCATGGATTTGGCGCCAAAACAGGCGACAGTCCTGCGTGACGGCGTAGAAACAGTCGTCCCTGTAGAAGAACTGGTCGTCGGCGATGAAATCGTCGTCCGCCCCGGTGAAAGTATTCCTGCTGACGGCGTCATCAGCGAAGGTACGACCAGCATCGATGAAGCCGCCATTACGGGCGAAAGCATTCCTGTAGAAAAACAGGCCGGTGACCCTGTCACGTCGGCAACGCTCAACAAAACGGGCTTTATCCACATGACAGCCCGCCGCGTCGGCGCCGATACGACCATCAGCCAGATCATCCAGCTCGTCGATGAAGCCAACTCCAGTAAGGCGCCTATTTCCAAAATGGCCGATAAAATCGCGGGCATCTTCGTACCGGCCGTCATTACCATCGCCGTCATTGCCGGCTTGGTCTGGTATTTCCTCTTAGGTGCCGACATGGAATTCGCCTTCTCGACAGCCATTTCCATTCTCGTCATTTCCTGCCCCTGCGCCTTGGGCCTGGCTACACCGGTAGCTATCATGGTCGGTACCGGTAAAGGTGCTGAAAACGGCATCCTTATCAAGTCCGGGGAAGCCTTGGAAACAGCCCACGACGTAGATACAGTCGTTATGGACAAGACCGGTACCATTACAGAAGGTCATCCGCAGGTGACGGACATCTGGGTACAGCGGGGTACAGAAGAAGAACTCCTGGCCCTGGCAGCCGGCCTGGAACAGGGGAGCGAGCATCCCTTAGCCGAAGCCATTACGACATACGCAGCGGGCCGGCAGATCCGGCCTGTCGTGATTTCTGATTTTAAAGCACTCTTTGGCCGCGGCATTCAGGGCGTCGTAAATGGCAAGCTGTACTTTGCCGGCAATACGCGGCTCCTCGAAGAAAAGGGCCTCTCTGCCGCTGCCATTACGGACCAGCTGAACCGCTTTGCCGATGACGGCAAGACGCCCCTTATCTTCGCTGATCACAGCGGCGTTATCGGTATTATCGCCGCTGCCGACGTCGAAAAGGAAAACAGCGCCGCCGCCATTTCCCTCTTTCACCAGATGGGCATCCATGTTATTATGCTCACAGGGGACAACCAGCGTACAGCCGAAGCCATCCGCAAACGGCTGCATATCCCGCAAGTCATTGCCGGTGTGCTGCCTCAGGATAAAGAACGTCATATAGCGGCGCTGCAGGCTGAAGGCCATAAGGTCGCCATGATCGGTGACGGCATCAACGATGCGCCTGCCCTGGCCAAAGCCGACCTGGGTATCGCCATCGGGGCCGGTACGGACGTAGCGATTGAAAGCGCCGATGCCGTCCTCATGCGCAACGACCTCCTCGACGCGGTCAGCGCCGTACGGCTGAGCAAGGCCGTTATTAAAAACATTAAAGAAAACCTCTTCTGGGCGTTTTTCTACAACGTCATTTGTATTCCCTTGGCAGCCGGTGTTCTTTATCCGGCCTTTGGCATCCGCCTCAATCCGATGATCGGCGCTGCTGCCATGAGCCTGAGCAGTTTCTGCGTCTGCATGAACGCCTTGCGTTTGCGCTTTTTTAAGCCCTCTGCCGCTCCTTCAGGACATATGTATCAAGACACGCCCGTTACGGCCGTTACAGCGGCTTCTAGCGCGATTACGCCTTTTACGGCCGAAACAGCCGCTTCTTCCGATGCGTCTGCCCTCCCTGAAGAACACTACACGCTGCACGTAGAAGGCATGACCTGCAGCCATTGCACGGCTACCGTCACCAAGGCCTTACAGGCCATGCCCGGCGTCACAGACGTACAGGTCAGCCTGGAAGACAAAACTGCTATGGTCACCAGTACGTCCGCTATCCCGGTAGAAGACTTTGAAAAGGTCATTACCGCTGCAGGCTACACCTTAGTTCCGGCAGCAGCGCCGGAACACTATACACTGCACATTGAAGGCATGATGTGCGGCCATTGCACGGCTACCGTCACCAAGGCCTTACAGGCCATGCCCGGCGTCACAGACGTACAGGTCAGCCTGGAAGACAAAACCGCTGTGGTCACCAGTACGTCCGCTATCCCGGCAGAAGACTTTGAAAAGGTCATTACCGCTGCGGGCTACACCTTAGTTCCGGCAGCAGCGCCGGAACACTATACACTGCACATTGAAGGCATGATGTGCGGCCATTGCACGGCTACCGTCACCAAGGCCTTACAGGCTATGCCCGGCGTCACAGACGTACAGGTCAGCCTGGAAGACAAAACCGCTGTGGTCACCAGTACCTCTGACATCCCGGCAGGAGATTTTGAAAAGGTCATTACTGCTGCAGGATATACATTAGTTCAAGGAAAGGAAGAATCAACGAACATGAAAACAACACTGAAAATCGAAGGCATGATGTGCCAGCACTGCCAGAAACATGTACATGAAGCATTGGCTGCCATGGATGGCGTAACAGCTGTCAGCGTAGACTTGGAAGGGAAAAAAGCAGAAGTAGAAACAAATCGCGAAATCCCGACTGCCGAATTTGCCAAAGTAATTGCCGACGCCGGCTACGAACTCGTTACCGCCTAAAAGGGGCTGCACAGAAAAAGGGCCTGCACTGAACTCACTTCAGTGCAGGCCCTTTTTCACGTTTCCCTTAGAAAATACCCATGCGGATGAGCACGACGAGCTGCAACGCATACACCAGAAGGATGCCGTATTTAAACTTCCAGTCCTTCTTCTTGTGCGTAAAAATATAAATACCAAAGTAAGCCCCCATAGAGCCGCCGGCAACAGCTAAGGCCAAGAGACCGCCGTCCGGCACAAGTTTCCGGCCGCCTTCTACATAATGCTTGTCCAGCCCATACACGATAAAGGCTAAGACGTTGATGATCGCCAAATACCACCATACGTAGGTTACATATATTGCTTCCATATCCGACTCCTTCTCCCAGTACGACACGCGTGTATTTTTCTATATTGTACCATAAAGAGGCCGTTTCTCCCATGTCACGTCCAGAAAAGAGCAGAGCCGATGGCCGGCGGCAAAAGAAAAATATAAAAAAAAGCCTATAATGATTGATTTTTTCTCTATATTGGCATACAATAGTCTCGTAAACGTTACTATTGTTGCGACAGATGAAACACTAGTTGTTAAAATAAAAGAGGGGGAGGTTCATCATGTCCATCCAATTAGCCATTGTCATTCTATACATTTTATTGCTTTTCGCCATATCTTTTTACGTCAAACGCCGGGCCAGTCAAAACCCGACGGAATACCTGTTTGCAGGCCGCCAGTTCTCAACCGGCCTCGTCGCCGTCAGTATTACCGGCATGGCCGTCGGTGCCGCATCTACTGTAGGCGTAGCTGAAAGTGCCACCAAAATCGGCTTGGCCGCCGGCTGGTACAACGCCGCCTGGGCCATTGGTGCCATCGTCATGGGCCTCGTCGCTGCCGGCAAATACCGCTCCCTGGAATGTACGACCATTCCGGAGCTCTTTGAACGGAGCTACGATAAAAAAGCACGTGTCATCAGCGTTATCGGCTTATCCCTGATCATGATCTGTATTACATCCCTGCAATATGTTGCCGGCGGCTCTATCCTGCACGCCCTGATGCCGGATATTTTCTCGTTCCACGCCGGGATGATCGTCAGCGCCGTCGTCTTCATTGGCATTACGGCCATTGGCGGTCTTTGGTCCAGCGGTCTTTCCAACGTCTTAAGTGTTGCCGTCATTTATATCGGCATTGTCTACTCGATGATCCGCATTCTCATGCGTGATGGCGGCATTTCTGCTATCAACGCGGCCTTGCCACAGGCAGACTTCGGCTGGTTCGATCCCTTTGGCGGCCTCACGGCAGCCATGCTGCTCGGCTGGATTATCGTCATGACCACCCAGGCCATTACCGCCCAGGGACCGGTACAAATTGCCTGCGGTGCCAAAAACGCCCACGCTGCCCGTAAGGGCTTCATCCTCGGCGGGTTCCTCATTTTTCCGATCGGCTTCATTTCCGCCGTTCTCGGCTTAGCCGCCAAAGCCCAGTTCCCCGATTTAAATCCGACCATGGCCTTGCCGCAAATCATCATGAGCCTCGATCCGTTTTCCTCCGGTATGACCTTAGCTGCCCTGTGGGCTGCTGACGTATCGACAGCCTGCACGATTCTCCTCGGCGCCGGTACACTCATTGCCCAGGATATTTACAAGCGGTTTATGAACCCGGGTATTTCAGAACACTCGTACGTACGGGCAAACCGCCTGATTATCCTCTTCGTTGGTTTAGGCACCCTCTGGCTGGCCTTTAACGCCGTCGGGATTGTCAAGGTCATGCTCATCGGCCTCTCCCTGACAACGGCCTTTACCTTGGTTTTCCTGGCTACCATGTTCTGTCCGTCCCTGTGCCGTAAAAACACAGCCTTCTGGACGACCCTGGTTGGTATTGTCGGCCTCTTCGCCTGGCAGTTTTTCCCGGAAATCCATTTCCTGCCTCACGTCATTTACTTCGAATGGCTGATCTGCATCATTACGCTTCTCGTCGTCCGCCTGGTCGATAAGACGCCGATTCAGCCACCGCAGGTAAAGGCCCAGGCAAAATAAACGTATCTGCAACGGTCCTGACCCACACCACGTCAGGGCCGTATTTTTTTCTCTGCAGCGGCGCTGCCTTTGTTTCACGTGAAACAAAAAACAACATATCCATCTGACAAACGAAGAACCTCCCGTATGTTTCACGTGAAACATACGGGAGGTTCTTTATCATGCAGCAGGAAAGGTAATCGTAAAAACCGTTCCT
Source organism: Megasphaera hominis (assembly GCF_014269395.1). GTDB lineage: Bacteria > Bacillota > Negativicutes > Veillonellales > Megasphaeraceae > Megasphaera > Megasphaera hominis. The sequence continues at coordinate 31,976 of NZ_JACOGK010000007.1, forward strand.
TTGCCGACTTCACTAGCAGCCTGTATCGTGCCCCCCTGGCTAAGGACAAACTGCCGCGCCAGAGCCAGGCCAATACCACTGCCACCGCTTTTCCGGTTACGTGATTTTTCGGCCCTGTAGAAGCATTCAAAAATATGCTCAAGATCTTCCTTTTCTATACCAGGCCCTGTATCGGCAATCTGCAAGCGCACCTGACGCTTGCCTGCCGCTTCTTCCAGACAGGTGGTAATCGTAATATCGGCCGCCTCCGGCGTGTAGCGGATAGCATTATTCAAAATATTGTAAATCACCTGATTGGTCCGGTCCTTATCGAGCTGTAAGAGTGGCACTGCGTCATCTAAGTGTACGGTCACATGGAGATTCTTTTCATCAAAGAGCGGCTGCAGCATACCTGCCGCCCGGGTGAGGAGAAGATTGAGATCGACGTCACTCTTGTGGAGGACCAGCTCGTTTACTTCTGCCAGGGACAGGTCCCGCAAGTCTTGGACCAGGCGGTTCAGGCGCAGGATTTCATCTTCCATAGAAAGAAAATGTTCTTTATCTGCCGGAATAACGTCATCGATCATGCCTTCCAGATTCCCCTGCATGATGGCTAAGGGCGTCCGCAGCTCGTGGGCAATACTGGCAAAGAGCTGCCGCCGCATTGTATCGTTATATTCCAGCTTACGGGACATATCATTAAAGGTATCGGCCAGCATGCCTACCTCGTCATTCCGGTCTACCCTGACGGTTTGGCCAAAGGAGCCTTCGGCTATGTCATGGACGGCGTCCGTCAATTTTCGCAACGGTTTGACAAAACTGCGTACGAAAAGCCAGCTCACGAAGACACTGATGCAAATCATAACGGAACCAACCCAAAAGAGAGACTGGTGCACAGACGACAGGTATATATTTTCCGGTGAATTGTGCATCATCATACCGTGCATCCCCATGGGCATACCACCCATGGCATGGGTGTACAAATAATTGGAAAAATGCGTATCCATCTGGTAATTCACCAAAAAGAGAAGCGTACCGATAGTAGCCGCAAAGAGCAGGAAAATGATACCGGTCAGGCGAAAAACCATACTATTGTATTTATTCACGGTGATGTGCGCCTCCATCGAATTTATAGCCAATACCATAGACGGTCAGGATATATTCCGGATGGGCCGGATCGCGCTCCAGTTTCTTGCGCAGATTACGAATGTGCGTGTCAATAGTCCGTTCATAGCCTTCAAAGCCATAGCCGCCCTGAGTACGTTCCATGAGCTGCATACGGCTAAAAACACGGCCCGGCGAAGACGTCAATACTTCGAGCAGGTTAAATTCCGTTGGCGTCAGGCATATGGGCTCACCTGCACGGAGGACCGTATATTGGTCTTTATCGATGACCAAATCGGCAATTTCATAACGGGCTACATGCTGAATGACTTCGCCACGGGCCCGGCGCAAGAGGCTGTACACACGGGCAATGACTTCCTTCATATGGAAGGGCTTGGTAATATAATCGTCACCACCCATATTGAGCCCGACAAGACGGTCCGTTTCATCATCCTTGGCCGTCAGAAAAATAATAGGAATATCACTAAAGGAACGGATACGGCGGCACACTTCAAAACCGTCCATACCAGGCAGCATGAGATCGAGGAGCATGATCTGAGGTGTTTGCGTACGCACCGTATGGATCGCCGCAGCGCCATCCGTTGCCGTATAGACAATAAATTTCTCCTGTTCAAAATACGAGCGAAGCAAAGAACAAAGTTTTTCGTCGTCGTCGACGATGAGGATCGAATTTGTAATCAAAGGCTTACCCTCCTGCCATTTATAGCATCATATCTGTATTGTATCACGCCATGCGGGGAGAGGGTAGTTAGCAGTTTCTATAAACAGCGTATAATCATTTAATAAATACATGATTGTACGCTGTTGTATTTTATTTGATAAACAAAATAATATCAGTTATAATAATAAAAGAAAACAAATGAGATGCTAACTTATATATAAAAGTGAATTCACAGAACCTGCCTACAAAGCGGAATAATTACGTTAAACAAGGGAATTTGCCTATCAAATGAACAGAAAAAGGTAGACGAATCGTGGTTTGTAAAGAGTTACCTGCGTAATTAGATTTATTTTAATCTCTAATGGATGAGAAAGAAGATGAGGAGAATGATTGCTTCTAAAACGTATACCATTGAAACTCGGCTCAATCAAAGAGAAAATGCCGGGTTAATCGAATATGTAAAAGAGTATCATCTCCTCTATGGCAAGATGCTGCGTTTTACATGGCATCGGTATAACAATGGTGGCAGGTTCTCTGTAAAGAAAAGCGCGTTTAATACCATTTTGCAAAACCGCTTTCATGTGAATAAGCGTCTGGCCAATTCAGTTATTTCTGAAGTAGAAGGGTTATATAAAGCTCTGTATCAACTAAAATGGTATGAGTTTAGCCAGCTGAGTCGTAAAATAAAAAAGCTTGATAAAAAGCGAAAGAAGCTTTGCGAAAAAGTAGCCGCATTAAAGGAAAGGTCCCGAAACAATCAATTATCTCCTTCCGCCTTAACCTATTATCGCCAGCAGAAAGAAAAAATCTTTTATACCAATCAAAAGCTGAATAAACTAAAGCAGAAACAAGCCAATTTGTTGAAAGAGATTCAAAGCAAGGATTTACATCTATGCTTTGGTTCAAAGAAACTGTTTCGGGCCCAATATCATCTGGCAGAAAACAAGCTGACGAGTCATGCAATCTGGTTAGACCGTTTTCGTAAGCAAAGAGATAACCGGTCTTTATATATCGGCTCAAAAGACGAACATCGTTGCAACCAGATTGTACAATTAACACCCATGGTACATACAAGCAAAGGGAATCGCTTCGCTATTCAATTACGAAAAAATACAAAAAACCGTGCATATGTTTATGGAACTTGTATCTTTTCCTACCTGAGCGGGCTGCTTGCCAAAACGATTATTAAGCAAGACCACGGCATCAGCTATCGCATCGTCTTTCGCGGCAATGCCTGTTACCTGCAAGCCATGGTAACGCTTGATAGGGATACCGACGATTGTAAAACGAGAAAGACCTATGGAACAATCGGTTTGGACTATAACGACGGGTTCATCGAATTAGCCGAAACCAATGACACGGGAAATCTCGTCAGTCTAAAACACTATCGGTTACAGTATCATGGTACGGGAAAGAAAGCAGAATCCGAAATCCGTGAAGTCACCTCTCACATCGTAAATTATGCAATATCTGTGGGCAAAGACATCGTCATCGAAGAGTTAGATTTTCGCAAAGCAAAATCGGAGACAGCTACAGCAAAGTCTGATCAGGGCAGGGCATACAACAAAATGATTCATGCCTTCGATTATTCCAGGTACAAGAAAACGTTTGAAAATTGTTGTTATAGACGAAATGTTCATGTAATTCAAGTCAATCCTGCTTACACAAGCAAGATTGCCAAACAAAAATATTGCGACAGAAAGAAATTGACAATTCACCAGGGAGCAAGATATGTCATTGCCCGTAAAGGGCAAGGCTTTGTTGATAAAAATATAAAGCAAAAGAAATCCGCATAACCAAACACTCCCGTTAAGAAAGAACTACTTCCAAGAGATGGTAGTCCTTGTACTTAACGGGAGCTTAAAACAGACATCTACGATCCTATTTTGTTGTGCCACTTAGCAATAAGAGAAACTAAATATGATTGTCGGAAAACCATGAGCGTACCGTAACGCTCGAAATCCTCAGGACGTTGTCTACCCTATTTTGTATGATTTTATTTTACGGTAGGTTTCCATGTTTCACGTGAAACAAATCCCCCATGCCGTAGCATGGGGGAGAAAAGAGAAAAGCAGAAATTATTTGTTAGCATCGGAGCTCTGCTGATTCATATTCATATTTTGCTGATTGTTCATCTGCTGATCATTCATTTGGTGATGCATGTGCTGATGATCCATCGGCTGATTGCTCATATCATGGTTCATCTGTCCGTTTTGCATGTTCATCTGCATGTTCATGGTCTGCTGCGGCGGTACATAGCCGGCGAGCTGCGGATCAGCCATGCCGAAGACCATGGCCATGTGGGTAAAGAAGATGAAGAGAATCATGAGCAGTGTGTGACGCTTCAAGCGTTTTTCTACATCGGCATTCTTGCAAACAACGCCCAATTCGAAGAGGATAAGCAGTACTGCCGGAATAATAGCCAAAACGTAGCTCCATACGGCAATGTAGTCAATAGGACCACGCCATTGAATGGTCGGCATGTACGAAATGACAATGTAGCCGGCGGCAAAGATGAAGAAAACGCCCAAGATGAGACTGGCTGCATGACTTAACGAATCCCAGCGGGCACTGCGTGCGTCGCCATCAATCAGGGAAATCACACCGGCAGCCAAAATGGTTTCTGCCAAAACCATCGGTACCAGCATAAAAAGGATCAAAAACCAAGGCTGATGGAGTGAAAGGAGCTCCATATAATGAGTCATTACCATAACTAGTTCCTCCTATATATGTACAATATCATTACCGCTGAGCCGCAAGGCCACGACAGCCACGCGGACCGGCACAGGTGTAGCCATTCTGGTTAGAAGACGCTGTGTCCCCGTTTCCCGTCGTAGCCGCCGTGCCCGTATAGCAATTCTGCGGTCCCTGGCAGTACGTACCTGCTGCCGGAGCCGGACAATCCTGCGGTCCCTGGCAATAGGCTGACGCATTCACATTACTTGTATTGCCATAGCAGTCCTGTGGCCCCTGGCAATATGTGCCATACCCGTTTTGTGCCTCATTCTGTGCACCTGCAGTGGGGGCTGCAGCAAAAACAGAGAAGCTGGCAACAGCCGCGATAGCGGCCAAACCTAGGGCAAGTGTTCGTCTCATCATGTCTACCTCCTTTTACTTTTGTCTATGCCTATAGTATAGTAAAGGCATGCGAAAAAGTTGTGAAGATATTATGAAGATATTGTGAAGATACAAAAATTCCCGCCTTGTTTCACGTGAAACAAGGCGGGAATTTTACATCTGCAAAGAGCTTAGCCGTGCAGTTTGTCGATCATCGCGTGCAGTTCTGCAATTTGCGTGGCTGCTTCCTGACGAATTTCTTCAGGATCGCGTTCAATACGGGCCGAGCCTGATTCCATAGCGGCCTTGGCTACCGCAGCTGCCACAGCCGGTGCTACGCGTTCATCAAAGGCATCGGGAATCACGTACTCTTCCTGTAATTCCGCATCACTAATGAGGCCGGCAATGGCGTAGGCCGCAGCAATCTTCATATCTTCGTTGATATGGCGGGCCCGTACAGCCAGGGCACCGCGGAAAATGCCCGGGAAGACCAAGACGTTGTTGATCTGGTTCGGAGAATCCGAACGGCCTGTACCGACGACGCGGGCACCGGCGGCCTTGGCAGATTCATAATCCGTTTCCGGAATGGGGTTAGCCATAGCAAAGACGATGGCATCCGCATTCATGGAGCGGATAATTTCTTTTGTAAAGATATGGGGTGCCGAAACGCCGAGGAGCAAATCAGCGCCTTTTACGACGTCAGCTAAGGTGCCCTGTACGTGTTCCTTGTTAGTCAGGCTGGCCAGTTCAGCCTGTACGCTATTGAGGCCTTCCATGCCTTCATATAAAGCACCAAAGCGATCTACCATGATGACCTGTTCCGCTCCGGCGCGAACGAGGAGGCGGCCAATAGACGCACCGGCAGCACCGGCACCGTTGATGACAATCTTAGCCGTTGCCAGCTTTTTGCCTACGACACGCAGGGCACCGATAACGCCGGCGAGAGCCGCAATAGCCGTGCCGTGCTGGTCATCGTGGAAAACGGGGATATCCATTTCCTTTTTCAGTGTCGTTTCTATTTCATAGCATTTAGGTGAAGAAATATCTTCCAGATTAATGCCGGCAAACGACGGCTGGAGCATTTTTACCGTTTCAATGAATTTTTGCGGATCCTTCGTATCCAAGCAGATGGGTACAGCATTGACGCCGCCAAAGACTTTGAATAGGATGGATTTCCCTTCCATAACCGGCATGGCCGCTTCAGGACCAATGTCGCCCAAGCCCAGTACACGCGTACCATCGGAAACGACGGCAATCATATTGCCACGACAGGTCAAGTCGAAGGATAAATCCTTATCCTTCACAATTTCCCGGCACGGCTGGGCTACACCCGGCGTATAGAGCGTACTCAAATCATCCCGCGTCTTCAGGACAGCCCGGGGGAGCGTTTCAATGATACCTTTTTTACCACGTCGTACAGCCATAGCGGCTTCGTCAAAATTCATATCCTCACCTCATCATCTAATCTGGAGACTGATACATAGCACAGCCTTTTTTCTATACACCGTTATCTTATACTGATTTTTACAGTAAGTCAAAGGATTTTACCTGCCAGCCCCTTTAGGCCCGTCAGTTATACAGTTTCTCCTGTCAGTGCCGCCCAGGCTTCATTGGCCCGTTCGACAAACATCTTCCGGACAGCCGCATTTTCTCCCAGGCCATGGATGTACACGCTGACAGAAAAACCGGCCTTTTCGAGCAGCGTCTTATGCGAATCGTCTGCCGTACCGGCCATGTCATTGTTGGCGTGGTCGCCGGCGACGAGCATCATCGGCATGAGCAGGACCTCCCTAATGCCCCGGGCCTTGAGCAGGGGTATAATTTCCCCAAGTGCCGGCCAGCCTTCGACGGAATAGACATAGACCCGGTCCAGACCAGCCTGGTTCAGGCGGTGCTGGACGACGGCATAATAGGCATTGGCCGGATGGAGCGTACCGTGGGCCATGACCAGGATGGCTTTATTTTCCCCTAGGGCCGCCGGGGGAAATTGCGTCGCAAAGGCCCGGGCAAATTCGGCTACATCGTCACGCTGCCCTTCTTGGCCCATCCAATAGAGAAGGGGCGTACCTAAGGTCATCTTCTTAAAATTGGCCTTATATAAATCGAAAATGGCCGTCATATAACTATATTCCATGCCGGGAATGATATCGAGAGAAGCCAGGGCTACGCGCGTACAGCCAGCCGTCAGGAGTTCTTCCAGAGCCTGTTCCGGTGTAGGTATGACACGGCCTTCCTTAGCCCGGATCCGGTCGATGATGATATGGGACGTAAATGCCAAGGCCACACGGGTATCCCTGTGGGCAGCCTGAATAGCCGCGACAGTCGCATTGATGTTCAGGCGGCGGCTTTCCGCATAGGTCGTACCGAAGCTGACAATAAGGAGGGCGTCGACGTTCTCCCTGTGGGCGAGCTCCGGATTTTCATAGGTCCGTACGCCAATGGCTGCAGCCTGGCGCAAGGCCGGCGTCGGGTCCTTGACGGCCGGATGCAGCCGATACGACGCCTTGGCCGGCACACCCGTATAGGCACCACAGCCGGTGATCCCCATAATAGAACATAGACATACACGTTTCCATAGCTTACGAAACATACCACTGTCACTCCTTCAAAATAATTCCTGAAGACGGCAGAGCAGGCGCTGAAAAAACATCATCCACTCCCTATGGCTCGCAGGTTCGTTGATTACACAATCAGGCAGTTCTTCTGGCTCGGCATCATCACTACGCTGCGCCTTCCCATACTTCTGTGTACAGTGGCATTTAGCAGCCTCGCTCCACCTTACAGCGGCGGCACCGCGCCGGCTTACCCGGCTTCTCTTTTAAGCAAAGCACCTGATTGAAAGAAAAGTACTTTGACTGTACCATAGACACTACGGCCTGTCAAATATGCTGAAAAATCTATTTTTTCCAGAATGTTTCACGTGAAACAAGCAGGGTGTTTCTAAAAAGACGCCCTGCCCAAAGGCAGAGCGTCTTCATAAATAAATCCGTCTTATTTGCTTAAGTCGAGGGAGCGTACTGTATCCCGCAAGGGAAGGACTGACTGAGGGCTCACAGACAGCTCGTCTACGCCCATGCGCAGGAACGTTTCCGTCAGGCTCAGGTCTGCACCGAGTTCGCCGCAAATCCCTACCCAGATGCCGGCCTGGTGGCCATTGGCAATGGTCTGGCCGATGAGACGCAGAACAGCCGGATGGTGCGCATCAAAGAACGAATCCAGCTGGGTCTGCTGCCGGTCGATGGCCAGTGTATACTGGGTCAGATCATTGGAGCCAATACTGAAGAAATCGACTTCCTTGGCCAGGTCGTCACTCATAATAGCCGCTGCCGGCGTTTCAATCATGATGCCGATTTCCATGTCCTTATCATAGGCAATCCTCCGGCGATCCAGATCCTGGCGCACTTCCTGCAACAGTTCCTTAGCCCGCCGTATTTCCTTGACCGAAATGATCATGGGGAACATGACGGCAATCTTGCCAAAGGCCGAAGCCCGGCACAAGGCCCGGAGCTGGGTCTTGAAGAGTTCCGGACGGGTCAGGCAAATACGGATTGCCCGCATGCCCAGGGCCGGGTTTTCTTCTTCTGCCAGATTAAAATAATCGACTTTCTTATCGGCACCAATATCGAGGGTCCGGATGACAACCTTTTTGCCGGGCAGGGCCTGGACCGTCTTTTTATATGCTTCAAACTGTTCCTCTTCCGTCGGATAGTCCGTCCGGCCCAGGTAGAGGAATTCACTGCGGAAGAGGCCAATGCCTTCGGCATCGTTAGCCAGTACCTGCGGCAGGTTATCCGGATTGCCAATGTTGGCAAAGATTTCTACGGCCTTGCCGTCCTTGGTTGCCGAAGGCAGGCCGCGGACCAATTCCAGCCGCTTACGGCGATCCTTTTCTTCCTTTTGCGCCTGCTGCATCCGGGCGAGCGTTTCCGCGTCGGGATTAATGTAGACCGTACCGGTCGTACCATCGACAATAGCCAACAGGCCATCTACGTCCTGATGGAGCTGTGTCCCCGTATTGACGATGGCCGCAATGCCCAGCGTCCGGGCCAGAATAGCCGTGTGGGAATTGGCACTGCCACCGGAGGTAATAAAGCCTAAAATTTTATCCGTATCGAGCTGCATCGTTTCACTGGGAGCCAGATCGTCGGCAGCGATAATCACTTCATCGTATTTACTGAAATCAATCCCCTGGCCGCCGCACAATTCCTGTTCTACCCGGCGGGATATGTCCAGTACATCTGCAGCCCGGGCCTGCATATACGCATCATCCATTTCCCGGAACATGGTGGCAAACTGCTGAGCCGTATTTTCGACAGCTGCTTCGGCATTGCACTGTTTTTCTTCGATCTGGCCGACGATGGAATCGATGTAATCGTCGTCTTCGAGCATCATCTGATGTACTTCAAATACAGCTGCCTGTTCTTCACCGACTTTTGCCAGGGCCTTTTCATACAGGGCCTGGAGCTGGCGGATTGCCGCTTCCCGGGCTGCCTGGAAACGGTCGATTTCGGCTGCTACATCTTCGATTTTACGTTCTGCCGTAGAAATAGTATTGCGATGAAACAGTGCCAGCGGCCCAATGGTAATGCCCGTATTGACACTTTTTCCTTTGAGTACTAACATGGAGAACCTCCTTTGAAAGACAGGGGAGAATCGCCCTGGCAATTCTCCCCATACTATGGTGATAACTTAGAAATTTTCCTTCAAGAAGGCTTCCATAGCGGCAGCAGCAGCGTCTTCATCAGCACCTTGTGCCTGAACGGTTACGGTTTCACCCTGTTTAACGCCTAAGCCCATGACGGTAAAAATCTTTTTCAGATCGCCTTTTTTGGTACCCTTTAAGATGGTCAGGGTAGCCGCATATTTTTTGGCTTCTTTTACGAGCAGTCCTGCCGGACGAGCGTGAATACCTTGGGGATCCGTAATAGTAAACGTAAATTCTTTCATGATAGTTCCTCCTTTAAGTGTGATGATACGTATATATATAGTGTACGTTACGTACAGCAGAATCGCAAGAGAACGGTCTTATTCCTGCGGCTGGGCTTTGCGTATAAGGCCCAAGAGAACGGCCGCAACGACCGTGCCAATAACCAGGGCCGCTAAGTACATGGGCCAATTGTGGACGACGCCAAAGACGAAGATGCCGCCATGCGGCGCCGGCAGGGTGCAGCCGAAAAGCATGGAAAGCGCACCGGCTACGGCTGCGCCAATGGCACAGGAAGGAATGACATGTAACGGGTCTGAGGCCGCAAAGGGAATGGCCCCTTCTGTAATGAAGGAGAGACCCATAATAAAGTTAGTAATCGTGGACTGCCGTTCTTTAGGCGTAAATTTCCCTTTAAAGAGGAGCATTGCCAGGGAGATTGCCAGCGGCGGTACCATGCCGCCAACCATGACCGAAGCCATGATGCCTGAGCTGACAGCCGCGCCGGATGCGCTCATGAGCGAGGCCGTACCAAAGACATATGCGGCTTTATTGATAGGCCCGCCAAAATCGATAGACATCATGCCGCCGAGGATAAAGCCGAGAATAATCCGGCTCGACGTCGACATGGAGTTAAGAGCGTTAGAGAGCCACTGATTGAAGATGGACATAGGCGGATTGATGACGCAGGTCATAATGACACCTATGAGGATCAGCCCTAAGACCGGATAAATGAGGACCGGCTTGGTTCCTTCCAGGGACTGGGGCAGATGGGCAAAAACCTTTTTCAATAAGACGACTACATAGCCTGCAATAAACCCGGCAAAGAGAGCACCGAAGAAACCGGAACCACCTTGTGTCGCCAGGAAACCGCCGACGATGCCCGGCATGAGAGCCGGCCGTTCACCAATACTGACGGCAATGTAGCCGGCCAGGATCGGCATCATCATGCTGAAGGAAAGACCACCGACGGTCTTTAAAAAGGCTGCCAGCGGCGTGCCGGAACCAAAGTTGCCCGACCCTGCGTTGCCCATATCGAAGAGGAAGGCCAGGGCAATGAGAATACCGCCGCCAATGACGAAGGGGAGCATGTGAGAAACACCGTTCATGAGGTGTTTATAAATCTGCCGGCCGGCACTTTCACCGCTTGCTGTGGCCGGCTCATTGCCTGCCGCAGCGGCGTGCGTACTGTGAAAGATCGGTACACTGCCATCAAGTACTTGCTGAATGAGATGCTCCGGTTCTTTAATACCGGCAGCCACTTTTACAAAGAGAACGGGCTTGCCATCAAAGCGGTCCGTTGCCACATCCTTATCGGCTGCGACGATAACCCCGGCAGCCCGCTGAATATCGGCGGCTGTGAGGACATGCTTGGCGCCGCCGGAGCCATTCGTTTCTATTTTAATCTCAACGCCCATTTCCTGGGCTTTATTTTCCAGTGCTTCGGCTGCCATATACGTATGGGCAATGCCCGTCGGGCACGCCGTTACGCCAATGACGTAGGGCTTTTCTGTTTCTGTCTCAGGTGCCGCCGGCACAGGTGCTGCCTGGGCTGCCGCTTCTTCTGCCGCTTCGGCTTCCTCTTCGGCCAGCTGCGCTGCTTCCGCCTCATTGATAACCGCTAAATATTCCTGCGGCGACGCAGCCTGCATCAGGCGGTCGCGAAAGTCATCGTCCATGAGCATACGGCTCAAACGGCTCAATACTTCCAAGTGAATATCTGCCCCGTCAGCCGGAGCGGCAATCATGAAGAAGAGATACGCCGGTTCTTCGTCGAGGCTTTCATAATCGACGCCGCTACGGACGATCATGGAAGCCAGGCCGGGATTTTGCACGGCATCGGTCTTGGCATGCGGAATAGCAATCCCTTCGCCAATCCCTGTACTGCCTTCTGCTTCACGGGCCAGTACGCCGGCCTTATAGGCACTGACGTCCCGTAAATGACCGCCCTTAGCCATCAGGTCTACGAGGTGATCAATGGCCGCCTCTTTGTTGACGGCTTGTGCCTGGAGATCAATACTGTCGAGTTTTAATAAATCTGCAATACGCACGGGATTTCCCCTCACTTTCCTACGAGTATCTATAACGCTTCATAGAGAGCACGGATTTCCTGCTCTGTCGCCAGCCATTCCTGAAAGGCTGTGGCACTGCCGGCGCACAAGCCCAGTTTTAAGGCTTCTTCCAAATTGCCGCCGGACGATTCATAGCCTGCCAGGAAACCGGCCACCATGCTGTCCCCGGCACCGACGGAGTTGACCATCTTGCCCTGTGGTGCTGCGCGGCGGTACACCTGCCCATCTTCACCGATGAGCAAGGCTCCGGCTTCCCCTAACGACACGAGTACGTTGCGGGCACCCATCGACTGGAGCCGTTTGCCACAGGTAATGATTTCTTCATCTGTATGCAGGATCACACTGAAGAGTTCGCCCAATTCAAATTGATTCGGTTTGATCAGGAAGGGGTGATAGGCGATGACATTGCGCAGGAGATCGCCTGTCGCATCGACGACAACGCGGATCTGCCGGCCCTGGAGCCGCTTCATGATATCTTCATACATGTCACCTGGCAGGACAGCCGGAATACTGCCGGCCAAAACCAGCGTATCGCCAGCCTTTAAGGTCTGTATTTTTTCCCACAGGAGCTGCAGCTTGGCTTCCGGTATATCCGGGCCCATACCGTTCACAGCCGTTTCATCGGCAGCACTGATTTTCAAATTGATGCGGGAATTTCCCTGATCGAGCGTAATAAAATCACAATCGCCGCCGTTTTCCTTGCAAAGGCGGACGATCTCCTGGCCTGTAAAACCGGCTGTAAAGCCCAAAATCCGGGCCGGAATATGCAGGTTGCCCAAGACCAGGGCCACGTTGATGCCCTTGCCGCCAGGGTAGATCGTTTCCTGCTCGGCCCGGTTGATGGCCCCCGTTTCAAAATGTTTCATACGTACAACATAATCCAGGGAAGGATTAAAGGTTACCGTGTAAATCACAGTACATGCACCTCCGTTAACTGCTGATACGAGCTAAAATCCTGAATGCGTTCGCTTTTGGCAGTAATAATCGTAACGTCCGGTAATTCGGCAAAGGTAATATGCGAAGCCAGGCCAAATTTACTGGCATCGGCCAGGATATACGCCGTATTACAGCGAACGACAGCCGCCTCCTTGGTAGCTGCCTCTTCAATATCCGGCGTCGTACAGCCTTCATGAAGGCTCAGTCCATTAGCCCCAAAAAAGCCTTTCGTAAAGTGATACCGGCGCAGGAGCTGTATGACCTCACTGCCGACGACGGAAGACGTCGTCCCTTTGACATGGCCCGCCAGGATTCTGACCTGACAGCCATTACGGGCCAGTTTCTGTGCTAAGGGCAGGCTGTTCGTCACAAACGTCGCCGTAGAGCCCGAAAGGAAATCTGCCATTTGTTCCACTGTCGAACCGGCGTCGAGATAAACGAAATCGGCAGGGCCGATTTGTCCTGCCGCATATTGGGCAATACGGCGTTTTTCCGGCAAATGAAAGGCATATTTTATTTCCAGCTCTTCCATATTGGCTTCATAGCCGGCTGTATCGGAAGGAATAGCCGTAGCCCCGCCATGGACACGGCGCAAGCGGCCGGCCTGTTGCAATACCGTTAAATCCCGGCGTACAGTGGCCTCTGAAATATGAAAATAATCAACCAGTTCCTGTACAGAGGCTGCACCGCCAGCATTGACAATGCGTACGATTTCTTCCTGTCGTTCTTCTGTAAGCATAGCGTCACCCGTCTTTTTCTGTAGATCAATCTTTATGTATATCTTCATTATATAATCATAATCAATCATTTTCAATCATTTTTAGTGACTATGTTTAAAAAGCAATCATTTTCAATCATCTATCTAACTACGATATACTGGGATAAAAAAAATCCCCCAGGCAGCATTATGCTGCCACAGGGGATAGGGAATCAAACAGAGCTTAGCCTTTCACTTCCGCCTTCTGCCGGACAGGACGAAGGTTTTCCGCATCATGGCAGACAATGCCATGACGGGTCTGGTATTTAAGGAAGAGCATCAGTACCAGGGCGCCGACGAAGAAGGCCGAGAAGACCTGCAAGGTGACGGCATAGCTGTTCGTCGTTTCTTTGATCAAGGCCAGCAGCAGCGGACCGGCGACACCGGCAGCGCCCCAGGCCGTAAGAATACGTCCGTGAATAGCACTGAGTTCGCGTGTGCCGAAGAGGTCCGAAAGGTAGGCCGGCATGCACGAGAAGCCGCCGCCATAGCAGGTGATGATGAGCAGTACGAGAACCTGGAAGCTAAAGGAGTTAGTCACCTGGGAAAGCTGCCAGAAGGCGACGATTTCAATGGCGAAGAAGAGGACATATGTAGCCGAACGGCCAATGTAGTCCGATACGGTAGCCCAGGCGATGCGGCCGGCACCGTTCATAAACCCGATGATACCGACCATGGAGGCAGCGGCCATGGGTGACATGCCGACGACTTCCTGGGCCATAGGAGAGGCCACGGCCAGGAGAGCAATACCGCAGGTAATGTTAGTAAAGAAGAGGAGCCAGATCGTATAGAGCTGCCACGTCTTCATAGCCCCCTTGACCGTAAATTGAGGCAGGGAATCGGCATAGACGATCCTTTTCTTTTCCCCGGCCTGACGCAGGGCCAGATCGGCCTGAGGCACTTCGCCTGCTTTAGGCGGCGCCAAATACAGCGAAGAAGCAGTCATAATGGTCATATAAACGGCTCCCAGGATGAGGAAGTTGGGAATAAGACCTACGTGCTGCACCAGAAGCTGCATAACCGGGCCGGCGATCATGCTGGCAAAACCAAAGCCCATAATGGCCAGCCCCGTAGCAAAGCCACGGTTATCGGGGAACCATTTGACCAGTGTCGAAACAGGTGTAATATAGCCTGTGCCCAGGCCGATACCGCCTATGACACCATAGCAGATATAGAGCAGGGGCAGACTGTGGAAATACAGAGCAGCAGCCGTACCAAACATACCGCTGCAGAAGAAAACCATCGATAAAAGACCTGACTTGCGCGGTCCGATTTTCTGGACAAAGCTGCCTAAAAAACCTGCTGACAGGCCTAAGAATAAAATGGCCAGGGAGAAGGTCCACGTCGTTTCCTTCAGGGAAAAGCCCATGGACTCCATAATCGGGCGGGTAAGGACGCTCCAGGCATAGACACTGCCAATGCAGATGTGAATCCCCATAGCGGACAACGCAATAAGCCAACGGTTCTTTTTCATTGAATCCATCTCTCCTTTGCGGTCGGCCGGCACACAGGCGCACAAAAAGAAGCGCCGGCCGGCTGGCCAAAGCATATTTTCATATCTTTGCCCAGACGGTCGGCGCTTACTACTGCGATACAGTCCACGTGGTTGTTCCACTGATCCGTCAGTCCTGCATCGGAATATTCATGATGTTCTTTTATTATAGCAAGAAAGAGTCTTATGTCAAGAATTAATTTTTATGACTCTGCTCCTTGGGCATTGGCAGCAGAAAGGGCCTGCACCTGTCTCTGCTGGGCTGCAATAGACGATAAGGTCTGTCCTGCCGGTGCATTGCGCAGGACATAGGCTTCTTCTGCATCCCGGTCAGTATCTGCCGCCGCGGCAGTTTTGCTTGGTGCCGCTGCAGGCTGGCTCGTCGTGTTAGCTGTCGCCTGCGGTGCTGTCGTATCCGTTAACTGCGAAAAACCATACGTGAGCAAGCTTTGGGCATCGGCAGAACGGCTCTGCGAATTGAGGATCGAAACGACGAGAGTATGGCCATCACGCGTGGCCGAAGCGACGAGGCAAGGACCGCCTTCGTTCGTCACGCCCGTTTTGACACCGTTAGCACCGCTAAAGCCACTGGTCAGGAACCCGTTGGTCGTTTCACAATGCTTGGTCCCGCTATCCATATAGGGCATATCGTAGGACGTGTGGTTTACAAGGCCGCGGAAATCAGAGGACTGCATCGCATAGGCTGCGATTTTCGCCAAATCGCGGGCTGTCGAATAGTGCTTGGCATCAGGCAGGCCGGTAGGATTGGTAAAATGCGTGCCTGTCGCGCCTAAGGCGGCAGCCTTGGCATTCATTTGCTGCACAAAATCAGCTTCTGTCGGCGCTACCGTTACGGCTACGTCTATGGCCGCATCACAGCCACCGACGGTCATCATACCGGTCAGGGCATGACGCAAGGTCACTTTATCCCCGGCATAGAGGCCCAGCTTGCTGACATCACCAGGCAGCTGCTGGGAAGCCGGAGCAATCGTAAGAGGCTGATCCAGTTTCCCCGATTCTACGCCGAGCAGACTGGTCATAATCATCGTCGTACCACCGGGGTACATGCGGTGATCTGCATCCTTGGCATATAATTCTTTTCCCGTATTGGCATCAATGACACAGGCCGACTGTGCATTAATTTCCGGCGCAGCTGCCATGACGGCCGCCGTACCCAGGGTAAAGCAGGCTGTAAGCAGGACCAGAATAGATTTTTTAAGAGACATGCTGACACACCCTTTCTATAGGCTGAAAAATATGAATTCAGCTCCATTATAACGGATTTTTGGCAGCCAGTGTAGGCTTGCGCGGATATTTTAAGGGACTCTTGGCGTTCTTGCGGATGTAGAGGACAGCCCGCTTATCTGTAAGCCCCGGCAAGGTCACAGGACGCACAGCTTCCAGGGTCCCTCCTAGCACAGCCAGAGCATGGCCGGCTTCTTTGATTTCCTCTTCATATTGTGCCCCCTTAAGGGCAATGAAAACACCGCCTGTACGCACATAGGGCAGTGCCCATTCGCAGAGAATATTGAGGCGCGCAACGGCCCGGCTGGTAACGACATCAAACTGTTCCCGGTAGGTCTTGTCATGGGCTTTTTCTTCAGCCCGGCCGTGGAGAAATACAGCTCCTGTCAGCGTTAGTTCCGTCGTGACCTGTTCCAGGAAGCGCAGCCTTTTTTGCAGGGAATCGAAAAAAGTCATGTGCAGGTCCGGCCGGTAAATGAGCAGGGGAATACCGGGAAAACCGGCGCCGGTACCTAAATCGAGGCAGGCAGCGCCCTTAGGAAAATACGCTTCCTCATAGCAGGAAAGGCTGTCTGCCATGTGCTTGACCGCTACTTCTTTGGGTTCTGTAATGGCCGTCAGGTTCATGACCTTGTTCGTTTCCAAGAGGAGTTCTTCAAAGCGGCAGAACTGGCTGAGCTGCTGCTCGCTCAGGGATATATGCATAGCCGTCAGAACGGCAGTCAATTCATTACGAAACATGATTGCCCTCCCGCTTGTTTTGTTCCAGCACGATGAGCAGTGCCGTAATATCGGCCGGGGAAACACCGGAAATACGGCTGGCCTGGCCGAGGGAACGGGGACGGATAGCATCGAGCTTCTGCCGCGCTTCGGCAGACAGCGTATCGATTTCTGCATACACGATAGAATCCGGCATGAGCTTTTGTTCCAGCCGGTTCATTTTTTCTACCTGTTCCAGCTGGCGGTTAATATAGCCTTCGTATTTGATCATGATTTCGATTTCTTCTTTTACATCAGCATTCAGATCGGGCAGGTCGAAGACTGTCTGTAGCCGGTCATAGGTCAATTCCTGGCGGCGCAGCAGTTCATAGGCCGTAAGCCCTGTATGTACCGGTGCAGTCCCCAAGGCCTGCAGTTTTTCTCCCATGGCCTTGCTGGGCGTAATAGAAATGGCCCGCAGCGCAGCTATGCCGTCGGCAATAGCCTGTTTTTTGGCGCAAAAGCGGTCGTAGCGTGCCTGGCTTACGAGACCCAGGTCGTAGCCCTTCTGGGTGAGGCGCAGGTCTGCATTATCCTGACGCAGGATGAGACGGTATTCACTGCGGCTGGTCATCATACGGTATGGTTCTTCCGTACCCTTGGTGACCAGATCATCAATCAGTACGCCGATATACGCTTCGGCACGCGTTAAAATAAACGGTTCTTTTCCCTGGACCTTGCGGGCCGCATTAATACCGGCCATGAGTCCCTGGGCGGCAGCTTCTTCATAACCGCTGGTCCCGTTGGACTGGCCGGCGGAAAAGAGGCCGCTGACCTGCTTTGTTTCTAGGGCAGGGGTCAGTTGTAAGGGATCGAGGCAATCGTATTCAATGGCATAGCCCGGACGCATAATGCGCACGTCTTCCAGGCCCGGAATGGTACGCAAAAATTCATACTGCACATCAATGGGCATACTCGTACTCATACCCTGGACGTACATTTCTTCCGTCGCTTCTCCTTCCGATTCAATAAAGAGCTGATGCCGTTTCTTGTCGGCAAAGCGGACGATTTTCGATTCGATAGAAGGGCAGTAGCGCGGGCCAATGCCTTCAATCGTGCCGTTACACATCGGTGCCCGGTCCAGATTTTCCCGGATGATGCGGTGTGTTTCTTCATTCGTAAAGGTCAGCCAGCAGCATTCCTTATTGCGGTTTTCCCGTTCCGACATAAAGGAAAAGGCGTGACCGTCTGTATCGCCTTCTTGAATGGTCATTTCCTCCGTCCGCAAGGTCCGCCGGTCGACGCGGGCAGGCGTACCGGTTTTAAAGCGCATGAGATGGAGGCCTGCCCGGAGCAGGGAAGCCGACAGGTCTTCGGCCGACCGCTGTCCTACCGGGCCGCCGGAGTAGGTGCATTCGCCAATGATTATTTTCCCCTTTAAGTACGTACCGGTCGCCAAAATGACACAGGCCGCCTTATATACTTCACCTAATTCCGTACGGATGCCCGTTACCTTGCCATCTTCGATGAGGAGGTCCGTCACCATGAGCTGGCGCACATCGAGATTTTCCTGATTTTCCAAGGTTTTCGTCATGGTCATCTGATAGAGCTTTTTATCCGACTGGGCCCGCAAGGAATACACAGCCGGCCCTTTGCCTGTATTGAGCATGCGCATTTGCAGGCATGTCCAGTCCGTATTGATGCCCATTTGTCCGCCTAAGGCGTCGATTTCCCGCACTAAGTGGCTCTTACCGGGGCCGCCAACGGCCGGATTACAGGGCATGAGGGCAATATTATCCAGGTTAAGTGTGGCCATCAGTGTTTTAGCTCCCAAACGGGCACTGGCCAGGGCCGCTTCACAGCCGGCATGGCCGGCACCAATGACGATGACATCGTATGTATCTATGACAAACATGGAAATTCCTTCCTTTGCGTAATGTATGAACTCGTATTATTTTCCCAAACAAAAACGGCTGAATATTTCTTCTACAATATCGGCATGAACCGTTTCCCCCGTAATGGATCCCAAAAGGTCCCAGGCTTCGCGAATATCGACGACCGCACAATCGAGAGGCATGCCGGCGGCCAGGGATTCCTGGGCCCGTGTCAAGGCGGCTGCACTTTGCCGCACCAGCTCGATATGCCGCGTATTGGTCAGGAGGGCACTTTGGCCGTCCATCAGGCCGTGAGCCAGGACTTCCTGGAGCAGTCGCTCTTTTAATGCATCCATACCGGCTCCTGTATTGGCTGAAATAGGACATACAGGGAAGCCGTAGTCCGTCAGGTCAGAGACGGTCACTTCTTTTTGCAGGTCTTCTTTATTTAAGACGATAATGGCTTTTTTGCCCTTTACCGAGGCGAGGATCTGACGGTCTTCTTCCGTCAGGGCCCGGGAGCCGTCAATGACTACCATGACGATATCGGCGCGGTCCAAATACTTCCGGGCCCGGTCAACACCTATCTTTTCTACAGTATCTTCCGTTTGCCTGATGCCGGCTGTATCGACGAGACAAACAGGTACGCCCTGGAGGACAATCCATTCTTCCAGTACGTCCCGCGTCGTTCCCGGTACATCTGTAACGATGGCCCGTTCTTCCTGCAAAAAGCGGTTCAGGAGGCTCGATTTCCCGGCATTGGGCACGCCGGCAATGGCTGCCACGACGCCATCGCGGATCATTTTGCCACTTTGGGAGTTTTCCAGCATGGCCTGGATTTTCTCCTGCATCGTCTGCAGGGCTGCACTTACATCAGGTACGACAATATCTTCCAAATCTTCTTCCGGGTAATCAATCATGACTTCCAGGCGCGTAATCAGTTCGGTCAGTTCCTGACGCACAGACCGGACGGCCTGGGAAAGGCGGCCCTCCAGCTGGCTTACGGCACTGGTAAGACCGGCTTTGCTTTTCGCCTGAATGACATCCATCACGGCCTCTGCCTGGGCCAGGTCAATACGGCCGTTGACAAAGGCCCGTTCCGTAAACTCACCGGGATTGGCCAGGCGGGCGCCTTGACGCAAAATAAGCGCTAAAATAGCAGACAAGGACTGACGGCCGCCATGACATTGGATTTCGAGTACATCCTCAGCCGTATAGGAATGAGGGCCCTTCATGATCAGGGCCAATACTTCATCTATGCAATGGCCTTGTTCATCGACAATAGTGCCGTATTGGATAGACCGGTCCCGTCTCTCGCCTAAGGGAGTTTGGGACTGGCTGTGAAAGATACGGTCACCCAGGGTATATGCGTCAGGACCGCTAATGCGGATGGCGCCGATCCCGCTTTCACCTAAGGGCGTCGTAATAGCCGCAATCGTATCTGTTGCATCGTAGAGCATAGGAAGAGTTCCTCCTTTCAAAAAAACCCGGTGCCAGCACCGGGTTTTTTTGCAGGTGTTAGCCTGCGTTTATTCTGCGTAATAAATGACTACATGACGGTAAGGATCCTGTCCTTCACTTTCCGTCCGGACGTGTTCCTTATCCTGCAGTGCCACGTGAATGATCTTGCGTTCATACCCGTTCATCGGTTCTAAAACTACTTTATCGCCTTTTTTCTTAATACGCCCGGAAAGGCGTACAGCCAGCTGTTTTAACGTTTCTTCACGGCGATGGCGGTAATTTTCTACATCGAGCATGACAAAATGACGGCCTTCATGACTCTGATTAATCGTCAGATTCGTCAGATACTGCAGCGCATCCAGCGTTTGTCCGTGCTTACCGATGAGAATGCCCAGATTTTTCCCGTGCAAGTGGAGGACAATCTTGTCCGGCTTGATCATCTTTTCGATCATCACTTGCAGGCCCATATTGGCAAGGACTTCCTGTAAGAAGCGTTTTGCCTGAGCGGCGGCTTCTTCCGCTGTGTATACGGGTTTCGTTTCTTCTGTATCGGCAAGGGCTACAGCCGGTGCTGCTTCCGGTGTGTTAGCAACAGCAGGTGCTGTCGTTTCCGGAGCCGTAGCGGCAGGAGCCACTTCTTTTTCTTCTATAACTGCTTTGCTGTCTTCTTTTTCAACAGCAGGCACAGGTACTTCCTGTGCGGCAGCCGCCTCTTCTTGCTGACGGAAGAGCACATGGGCTGCTTCTTTCTTAGCCGTTACCCGTACTTGGGCAGGCTTGCTGCCAAGACCGAGAAAACCGCTTTTCGGTTCAGCTAATACTTCGACATCAGCTTCATCACGGGTTAATCCCAATTGAACCAGGCCAGAGCGGACGGCATCTTCGATCGTTTTGCCTGTAGCTTCTACACTGTTCATGCATTAGCTCCTTTCTTTTTGCCGCGGAACATGATGAGTTGCTGTACCCACTGGAATACGTTGGAAACGACCCAGTAAATAACAAGACCGCTAGGGAAGCTGATGCTGATCCAGCCGATGAAGAGAGGCATGACGATCTGCATGATTTTCTGCTGTTTTGCCTGCGCATCATTCATCGCTACCTGCGTACCGCTCATCTGCTTTTGAATGCCAAAGGTAGAAATAGCGGAAAGGATAGGCATGATATACGTCGGATCGGCAGCACCCAGGCTGGGCATCCATAAAAAGCTTTCGTATGCCGGATCATAGGGATAGGCCCGCAGGGCATAGAAAATAGAAATCAGGAAGGGCATCTGAATGATGATCGGCAGGCATCCGGAAAAGGGGCTGACCTTTTCTTCCTTATATAACTTCTGCAGGGCTGCCTGCATTTTTGCCTGGTCGCCTTTGTATTTCTTTTGCAATTCCTTGATCTTCGGCTGTATTTTCTGCATGCCTTCCATGGAATGGATCTGTTTTGCCGTTAAAGGCGCCAGAATCAGCTTGATGATGATCGTCAATAAAATAATTGCAATGCCATAGCTCGGGTAACCAATCATATGGGTGAAGGCATAACAATAATCGAGGCAGACGGACATGAAACCTGTTAATATATCCATAATTCCGCTAAAAAAGCTCAATAAACTCAACTCCTGTCGAATAAAAAGGATAAAAAATCAGACAGCCTCTTTTTCATCTGTCTAATTTATTAAGGTACAGGATCGTAACCTCCCTTATGGAAAGGATGGCATTTTAAAATGCGCTTTACTGCCAGATAACCGCCTTTCAAGGCACCGTATTTCTGTACAGCTTCCAAGGCATAGGCGGAGCACGTAGGGTAAAAACGGCAACATGGCAGCCGTAGCGGAGATACACATACCTGATAAAAACGTATTACGAAAATGAAGAGTGCTTTCATTGCATTCGCTTCTTCCATATATTGGCCCGGCGAAATAGCTGGAGGATACTTTTTTCAGCTTCTTTATATCCTACATCTTTTAAATAGCTGCGTCCGATTAATACGACATCATAGCCGTCCTGCAGGGAATCCTGATGCAAGCGGTAGACTTCCTTCATTAACCGGCGACAGCGGTTGCGTTCTACAGCACAGCCGATCTTTTTCCCTGTAACAAAACCGATGCGTGACGGCTGTTTTGGGGAACGGGGCAATACGTATAAAACGACCAAGCGATTTACGAAAGATTTACCGCGGCGGTAGACAAGCTGATATTCCCGGTTCTTACGCAACCGCTTTTCTTTATTTAATTCATACATCGTAAGTTCCTAAGCTGTAATTCCTAAAAATTACAGATGAACAGAAAAATTCCTCTGGGGAACTTTTCTGTTCATCTGAAAAAATTAAGCAGAAAGCTTCTTTCTGCCTTTCATGCGGCGTTTTTTCAAAACCATGCGGCCACCTTTAGTCTTCATTCTTTCACGGAAGCCATGGGTTCTTTTTTTCCACAGTTCGTTCGGCTGATATGTCTGTTTCAATGTAGACACCTCCTTCGTATCGATACAACGTATATAGAATTTACACCATAACAGTGTAATTATAGACAATCCGACTGCTCATGTCAATCATTTCCGCTTACATTTTATTTTTTCCGGTCTTGCATGAGGCGAAAAAAAGTTATCCACAGCCCTGTGTACAAGTAAAAACACAAGTTCTATTTGTGTATTATCCACTTTTGATGTACAATGTCAATGTGATCTTCGGGAAGATATTCACCTAGTTATCCACAAGTTATCCACAAAATGTGGATAACTTCCATCATGTCGGAAATTCGATATTCATCGGCTTTCCGCTTTTTTCAGCCCTATTTTACCCACTTTATCCACAAGGGATTATAAACATATCCACAAGAGGAAGGAATGCATGACATGGCAAGCATGGATCTGACATCACTTTGGCTGGGAATCCTGGCTAAAATCCAGCAGGAAATACCTCCACAAATTTATGACAACTGGTTTGAAACAGCCCTAATTCCCTATACGTATGAGAACGATACACTGACTCTCGATACGACAGGCCTCTTTATTTGCAAATTTATCAGCAAAAAATATACAGGTCTCCTGGAAAATGCAGCTTCCCAGGTAACGGGAAAAGCGACAACGGTCCGGCTGATCTATAGCAGTGAAGGCGAAGAAGAAGCCATTGTCAGTACAGCTGCCGAAAAAACGACGAACGAACTGTTACAAGAAACGCAGGCTATAGACGAGCCAAAATTACAGCCGGAAGAAGCTGAACCACCGGTAGATCCGCCGCTTACGCCAACGCTTGAAATCGTCAAACCGGAGCTCCTCGTACAGGATGCCCTGCCGTTGACGCCACCGCCCAAAGCAGACGTCAAGCCACTTACGACAGCTGATGAATTAAACAGCAATTATACCTTTGAAACGTTTATCGTCGGCAACAGCAACCGCATTGCCCATGCGGCAGCCCTTTCCATTGCCGAAGCACCAGCCCAGAAATATAATCCTTTCTTTATATATGGCGGCTCCGGCCTCGGTAAAACCCACCTCATGCAGGCTATTGGCCACCGCATTCGTGAAAACTTCCCTAACATGGTCCTGCGCTGCATTACCAGTGAAGACTTTGCCAACGAGCTGATCCAATCCATTCAGGATAAAAGCTCGGAAAGTTTCCGCCAGCGCTACCGCAATGTAGACGTACTGCTCGTCGATGATATCCAGTTTCTCGAAAATAAGGAACACACACAGGAAGAGTTTTTCCATACCTTCAACAAGCTCTACCAGGACCATAAACAAATGGTATTTACCAGCGACCGTCCGCCTCAGGATATCAAAAAAATGGAAGACCGCCTGCGGTCCCGCTTCCAAGGCGGCATGGTCACCAGCATCGACCCGCCGGATCTGGAAACACGTACGGCGATCCTGCGCAGCCGCGCCGAAGCCGAACATATCGAATTCCAAAAGGAAGCCATCGATTATATTGCTTCAAACGTCAGTGAAAATATCCGTGAGCTCGAAGGCGCCTTCGTCCGCGTCACACTCCTGGCCTCGCAGGCCCATACCCCCATTACACTGGAGCTGACCCAAAAGGCCTTACAGGACCTGGTGAAAACCAATAATAAAAAGAAGTATATTACAATAGATGAAATTACACGGACTGTCTGCCAGTTCTATAAAGTAAAGTATGAAGATCTGATGAGCAAGAAAAAGACGAAGTCCATCGTTATTCCCCGCCAGATTGCCATGTACCTTTGCCGGGAATTGACAGAAAATACCTTTCCACATATTGGTACAGCCTTTAGCGGCAGGGACCATACGACAGTTATGCACGCCTGCAATAAAGTATCCGATGAAATTAAAAGCAACGAAAGCTTCCGTAAGATGATCGAACAGTTAAAGACACAAATTACAGGCGTGGATAAGTAGGCGCACACAATGTGGATAACTGAAAAGTTTTCCACAAGCTCCGAAAAACGGTGGAAATGTGGATAGATAATCTCTGGTTATCCACAATTTATACACACCTGTGGATAGCTGAAAATACAGGGGTTTAAGCACTTATACACAATTGCACAGCGCCTATTACTATTATTACGATCTTTTACTCTTTCTCAATTAAACTCACCACAGTAGAAAAGGGGACAACCATGAAACTGAAACTCAAAAAGGAAGACCTCAACAAAGGCCTCCAGGCCGTACATAGAATAGCTCAGCTTAGCAATACGGAACTCCACACACAATCAGGGTTCCTTATTAAAGCAGTCAGTGAACATATCGAATTTCAAGCCAACGGCTTCGACATGGCAATTCGCATTCATGTACCCGGAATCATCGAAGAAAAGGGAGAAGCATATATAGCTAATCCCTATCTTACAGAACTGACACGTCGCCTGCCAGGAGACGAAATCGAAATGATCAAACAAAACGGCGACACACAGCTCCTTTTAAAGGGAGGCAAACTGAAATTCGAATGCCTGACAATCAACCCGGATGACTTTTCTGAAGTAGACGTGGTCAATTCCGGACAGGTACAATTCACGACAGACAGCATTACTTTAAAAGATTTAATCGAACACACCGCTTTTGCCTGCTCGACAGACACAGTACGCCCTATCTTCTCCGGCACCTACCTGGACGTATCCGGTACGACAATCAATATGGTCGCTACAGATACACACCGCCTGGCCTACAAATCAGCCAGCCTGGAAAAACCGGTCGATCAGCCCTTCAAGGCCGTCATTCCCAGCCGCCTCTTAGCCGAAATTTCCCGTCACTTGCCGACAGATATTCCGGAAATGGTCGATATCATTTTGCTGCGTAATTCCCTGGCCGTAACCTTTACCAACGTATATATGAAGACGCGCCTCATCGAAGGGGAATTCCCCGACTACCATCGCGTCATTCCCAGCCAGTTTTCCTGTGTCGCCACGGTCAACCGCCAGGAATTTACGAATGCCGTCGAACGGGCCTCCCTCATCGCTAAAGATGCGGGCTACAATGTCATCGATTTTATGGTCACCAATGAAAGCATCAATATGACCAGCCAGAACCCGGATTACGGTACCATTGCCGACAGCGTTCCCTGCCAGGCCATAGGGGATCCCCTCCATATCGCTTTGAACGGAAAGCTTCTTCTCGACCTCCTGAAACATTGTGAAGCCGACGACGTCGTCTTGAAATTAGGCGAAAACAAACCGGTACTGGTACAAAACAAAGATGATAATAATTGTTTATTTGTCGTAACACCTATGAGGACAAAATGATAAAAAATATTAAAATAAAAACAGATATGATTCAGTTAGACCAACTTTTAAAATTAGCCGATGTGATTGCCACGGGCGGCCAGATCCGCATGTTTTTGGATGCTAAGAAAATCTTTGTCAATGGCGAACTGTGCCAGGTAAAAAGAAAGCAGCTCCATGACGGCGATGTCGTAGAAGTAAAGGGCTGTGGCACCTACCGGGTATGCGGAGAATAAGCTATGCAGATACATCAGATTCGTTTACATAACTATCGCAATTATGAAGCAGAGTGCGTTTCCTTTCCGGCATCTATCGTCATTTTGTATGGAAAAAACGGACAAGGAAAAACGAATCTTTTGGAAGCCCTGTATATGGCCAGCTTTGGCAAATCCTACCGGGGCCTGCAGGATGCGGATCTCATCCGCTTTCAGGCCCAGGAGGCCAGTATCATCCTCTCTTTTACACGCAACCAGGTTGCCCAGCAGATTAAAATCATCCTTTCCCATACAGCAAAAAAAGAACTCTGGATCAATGAAACGAAGGTACCCCAGCGGGAGCTCATCGGCACGCTGAATGAAGTCATTTTTTCGCCGGAGGATCTGCAGCTGATCAAAGCCGGACCGGCCCTGCGCCGCCGCTTTCTGGACCGGGAAATATCCCAGGTCAGTTCCGTCTATTGCCGCACCCTGCTGCGGTATAACCGGGCTATAGCCCAGCGCAACCTGTTGTTAAAAAAGATGAAATACGAAGGGCCCTTATCGTTAGAAGAATGGGACCGGCAAATTGCCGGCCTGGCTGCCGACATAACGGCACGCCGTCTCGATGCGCTCCATAAAATAGGCTTTCTGGCCGGCGTCATTCACAAACGGATCAGCAGTGGGGAAATACTGGCCCTGGCTTACGAACAGCCCTATGGCGACGGCCAGGGAAACGTGGCAGATGCAGCCTGGTTTTATGAGAAATTGCAGACCCATTTACAGCAGGATATCTACCATATGTCTACGTCTGTAGGTCCCCATCGTGACGATTTGGTGTTTACCGCCAACGGAGCTGATCTGAAAAAATTTGGCTCTCAAGGCCAGCAGCGTACAGCTGTATTATCATTAGAATTGGCTGAACTGGAATATATTAAATCGGAAACCGGTGAATATCCGGTCTTACTCTTAGACGACGTCATGAGCGAACTGGACAGCAGTCGCAGACAGGCCTTACTGGCCTTCGTCCGGGGCCGGATCCAGACCTTTATTACGACGACCGAGCCGGATTTATTCCGTTCCATGGAAGGCTGCTCTTTCATCCGGATTGAGCAGGGAAAGGTGGCTGCCTATGACTGAACGAAAAGGCAACTTATCCCAGGCCGGACAGAGTATTCCCACAGTACTAGAAAAATACAAGCTCTTATATCCCTTGCGCTTTTACATGGCTAAGCGGGATTGGGAACAGATAGTCGGCAAACAAGTTGCGAAATATTCTTATATTAAAGAGATGGATAGACATGAAGTAGTGATAGGCGTTACCAATTCTATTTGGATGAATCAGCTCTTCATTATCCAGCAGGACATACAGGATAAATTGAATGCCTATATTGGCACTGACTTTGTGCATTCAGTCCGCTTTGTCAAGGCCGGCCGCAAACCACTGCCGCCGGTTTTCCAGGAAGAAAAGAAAGAAAACGCACTGCAGAAAAACCTGCATACAGCCATCCGCAATATTGTGCTCAGTGATGAATTTGTCGCAAGTGTCAAGGAGCAGACCGAAGGGATAAAGGAACCCCTGCGCAGCAAAATCAGGGCCGCCCGCTATGCCAGTGAAAAGAACCGTCTGGCCCACGAAGCGGCAGGCTACAGGACATGTCCCCAGTGTGGCCGCTGGCTGGAAGAATGGGAAACGCTGTGTCTCTTTTGCCGGCGCAAGGCCTGGCAGGAAAAGATACGCTGGGCCTATTCGATCCTAAAAGAACAGCCCTGGCTGACGCTGGCACAATTTGGCGAGGCCGGCAACGTGGCTATCAATAAAGAAGTAGAAGACGTCTATAATGAGGTACGCCGGGACTGCATTTATAAACTCATAGACAAGATTTACCATGATACAGATACGCCAGTGGATGATATTTTACTCACCCTGTACATTACGCGTAAGACACCGTCAGAGCTGACGGATGATCTGATCCGCAATTTAACGAACAGGTACCGGAAAAAAGAGAACAAAGGAAAAGAAGAAGGGAAGAACCATGTATCTGCACATCGGCGGCAGCCAGATGATTGATGTACGGCATATCGTCGCCTTTTTTCATCGTGATCCCGGCCGTACAGGCAAGGCCAACCCCGTTACGTCGTATCATTTGCCTTACCGGCTGGCGGACCCGCAACATGGGGCACACGTACGCAGCTATGTCCTGACGGATGAAGCCATTTATGGCTCTCCTCTGGCAGTACAGACACTGGTCCGGCGCTATGAAGCGCTGCTGAGTGTGGAATGAACGGGCAAAATTTGGTATAATAAGATGTTGACACATCTTTTCGTATACAGCACTGTGCAATACATACGGAGAGCTGGACTGTGCAATAGCATAGTTTTCAGAATAGGAGGAATCGTTATATGTCGGAAGGCAAGAAAATAAAGTATGGTGCCGAACAAATTCAGGTCCTGGAAGGCCTGGAAGCCGTTCGTAAACGACCGGGCATGTATATTGGCAGTACGAGCCTGCGCGGTTTGCATCATCTGGTGTATGAAGTCGTAGATAACAGTATTGACGAAGCCTTGGCTGGCTATTGTACACATATTGAAGTAGAAATTGAAGCCGATAACAGTATTAGCGTAGTCGACAATGGCCGCGGTATTCCTGTAGCCATGCATAAAGTAGGCAAACCGGCTGTTGAAGTCGTCCTGACCGTCCTGCATGCCGGCGGGAAATTTGGCGGCGACGGCTACCCCATTTCCGGCGGTCTCCACGGCGTCGGTATTTCCGTCGTCAACGCCTTGAGTGAATGGACACGCGTAGAAGTAAAACGTGACGGCTATTTGTATACCATTTCCTTCGCCCGCGGCATTACGGATCAGCCTCTCATGCAGGTACGTCCCTTACATCCTGGCGAAGAAACGGGTACGCACGTTACCTTTAAGCCCGATAAGGAAATCTTTCCCGATACGGTATATGATTTTGACACCTTGAAAACGCGTCTGCGTGAACTGGCCTTCCTCAATAAGGGCCTCCATATTACGCTGACGGATAAACGGGGCGAAGGCAAGCAGGAAGTATATTGCTATGAAGGCGGCTTAACCTCCTTTGTCGAATTTTTGAACGAAAAACGTACTCCTGTGAACCCGACTGTCGTCAATATTGACAGTGAAAAAAATAAGGTTATCGTCGATATTGCCATGCAGTATAACGATGGCTATAGTGAAAATATTTTAAGCTTTGTCAACGATATCTTTACGGAAGAAGGGGGCACCCACCTTTCCGGTTTCCGTTCCGGCCTTACCCGGACGATCAACGATTATGGCCGTCAGGCCGGCCTGATCAAGGAAAACGAAGAAAATCTTTCCGGTGATGATGTCCGTGAAGGACTGACGGCGGTCATCAGCGTCAAAGTACGGGAACCGCAGTTTGAAGGCCAGACGAAGACAAAGCTCGGTAATAGTGAAGTCAAAGGGATTGTCGATAATATCGTTTCCGACGGTCTGCGGGAATACCTGGAAGAACACCCGGCAGAAGCCAAAAATATTATCAACAAGACCATTTCGGCAGCCCGGGCCCGTCAGGCTGCCCGTAAGGCCAGAGAACTGACGCGCCGTAAAAATGCCTTGGAAATCAGCAGCCTGCCAGGCAAACTGGCTGATTGCTCTGATAAGAATCCGGATGAAACGGAAATTTATCTCGTCGAAGGTGATTCTGCCGGTGGCTCGGCAAAACAGGGCCGGGATCGTAAATTCCAGGCTATTTTGCCGTTGCGTGGCAAAATCATCAACGTTGAAAAAGCACGTCTTGATAAAATTCTTTCGAATGACGAAATCCGTTCTATGATCACCGCCTTTGGCACGGGGATTGGTGAAGAATTTGATATTACCAAACGGCGTTACGACAAGATCATCATCATGACTGATGCCGATGTCGACGGTGCCCATATCCGGACGCTGCTCCTGACGTTCTTCTACCGTTTCATGAAACCCCTCATCGAAGAAGGCCATGTCTATATTGCCCAGCCGCCTCTCTATCAGGTACGCAAGGGCAAACAGGTCTGGTATCTCTATACCGATGAAGCGATGAATGCCAAGCTGGCTGAACTGGGTAACGATTCGTCTGTTGTCGTCCAGCGCTATAAAGGCTTAGGGGAAATGAACCCGGAACAGCTCTGGGAAACGACCATGGATCCGGCTAACCGGACCATGCTCAAGGTCCATTTGGAAGATGCTGTCGCTGCCGACCAGATCTTCTCGGTCCTCATGGGCGATAAAGTAGAACCGCGCCGTAAATTCATTGAAGAAAACGCGAAAAAAGTACGTAATCTCGACTTGTAAGCCAATAAAAAAGCAGTTTTCCCATAACCTGGGAGAACTGCTTTTTTTACTTGTTCCAGATTCATTGCACCTGGACCGGACAGGCTTTATAATGAAAGAGTAAAGGTTAGCTTTAGAAAGGGGGACGAGCCCATGCTGAAAAAATGGGTCATTACGAGCCTTAGCGCGTGTCTCCTGTGCGGCACGGTCCTGGCGGCTGCGCCGGCAGAAACGACGGCGCCTGCAGGCACAGCGGCACCGGGAACGGCCGTTACGGCACCGGTGATACCGGAAGTACAGACAGACCCGGCTGTGAATATGAAGCATCCGGAAAAGTATTATCTCGTTTCCGGTTCAACCTATGAAAAGGTAACGGGCCTCTTAGAAGAAATTGCCAAAGAGCGGACGGGCCTGCCGGCCGTAAGAAGCCAGTATTATTACCGCGTAGAAAAGAATCTGACAAGTAACTATTTGTACAGCGTCAAAGCCTATGCTGCGGATACGCATGTTCTTATAGGCAGTTATTTCGTGGCCAAGGATGGTTCCTGCGTCTGGCGCTTATCCCAAAACGGCGATGGGGCTATGATCTTTGGTACAGCTGACAAGTTGCTGGAAAAAGCTGAAGTCGTCGTCTATCCCGATAAAATACAAATGGGCAGCCATGGTATCCTGCGCGTCCACGTGCCGGGACGCCTGCCCTATGATATTAAGGTGACGAGCCTCAACACGTCTATTGCCTCTGTGTCAGATGAACTGAACATTATGCCCCAAAGTGAAGGCAAGACGGATTTGGTTATTGACCTGAAAATGGGAGATACTATACGTACGCTGACTAAGAGCGTACGCGTCGTAGAAACGGCTGACCGACATACGGGCAGCAGCGGCCGGAATGTCGGTGTCGGCATTGGTATTGGCGTCGGCTGGGGCGGTGGCTGGCATCACCACGGCGGCATTGATATTTGGGTCTAGTAAAAAAACGGAAGAATCTTACGATTCTTCCGTTTTTTCCGGCAGGTTTTGGGTTACAAGAATTTTATCGACCCGCAGGTTATCCATATCCATGACTTCAAAGGTGAAATGCTGCCACGTACACGTGTCTGTTTCTGCCGGTATACGGCCGATTTCATAGGTGATAAAACCGGCTAAGGTTTTATAGAGGTCATCTTCTTCGCCAGGCAGGTCTTCATCCAAATCGAAGAAATCTTTAAATTCTTCAATCGTCAGGAGGCCTTCCATGAGCCACTGGTTGGGTCCCCGGCGGATGATGCGGTTCGCTTCTTCCTGTTTTTCTTCTTCGCCGGCAGGCATGATGCCTACGAGCTCTTCCAGGATATCGTGCAAGGTGACAATGCCGCTCAGGCTGCCATATTCGTCGAGGACGGCTGCTTCATGCACGCCTTGTTCCCGGAATACCTGGACGGCCTTCATGATATCCATCGATTCCGGTACATACGTAGGCCGGCGCAGACTGGATTCGATAATTTGGATCATAGAAGGAATTTTTTGGCTGTGTACGGCTGCGTGGTATTTGCCAAACACTTCGGCAATAGAAACGATGCCGACAAAGTCATCAAGGGAACCGCGGCCAATGGGCAGCATCATGTGATTGCATTCGATCATTTCCTGAATGATCGTGTCTTCCGGATCTTCCAGGTCAATCCAGTCGATCTGGGTCCGGTTGGTCATGATATCGCTGACGTCCATATCGGCCAAACGGAAGACGCGGTCTACCAGCTCCGGTTCCTCTTTGGCAAAGGCACCGAGTTCAGCACCCTGTTCGAGGAGCAGTTTGATTTCATCCTCCGTAACGGGCTGCTTTTTAGGCTGGCTGGCACCCATGAGCTTCATGACGGCCGCTGTAGACGCGGACAGGAACCAGACCAGGGGCGTACAAAAGGAGGAAAAATAGAGCATCGGCCGGGCCAGCAGGCAGGCAATGCGTTCAGGATTATCAATAGCCAGCCGTTTGGGCACCAGTTCACCTAAAATCAAGGTCAAATAGGTAATGGCAATGACCAGTGCAGCCAGGCTGATAGAATAGGCATAGGGAGCCAGGGAAGGCAAGAGTGATATGAGGTATTCCGACATGGGTTCGGCCATGGCAGTACCGCCGTAGACACCGGTCAGCAAACTGACCAGGGTCATGCCAAACTGGACCGTCGAAAACATTTTATTTGGGTTTTCCCGTAATTTAATGACGATCTTTGCCGATCCGTTTCCCTCTTCAGCCAGGGATTCCAATCGGGCTTGGTTGCAACTGACTATGGACATTTCCAGCATAGAAAATATACCGTTACCAATAATCAGCAAGAGGATAACAAGAAATTGTTGTCCTAGTGAAAAATCCAAATTATATGACAGCTCCTTTTAGTAATAAAAAATAATAGTTGTTTGCAACGTATTATACCTTGTTTTCCGTTCTGGTGCAAGAAAAAGGCTGGCCAGGGTCTGGCCGGTCTGCTATGATGAAAAAAAGCAAAGGAGGAATTCACATGTTATATACAGGTGAAGAAATGGAACAGACAGCGGTAATGACGACGGCTGCCAGAATGTGTGCTGCTGCCCGTACGGCACCGAAAACACGCCATATCGATGGCATTCATACACTGGTAGTCACAGGGGACGAAAAAGAAGCCCTGGCGGCTAAAATGGAAGAATTTGGCAGGGCCCATTTTGCTGACGACTGGCAGCACTGGTACGGCCGTGATGCCGGTAACGTACGGGCTGCCGACGCCGTCGTATTGATCGGTATCGAAAAAGGATACCGGGGCCTCAAAGAATGTAATTTCTGTGATTTTGGCGACTGTTCCGGCTGCCGTGCTGCCGGTGGCAATTGCGCCTACATTTACGTCGATTTGGGCATTGCCCTGTCTTCGGCAGCGGTCATTGCCAATCTGGACCTGACGGACACGCGAATCTATGCCTCCATCGGCAAGGCAGCCGGTGAAATGGCATACGGCAAAGAGTATAAATGGCTGGGAATCGCCCTTTCAGTAGCCGGCAAGGATCCTTTCTTTGATCGCTAGCAAATTGCCAAAAAATTCGCCTCTTTTGCCGTTCCTTTTTTTTCAGTATCTGCTATACTATTGAACGAATGATACTTGAGAAAGAAGGCCCTATTGTGAAATTGAAATCTGTATGGAAAAAAGCGTGTCTCTTATCGTTAGGAGCTGCCATTTGCAGCTCTGTCTGTCTGGCGGCAATCCCGTATACACAGGTACTGATCGGCGGCGTAGGCCCCGGTTCGTCTATGGACTATGTGAAGAGTATTTATGGGCAGCCGGCCAGTACGAATTTTGATACGCCTGCAGAAGCTACGTATACGTATGGCAATTCCTTTGTCCTCACAGCCAATGCTAGCACGAATACGGTGTATACGGTTCTTTCGTCCGGCCATAACGGCCTTAATACACCGGCCGGTGTCGGTGTCGGTATGGATGCTTCTGTCATTACGGAAAAATATGGTACGTGTGAACGCATTGGCAATGTCAATGGCGTGACGTACTATCATTATGCCATGGAACCCAATCCGGCCATGCCGAATGATTTTGGCGGCTTTAGCTTTGGCGTAGAAAATGGCAAAATTATTTCTATCTGGGCCGGTGTGGTCCCTGATGAATCGGCTCCGGCCGCACCGGTAACGGCTCCGGCGACAGCGCCGGAAACAGTGCCTGCAGCAGCTGGTACACCTGCCGCTGCTACGCCTGTTACGCCGGCAGATAGTGAAACCGTAGCCAAGACGATTGCTTCCCACAACGAAGCCGCAACTGCGCCGGCAGAGCCGGCAGCGACGACGTCGAAGGTAACGACCGCAGAGGGGACAAAAGTGAGCATCGAAAAAGATAACGGCTAATAACAAAAAAGGTATCGCCACGCAGGGAGGCGATACCTTTTTGTTATTCTTCCTTCTGGGAACGAAGGAAGAGATCCTGTAATCCTTCTAAAGGATCCTTTTGATGACAAATGATTTCGTAAATGGTCCGGGTAATGGGCAGTTCTACCTGGTAGGCGTCGGACAGGTCGACGAGAGCCTGGCTGGTATAGACACCTTCGGCCAGCTTAGCAAAGGGTTTGCCCAGGATGAAATCTTCGCCGAAACGGCGGTTATTGCTGTGCCGGGAAAAGAGGGTCGCCTCATAGTCCCCTAAATGGCTTAAGCCGTAGACGGTCATGGCGTCGCCTCCCATGGCGGCGATGAGGCGCGACAGCTCGTGCGTTCCCCGGGCCATGAGGGCTCCCTTGAGGCTCGTATAATGATAGCCGTCGAGCATGCCGGCGGCAATGCCGATGACGTTTTTGGCAGCGGCGCCGATTTCTGTACCTAAGAGATCCTTGCCGTAGTAAAAACGGATTAAAGGACTGCTGAAGAGATTGGCCATGTGCTTGGTCCGGTCCAGATTATCCGAGGCCATGACCATGCAGTTTGGCATGCCGGCGAGGAAATCCTGGACGTGTCCCGGACCGACCCAGACGATGGTGCGTACATGAGGTCCCAGTACTTCTTTCATCACTGTGGTCAGGCGTTTTCCCGTGCCGATTTCGAGGCCTTTCATACAGAGAATAAAGGGCATTTTGGTCAGTCCTGTTCCCTTTATTTGGCCGGCCAGATTGCGCAGCTGCTGGGCACTGATACTGATGATGACTACATCAGCCCCGGCCAGCGCCCCGGTCAGGTCTGCCGTCAGGGCAATATCTCTGGGCAGGGTCATATATTCATTGCGGCGCTGGGAAATAAGCTCTGCTAAATGAGGGGAACCCGGACGGCCCCAAAGGGTTACGTGATGACCAATGTGATGGGCATACCAGGCATGGAAAGCACCCCAGCGTCCACAGCCTAAAACCGTAATATTCATACCAATCCCTCCTGAAAACCTTTCGTTTATATGGAGTATTATATCATATATCACAACAAGATAAGAAAGATGTGGTAAAATGTAAAGAAAAGGTTACAGAAAGGGGTTTAGCCATGAGCTTACATATTAAAGCAAAGCAAGGGGACATTGCCGACCGGATTTTACTGCCCGGTGATCCCTTGCGGGCAAAGTACATTGCTGAAACGTTTTTGGAAGATGCACACTGTTACAATCAAATACGGAATATCCTGGGATATACGGGCACGTATAAAGGAAAACGTATTTCTGTACAAGGCACGGGCATGGGCATTCCTTCCATTTCTATTTATGTGAACGAACTGATTCGCGATTATGGTGTCGAAAAACTCATCCGCGTCGGTACGTGCGGTGCCATGCGCGCTGATATTCAGCTGCGTGATGTCCTCATAGCACAAGGGGCAACGACAGATTCTTCTATTATCCGCAATATTTTTGGCCCGTCTATCAATTTTGCGCCCATTGCTGATTTCGATCTCCTCCGCAGGGCTTACGAAAAAGCGCAAGCCGCCGGCGTTTCCGTACGCGTAGGTAATCTGATTTCTGTCGATCGTTTTTACGATGAAGAAATTGATAACAAAAAACTGACGGACTACGGCATTATGGCTGTCGAAATGGAAACGGCCGCTTTATATGTCCTGGCTGCCCAATACCACGTACAGGCCCTGGGAATTTTTACGGTGAGCGACCATCTTCTGACCGGTGCTGCCTGCACGGCAGAAGAACGGCAGACCTCCTTTAATGATATGATCCGCGTAGCCCTCGATACGGCTGTAGAAGCGTAAAAAGAGAGGTGCACAAAAAAAGAATGAGCCGTCAGGGCCCATTCTTTTTTTGTACGCTTTTTTATTATAATTTGGCAATAATGGCGTCTTTGTATTCTTCCGTCTTGGCTGTACCGCCTAAGTCCGGAGTCAGGCATTTCTTTTCTGCCAATACGTCATCAACAGCCTGGCGGATGCGCCGGGCTGTTTCATTTTCGCCCAGGTGTTCCAGCATCATGCAGGCAGACCAGAGGAGGGCCGTCGGATTGGCAATGTGTTTGCCGGCAATGTCCGGTGCCGAGCCGTGGACAGCTTCAAACATGGCATAATCTGTACCGATATTCATGGAAGGCAAGAGGCCCAGGCCGCCGATGAGGCCGCTCGTGAGGTCAGAAATGATATCACCGTAGAGGTTGGGCATGACCATGACGTCGAAATTTTCCGGATGCATGACGAGCTGCATACACGTGTTATCGACGATCTTGTCGTCTGCTTCAACCTGCGGATAATCCGGTGCGATTTCCCGGAAAATATCGAGGAACATGCCGTCGCTCAGTTTCATGATATTGGCCTTATGAACACAGGTGACCTTTTTCCGGCCGTGAGCTACGGCGTATTCAAAGGCGCTGCGGATGATGCGGCTGCTGGCGTGACGGGTAATGATCTTGATGGAATGCATTTCGTCGTCACTGATTTTTTCTTCTACGCCGGCGTAGAGGTCTTCTGTGTTTTCCCGGAACGTAACCAGATCGACGTTGGGAAAGGGCGTCTTAACGGCTGTATTCGATTTGGCCGGACGGATGTTGGCAAAGAGGTCGTATTTTTTGCGCAGCGTTACGTTGAGGGAACGAAAGCCCTTGCCAATAGGCGTGGTAATAGGGGATTTCAGCAGGATATGCGTTTTATCGAAAGACTGAAAGGCTGCTTCCGGAATGAGGGCGCCGTTGCGTTCGTATTCGGCTGCACCGACGTTAAAAAATTCATACGTCAGGGGTGCCTTCGCGGCGTTCAGGATATCAATTACGGCATCTGTAATTTCCGGGCCAATGCCATCGCCCTTAAAAACTGTAATCGTAGTCATTGGTTATCTGTCCTCCATAGGGATATATTCCAGCAATTCGCCCACATACTTAGCTGCCGGGCGGACAATGCGGTCGTCATATTCTTTATGTTCAATATTATGAGCCAGCCAGCCGACAAAACGGCTGATGACAAAGAGCGGCGTATAGAGATCACGGGGAATCCCCAGGAGCTGATAGGCGAAGCCGCTATAATAGTCCACATTGCTGCACATATGCTTTCCTTTGGCTTGAGATAACGTACGGACAGCTATTTTTTCAAAACGGCAATAGAAATTGTACAGTTCATCAAGACCTTTTTCCTTGGCTACGATACCACAGAAATGACGCATAATCTCTGCACGGGGATCGGAAAGGGTATATACGGCGTGACCAAAGCCGTAGACGAGACCGCTGTGGTTCTTGAACTTTTTATGTAAAATTTTATCGATGACATCTTCCATTTGGGCATCAGATGCATGAATACCGATGGCATCGATGATCCGTTCCATCATGATTGATACTTTGACGTTGGCACCGCCGTGACGCGGCCCCTTAAGGGCAGCAACAGAAGCAGCCATAGCTGAATACAGATCCGTATCGGTAGAGGAAACAACGAGGTTGGCAAAGGTAGAGTTGGTACCACCGCCGTGATCCGCGTGGAGGAAGAGCAGTAAATCGAGGAGATGAGCTTCTTCTTCCGTAAATTTTCCATCCAGGCGCAGCATAGAAAGAATATTCTGGGCTGTCGAAAAATCCTTGCGCGGATAATGGATGACCAGACTCTTACGGTCGTAGTAGTGTACCTTTGACATATAGGCATAGACGGCAATGGAAGGCAGCTTGCTCATAATGTTGAGCCCTTTGCGCAAGGTTTGATAGACATCTGTATTATCCGGATCAGGATCGTAATTATACAAGGTAATCAGGGCATGCTGCAATTTATTCATCAGATTTTTCCCGGGCAGACGCAGGAGGTTCATTTCCAGGAATTCGTCAGGCAGATCATAGCCGCTTTGGAGTACCTTACAGAATGCGTCAAGCTCTTCACGCGTGGGCAGGTAGCCAAAGAGCAGGAGAAAACAGGCTTCTTCATAGAGAAAACCGTGGTATTCTTCCCGTTCAATCAGACTACGTACGTCAATACCGCGATAATACAAGATACCATCACAGTCTACTTTGTTGTTGTTTTCGTCCCGTTTGTAGCCGACGACATCAGCAACCCGTGTCAGGCCAACCAGCACGCCGGTGTGGTCTTCATTACGCAGTCCGCGTTTGACGCCAAATTTAGGAAACCATTCGCGGGGAATTTGTGTGTAATTTTGTGATTTGCCAAAGAATTGGGCCAAGTAAATATTTTTGTCCATGAAACTCCTCTCTTTCCGGCAGGTATCTAAAAAAATGATTTTTTAGATATACGTCTGTTTTTATATTTATACACTCCTGCATTCTCTGTGGATCATTCCCTGAGAGTATAAGTAATTATAGCATAATTAAGGCAAAAGTAAAACAAAAATGAAAAAAATACGGGAACCTGTTATGGCTAGTCAGGATTAGAATAATTATGATATAATATTAACGTAACAGCAGATTTTTTCATAATGTGAAATTAGTTTACATTCGTTTGAAAAGCAAGCCTTATAGGAAAAAGGCGTAAGAAGGAGGACGTAAACACATGATTACCTTATCCAACGGCGGCGCATACTTGCTGCACGGAACGCAAATTATCCCGGAAAGTGAAGCTGCCAAACTAAAGGAACTGACAGGCCGTGACGTAAGCAAAGAAGAAGGACGCCGCGGTACCATTGCCTATTCCATTTTACAAAAACACAATGTATCTCCTGATATGGAGCACTTACAAATAAAATTTGATGCCATGGCTTCCCATGACATTACCTTTGTCGGCATTATTCAGACCGCCCGGGCTTCGGGTATGGAAAAATTTCCCTTGCCGTACGTTCTGACAAACTGTCATAATTCCCTCTGCGCTGTCGGCGGTACGATCAATGAAGACGACCATCTCTTTGGTTTATCTGCAGCAAAAAAATACGGCGGCATTTATGTACCGCCTCACATTGCCGTTATCCATCAGTATATGCGTGAAAAAATGGCCGGCTGTGGCAAGATGATCCTTGGCTCGGACAGCCACACCCGCTATGGCGCTTTGGGCACTATGGCTATGGGTGAAGGCGGCGGCGAACTGGTAAAACAGCTCCTTTGTGATACGTACGACGTGGCCTATCCCGGTGTCGTCGGCGTGTACCTCACAGGCCGTCCTAATCCCGGTGTAGGTCCTCACGATATTGCCATTGCCATCGTCGGTGCCGTCTTTAAAAATGGCTATGTCAAAAATAAGGTCATGGAATTCGTCGGTCCCGGTGTGGCTTCTATGGGTACGGATTATCGGAACAGCGTCGACGTCATGACGACAGAAACGACGTGTCTGTCATCTATTTGGCGGACCGATGACGATACGAAAGCCTACCTGACCCAGCACGGCCGCCCGGAAGACTATAAAGAATTGAATCCTGCTGACGTTGCTTACTATGATGGCATGGTTACTGTCGACTTGTCGACGATTAAACCTATGATTGCCTTGCCCTTCCATCCGAGCAATGCTTTTGAAATCGATGCATTTAACGAAAATGCCGCTGACATTCTGCGGGATGCAGAAAAACGGGCACAGGAACTCATTGGCAGCCGCGATATTCCCTTTAGCCTGACGGATAAAGTCATTGACGGCAAGCTGCACGTCCAGCAGGGCGTTATTGCCGGTTGTGCCGGCGGCAACTATG
Organism: Megasphaera hominis; assembly: GCF_014269395.1. Lineage (GTDB taxonomy): Bacteria > Bacillota > Negativicutes > Veillonellales > Megasphaeraceae > Megasphaera > Megasphaera hominis. Next base: position 71,935 of record NZ_JACOGK010000007.1, read on the forward strand.
TCAACGTCATGGCAGCTGCCCATATCCTGAAAAATGCCAGTTGCGGCAACGATATCTTTACACTGGACGTCTATCCGTCGAGCCAGCCTGTCAATATGGACCTGGTCCGCAAAGGCGCTGTAGCCGACCTCATGGCAGCCGGAGCCGTCGTGAAGACGGCCTTCTGCGGCCCCTGCTTTGGTGCAGGGGATACGCCGGCGAATAATACGCTCAGCATCCGTCATACGACGCGTAACTTCCCGAACCGTGAAGGCAGCAAGCCCGGTCAGGACCAGTTTGCTGCTGTAGCTCTCATGGATGCCCGCTCCATTGCGGCGACTGCTGCCAATGGCGGTGTCCTCACGTCGGCTGAAGCCTACGCCGATGATTATGAAGTACCGGCCTATGACTATGATGACAGCTCGTATGCCGTCCGCGTGTATAATGGTTTCGGCAAGGCCGAACCGGAAGCCGACCTCATTTATGGCCCGAACATCAAAGACTGGCCGAAAATGGAAGCTCTGGCTGACGACATTCTCCTCAAGGTCTGCTCGAAAATCATGGACGCCGTTACGACGACAGATGAACTCATTCCCTCCGGTGAAACGAGCTCCTTCCGCTCTAATCCCTTAGGCTTGGCAGAATTTACCTTGTCCCGCCGCGATCCCGAATATGTAGGCCGCTCTAAGGCCGTACGGGCGCTGGAAGAAGCGCGTACAGCCGGCCAGTGCCCGGCCCAGGCTGATGCCGCCTTGAAAGATATTTATGCACAAATCCAGGCACATTTCCCCCAGGCGTCGATGAAGACGACGGAAATCGGCAGTATGATCTACTGCACCCGTCCCGGCGATGGCTCAGCCCGTGAACAGGCAGCCAGCTGCCAGCGCGTCCTCGGCGGTCTGGCCAATATTTGCAGTGAATATGCGACGAAACGCTATCGCTCGAATGTCATCAACTGGGGCATGCTGCCGTTCCAGATGAAAGAAACGCCGTCCTTTGAAGTAGGCGACTATATCTTTATTCCGTCTATCCGAACCGCCCTCGATGGGGATATGCAGCACATCAAGGCCTACATCGTCGGCAAAGAATGGCAGGAAATAGAACTTTTCATTTCGCCTATGACCGATACGGAAAAGGAAATCGTCAAAGCAGGCTGCCTCATCAACTTTAACCGCAACCGCTGATTATTCGCTGAAATCCAGATCGGCCAGCTCGCTGCCCCGCTTGGGAGACAGATCATATTGCTTTTTCCAGGCCCGGTAAAAGGTAGAATAGTTCGTAAAGCCGCAGTCATAGCAGACTGCCGTCAAAGCCCGTCCCTCGGCAATGAGGCGGCGGGCTTTCTGCAGTCGTTTGGCCGTAATGTAATGGCCGAGGGAAAGGCCCGTCTCGCTCTTAAAGAGGTGCATGAGGTAATCGGGACTGAGAAAACAATCGCGGGCGATGATCGGGATGGTCAGTTTTTGGGTCAGGTGGCTGTCAATATACGACAGGACGAGCTGGATTTTCTTATTTTGCCGGCCATCACTGGCACTGCCGATTTTTTTCTCTTGCACCGCCAGGGCCAGGTGAATGAGAAATTCTGAAAAGATGGCTTCCTGGAGCAGTTTGCCCGGTCCGCCCTCATAGGTCCAGGCCTGGCGCAGGCGGCACGACGTACCGTACAGGCTGCCCGTATCCAGGGATTGGCGCAAGACCGTACCGCCAGGCTGGGAAAAAATCGGTGTCAGTGAACAGCCTTTGGCTGCATAGGCCTGGAGAAAGGCTGGCGATAAGTAGGCAATGATCCGTTCGTAAACCGCATCAGACGTAATGACCGGCCGGTGAATACAGCCGGAAGGAATGACGACAATGTCATACGGCTGTAGGGCATAGGATATGCCGGCCATATCATAATGGACCTGGCCTTGCAGAAACAACGTGATTTTATCGAAATCATGATAATGATAGGGGCACGTCCACTGCCGCTGATCGGAAAGATGGAAGAGGCGGAACTCTTCCTTTAAATACCCTGTTTTCGTAGCCAACTGAAGCTCCTCCTTTACCAGAAATAGCAGGATTTGCAATAAGTATAGCATTATTTTCATATATTTGCCATTTTCCGTTATACTATAATGAAGAGGATCAAGACATAGACATTCTATAGTGTAATTTTTATATAAAAGGAGATACGTCCCATGAAATTCGTAAAAATGCACGGCTTAGGCAACGATTTTGTATTTTTGGAAGACAAGAATGGTGCTGATAAAGATTTTTCCCAGCTGGCTGTCAAATTATGTGCACCCCATACGGGTGTCGGCGCCGACGGCATTATCGTCATCGTGCCCAGTGACAAGGCCGATGTGCGTATGCGTATTATAAACGCCGATGGCAGTGAAGCGGAAATGTGCGGCAATGGGATTCGTTGCTTTGCCAAATATGTCTACGACCATGGCATCATTACGAAAGAGGAATTTGCCGTAGAAACCCTGGCGGGCATTATGAAACCGAAGGTAACCGTAGGGGACGACGGCAAGGTCAGCCTGGTTACCATCGACATGGGCACGCCTTTTACAGAACGGGCCCAGATTCCTATGGAAGGTCCGGCTGGTCCCGTCGTAGATGAACCGATCGAAATCGACGGCAAAACCTACAAGATTACAAGCCTCCTCATGGGTGTACCCCATACGATGACCTATGTTAACAATGTAGATGACATCAATCTGCCGGAATTAGGACATAAATTTGAAACGTACAAGGCCTTCCCGCGCAAAACCAATATGAACTTTGTTCAGGTCATTGATGATCATACGATCAAAGTCCATACGTGGGAACGCGGTGCCGGTGCAACCCTTGCCTGCGGTACCGGCTCCTGCGCCTGCGCTGTTGGCTCCTTCCTCAATGGCTTTACAGGCCGCAGTGTCGATGTACAGCTGTATTTAGGTACACTGCATATCGAATACGACGAAAAAACCGGCCACGTTTTCATGACCGGTCCGGCTGCTGTTACCTTTACAGGTGAATGGCTGGAAGACTGACAGATAAAATCACATAATCCAGACAAATTAAAGACTGTGCCCTTATGACGATTTTCATGGGAGCGCAGTCTTTTTTTATCAGAAAAATACGTTCCTTTTTCGAAAAAAGCGAGTATAATAAATACGCTTTTAGAACGTCAGGCCCTCTGGCACAGTATCTGACTAAGGTGGTGGCATTACGGATATATCTACACAAGAAGAAAAAGAAAAGAAAAAAATTAAACATATGCTGGAGTTGCCTGTACGGCATCTTATTACGTCCCTGGCAATTCCCTCCATTATCAGTATGCTCTGTACGAGCTTTTATAATATGGCTGATACATTTTTTGTCAGTAAAATCGATACGGCAGCGACGGCTGCTGTAGGTGTTACCTTTGCCAGCATGGCCATCATGCAGGCCCTGGCCTTTTTCTTCGGCATGGGCTCAGGTAATGCCGTGTCCCGCCTGCTCGGTGCAGGAAAGCGGGACGCGGCCCATGGCATGATTTCGACGAGTTTCTTTTATGCCTTTTGCTGTGGCCTCGTTGTTGCCTTAGGCGGTAATTTTTTTGTTTCTGATATTGCCGTGCTTACAGGCTCGACACCGACCATTTTACCCTATGCTATTCAATATTTAAGTGTCATTCTTTGGGGGGCACCTGTCATGATGTGCTCTCTGTTGATGAACAACCACCTCCGCTTTCAGGGCAGTTCGTCCTTAGGCATGATCGGGATTATGGCCGGTGGCTTTCTCAACGTTCTTCTCGACCCGCTTTTTATCTTTTATTTTCATCAGGGGGTGGCCGGCGCCGCTTATGCGACGGTACTCAGTCAGATCGTGAGCTTTTGTATTCTCTTCTGTATGACCCGCCGGGGTGGCAACATTCCCTTCCGTCTGCGTGATGTACATCCGTCGTGGCCGGTCTTTAAGGAAATCGTTGCCGGCGGTGCGCCGTCCCTGACCCGCCAGGGTACGACGAGCGTGGCTACGATTTGTCTCAATGTAGCTGCCGGTGCCTACGGTGATGCGGCCATTGCCGCTATGTCCATTGTGACCAGACTGAGTTTTTTCGCCGCCGCCGTCATCATCGGCTTTGGCCAGGGCTTTCAGCCTGTGTGCGGCTTTAGCTATGGCGCCCGAAAATTTTCCCGCCTGCGCCAGGGCTTTTCCTTTGCCGTGACCTTTGGCACGACCTTTGCCTGCGTCGTTTCCGTCGTTGCCTTTCTCTTTGCCAGCTCCATTATTGCCCTTTTCCGCGATGATCCGGCGGTTATTTCCATTGGTATCTGGGCCTTGCGCTGTCAATGTGTGACCTTTCCTTTTACAGCCCTGGTCGTCATTACCAATATGACGCTTCAAACGACGCGTCATACCTTAGGCGCCATGGTAGTCGCTGCCGGCCGGAGCGGTATTTTTCTCATTCCGGCACTCCTCCTGCTGCCGTATTTCTTTGGTCTGGCCGGTCTGGTGTGGTGCCAGTCTCTATCAGATATCTTGGCTTTTATCCTGGCCTTTTTCCTGATTCGTCTCTTCTTTAAGGAAATTCCCAAAACCGACATGGTTTTACAAAAGACCGTAACGGAACCACAGCTGGCGGCAGGGAGAAAATAACATTGTATAAAAATAACGATCTGGTTTTAACCAGGTCGTTATTTTTTATCTCTTAATGAAGGTTTCGTAGGTCTTTCGCAATTCTTCCAAATAGCGGCTGTTAGAAACGCTGTCAGTGTCCATACTGGTCAGGCAGAGAATGAGAATATCCAGGAGCAGCATGGGAATCGTCATGGAATGGTATTCATTGGGCTCACCGCGATAGGTATAGAAGACAAAATCGGCTTTGTCTTCTTCGGTGAATAAGAGGAGATCTGTAAAGACCAAGGCCGGGCAGGAAATGCTTCGGCAGTGACGCAGCAATACCTTGACTTCATTGATAATGTGGGAATAGCTGAAAATCAACAGGACGTCCCGGGCTGTGAGGGAGACAAGATATTCATACAGCTCTGAAACTGTTTTGATAAGAATCATTTCCAAACCCAGGCGGCGCAGCCTGTATTGCAAAATATAAAATAATCCCAGCGATGCATCCGGCGCGAGAACGTAAATCCGACGGGCTTGTTGCATGAGACGCGCTGCTTTTTCCAATTTCTGTGGCTCTAAGTGTTCCCAGGTCCGTTTGATACCCTGCTTTTGCCGTTCCAGGACATCTTCTTCAGAAATGCCTGTACACTGGATTTGTTTTACTGCCGAGGCCATGCGGGAAGACGGTGTTGCCTGTTCCAAATCATGGAGCCGCTGCTTTAAATCGTTTAAATTGCGGACGTCAATTTTTCCCCAAAAACGAGACACCGTAGCCGGACTGATCTGCAGCGTATGCACGAGATCACGGACGGTCAAATAGGGAAGCTGATCCTTATTGCGCAACAGGTATTCCATGATTTTATGGTCTGACCGGGAAAAGAGATCCTTGTGCTGTTCGTACAATTCTTGTAGCATACATATCCTCCTTGCCATGATATACCTTACTTTCCCGTCTATTGTACAGGATATCGTTACAAAAATGCAATAATTATTTCAATATTTTTGTAGTGAAATAATTTTATTCATTCTTTACAGAAACTCTGTAAGGCCTTTACAAAGACATGGGTATAATAGCGTAGCAAGGAAAAGGAGGCATCCCATGAAGGACATGTTTGTAGCGTCTACATTGTTTTGGCAGACATCCTTGCAGGATATGACAAGACAAATAAAGACGGATGGTCTGACCGGCCTGGAAATGTGGGCCCAGCAATTTTTTTACCAAAATTATGATATAGAAGAGTATAAAACATTGGCTGAGGCCTACGGCTTGCGCACCCTCGTGCACAGCTGCAGCTGGGATCTGAATCTGGCTTCGATTAATGAAAGTATCCGCCAGGCTTCGGTAGGGCAGGTCATCGCGTCATTGCAGCTGGCAAAAGCCATTGGTGCAGAAGAGGTGACCGTTCACCCGGGGCATCTGACCTTGGCCGGCATCACGGACAGGAGCTGTCAGATCCTGCACCACTCACTGGAAGAAATCAGTGAGGCTGCCGCTTCTATGTCGCTGGCTGTATCACTGGAAATCATGGAGAAAATCAAGAAAGAATTCGTTACGACAGCTGCGGCTATGCAAACAGTAACAGGAGAACTCTTTCCGAAATTTTCCTATACCGTTGATATTGCCCACTGTGACAGCCTGTCCGAAGCGCGGCAGCTATTGACCTTCATGCCCGGTGTTTCCAAAATCCATATCAGCAACCGCCGCGGTGCCGTATATCATACGCCCTTAGGGGAAGGAGATTACGACTTGAGCGCTTTTTGGCCGTGGCTGCAGAAAAGAAATCTCCCCTTCGTCATAGAAGGCTATGACGACAGCCGGGAGTGTACTATATACAAAAAAAATCTTGCATTCTTACATTCTAAGGAGGATTCTTTCGATGAAAAGCTGGAAAAAGAAAGTCATAGTAGCGGTAATGATGGGTGTTACCATGATGGGGCTGGCAGGCTGTTCCGGAACCGGCTCGGAAACGAGTAAAAATGAAAATACAGGGTCTCTCGTCCTGTACACGTCACAGCCTGAAGCAGATGCGCAGAAGCTCGTTGACGGCTTCCACAAGCAGCATCCGGAAGTAAAAGTCGATGTGTTCCGCTCCGGTACAGAAGAAGTCATCAGTAAAGTACTGGCAGAAAAACAGGCTGGCGCCGTACAGGCCGATGTCCTCTTGGTAGCGGACAGTGTCACCTTTGAAAACCTGAAACAAAAGGATTTACTCGAAGCCTATGAATCGCCGGAGCTGCAAGGTATTCCTGCTACCTTTATCGATAAAGATCATATGTATACGGGTACGAAAGTCATTACGACAGGGATCATGTACAATACGACGCGGACCAAAGAAATTCCGACGAGCTTTGCCGACCTTACGAAACCGGCCTATAAAGGGGAATTGATTATGCCCAGTCCGCTTTATTCCGGTGCAGCTGCCTATAATGTAGGCGTCATGACCCGTATTCCTTCCTTGGGCTGGGATTATTTCCAGGCCTTGAAACAGAACGATGTCAAAGTAGATAAGGGCAATGGTGCTATTCAGAAAGCCGTTGTGGCCGGAGAAAAAGCCTGCGGGATCATCGTCGACTACATGGCAAACCGTTCGAAGAAAGAGGGCGCACCGGTAGAATTCGTCTATCCGGCTGAAGGCTCCCCGGTTATTACCGAACCGATTGGCCTCGTCAAGGGTGCAAAGAATAAGAAAGCTGCCCAGGCCTTCATCGATTATGTCCTTTCGGCAGACGGCCAGAGACTGGCAGCCAGCATTGGTTATACACCGATTAAAGAAGGCGTAGAAGCGCCGGCCGGCTTGAAGAGCATTGCTGATATTAAAGTAATGGATGTCAATATTGCCGAACTCTTTAAAAACCGAGAAGCAGATAAGAGCAAATTCACTAGTATTTTTCAGTAACTAAGAAAGGAAGGAAAGGATGGACATACTGCGCAAGGGGTGGCAAAAAAGCAAAACCAGCCTCTTTTATGCCGCGATCTTTATGATCTTCGTAGCCCCTATTATCCGCTTGCTGGTCATGAGCCTCAAAGGCCCCGATGGCTACAGCCTGCAGAATTATTACATCCTGTTGCAGGATGCGCGGACTCTCGAGGCCATCGTCAATACGGTGATCATCGCCCTGGGCTCGACCGTAATCGCTGCTGTCGTCGGCGTACTCATGGCTCTGGCTGTAGCCTATACCAATTTACGGCATAAGCGGCTCATGGAAATGATGGTACTCATGCCGTTCATCATTCCCTCGTACATTATTACGCTTTCGTGGAGCGGCCTTTTGACAAAACGGGGACTGGTTAACCAGTTCCTGGAAAGTCACGGCCTGGCTGCCATCGATATGTACACGACGGGCGGTATTCTTTTGGTCATTGGTATTTGCAACATACCCATTGTGTATTTGAGTGTCGTTCATATGCTGCGTAAAATACCTCTCGATATGGAATGGGCTTCCCGGGCCTGCGGCTTCACCATTTGGCAGACCCTGTGGAAGATTGATTTAAAAGAAGCACTGCCAGCCATTATGAGCGGTTCCCTCCTGGCCTTTCTCTCAGCAATTGATAACTTTTCTGTACCAGCTTTTTTGGGTATTTCTTCCGGTATTCCCGTACTCAGTACGTATATCTATGAAAAGGCCATCAGCTTTGGCCCTGATTCGTTCCCCCTGGCAGCGTCTTTGTCGGTTATCCTGTCGGTCATTGCCATTACGGGGACCCTCATTGAAGCGCTGGTCATCCGCAAGGGCGGCGCGATGGAAAGTATTAAGGATGATTATGCTGTACGTATTTACTTGCAAAAGGGGCGGCGCCGTCTGCTGGAATGGGGCTTGTTCCTCCTGTGGGGCCTGATTAATTTAGTCCTCTTGGCGGCTATGATTTCCAGTGCCTTCTTAAAAAATTATGGCCTGGCCATGACCCGTGCCAATCTGTCGCTGCAGCATTTTTCCTTTGTCTTTACCAATACAGGCGTCCTTTCGGCCATTCGCAACAGTATTCTCCTGGCCGTGATCACCTGTGTGATCTGTATCCTCGTGGGCACAGCCATGGCCTATTTGAAAGTACGCCGTAACAGCCGGGCCGTAGCCCTGGCTGAAAAGTGTGCGTCCCTGACCTATGCCATTCCGGGTATCGTCCTGGCCCTGGCTATGATTTTCCATTGGACAGAACCCTTGCCAGGTGTAAAGCCGGGCATTTACGGTACGATCAATATCCTCATTATTGCCTACATTACGCGCTACCTGATCTTACAGATCAAGGGCAGTACGACGGCACTCCTCTCGGTCAACCCGGAACTGGAAGAAGCCGTCCGCGTTTCCGGCCGCAGCAAGTGGACGTTGTGGCGGACGGTCATGATTCCCCTCTTGACCCGGCCGGTCCTCTCCAGTGCCTTCCTGATCTTTGTTTCCGCCCTGACGGAATTAACCTTGTCTTCCATGCTGGCCAGTGCCGGTACGAAGACCATTGGCCTGACGATCTTTAATTTCCAGCAGGCCGGTGATTATAGTCTTTCGGCAGCTATGTCGACGGTCATTGTCATCCTGATCCTGGCTGGTTACAGCCTGGTTCACTTTAAAGCCTCTGAACGAAAGGAGAAAAAGGAACATGAGTTTGTATCTGGAACACGTAAGTCAGCAGTTCGGACAGACGCCGGCCCTTCGTGATATTACCTTAGAAATCAAAAAAGGCGAATTCATTGCTATTCTGGGGCCTTCCGGCTGCGGTAAGACGACGCTTTTGCGGGCCATTGGCGGCTTTATTAAGCCGACCGAAGGGACGATCCGCCTGGATGAAACAATCTATTCAGATGGGCACACTATGGTGCCTGTAGAAGCACGTGATCTGGGCATGGTGTTTCAGTCCTTCGCCCTTTGGCCGCACATGACCGTAGAAGAGCATGTCCGCTTTCCTATGGAAAGCAAACGGCAAAAGCACTTGTCGGCAGAAGAAAAGAGAAGAGCCGTCGAACAGGCTATTGCCAATATGGGCCTCCTGCCCTATGCCAAGCGTCTGCCCGGTGAATTATCCGGCGGCCAGCGCCAGCGCGTAGCCCTGGCCCGGGCCATCGTAGGCAAGCCGTCTATCCTGCTCATGGATGAACCTTTGAGCGCCTTAGATGCGGAATTAAAGATCAGTATGCGCCGGGAAATTCAGGACATTCATAGCCAGACCGGGGCGACCATCATTTACGTTACCCACGATCAGAGCGAAGCCCTGGCTATGGCCGACCGGATTATCGTGATGAAAAATGGTGCTATTGAACAAATCGGTACGCCACAGGAAATTTATGCCTCGCCGCGGACGGAATTCGTCGCCTCCTTTGTCAGCAAATGCAACATGGTGCAGGGCAAGTGGCGTGACCATCAGTTTCATGTGGCCGGTTCCACCTTGGTCTATGAAGATCAGGCCATTGCGCCGGTCTTTAAAGAAAAAGGGATTTATCCCGTACGGCCGGAACAGTTCCGCCTGAGCCGTACCGGTCAGGGTCTGGCTGCGACGGTTACAAACCGCCAGTATAACGGCCGGGAAATCCAGTATTCCCTGCGTTGTGCCAACGGCTGGTTCACCGTGTATACCGGTTGTGAAGCCATGTTCCAGCCGGGGGAAGAGGTCCGCATGATTCTTAAGGATCAGGAAGGGGCAGGCCGATGAAAAAATTATTGTTTGACCTGCATACGCATACCCTGGTCAGCGGCCATGCCTTCAGTACGTTGAAGGAAAATATCGAAGCGGCGAGGGACCGGGGCCTATGGGCTATGGGCACATCGGATCACAGCAGCTCTATGCCGGGCGCACCGGACCCCATCTTCTTTGGCAATTATAAGGCCGTACCAGATGAACTGTTTGGCGTCCGCATCTTTACCGGTATGGAAGCCAATATCAGCGATTATGACGGGCACCTCGATATGGACGACGCAACCCTGAAAAAGATGGACTATGTCATTGCCAGCCTGCACGTACCCTGTATTGATGCGGGCACGCGGGCTGAAAATACAGACGCCCTCATCGGCGCCATGCAAAATCCCTTCGTAAAGATCATTGGTCATCCTGATGACGACCGTTATCCACTGGATTACCCCCGCTTGGTTCAGGCCGCTGCGAAAGCCAAGGTAGCCCTGGAAGTGAACAGCAGCTCTACGTCGCCCCGGACGGGCCGGCGCAATGCTGATAAAAACATTCCTATCTTTCTGGCCCTCTGCCAGGACTATGGTGTGCCGGTTATCGTCGGCAGTGATGCCCACATTTTTTCGGCTGTCGGCGATTTTGCCACAGCTGAAGCCATGCTGACGCGGTGTAACTTCCCGGAAAAGCTTATCCTCAACACAAGCCGTGATGGCTTGCGCTATGTCTTGAATGAAACGCAGCGCCAGCTCTGGTAAAACATATCCACAAAATTGTGCAAGGACTGTGACCAACGGTTGCAGTCCTTTGTGGTATACTGGGGATATCGGAACTAGAGAGGAAGAAAAGCCTATGAAAGCTATGCCGCCGTTACAAAAAGGATATTTTGTCGATCGCCCGAATCGCTTTATTGCCCATGTAGAACTGGCTGGGCAGTGTGTGACCTGCCATATGCCCAATCCCGGGCGCATGTGGGAGCTGTTATTTCCCAAGGTACCGGTGTATTTGCGGCCGGCTGCGAATAGCGCCCGCAAGACGCCCTACGATATTGTCGGTATCGAACGGGATGGTGTGCCCATTCTCCTCGATACGCAGTACAATAATGATGCCGCAGCCTGGCTGGTGTCACAGCATCTCGTGCCGGGCTGGGAGGACTGGGATCTCCTGCGGCGGGAGGTGACTGTCGGCGACAGCCGCTTTGACCTTCTCCTCAGCCGCGGCGAAGAGCTCTTTTTCGTCGAAGTGAAGTCGTGCACCCTCTTTAGCAAAGAAGGAGCTATGTTTCCCGATGCCGTAACGGAGCGGGGCAGAAAGCACGTCCTCGAACTGGCAGCGATGGCCCAAAAGGGCTGCCATACGGGCATTCTCTTTCTCGTCCATTGGAACCGGGCCCGTTGGTTCTTACCGGATTATCACACGGATCCGGCCTTTGCGGCAGCCTTTGCCGAGGCGGCGCCATTTTTGGACTGGAAGGCCTTGGCCGTCGGCTGGGATGCTTCCTTTACTAAGCCGCAGCCGGCCGGTCTTTTGACCTATCCTGAAGCGGTGTTAAAAGAAGAAAACAAAGATCGTGGCGACTATCTTTTCGTTCTCTCCCTGGCAGAAGCCTGCGATATCGTTATCGGTGCCAAGGGCAGCATGCATTTTCCTAAAGGCTATTACGTCTATGTCGGTTCGGCCAAGAAGAACCTGGCTGCCCGTCTGGCCCGGCACCAGCGCAAGCGTAAGCACCTGCACTGGCACATTGATTACCTGCGCCAGGCTGCAGCTGTCGTAGCGGCCATTCCGATCCGTACGGCAGCCGATTTGGAGCACAGCCTGGCCCAGGCCGTAGGTACTGTGGCAGACTGGCGTATAGACGGCTTTGGCTGTACCGATTGCACCTGCCCCAGTCATCTCTTTGGCTTCCGGGATAATCCCATCCATAGGCGCTCTTTTCTTCAGGTCGTAGAAGACAGCCGCATGAACCGCCTTGATGAAATGATATAGAATACAATTCTAATTTTACTATTCCTAAAGAATCTATGATATAATACTGGTTATATCCACGTAACCATTTATATTTCATGCAGGGGGTAGAGAACAATGGAAAGAAATGATGCATTAGCTTTATTACGTAAATATAATGGAGAACCGTTTCATATCATGCATGGCCTGACTGTAGAAGGTGTCATGCGCTGGTATGCCCAGGAAATGGGCTATGGCGACGAAGCTGATTTTTGGGGTCTCGTCGGCTTATTGCATGACGTAGATTTTGAAAAATATCCGGAGCAGCACTGCAAAAAGGCACCGGAGCTCTTAAAGGAAATCAATGCTTCTGATGAATTTATCCACGCCGTCGTCTGTCATGGCTATGGCATCTGTGTCGACGTAGCGCCGGAACACCAGATGGAAAAGGTCCTCTATGCAGCAGATGAACTGACCGGCCTGATTTGGGCTGCTGCTCAGATGCGTCCTTCTAAGAGCACGAAGGATATGGAAGTAAAGAGCCTGAAAAAGAAATTTAAGGATAAACGCTTTGCTGCCGGCTGTTCCCGTGACGTCATCGAAAAGGGCGCCGCTGTACTGGGCTGGGATTTAAATGAGCTCTTTGAAAAGACGATTTTAGCTATGCGCTCCTGCGAAGACCAAGTCCATGAAGAATGCCTGGCTCTCACAGGGGTTGAAAAATAAACCTGTTTTGTTATATAATGTTTACTAATAAAGGAGGATTGATTACGATGCAGATGAAGAAAAAAATAGGCACGTTAATGATGTCGGTTATGCTGGCAGCAACCGCTTTAGGTGGTGCCTTGGCCGCACCGGTAGGTACGCTCGATATGCCTCAACTGATCCAACAGCATCCGGGCTTCACGAAAGCCATGGCTTCCTGGAAGACAGATGTAACAAAAGCCCAGGAAGGCTTCCAGAACGAAATTAAGAAGGATAAGATAACGGATCAGAAACAGCAGCAGGACGTTGCTAAGAAATACGCTGATCAGCTGAACAAGCAGCGCCTCGATTTATTCCTGCCCATCGAAAAAGATATCCTCGCTAAGGCTGACGCCGTCCGCAAGGAAAAAGGTTTGGACAATGTCGTTCTGAAAGGCAGCGTCCTGATCGGCCAGTATCAGGATATTACCGCTGATGTAGCCGCAAAAATGAAATAAGAATCAAAAAAGTTCCACGCATGAAACAGTTCATACGTGGAACTTTTTATGTATAGAGAGCGTTTATTTTTTATGGGCAAAGAGATTACTGGAAATGACCAGTTTTTGAATTTCATTGGTCCCTTCGTAAATTTGTGTGATTTTGGCATCGCGCATCATGCGTTCTACGTGGTATTCTTGCATATAACCGTTACCGCCCAGCATTTGTACACATTCCGTCGTTATTTTCATAGCTGTATCGGAACAGGTCAATTTGGCAATGGCTGCTGCTGTTGTAAAAGGTTTTCCTTCTTCTTTTAAGGTAGCTGCTTTATAGAGGACCAGTCTTGCCTTTTCCAGATCGGCATATAGCTCGGCCATTTTGAAGGCCAAATACTGCTGTTTAACCAAAGGTTTACCGAACTGTTCCCGTTTTTGCAGGTAGTCCGCGGCGATGGCAAAGGCACCTTCGGCAATACCCAGGGCCTGGGCCGCTACGCCAATGCGGCCGCCGTCCAAGGTGACCATGGCTAACTTAAAGCCTTCTCCCGGTTTAGCAATCATGTGCTCCGGTGACACGCGGACATTATTCAATACCATCTCCGCTACCTGGGCAGAACGGATCCCCATTTTATGGGCTTTAGGCCCTACATAAAATCCTTCCATTCCTTTTTCCACGACGAAGGCACACATACTTTTTGTACCGATAGAAGGATCTGTCAGAGCATAGATCACCGTGTAGTCAGCAATGGGGCCATTGGTATTAAAAATTTTGGTACCGTTCAGGATGTAGCTGTCTCCATCCTTGGTTGCCAGCATTTTTTGGCCCGCTGCGTCCGAGCCGGCAGAAGGTTCTGTCAGGCCGAAGGAACCAATAGCCTGGCCGCTGGCAATGGGAGCGAGAAAGCGTTTCTTTTGTTCTGCCGTAGCTTGGGAATACATGACGCTGCCACCATATAAAGAGGTATTGACAGAATAGGCGATACCAAAAGCGGCGTCTACCTTTGATACTTCTTCTACAGCCAGGATATACGGTAAATAGCCCATACCGGACCCGCCGAATTCAGTGGGATAGCAAAGACCGAACATGCCCATTTTCCCGAATTCTTTAAATGCGTCCAAGGGAAATTCTTGTTTTTCATCCCGTTCGGCAACACCCGGTGCCAAGTGAGCTGCCGTAAATTTACGTACCTGATCGACAAGCTGTTGTTGTTCTGTTGTTAACGAGAAATTCATAAAAACACCTCCTGCTATATAGGGAAAAATCTATTATTATTTTTAATTAAAATAATTCGTATTAAGAACTATTTCTTAAACAAAGAATATCATGTTCAGGAGGATACGTCAATGATCTGCGAAAATGGGTATAGGCAGAGAGAATGCATGCTATAGCTGCAACGTAGAGAAAAGAAAACCGGCCCTGTACACGATTGTACAGGGCCGGAGCCATACGATAGTCAGCCTTTTTGGTCACACATACGATTGAGAAGGCCTATGAGCTCGTCCTTTTCTTGCGGTGAAAAGATGCTTAAAACCTGATCATTCAGCTGATCGATCAGGGCTTGTACCGGTTCCTTGAGGGACAGGCCTTCCTTTGTCGCTTTGACACTGATGCTGCGGCGGTTAGTAGGATTGAGTACGCGGTCGATAAGGCCCCGTTTTTCCATCCTGTCGAGGACGCCGGAAATGGTAGAATTCTCGACGCGTAAAATCGTCGCGATTTCCTTTGGCGTCAACGATTCTTCCTGCCAAAGGCAGGCCAATACGCCATACTGTCCCGGCGTAATGCCAAACTGGGACAGGTTTTCCGAAAATATGAGAAATACCTCGTGCTGTGCTACCGTCAGCAGGTAATTGATACATTTTGTATATTCCATGAGATTGCTCCCTTTGTTAATGTTTGATTTTTGATATAAATCAGTTTTAGTTTACCATAAGATATTCATCAATGCTATGATAAATCTCACGATTTATGGCCGTATCGGCAGAAATTTGCCAGACTGTCTGACTATCTTTGGATTGTATAGCGCCCATAGATGACGTATAATTAAAGAAATATCATCTCTTCATCGCCTGTGATGGGGGAAAATACAAAGGATATACATCAGTAATGAAAAAAAAGCAAATATTTGGCTTTGACTATACCAATAATGAATATATGAAAATCTTCATGTACCTTCTGGTCGGTGGCAGCGCGGCTTTGTTGGAATGGGGATTGTTTTATCTCTTTTTTAGCTGCCTTACGGCGTACAGTGTATTTTCACTGCAAACGCAAAATGTTCTGGCTGCGACGACTATGGCCTTTGCCGTTTCTACGTTGTACCACTATCTCTTGTGCAATGTCTTTGTTTTCGACAGCGGCAGCCGCTATGACCGGGGCGCAGAGGTATCCCTCGTATTTTTGGTCAGTGCCATCGGTCTGGGCTGGAACTTACTTCTCATGTGGATTTTTACGTCACCGTCTATTTTAGGCCTGCCGCCTATGCTGGCAAAAATCATGGCCAGTGCGATTGTTACGGTGTGGAATTATTTATCACGTAAAAAATGGATTTTTAAATAATTTGAAAAGGGGTTGGGGATATGGAAAGAAACCAGCGAGTACTAGAACTGTTGCGGGAAATGATTGCCATTGATAGTGAAACCAATACGGAAAAAGAAGTGGATATGGAAAAATATCTGCAAAAAAAATTACTGGCCATGGGTGACAGCGTACAGGTCAGCCTGATCCGGGTCACGAATGATCCGGCCGGACGCTCCGTAGTCTGCGGCTTTATTCCAGGCAAAAAGAAAGATACGGTCATTTTTCTGAATCATCATGACGCCGTCAATACAGAGGCCTATGGTATCTTGCGGGATGATGCATTCTCCCCGGACCGGCTCTTGGCAGAATTGATCAAGTTTGAAAAGGACGAAGTCGTCCTTTCTGATCTGACCAGCGGAGAATGGCTCGTTGGCCGTGGTGCCTGTGATATGAAGGGCGGTGCCGCAGCGCAGCTCGCCGTATTTGAAGAATATGCCGCCCAGGGTGGTGGCGATGTAGGTCTTTTATTTGTCTCCCTGCCTGATGAAGAATCGTACTCTTCCGGTATGCGCACAGCCGTACCGATGTTAAAGGAACTGCGCGATACGTACGGCCTTAGTTATCGCGTTCTCATCAATAGTGAACCGAACGAAAAGAAAAACGGAAAAATCGTCGCCTTTACAGGGTCTGTCGGCAAATTATTGCCTGTCGTCCTCGTACAGGGAAAATCCGTACACGTAGGCAATTACCGTCAGGGCATCAATCCCTTGGGGATCGTATCCCGGATTATTGCAGCGACAGAAGGGGATGCTTCCCTGGCCGACCGCTGCGGCGAAGAAATGACGCCGCCGCCGGCGTGGATTTACTTGCGCGACCGCAAGCAGCATTATGATGTATCCCTGCCTCAGCGCGTAGCCGCTTGTGCCAATTTCATGACCTATACGAAGACGCCGGAAGATGTCATGTATATTTTGCGCAATGTAGCCCAAGAAGCTGTAGCTGAAGCCTTGCAGCATGTCGATGACGGCCTTTCTATGGAAGTCATCAGCAGCGCCGAATTGCTCAACCGGGCCGCAGCCTATCCCGGCTTTGACGTGTTCTACGAAAACGTCAAAAATAACAGCTTCATCCGTCTCCAGGAAGGGGAAACGACGTATGCCCAGGAAACGATCCGCATGATCGAAGCAATCCTCGATTTTACGGGCATGACTGATCCCCTGACGATTATTTCCTTTGCACCGCCGTACTATCCAGCCGCCGACAGCCACATGCTTCACGACGAAAAATTCTCCGGTCTCTGCCAGGCCATTAAAGAAGTGACGGATATCCGTTACGATCACTATTTTAATGGCGTTTCTGACTGCAGCTATTGCTGTGTGGATCCCAATCTCGATGAATCTCTCTTAGAACATAACCTGCCCTTGTGGGGCAAATCCTATGGCTTTGATTTCAATGCCATGGCAGAAATGCAGATTCCCTTCCTGCTCCTCGGACCGTGGGGCCGTGATCTGCACGAACGGACAGAACGGGTCAATATTGAAAGTGTTTCCGTCAAGCTGCCGGCCGTCTTAGAACGGGTACTTATGTATGTAAAGAATACAGCAGAATAGATAGTTGACACTTTGTAATATTGATTGTTTGTAACTAAACTGTAACAATTCTGTAACAATGATATGCTATACTTTTTGCGTATAAAGGTCCACAATAACGAACCTTTTATAAAGTTATTGTGTAGTTTTTATGAATTTATTTATAACAGAAAGCGTGGGGGTATCATGATGAAAAAGAAAGTATTCGCTTTAGTAGCAGCAGCTGCATGTGTTTCATCATTTGCTTTTGCAACACCGCAGACACAGTTTGAACAGGGCCAGTGGCAATTGGACCTGGGTGCCTGGAATCCGAAGGCTGAAGTAGACAGCGGCGACATTTATGGTACCGGTGGCGACGTAAGCACCGATACAAAATGGAATTTCCAGGGCGGTCTCGGCTATGCATTCACAAACAGATTGGCTTTGCAGTATAACTACTACGGTCTGAAAACCGATGGCAGCAATGAAACTGCCGGTATCGGCACCGATGGTGACGAACACGAAGTCAACCTCGTATATTCCCTGAACAAAAACTTCGCTGTATACGCTGGTTGGAACCGCATTAAAAACGATCTCGACGGTGCCAACTGGAGCGATACGAACAACGTTGCCCAGATCGGCTTGATCGCTAAAGCACCGCTGGCTAAAAACCTCGATTTCTATGCAAAAGGTGCTGTCGGCACGAAGAGCACGGCTCTTTGGGAAGCAGGCCTTGGCTACACCATTGGCGATAACTGGGATATCAGTGCCGGCTACCGGTATTTGAACACGAAACTGGCTGATGGCGGCGACGTTATCGATGGCGTTAAATTACATGACGACACGAACATCACGTACAAAGGCTTCATTGCCGGCGTATCCTATCGTTTCGGTGGCGGCCACAAAGAAGCTCCGGCTCCGGAACCTGTATACACACCAGCTCCGGAACCCGCACCGGTTGTTGAAACACCGGCTCCGGCTCCGAGAAACGACTACTATTTCGAAAGCATCCACTTCGGCTTTGATGAAGATCAGCCGTTGCCGTCGGAACAGCAGAAACTGGAAAACTTCGTTGCTACAGCAAAAGCTAACCCGACAGATACATTCAAACTCGTTGGTAATACAGACTCCAAGGGCACGAATGCATACAACGAAGGCTTGTCTCAGCGCCGCGTAGACAACGTAGCTGCATACGCTGAAAGCAAGGGCGTACCGGCTTCGCAGATGAAACTGGAATACAAGGGCGATACCGATCCGGTTGCTACGAACGCTACAGCAGCTGGCCGTGCTGACAACCGTCGTGTTGATATTTGGCAGAATAAATAAGCTTCGGCTTAGATCAAAAAAACTGTTGCATGCCTGGTGCATGCAGCAGTTTTTTTACACATTAAATGACATATGTGGATTACGTATAGATCGTTTTCAATTTTACAATGTAAAATTGCTTGCTATTTTACCATTTATGGGCTATAATTACATAGCTAACATAATAAAAGTATTGGTGCGTGACAATCCGTTGGGACTTATGCAATGGAAACCTATGAACCTCGTCAGGTCCGAAAGGAAGCAGCGATAAGTAGTCATTTTCATGTGCCATGAGGCAACCTGACGGGTTGTCATACACGAGTACTTTTCAGTTGGTAAAAGCAGCTAGCCCGTTAGCTGCTTTTTTTAATAGTTTGGAAAGGGATAGTCATGGCATATATTGCGTTATATCGTAAATGGCGGCCGAAGACCTTTGAAGATGTAGTCGGTCAGGGCCACATTACGAAGACTTTGCAGAAAGCTATAGATACGGATAAGGTAGCCCATGCGTACCTCTTTTCCGGACCGCGTGGCACTGGCAAAACCAGTACGGCTAAGATTTTTGCCCGGGCCATGAACTGTGTCCACGGACCGACCTCCCATCCTTGTAACGAGTGCGAAGCCTGTTTGCACATTATGAACGGCGAATCACTGGATGTAGTGGAAATTGATGCGGCTTCCAACCGTAGTATTGAAGACATACGCAGCTTACGGGAAACGATTAAATTTATGCCGGCAGAAGGCAAAAAGAGAGTCTACATCATCGATGAAGTACACATGCTGACGACAGAAGCCTTTAATGCTCTCTTAAAGACCTTAGAAGAACCGCCGGCCCACGTCATTTTTATTTTGGCGACGACAGAACCGGAAAAGATACCTATGACGATTCTTTCCCGTTGCCAGCGCTACGAATTCCGGCGTATTACCAGCCAGGATATTGCCGAACGGCTCCTCTATGTAGCCAAACAGGAACAGATCGACCTGACAGTAGGGGCGGCCCATATTTTGGCCGTCCAGGCCGATGGCGGTATGCGCGATGCCCTAAGTATGCTTGATCAATGCGTCAGTAATGCTGACGGGACTATTGATGAAACGCTTGTCCGCAACCTGCTGGGCCTCGTAGGCCGGGATTGGATTTTTTCTCTGGCCGATGCCGTTTTCCATAATAAAGGCGATGTGATCGTCAAATCTGTCGATGATATCGTACGTTTTGGCAAGGAACCGCGCGTTATCCTGACCGAATTGCTGACTCATTTACGGGCCCTCATGCTGTATCAGGCCGCACCGGCGTCCGATACGCTGGCGGCCTATGCCGATTCGCGGGACGAACTGGCCAAACAGGCCGACAGCGTTTCGAAAGAGCAGGTATTTCATATCCTGGGAATTCTTCAGGAAGCCCTGGTCACGGCAAAGAATTCACCTGTTCCACGGGTGGCCGTCGAAATGGGGCTGCTTAGGGCGAGTGAACCCGTCGTTTCCCCTGCGGCTGCTACAGGCAGCAGCGAGATGCTGCCCGTGCTGCAGGCTCTGACCGACCGCGTAACCCGCTTAGAACAGGCACTGGCAAAAGGCCTGCCCGTGCAGGCTTCGAAGGCAGGTACGGAGCAGGAAGAAATTCCCCTGCCGGAGGATGAATTTTACCAGCCTGTGGAACCTCTCTATGACCCCTTTGATGATGCCGGCCTCGTAGCCGCACCGGCAGAGACGCCGCACCGGCAGGCACCGGCAAAACCCAAGGCAGCACCAAAGGACGTGGCAGCAGCACCGCCGGCAACAACCGAGGTTACACAACCGGTCAAAACGGCTCCCGCACCGGAGGCTATGCCTGCCGGGAGTGCAGCAGGCGGCCAGACTGTTCCGCCGGGCCAATACATGGCTATCTGGAAACAGGTTTGCCAGATTTTACAAAAAGAAAAGCAGTTACAGGTTCTTTCCTGTGTCCGCCTGGGACATGTCGTCTATATCGGTGCGACAGAGGTCATCATTTCCCTCAAATCGGCCTTCATGGTCAAGCGGGCCAACCGGGAAGACTATTACAAGTTTGTCGACCAGGCTTTGGCCCAGGTAATTGGCCGGGGCTACCATATGCAGGCGTATCAGGAAAATGATCCTGCACTGGCAGACTTTGAAAAAAAAAACACTAAAACCACGTTGATGAGTTCTCCTGCGCCATCTATAGCTGAACCTATGGCGCCGGCAGTGAACGCAGCAGCTCCTGAAGAAGAGGCTGAGTCCTTACAGGCTGTTACGCTGCAGGATATTCCGGAGCAGGAACGAGAAGTTCTGGAACCATTGCTGAAAACACTGGGAGACTGTCATATATATGTAGAAAACAAATAGAAAACAGGAGGACAAGAAAATGTTTGGTGGAAATATGCAAGGTATGATGAAGAAAGTACAGAAAATGCAGAAGGATATGAAGAAGCTGCAGGATGAATTAAAACAGCGTACGGTAGAAGTGACCGTCGGCGGCGGTGCCCTGACGATTATCATGAATGGCGAAAAGAATGTAGAAAGCGTCAAAATCAACGATAAAAATGTCATCGATCCGGAAGATACGGAAATGCTCGAAGACCTCATTGTAGCCGGCGTCAATGAAGCCAACAAGAAAGTAGACGACATGATGGCTGCTGAAATGAGCAAGATTACAGGCGGCATGAAGCTGCCGGGCATGTTCTAATGGATACGCCACTCGATCGCCTGACGGAACAGTTCCGCCGTTTGCCGGGCATAGGCATCAAGACGGCAAGAAAGCTGGCGTACCATATAGTGCAGCAGCCGCAGGATAAGGTAGATGCCTTTATTACGGCTATCCGTGAGGCAAAAGAACAAATGCATTTTTGTTCCATTTGTTTTAATTTATCGGCCCAGGACCCTTGCCCGATTTGCAGCGACTCCCGCCGTGATCATACGACCATTTGTGTCGTAGAAACGCCGCAGGATGTACTGGCTATTGAACGCAGTGGCGATTACCATGGCCTCTATCATGTCCTGCACGGTGCCTTATCGCCGTTAGATGGCGTAGGCGTCGATGACCTGCGCATTAAAGAGTTACTGCAGCGGCTGCAAAATACAGAGGTACAGGAAGTCATCCTGGCAACGGATCCCGATGTGGAAGGCGAAGCGACGGCTCTCTATCTGGCCAGACTGCTGAAAACAGCCGGTATCCGCGTGACCCGTATTGCCCGTGGCCTGCCTATGGGCGGTGATATTGAATATGCCGATGAAGCTACCTTGGCAGGTGCTGTGGCCAACCGGCAGGAAATGTGAGGTGCCTTTTGGACCTATATGGTGTGGGCATTGGTATTATCATACTGGTGCTGCTTCATAAACTGATTTTAGCGCCCTTGCGGCGTCTCCTTGGCAACGTGATCGTCGGCCTGATTGTCCTCTACGGGATCAATCATTTCGGCTATCTGCTGGGCTTGTCACCTGTACCGATTACGCTCGTCACGGGCCTGTTGATCGGGATTTTTGGCTTGCCTGCCGTTGCCGTATTGACCTTGTTTTACACATTTTTTTGAGGAGCCGGCTGTCCTGCTCCCTATGGCGTGATATATAGGAATAAAAGTGCAGATTCTTTTATTCCGAAAGAAGGTAATAGTTGTGAACGTAAAGAAATGGGCCGCTTTGGTCTGTACTGCTGTCTTTGCCATGAGTCTGCTTGCAGGCTGCGGTAACAGTGTTTCTACGAAGACCCAAAGCGTGACGAAGTCCAATCATCCTGTAGCCCTGACACTGGATGCGAATATTACGGCCCTGCATATGACAAATATCGTGCCGAAGTTATCGGGTAAGCTGGTTTCTACGCCTCTTACGGTAGGCCAGGAAGTAAAGGCTGGCCAAGCCGTCGTGCAGGTGGATTCCACGCCGTACCAGCAGAGCGTCAGCGATGCAGAAGCCCAATTAGTAGCAGCCTCTTCGGCCGCGGCGGCAGCGCCGGCGTATACGGCTCCGGCCAGCAGTGGCGGCGGTGATAGTGCCCAGCGTGCAAAGCTGGATGTTTGGTACAATATGGGGGCTATTTCCAAGGTGGAATATAACCAGATGATGGCCCGCACGGCAGCGCCTGCTGCGCCGGCACAAGCGGCAGCTCCGGCTGTCGATACGGAAAAGATTGCCCAGCTCCAGCAGGCTGTACAGACAGCCCGGGAAATGCTGAGCAATGCTACGATTTATTCACCTATTGATGGCCGCGTAACGGCCGTAGCCGACAACCCGTCCGTCGCTGTAGCAGGCAACGTCCTGGCTACGATTCAGCAGATGACTCCGCTCGTCGCTACCTTTGCCGTACCGGAAGATTATATAGAAGCCCTGAAAAGTTCCAAGAACAGTGGTACAATCAAGGTATCCATTATTGCGCCGTCCGGTGAATCGGAAGCCGGTGAGCTGACGTACCTGGCTGACGTAAAGGATCCGGCGACCAATTCGTATATGGCTAAGATTACCTTTAACAACGATAAAAACCTGTTTATGCCGGGAGAATTTTATCATGTCCGCCTTTCTACACCACAGGAGGTTTCGCAGATCACGGTACCTAAGACAGCCATCCGCACGAAGGACAGTGGTGACTTTGTCTACATCGTCAATGATCAGGGCCTGGCAGACGCCCGTTCTGTCCTGACTGGCGATGAAGAAGCGGGGCAGGTCGTCATTTTGAACGGCCTCAATGAAGGCGATAAGGTCGTCGTAGATCCGCCGGATTCTCTGGAAATTGGCATGAAAGTAAATTCGTAGCCATAGGAAGGAGGGTATTTCGTGAGAACAGAAGATACAGGGAAAAAAGGCAGGGAAAACAGCCTGCTCAAGTCTTTGGAAAAAAGTCTGGATGTGCTGGATATTTTCGTCGAATGCAATACAGGCCTGACGCTGAAAGAAATTGCGGAGAAGACAGATCTCAATACGTCTACGGCGTTCCGCATCGTCAACACGCTGGAACGGCGGCAGTATCTGACCCGCAATGAGGCCTCCAAGCAATACCGCCTGGGTCCTAAAGCGCTGGCTTTGGGCTATTCGTCCCATTGGACGGAAAATGTCGTTACCCTGGCTAAGCCCTACTTGCGCCGTCTCCAGCAAATCTTTAATGAAACGGCCAGTATTTATGTAGCTGAAGGAGATAACCGTATCTGTCTGGATCATGTAGAAAGCACCCATTCCTTGCGCCGCGTGATTCCCATGGGCGAATCCCTGCCTATATATAAAGGTGCTGCCGGCAAGGTATTGCTGGCCTGGGCTAATAAGGCAGAACGCAAGCGGATTATCGTCCAATATGGGAACCTGTCAGAAAGTGAATTTGCCACGATCAGGCATAATGGCTATGCCATTACGCAGGACGAAAGCGAACATGGCCTTTTTGCCCTGTCCGTACCTATTTTTAACTTTGAAGAACAGGTCGTGGCGTCCCTGACCATTGCCGGTCCGAGTATGCGTTTTTACGACTCTATCCGGCAAAAAATGCTCTTTACCATGAGCCAGTATGCCTATGAAATTTCCTATTCCTTAGGCTACCGGAAGGAATCATGATTGGTGAAAGATGGCCACGCGAAGCCTATGAGGTACATGCTGTCAGCCTGGCCAAGAAGCTGTTAGGCTCGTATCTGGTCCACGTTACTGCCGGCACCACCTATGCAGGCCGCATCGTAGAGACAGAGGCGTACGGCGGCACGTACCGCCGGCAGCCTGACGACGGGGCACACAGCTTCCATGGCTGTACGAAACGGACGGAGCCCATGTTCCGGGCTGGCGGCTGCAGCTATGTCTATCTTATTTATGGTATGTACTATTGTGTTAACGTCGTAGCCGGTCCGGCCGGCAGCGGCGAGGCCGTACTCATCAGGGCTGTCGAACCGGTTCTGGGAGTCAGGGCCATGCTGGCCAATCGAAAGGCCGCTAAGGCCAGTGTGAATCTGACCAATGGCCCGGGCAAGCTGTGCCAGGCCATGGCGATTACGAAAGAGCAAAATATGCTCGATCTTTGCGGTGCTGAGCTGTATATTGCTGCGCCTGCACGAAAAACGCGTCTGACGATACTGCGTTCACCGCGTATTCATATTGATTATGCCGAAAAGGGAAAGTTTTTTCCCTGGCGGTTTTATATAAAAGATAACCCGTACGTATCCCGCAGGTAAGTATATAGGGAAAGTACCGGCTGTCTTCATTTTGGGGGAGGGCGATTATTATTATCGAATTCAAGGAATTCCGATTGGAAGATAAAGCAATACTGGATGATTATTTTCACCAAAAGCGGTACGAACAGGCAGATGCTACGTTTATGACACTCTTTGCCTGGCAGTACCCCTACGAAATACAGTGGGCCGAAGAAGACAATGTCCTCTATATCCGTTCCGGCCGTGGCAAGAAGCAGTTCTGGCTGCCGCCTTTTACGAAAAAGGATGCCGACTTCGTCAAGGGCATTGCCCGTATGCACGAATGGTTTGACGCCCGGGGTTATCAGTTCCTCATGAAGGGCGTTGTACCGGAAGCGGCGAAACGGATCCATGATTTATGCCCGGACTGTTATGACATTACACCGGACCGGGATAATTACGAATACGTCTACCTGACGCAGGACCTCATAAACCTTTCCGGCAAGAAGTTCCGCCAGAAAAAGAATAACCTCAATCATTTCCGCAACCAGTATATCGGTAACTGGGAATACGTGCCTATTACGGAAAAAATCTTCGGCGAATGCCTGGATGCAGAAAAAACGTGGTACGACCAGCATGATACGGATGGCGAAGGTGATGAAGAACTGCTGGGAGAACGCCATGCCATTGAAACGGTATTCAATAATTGGGATGCTTTGCAGGCTGTCGGCGGTGCTATCCGCATGTACAATAAGATCGTAGCCTTTTCCATTGGGGAAATGCTCAATGACGATACGGCGATCATTCACTTTGAAAAGAGTGATCCTACCATCCGCGGTCTCTATCAGATCATTAACCACGAGTTCGTCGTCCACGCCTGGAGCCATACGACGTACATCAATCGTGAAGAAGATATGGGGATTCCCGGCCTGCGTCATTCGAAAGAATCGTACAATCCGCACCATTATGTAGAAAAATTTGATGTCACACTGCGTCAAAAATAAAAGACAGCGTCTCCCGGGCACGGCCGGGCTGCCGGCACTATGCCAGGCGTCGGCCGTACCTGTGGAGACTTTTTTTCTAGGAAAGGGGTTTTTTCTATGGAATTTCGTTTAGCCTCTGCAGAGGACCGGGAATTAGTAGAAAGCTTATGGGCCTATTGTTTCGAACCGCGGGAACATCCCTTTTTTCAATGGTATTTCAAGAAATTCTACCGGCCGGAAAATGTGCTCTTAGGCTTCCAGAACGGACAAATGGCCTGCCTGACCCATTTGAATCCCTACACGCTCTGCCTGCGGGGACGGGAAATCAAGACCTCCTATATCGTCGGCCTGGCTACGCATCCTGCAGCGCGGCGCGGTGGTGTCGGCGGTAAACTCCTGAAAGCCGCTCTCAGCGAAATGAAACGGCGTGGCCATTACATCAACATTCTCATGCCTTCCAAAGCCGGTTTTTACCAGCCCTATGGCTATGAGCTCTATTGTCATCAATGGAAGGAAACCCTGCCCTTGGACGCCTTGCGTCCCCTGACGGACAGGAGCCTTCATTATGGCTTTTTGACGAGTCCCGACCAGTGGCAATGTCTGGCCCCAGTATACGAAGCCTATACGCGTCATCTTTCGGGCTATGCCGTGCGTGACGAAGCGAGCTGGCGGTCCCATATGGAAGCCCAGCTGGCTGAAGGGAATATTGCTGTCTGCTTTGACGGCGACCGTCCTGTAGGCTATCTCTTTTACCAGCTTGGCGAACCGACCATCGTCAGTGGTGAGTTCGTATACGCTACGGCAAAGGGGAAGAAGGGTCTTTTGAATTACATCTACAATCACCGTTCCCAAGGCGATACGTTCCAATGGAATGAAGGCTTGCACGATCAGTCCTACCGCTTTTATCCGGACGGGAAAGAGGGCCATGAAACGATGCCCTTTATGACAGGCCGCATTGTCGATGTCAAGGGTGCCTTGGAAGAACTGCCCTATCCGAAAGACGTAAGCGGCAATCTCGTCTTTTCTGTTACGGATCCCCTGGCTGAATGGAATACGGGTACATGGCGCCTGAGTGTTTGGCACGGTGAAGGCAGCGTTGAAAAGATGCCGCCTGAAACGGCAGCGGCAGTTACCCTGCCTATCGGTACGCTGGCGCTCCTCTCCTTTGGTACGCTGGCTGTACAGGACCTGGTATTCCAGGAAAAATTGAGCGGGTCTGATGCAGGACTTGAGCTTGTGGAAGCCCTCTTCCCGCAGACGAAATGCTACATTAATGAATGGTATTAAAAAAAACGTGGTCAGCATAGGGGTACAGGCTCCTTGCTGCCACGTTTTTTTACTTTACAAAGATTTTTCCCTCTATTAGAAATGTTCATATATTTGTCCGCTATGCTGTAGATAGAGAACAAGTCAGTGTTGCCGGGTCACCGGATGGGTCAGGAGGGATACATATGGCAAGATCAGGATGGTTTAAGAAATTGCAGTCTGTATTAGGAATCGCACCGTCATTTTCTGCTGTCAGGAGTAAACGTGCGGGCCGTGCGTACCGGCGTATCGTTGTCCTCAGCGATATTCACTATCCCAGCAAGACCTGTATTTCCGGCGCACCGTACATGAATAAAATGGCAACGAAAGAAAATGCACTGCACGATATTTCCCATTGGCGCGATGTCGATTTGTCTGTTTTTACAGGCGATATGGTGCAGCGCGATGGCAGTCAGGCCGAATATGCAACGGTGAAAGCCTTTGTCCGGGGCCTGCGCTGCCGTAAAGCCTTTATCGCCGGCAACCATGAGCTGTTATACAGTAAGGACGGTGCCGGTCATTTTACGACGGCTGGCCTCTTCGACCGGATTCTCCATATGAAGCGGTATACGCGGACCTTTGGCCCCCTCTATTATATGCGCCGTCTCTACGGCTATGTCCTCATCTTCCTGTCGCCGGATGTGACGACCGGCCAGGCGGCAGTTGAATTATCACAGCAGCAGCTTCACTGGCTGCAGCAGGTCCTCACAGAGAACAGGGACGCGCCGACGATTATTTTCTGTCATGCACCGCTTGCGGGCACGGCCTTGCCTGATGCGGCAGGTGTGTCACGGCCAGGTGAACGGGATGTAGCCCAGCCGGCTCAGGCACTGGCAGATATTTTGCGGCACCAGCCACAAGTGCGTCTTTGGGTTTCCGGGCATACCCATACGCGGCCGGGCGATCCTGATTTTATGAATCCTGTCAATTATTTCGATGGACGCATCCTCAACGTTTACAATGGCGACTGGGATGATAACGAAGCCATTTATACGAATTCCCTCTATTTGTTTGCCGACCGCATTGTCATCCGGACCTACAGCCACAAGGATCATTGCTGGCTGCCTCAATTTGACCGGGTCGTTACGGCAGTCTTGCGCAAACGGCTGGCTGCCTGATCGGATTCCGTACGACAACAAAAAAAATCCTCTTGCCTATAGCAAGAGGATTTTTTCATGGTGGAGATGAAGAGGATTGAACTCTCGACCTTACGGATGCGAACCGCACGCTCTCCCAGCTGAGCTACATCCCCATGAACGGTACTATACCTATCCTAAAACTTTTATGATCATTGTGCAAGAGGAAAGATGAAAAAAAGTAGAATTTCTTTATACTTATTTATCTTTCCTTTAAGTGTGGCAGTTTTTATGCTGCCACGTAATAGTTATTGTGCTTTTCCATCGGGGTTACTACACCCAGTTTTCTCTGTAAACGCTTAGTATTGTAATAGCCAATGTAATCTTCAATCATTGCA
>NZ_JACOGK010000008.1 GCF_014269395.1 Megasphaera hominis
GTTCGATTAGAGATTTTCCTGGTTTCCATCGGACATAACCTCTATAAATATCACAATAAAAAACTACGCTTGCAGAAATCCGCATAAACTGTAAAAATACTGCTTTATGGGGAAAGGGGCTTTGCGCCCATTTTTCAAAGGTCATTCTCTAAAAAAGGAAAAAGAGCATGAAAAAAAGGAAGTGGACAAAATGCTTTCGCATTTTGTCACACTCCCTTTTTTATTGCTCGAAAGAAGGAGGTGAGCGCGGTGGCTTACATTTCGGCGGAAACTGCGGTCGCTGATATTGTCACGGCAGCCAAAACCATTGGTACGGTAAACAATGAAGCGGCGGCGACGTTATTTGCCCAGCATTTTGTAACGTACGTACTCAATTATTGTAACCGGAATGATTTTCCGGAGGCGTGCACGCTGACCGGAGCTGCTTTTAGTTTCGTATCTCCTTTAGCATATAAAAATTCCATCTCCGTTTTCTCATTGTGAAAATTCCATTCATACTGCACAAATGGCCTGTTTTTTTCTCTGTTTTATCTTGATTGTCCTTTGGGACGTTGCTATACTAGGGCTTAGGGATGTTTGTGAGCGGTACAATTTCATATAAAGGAGATCTTAGAAATGATTGAGTTGCAGTTAAAGCCGGCTATCTATTCGTATGATACGGTGCGGGAGTTCGTAGAAGATGTACAGATTGGTGAACATGATTTGATCGTGACAAATGAGTATATTTACGATCCCCATTTTCAAGGCCTTGATTTACCGTGCCATGTATTGTTCCAGGAAAAGTACGGTGCCGGCGAACCGTCTGATGAGATGGCAGAGGCTATATACCGGGATATGCCTAAGGATGTAACGCGCATTATCGGGATTGGCGGCGGTACGATCCTCGATTTGTGCAAGCTTTTTTGTCTGAAGCAGGTGAGTCCTGTGCTGGATCTTTTCGATGGCAACATCGAACCGGTGAAGGGGAAGGAGCTGATCCTCGTGCCGACGACGTGCGGTACGGGCAGTGAAGTGACGAACGTGTCTGTCATGGCTCTCATTAGCCGTCATACGAAGAAGGGCATTGCCGATGAAGCGCTGTATGCCGACAAGGCGGTGCTCATTCCGTCGCTGCTCCAAACGCTGCCTATGAAGGTCTTTGCTACGAGCTCTATCGATGCCCTCGTGCACGCTGTAGAATCGGCCTTGTCTCCTGATGGAACGGCCAGCTTCCGTACCTTTAGCTACGAGGCAATCGAACGGATTTTGAAAGGCTATTTGCAGATTCGCGACCATGGGCCGGAAGCACGGCTGCCTCTTATGAAGGATTTCCTCATGGCCAGCAACTGGGCCGGTATTGCTTTTAGCGTGCCGGGCTGTGCTGCCGTTCATGCCATGAGCTATCCCCTGGGCGCGTCGTATCACGTGCCGCATGGTGAATCGAACTACGCCATGTTTACGGGTGTCATGAACTGCTACATGTCTATCAAGTCCGATGGGGAAATTGCCAAGCTCAATCGCTTCATTGCCGATATCTTAGGCTGCGAACCGGCTCACGTCTACACAGAACTGGAAAAGCTCCTCAACGTCATCCTGCCCAAGAAGGCTCTCCACGAATACGGCGTCAAAGAAGAAGAATTGCCGGTTTTCGCCAAATCGGTCATGGAAAATCAGGGACGCCTTATGAAGCACAATTTCGTACCCCTCGATTATGACAAAGTACTGGGCATTTACCAAAGCTTGTACTAAACACATAAGAACTGACTATACGAAAAACCTGAAGCACGATGCTTGTTTCAGGTTTTTTTGTTGAAAGGAAGCTGACAAAGAGCTATAATAAGGCACGTCTTAGGACTACACGTTGATGAGAAAACCGGCTGTATAGATAGAACCGGCGTGCCGGTAGTTTTAATTTTTTTTGAAGGAGTGTGACGTCATTGGAAACGTGGCTGGATTTGCATATGCATTCGTCTTACAGTATGGACGGACAATATACACCGACGGAAATCGTAGCGCAGTGCGCTGCTGCGGGCGTGCAGGCTATGGCCTTGTCGGATCACGATGCCGTCGCAGGCAATGCAGAGGCCGGAAGGGCAGCTGCACGCCTGGGCCTTTCGTATTTCCCGGCAATTGAAATTTCCTGTACCCATGCGGGGAAAATGTTCCACCTCTTGGGCTATGGCATCCATTACGACGCACCGGCCTTTGTGAAACTGGAAAAGGCCATGCAGGACCAGCGGAAAAGCCATAGCGAAGCCATGATCGAAGCCGTACGGCGCATTGGCATTGCTGTCGATTCGGACAAGGTCTGGGCTCTTTCTGTCAACGGTTCCATCGGTTCCGTTCTCATTGCCCGGGCGGCCTTGGCGGATCCGCGCAACGACGAAAACGAGCTCCTGGCGCCGTACCGGCCCGGCGGAGCCCGCAGCGATACGCCGTACGTTAATTTCGGCTGGGACTTTTGTGCCCAAGGCAAGCCCTGCAACGTTCCCATGGAAGTGATCACCTTTGAAGAAGCTGTAGCGCTCATTCAGGAACACGGCGGTGCAGCCGTCCTGGCCCATCCCGGCGCCAACATGGGGCAGGACCGGGAGCGGACAGAGGCGATCATTGCTACGGGCATTGACGGCATTGAAGCGTACTGCAGCTATCATGATAGCGAAACGGCTGCCTTTTACGCCGGTATGGCTGCACAATATGGCCTCATAGCGACCTTAGGCAGTGATTACCACGGCCACCGTACAAAGCCCAACATCGACTTGGGCCGGTACAGCCATCCCCGCCCGCAGGACGTGTACGACAGGCTGTGCGCCGTCATCAGCGGCCGCGGCGGCATCTATCCAAAGAGAGAAAGAAGCGATTTAAGATGAAGAAAAAAATCGGTATCCTGTTGGGCGTCTGTGTTTGCGCCCTCGTGGCCTGCCTGCCTCAAGGAGGCCTGGCGAAGGACACAAAGACCGTCCGCGTGGCAGTGCCCGTAAAGGCCATGCAGCCTTTGCAGACGAGTACGGCTGCGCAAAAAGGGGCGCAGAGCGATCCTGCTACGCAGGCCGGTACGACGAATCCCAAGGCCAAAGGGAATAATACAAAGGCGGCGGCACCAAGCCTGCCCGTTTACGATCCGGCCAAGGATGCCGCACCTGCAGAAGGACTGCCTATTGAAGAAACGAATTTCCAGTTTAGCGAACCCTTGCTGGTACGGCCTAAGACCGATACGATCGTCATCCACCACGTCGGCGTGCCTGATGGCGATACGTCGGCTGCGGCCATTCACCGGGCGCATTTGGCCAACGGCTGGGCCGGTATTGGCTATCACTACGTCATCCGCAAGAACGGCCTCATCGAACGGGGCCGTCCCTTGGCTACAGTCGGTGCCCACGCCTATGGGGAAAATTACCATACCGTCGGTATCAATGTAACAGGGAACTTCGATAAGGAAATCCCGACGAAAGCGCAGCTGGAATCGCTGACGGAACTCGTCACGGCCCTGTGCCGGATTTACCACATCGAACCAAGTGCGACGACTATCGTCGGTCACCGCGACCTGAACGATACGGACTGCCCGGGCAAGAACCTTTACGCCCTCTTGCCGCAGCTGCGGGCCGACGTCAAAGCCCAGCTCCTCGTCGACCGGTTTAAGGATACGCACATCCTCAAGCTGCACAAACAGCCTCAAGCACCGGCCGATACGTCTGTTGCCAGAGACGTACCTGTCCAGGCTAATATGGGGAACTAAAGCGAAAGCAGATACGAAGAAAGTCCTTCTTTGTATCTGCTTTTTTCTGTCTTGTCTCATGCATATATGTTATAATGAGTTATAACCATAGGCCGGCTTTACGCGGCCCTACGAGAGGAGTGCGACACGCATGCCATATAACTTTGACGAAATTGTAAACCGCTATCACACGAATGCCCTCAATACAGACGGTTTCCGTGGCTATATTTTTCATGATTTTGAAGGCAAGAAGAAATTCCCCTTCAAGGACGACGAATTCGTCCGCATGTGGGTAGCCGACATGGAGTTTGCCATGTGCCCGGCTATTATCCAGGCCATTAAGGACCGGGCCGACCAGCGCATCCTGGGCTACAGCCAGGTTTTTGAACCGGAGTTTTATGACGCCTACAACGATTGGAACCAGAAGATGTACGGCTGGACCTACCCAAAGGAAGAAATTTGTTTCTCCTTAGGGATTATTCCCGGCTTGTACACGCTGTCGGATATGCTTTTGGGCGACAACGACTACGCCATTATCCATACGCCGGCGTACGGCTATTTCCAGCATGCCATTGACGAACGGCATAAACGGGCCATCCATACGCCCCTCATCAGCGACGGCTTGGGCAACTGGCATATCGATTTTGGTGATTTGGAAAAGGCCTGCGCCAATCCCTTTGCCAAGGTCCTCATTTGGTGCAATCCGCACAACCCGACGGGCCGCGTCTGGACAGAAGACGAATTGCGTCACGTCGCAGCCATCGTAGAAAAATACAATCTCTGGATCATTAGCGATGAAATTCACTGCGATATTTTGCGCCAGGGCGTACACCATATCCCCATGGCCAAGATCATGCCGGATTACGAAAAGCTCATCGTTTGCACGTCGGCATCGAAGTGCTTCAATATGGCCGGCCTCATGTTTGCTGAAATGATCATCCGCAATGCGGAGCTGCGTCAGAAGTACATTGCCTATACGAACTCTTACGCCATGAATATCAATCCCTTGTCCATTGCAGCGCATACGGCGGCGTACCGCTACGGCGCAGAATGGCTGGATCAGCTGAAGACCTATTTGGACGGCAATTTCCAGCTCGTCAAGGATATTCTCGACAGGGATTTGGAAAAGGTAACCTATGTGATTCCTGAAGCTACGTATCTGGCCTGGGTTAATCTCAATCCGTACCTCGCTGATGTGCCGGATATTCCTGATTTCATGGCCAATAAGGCCGGGGTCCTCCTCGAAGGCGGCGACGCCCTCTTCGTCGGCAACGCCAAGGGCTACGTACGCCTCAACCTGGCTATGCCGCGTTCCATTATCCAAAAGGGGATGGAACGGATCGTCAAGGCCATCAAAGAAAGATAAATATAGCAAAAAGAGTATGTACACCTTGTATATGCTCTTTTTGTCTTTCTTGCAGGCGTAGTATTTCTTAAAACTTTTAGGTAAATACACACATGAGAAAAAGAGACGCTGGCAAATAAATAGTCTTTTTCTTATGCATCAGGCCTGTATCCTTTTCTCTATGTGAAAAATGTATTATAATAAAACAGAGTTATGTCGAAAGACAGCAGGAAATATGATATAATAAAAATCTATGTAATAAATGTATGGGAGGTGCCTTATGGCAACAGTGCAAGAAAAGATCGAGCAGTTTAAAGCAAAGCTCGAAAAGATAGAAATGGGCGGCGGTCAAAAGAAGATTGACAAGCAGCACGAAAAAGGAAAGATGACGGCCCGGGAACGGCTCAATCTGCTCTTTGATGCAGGGAGCTTCACGGAAATCAGCCAGTTCATCAAGCATCGCTGCACCAATTTCGGTATGGAAAAGAAAGAAATCCCCGGCGACGGCGTCGTAACGGGCTATGGCAATGTCCACGGCCGTCTCGTTTTCGCCTATGCGGAAGATTTCACTGTCGAAGGCGGATCGCTTGGCGAAATGCACGCCCACAAGATCTGCCAGGTCCAGGAAATGGCCCTCAAGATGGGTGCGCCTATTATCGGCATCAACGATTCCGGCGGTGCCCGTATTCAGGAAGGTGTCGACGCCTTGTCCGGCTTTGGCCGTATTTTCATGAACAACACCATGGCTTCCGGCGTCATTCCCCAGATTTCCGTTATCATGGGGCCCTGTGCCGGCGGTGCCGTGTACAGCCCGGCCCTGACGGATTTTATTTTCATGGTCAAGAACACGAGCAACATGTTCATTACAGGCCCGAAGGTCATTAAATCCGTTACTATGGAAGAAGTGACGGCAGAAGAATTGGGCGGTGCCCAGACGCACAGCAGCGTTTCCGGTGTAGCTCATTTCGCCTGCGAAGATGAAACGGATTGCATCAATAAGATCAAAGCCCTCTTAGACTTCCTGCCGAGCAACAACATGGAAGAAGCACCGGTCGTAGAATCGTCAGATCGTCCTGACCGGACAGACGAAAGCCTCGATTCCATCGTGCCGGACAGCGATACGGCTGCATACGACATGCTCGACGTCCTGCGTGCCTGCGTCGATGACGGCAATATCTATCAGGTTCTTGAAAACTATGCCCTCAACATGATCACCTGCTTTGCCCGTTTCGACGGCCAGACCGTAGGGATCATTGCCAACCAGCCGAAATTCCTGGCTGGCTGCCTCGATATCAATGCGTCTGACAAAGCAGCCCGCTTTGTCCGCTTCTGCGATGCCTTCAATATCCCTGTCGTCACCTTTGTCGACGTACCGGGCTTCTTGCCGGGCACGAACCAGGAACACGAAGGCATTATCCGCCACGGCGCAAAGCTCCTCTATGCCTATTGCGAAGCCACCGTGCCCAAGGTTACGGTCGTCGTCCGTAAAGCCTACGGCGGTGCCTACATCGGCATGTGCTGCCGCCAGCTCGGTGCCGATATGGTATACGCTTGGCCTACAGCGGAAATCGCCGTCATGGGTCCTGATGGCGCAGCCGATATCATCTTCAAAAACGATCCGGAAAAAGAACAGAAGAAGGAAGAATACAAGCACGAATTCCTGACGCCCTACAAAGCTGCGGAACACGGCTATGTAGACTGCATTATCGAACCGAAAAATACACGGCCGCAGGTCATTAACGCCCTGGCTATGCTCTATAGCAAACGGGAAGAACGGCCGCATAAGAAGCACGGCAATATTCCGTTGTAAGGAGGGGGCAGATTATGGAAGAAACAAATCTCGTCATCATTGCCCTCGTTGCCCTGGCGCTCTTGGTCGTTTTGGTTTGGTATACCTTGTCCAACCGTCTTCAGGCCGTCAACGGACGGGTACATGAACTGCAGCAAAAAAATGAAGAATTGACGCGTCTCCTAGAAGAACTGCAGGCACAGAAAGTGGCAGCGCCTGCCGTAGCAGCTGAGGAAAAAACACCTGCCCAGGCTGAGGAAGCCCCGGCAGCTGCGGCCGCACCGGAAACGGCAAAAGCGGCAGCCGAAGCAGCGGCTACGGAGGGAGAACTTTCGCCGGAAATTGTCGCCGTCATCATGGCAGCCGTCGCTGCCTGCGGCTATGATCCCGCAGCCATTCGCAGCATCCGGCCCCAGCAGCGCCACAGCCGCAGTCACAATTGGGTTATGGCAGGCCGTTTAGCCGGCATGCGATAAAATAGATCGAAACTAGGCTCCAGGAGGAATAGATAATGAGAAAATTTAAAGTAACCGTAAACGGACAGGCGTATGAAGTAGAAGTAGAAGAAACGGGCGTAGCCAGTGCCCCGGCAGCAGCTCCTGTACAGGCTGCTCCCGTAGTCAAAGCGGCTCCGGCCCCGGCAGCACCTGCTCCGGCAGCCCCGGCAGCTAAAGCGGCTCCGGCTCCGGCAGCAGAAGCAGTAGCACCGCGCGGCCCCATTCCCGAAGGCGCAACGGTCGTCAAGGCCCCCATGCCGGGCAAGATTTCTGCCGTGAAGACGCAGAATGATGCCGACGTCAAACGGGGCGATGTACTCGTCGTTCTCGAAGCCATGAAGATGCAGAACGACATTATGGCTCCTGGCGATGGCAAGGTCTATGACCTGCGCGTTCAGGTAGGCGATAACGTAAAAACCGGCGATACCCTCGTCGTTATCCAGTAAAAACGAAGGACACAAAAAAACTGTATCCCCACGAAGCCCTAAACGACTCCGCAGGATACAGTTTTTTTATCAGATGCCTTATTTGGCCAGCTTGCTCTGGGCTTTTTCTACGAAAGGCTTCGATTCGATGATGAAGCGTTCGTGTGTGGCTTCGCCGACGAGACCGGCTTCGTCCCAAGCCTGGATGGAAAAGGCCAGCTTGCGGCGGTCCTGTTCCGTGAGAACGGCTTTGGCGCGGACGGTCATGCCTACGGGCGTAGCCGAAACGTGTTTGACGTTCATGGAAATGCCAACCGTGCCGTAGCCTTCAGGCAGCTGGGAATCACAAGCGAGGACTGCTGCGTGTTCCATGAGGCCGACTAAGGCCGGTGTCGCGTATACCGGTGCTGTGCCGCTGGCAAACTGGATAGCCGTATTGGCATCGGTGACTTTTTCTGTCGTTTCGGCAGAAGACTGTAATGTAAGTGTGAAATCCATGGTGGTACCTCCTTATGCGTGCCTCTTGGCACTATGCATTTATTGTAACACGGCGACGCAATTTTTAATACCGAAAGGAAGGGCATATGAGAAAAAAAGTACA
Source organism: Megasphaera hominis (assembly GCF_014269395.1). Classification (GTDB taxonomy): domain Bacteria; phylum Bacillota; class Negativicutes; order Veillonellales; family Megasphaeraceae; genus Megasphaera; species Megasphaera hominis. Next base: position 8,352 of record NZ_JACOGK010000008.1, read on the forward strand.
AAGAAAAGTGAAACGAGCGGTAACGAATTTCTTTCAGCAGGAAGCCTCTAGTGGCATGACACTCCTCGTCTGTGCTGTCGTAGCCATGCTGATTGCCAATACGAGCTTGGGCCCTGTCTACGAGCGTTTGTTACACACGGAACTTGCCTTAGGACCTTTGTCTATGTCGTTACTGCATTGGATTAACGACGGCCTCATGGCGATTTTCTTCTTTGTCATCGGCCTGGAAATCAAACGGGAATTCCTCTTTGGCGAACTGAAATCGCCGTCAGCGACGATTCTGCCCATTGCCGCTGCTGCCGGCGGTATGGCTGTGCCGGCCCTCTTTTTTGCTGCCTTCAATATGGGCCTGCCGTCCATCAGCGGCTGGGGCGTGCCGATGGCGACGGATATTGCCTTTTCCTTAGGCATCCTGGCCTTTGCTGCGCCGAAGGCACCGCGGGCTGTCGTCGTCTTCCTCACGGCCTTGGCCATCGTCGATGACTTAGGCGGCATTCTGGTCATTGCTATTTTTTACTCGTCAGCGCTGCAGCTATCCCTGCTTCTGGCCAGCCTCGTCGTCATGGCCCTCTTATTTCTGGCCTGCAAGAAAGAGATTTCCTTCTTTCCCTTGTATCTCGCAGGAGGACTTATCCTTTGGTACCTTTTCCTGCGCGGCGGCATCCATCCGACCATTGCCGGCGTCATCCTGGGCCTGTCTATTCCGGCCGGCACAGAAGCAACCCATGCCAAGAGTCTCCTCAGCAAGGTGGAGCACCGGCTTACGCCCTGGTCAGCCTACGGCGTCATGCCTATCTTTGCCCTTTCTAATGCCGGCATTTCCCTCATCAGCAGCAGTATGGCCACCTTTGCTTCGCCCATCAGCCTGGGCATCCTGGCCGGCCTCTTCCTCGGCAAGCCTATTGGCATCTTCGGCATGACCTGGATCCTTATCAAAAGCCGCATTGCCTCGTTGCCGCACGGCGTCAAGCTGGGCCACTTCCTCGGCGCCGGCATGCTCGGCGGCATTGGCTTTACCATGTCTCTTTTTATCGCCGCCCTGGCCTTTCCCGACGCAGGCAGCCTCAATACGGCCAAGCTTGCCATCGTCAGCGCCTCCGTCCTCTCCGGTATTGCCGGCGCCCTCGTCCTAAAGCGCCTCTGATGGCCCCGGCAGGGCTGTACATAGGCGTAAAATCTGTACTTGACGGTGTGAGTATGGTAAAATAATATAATGTGTAATGCAAAAAAGACTTCCGTACGCCGGTGTTTTTGACGGCCCTGTGGGAGCAAGTTCATATCCTGCCGGAGCGGCCTGAATCGCTCCAGACAGGATGGATAAAAGAGAGGTAAAGGCATGTTTGAACAATTCTTTTTAGGAGCCCAGCAGGATCTCAAATTATTCATTTGTTTTCCCATTTTGTGTGCTATCTTCCGGGCTATCTTCATTGCTACGCAAAAGCCCGACGGATCCCTTGAAGGGAAGGGGAAGGCTTTATTCCAGTGCTTCCGCTTCGGCTTTTGGTGGGGCATGGACATCAACGCCTACGTGTTCGTCTTGTCCCTGGTAGTCGTGACACTGCCGGGTTTATTTTTTGCTCCCTGGGCCGCTCACGGTGATAAGATCCGCCTGGTCCTGGGCATGATCTATGCCATGGCTATATACTTGGCCTTCATTGGCAAGCAGATTTTTTACGCGCAATTCCACGATATTTTCAATAATATCGTTTTCTTAGGGGAGAAGGCAGAAAAGAACAACCTCGTCGATGTCTTCTTCAACCAGTATCACGGTGCCCGCCGCCTGGCCTGCATCGTTCCCTATGCCATCCTGGTCTATTTCGGCATCTACGGCATTTTGCACACGCCGGTGCTGGCCTATCCGCACTTTGCCGGTGCCTGGGCCTATGTGTTCAACACGGTCATCGTCCTGGCTCTCATTGCGTTCTTCTATTTCTTCCGTTACGGCGGCACGTTCATGCACGACGATAAGCCCGAATGGGATACGATTCCCGATATCGTCAAAGACGATCCCTTCCTGTCCAAGGCGACAGTGGACGATCTCATCGCCTTAAAGCTTCTCAAGCGGCAGCGCCTGGGCGTAACGATGCAGCGGAGCGACAAAGAAAATCTGGAACTGGCTAAGCCCCTCATCGAAGCAAAGGGCGGCAGCGTAGCGTCTTATGACGACGCCCTCAAAGCTTTTACGCATGTCGCCAAGGGGCCGAAGATGAAATTGCCGTCTCATATTTTCCTCATCGTCGGTGAAAGCTACTCCCAGCAGTATTTCGACCCGGCCTTTGCCGATCTGCACGTTGCCGACCGGGGCAAGGCGTTTATGGACGATCCCCATACGGCGTGGATCCGCACGGCCCTTTCGGCAGGGATCATTTCCCGTCCCTCTATCGTCAGCCTCATGCTGGGGATTTTTGATGCGGGGTTAGAACTGAACGAACGGGAACAATTCTGGCAGGGGACCTTGCCGACGTCTATGCCCGTACAGCTGCGGAAACTTGGCTACAAAACGAATTACTGGTACGGCGGCAGCATGGCCCATGGCAACTTCAATCATTTTGCGCCGGCCTGCGGCTTTGATCATGCCTATTCGGCCACGGATATTTGCGATCCTGACGCGCCGCGCTCATGGGTCGGCGTCTATGACCACATTTTCCTCGGCAAAGCAGGGGAGATGATTCAGGCCGATCAGGCTCCGTTACAGTTCCATTATCTCTATACGACGTCCAATCACGGCCCTTACAAGATGCCTATGAAGAAGCTGGGCTTTGAAGCTGAAAAAATACTGAACGTAAAGGATGACGTGCTGAAGGAAAAAATCATTCCTAAGATTCTTGGCGCTTTCTGGTATTCAGACAAGGCGATTAACGATTTTATCGACGAAATGAAACGGCTCTATCCGGATAGTCTCTTCATCGTTACCGGCGACCATGGCTGCCATTGCTCAGAATTACAGCACACGTCCTTCATGAAGCGGGAATATACCTTTCGGGAGCTCCATTCGCCGGTCCTCATGTTCCAGCATCCGAACCTCGACAAGGACTCCTTGGCAAATAACGTCATCGGTGGTCATATGAATATCCTGCCGACTATCATGGAACTCATTGCGCCTCAGGGCTTTACGTATTATTCCCTCTTTTCGTCTCTGACGGAACCGGTAACGCAGTGTGTGACGCCTTATCACTGGGCAACGAATGAATTCGTCGGCGGCTGTGATGAACAGTATTACCAGAAGCTCAGCGCTGTCAGAGGGGACGATGTCATCCGCGGGACGACACCTTTTGCTGTCGAATGTGAAGCCGAAAAGAGTTTGTCTGCCTATATTTTGCAGCATCCGGAATTATTGCAGTCCGTGCCAGACCTGCTCAACTAGTAAGCCTGTCGCGACCTTGTATGGGGAGCGGAAAAAATGAAAGAAATAGTGACCCGTAAGCGGGACTGGATTCGCCAGTTGCCCCTGTTTTTGCTGGTAGCCGGCTGTGGCGTGTCGTCAGGCATGGTCATGGCCCTTGCCGCTATTTTGTATGTAGTGCTCTGCCGTCAGTACCATGAGCCCTTTCTTGGGCCGGTCATCAGAGGCCGTCATTTCAAACAAAGTTTGCAGGTCATCGCGATTGCCTTGGTGGCGGCTTGTATTACAGTGCCCTTCAACGGCGGGAGCGTGACTTTGCTTCTTACCTATATTTCCTGCCTGGCTCCGTTTTTGCTGGCTGTGCTTATGATGCGGCCCGGCACGAAGACCTATCATGCTATTTGGTACGGTGTCATGGCAGCCCTTATTTGGCTCTGCCTGGTCGTGCTCATCCATCCAGGCTGGCAGGACCGGCGCCTGTCCGGCCCTTTTGACAGCCCGCAGACGCTGGCAGGGTTCTTGACCCTTTTGGTGCCGATCGTGTTCTTTGGTGCTGTGAAGTACCGCTATCATCTGCGTTCGCGCAGTATCCTTTCCCTGGTTCTCTGCATTCTGGCCATGATCATGCTTATCTGCACGGGCTCCCGCAATGGCTATCTTACCTTTGCCATTGGCTGTGTTATTCTGGCCGGGCTCGTCTATCACTGCCGGGACCTGGTATCCCTCAAGCTTATGGGGGCAGCCGTCGTCATTGCCTGCCTGGGCGTGGCCAGCATTTCCCCGGCCTATATGTCTCAGAGCGTGCGCCGCGAGCTTGGCCGGGCCAACCGCATCTATCTAGCAGAAACGAGTCTTGACATAGTCCGGGAGCATCCTCTCGTTGGCATCGGGATGGGGAACTGGAGTAACGTATACGAAACCACCTATGCTGCGCACAATCCCAGTAGTACCGTGCGTAGGCCTTCGCCAGGCAACGTGTATCTGCAGAGTATGGCGGAAACCGGTCTCATCGGTTTCGCCGGCTTCCTCTGTCTCATCCTTTGGCAGGGCAAGGAAATCATCTCCTGCTTACGGAACGTGTACCGGCGCAAACAACGTGCCTTTCCCTGGCTGGCCAGCCTGAGTTTGGCACTCCTTTCAGTATATATTTTTGGGTTCCTGGACGATACCTTCTTTGGCCGCCCGCTGTTACAGTTCTATTGGCTCTTGTGGGGCCTCTGTCTGGGAACGATAGCCTTTTCGGAAAAGGAGGCTGATCCGATTGAATGATTTATTAAGTGTTATTGTGCCTGTCTATCAGGATGCGGCCTCGTTGCCTCAGACCCTGCAAGCTATCTTGGGGCAGACCTATACGAATCTTGAAGTACTTCTCATCAACGATGGCTCCCAGGATCAAAGCCTGGAAGTTTGCCAAGCAGCGGCGGCTAAGGATACCCGCGTGCGCGTTCTCACTAAGGAACACGGCGGCGCCAGCGCGGCCCGTAACCTTGGCCTGCATGAAGCTAAGGGCAAATACATTGCCTTTGTCGACGCCGATGACTGCATCGACGCCCGCATGTATGAAGCCATGCTGGCCGTCATGAAGCGGCAACATGCGGATATTGTCAATTGCCGCATGGTCCGGGAAACGGCCTATATGCCTACAGCCTATACAGAAAAATCGGTCACTGTCTCAGACCAGCCCTTGACCTGTCTTACAAAGCGGGGCTGCTCTATCAACAGTATCCTCAATAAGGTCTTTACGCGTGACGTCATTGGCGATACGCATTTTGACGACACCATTTCCTTCCTGGAAGACAAGCTCTTCGTCACGATGGCCTTTTTTAACGCCCATAAGGTGGCTTTTGTAGATAATGTGTTCTATCACTATCTCCAGCATGAGGATGGCCTGTCCTGGCAGGATACGTTTGCTACGTGGGACGGCAATTTCCGCGTCAATGAACGCATCTATTGGCGCATGAAGGAAAGCGTAAAAGCCGGCACAGACCTGGAGCAGGCAGCCTACCGTAATTACATCCGTTCCGTCCTGGACCTCCTGCGCTATGCCGTAAAGCACCGGGAACGTGACCTCTACGAAGAAACGCGGTCTTCCTATGGCTGGGACCTCATGCAATTTTTGCAGGGACAAAAGCTGGGCTTTTTCAAGAAGCTGGAATACCAGACCTATACGAGTTCCTATTTCCTGGCCTCCCTGTTTCACTATCACTTCGGCAAAAAGAAGCTTCTCGTCAGCCGCAAGGGCAGAGAGTAAGAAGAATTTACAGAGTATTAGCTGTCTGGTAAGCACGGAAAGTAGTCAGTCCTATGAAAAAATGATATACTCTAATACGTAACACCAGCACCCATGCCGGCAGGCAGGAAAACCCTGCCTGCCACATCGTAATAGCAAGTAGAAAGGAACGGATCGATGCACAGCATATCTCATTTTTGGAACGTCTCCCGTGGCATTTATGGACCACGTAACTTTAAGGAAAATAAGCGGGCCGTCGTCTTCTTCGTCAGAGCCATTTCCAACCGCGCTCTTTTTGAAGAATTATATACCTTCTTTGATCAATATCCGCCTATGAAAGGCTTTTTGGAAACCCATGATCCGGATTTCCAGGAAGTCATGACGCGCGTCTTCTTGTTTAAAAACTCGACCATGCGCCAGCGCCTGGACGCAGTGGAGCATCACTTTACCATTTTGCGCCAGTTCTTTTCTGATGACGTCATCAAAGAAATCTATTGGGGCAAAGGCTATACCCTGTGGCAGTCCCAGGATGCAGCAAATCCCTTGAAGGTACGGCTTATTTTTGATACGGGCCAGCGTAAGGAAGGCTTTTTGTCCCTCTATCTCTATAGCCGTGAAGATATGCTCTATCATTTCAATTTCCGCTTTGATTACAATAAAGCCGGCGAACCGGCCCTTTATATCGGTACCCTCCAGGGTTCGAAAGAAGGCCTGGAACTGACAAAGGAAATCACGAAAAAGCTCTTTGGCTACCGGCCGAAGAATTTTATCCTCTATTTGCTGCGTATTTTTACGCAGACTTTGGGCATTAAAGACCTCTATGCCATTACCGATGCAGGCTTTTATACGAATAGCCATATCCTGCGCGGTAACCGCAGCAAGAAAACCAGCCTCGATGTATTCTGGAAAGAAGAAGGTGCCGAAGCGACGCCGTCGGAAGAATTCTACTGGCAAATGCCGATTACGGAAAAACGCCGCAAATACGACGATATCCCTTCGCGCAAGCGCAATCTCTTCCGCAAACGCTATCTCCTCATGGATGACATCATCCCTGATTACATTGCACACGTAAAAGAGCTCTTCCGTGACGATTTCCGGCCTACGCCGTCGGCCATCGACGAAGCGGCCATTACGGAAAAGCCAGCTGATTACGATCCCATTGAAGCGCCTAAAACGCAGGAGTAAGGAGCCGTTATGAACTCATTAGCCGTGATCATCTTAACGAAAAACGAAGAAGTCAATATTGTCGATGCCATCGAAGCGGCCAAAGCCTGCGCCACGGAAGTCCTCGTCGTCGATTCGGGCAGTACGGATGGTACGGTCGAATTGGCTAAGGCTCATGGCGCCCGCGTCGTTTTCCGGGCCTGGACCAATGACTTCGCCGCCCAGCGTAACTTTGCCCTGACGCAGACCGAGGCTGACTGGGTTTTCTACGTCGATGCCGATGAACGCATTACGCCGGACCTGGCGCAGGCCGTAGAGCAGGTCATCGCTGCAAACGAAGCCAAGCAATACAGCGTAACCCGTAAATCCGTCGCTTTTGGCACGAAATTCAATCACGGCGTTTTGAAGCCGGACCACGTAGCCCGCCTCTTTCCGCGCACGGCTGTGACCTGGGTCAATCCCGTACACGAACACCCGGAATGCGACCTGCCCTTAGTACAATTGCCGGGCTATTTGGAGCATTACACGTATCGCTCGTGGGCCCAGTGGGAAGGGAAGGTCATGCAGTATACGTCCATTTGGGCAGAAGAAGCCTATGAACGGGGACGGCGCATTTCCTTGAGCGGCGTCTTTCTCCATAGCTTGGGGGGCTTTTTCAAGATGTTTTTCGGCCGCTTGGGCTTCCTCGATGGCTGGATGGGCGTCTTTATGTGCTGCCATCACTTTTTTTATGAAACCATGAAATACCTGAAATTACATGAACAGCAACGGATGAAACAAAAATAAGGCAGGGGAATGCGTATCCCTGTGTACGTAATACTGGAAATGAGGAGAATTGTATGGATGAAATAGCCGTAGCCGTAGCCGCCGATGACCGCTATGCCCAGCATGGTGCCGTAGCCTGTGCGTCGATTTTGCTGCAGCACCAAAGGGGCTGCCCTGTACACGTATATTTCTTGAGCGACAATATATCAAAAGAAAAAGAAGCTGCCATTACGGCTACCGTTACCCGTCTCCAGGGAAAGATTTCCTTTATTGCTACCGGTGACATTGCCATCCAGGCCCATACGAGCGGCCATATCAACCGGGCGGCCTATTTGCGTCTCATGCTGGACCAGCTCCTGCCGGAAAACGTTACGAAAGTGATATATCTGGATACAGATTTGCTGGTGTTGGATGATATAGAAACCCTTTGGCATACGCCTCTGGAAGGCAAACCCATGGCGGCCGTACCAGACCTGGGTATTCTCTGCTCCAAACGCATGGTAAAGCAAAAGGAAGCAACCCTGGGCATTCCTGCAGGAGATTTGTACTTTAATTCCGGCGTCATGGTATTGGACCTTGCAGCCTGGCGAAGCCATCACTACGGCCAGCAGGTATTGGAAAAAGTAGCCCAAGGTGCGTTCCGCCACCACGATCAGGACGGACTGAACCTGGTTTTTAAAGACAATTGGCAGGCCTTGCCCCTGCGCTGGAATGTCATTCCGCCCATCTTTACGCTGCCCCTGAAGGTGCTCACTCATAGTAACTGGCGCCATAAGGCGATAGAAGCAGCCAAACATCCGGCCGTCTTTCATTGGGCCGGACGCTATAAGCCCTGGGAATTTGAACGGGACGGGGCTTTTAACGAGCGCTATTACGACGTCTTGAAAGAAACGGCCTTTGCCGATGTGGCGATGCCGCAACCGAGTGCCGATATGAAAGGGAAATCGATTGGACGCCAGGAATTCCGGATGAAAGTGGCGAAGATGTGGGAAAGAATATTGTCATAGGGAGTGTAACATGAAGATATGCATCAATAGGGAAAATCTGCTTAGTGTGGCCTTAAATTTATTTGTACTGTTTGTCTGTAGCACAAAGTGGAATGCCGGATTCAGCATTAGTGCAGGCTTGATCGTAGTTCTGCTTATCTGGTTTTTAAGAAAAAAAGAGAAGTTTGCATTGCCACCGTTAAGCTTTTTTGGCCCTTACATTTTTTTCTTGGCAATGGTGTCCTTGGCATCTTTTCTGACGGGAGATGCAGGATCTATGCGGACTGCCAGGAACTTTATCGCATATTCACTTCCTGTTTGGGTAACGTATTTTGGCTTTCAAAAGGCCAATCATGACTGGTCATCCTTCCAGTGGGGCCTTTTGGGTGGCAGCTGGGTTTTGGCTTATTATCCGTTGCAGGCTATCCTGGCCGGACACATATATGAACGTTTGCGTGGACCTTTTGCATCGTATAATCATATGTCCATGACGCTTGAAGTATTATTGCCTTTCTTATACTTAGCAACATTTCACCATTGGCGTAGCGGAGAAGGAAAGAAAAGGATACTCTATACCCTGCTTTTCGGGTGTACGGCTGTCTTTATGACGGGCACCCTATTGATGGCTCAATCACGTGGTGGTACGGCAGGCTTTGGCGTAGGCCTTTTAACTGTTGCCATATATGCATGGTTGACGCATAAGAAAACCTGGAAAATGCCTCTGCGGACAATTGTTTTTTGCCTGATCTTAGCCGTGTCGGGGAGTGGCTTTTACGCCTTTACCAATACGTATCAAACACGCTCGTATGATAATGAACGGGTATTGTTGCTTCACTCTGCCTACCATATGTGGCAAGATCATAAGGTATACGGCGTAGGCTTTGACCGCTGGAACAAGGAATATCAGGCCCATTACATTTTACCGGGCGCGCATGAACCAACCTTGACCTTGCCGCATAATAATGTGGCCAACTTCTTTTCCGGCACAGGAACCTTGGGCGGCGCCGGATATTTGGTATTTTTAGGCAGCAATCTGCTATTGTTGCTCTATTTGACCAAAAAATATCCGAAAAATCTGATTCCCTATGGGATGCTTTGGTACTGTATAGGGCTTCTGCTTGTTCATGGTATGGTAGATAATACGTTTTATGCAAAATATGAACTCCATTTGTATTTTACTTTTTGGGGCATTACCTTAGCTAGTTGTACGCATAATAAATTGAAACAGTCTAATGGGGGAAAGACTGATGAGTAATTTTTACCATTATGTAATCAGTGCAAAAAATGCAGAGGATAGAAGAGCGTCTATTTTGTCAAACTTTCAGACGCACGGAATAGAGCCACAGTTCTTTGAAGCAATCTTAGGGAATGCATTGTCCAAAGAGCAGTTACGAGTACTGGACGTAGATGCGGGGCTTATGAGCTTAGGGGAAATGGGGTGTGCATTATCTCATTTAGCAATCTATAAAAAGATGCTTGATAGTCAGAAACCTTACGTTTTTGTCTTTGAAGATGATGCTTATCTCACGAATGACTTCTTTCATGATCTGCCAGATTTAAAAAAATTTATGGACACACATACAGAACCAATGGTACTTCTCTTGTATAAGGCCATAGCTCACACAAAACTCGTGGTGGCAAAAGACAATAAACCATTCATTCTTCGAGCTTTAGGGGGATCATGTGCACATGGATATGTTATTAACCGAAAGGCCGCAGAAAATATTTTACGACTGCAAAACCCTCCAAAAATAGAAATTGATGCGTGGGCGCAGTATATGAAGTTAAACTTGTTAAATATTTACTGTATGGAAGAAATGTTAGTTAAACTTAATGAACTGCATGCTAAAGATTCTCTTATTGAGACAATTGATTCACGCGAAATGAAAGATTCGAAATATTTAAAAATGATGAGAAAGCAGTGGTTGCAGCAATTTTATAATCATCTTTCATTAGATGAAAAATTACTCATTCAGGGGAAGCGGTTTTGGCGACATATTCAAGAGTTTTACTATGATAAGGAGACACCTGCAAAATAAGTGAATATGGTCTTGGTGCATTTTGGGGAGTTTTGTTGAAGCAGAGATACTATCCGGTATTTTAATAACAAGGCATGAGTTCCGTGATTAATTAAAGACTGGATTCTAATGGACATTTGTATAAATAAAGTATGGACGGAGGAAAATGAAAGTGAGTGGTTTTTTCCATTATGTAATTAGTGCTCCCAATGCTCACGAACGTAGAGAAACTGTTTTAGCCAATTTTAAAGCGCATGGATTAGAGCCACAATTCTTTGAGGCTGTCATGGGGAATAAATTGCCATCAGAAAAACTTAAAAATATGAAGGTGGACACAGGCTTCATGAGTTTAGGAGAAGTTGGTTGTATACTATCTCATCTTGGAATTTATAAAAAGTTATTGAAAAGCCATGAACCTTACGTGTTTATCTTTGAAGATGATTCTTATTTGACAGATTTATTTTTTGAAGATTTGCCGGAAATTCAAAGCTTTATGGAATCCCACACGGATCCAGTTGTATTGATTTTATATAAAACTGTAGCTCATACGCATCCTGTTATTTATAAGAGCGGTCGACCTTTCATTTTACGTACACTAGGTGGAACAGCATCACACGGTTATGTCATCAATCGGAAGGCTGCAGAAAATATGTTACGAGTACAAAGTCCGCCTCGTATGGAAATTGACGCTTGGGCTCAGTACTACAAGTTAAACCTTTTAAATATTTATTGTACAGAAAATAGACTTGTACATCTTGACGAGAAAACGGCCCAGGAATCTATTATTGATAAGATTGCACCGCGAATAGAAAAAGATCGTGCGTATGTGAAAAAAAATAAAGCAGCAACGCATGAACGAATTTTATAGCCAAATGTCAGGTAAAGAGAAATTACTCATGCAGACAAAACGTTTGTGGCATCACATCCAGGAACTCTATTACGATAAGGAAGTACAATCAAAATGACGTACCATAAAATCTTTCTCGATGGCATCATGCATATGGGTGACATGCTCATGACGGCGTCTGTATTGCCTGTTTTGCGCAAACACTGTCCTGATGCGGAAATCGTATATTTAGCGACGGCAGATTTGGCCTTTGTGGCAGAGATGCTCGACGGTGTGGACCGGGTGATTCCCTATGCCTATAAGAGCGGTGGCGGCACGCGCGATGTATTTCGTATTGCCCGAAATTTGGGACGCGAGAAGTTTGACTTGGGCATCTCCCTGGACCCCCGTGAACGGGTAACACTCATGAAATGGCTTGCCCGTATGCCTGTGCGCCTCAGCATGGAACAGGGCCTGGGCTGGAAACTGGGCTGGGAAAAAATGCTATATACACAGGATCTGCCCTTACCACCAGGCTGGGAGTTTGAGGTACATAGCCTGTCAGCAAATTTTCAGCAAATGCTGCGCCTCTATTTTCACGATGCAGACAGCCAATACGTATCACCCAGGTTTAAGCCCTTTACGCAGGAGATAGAGGCTTGGTGCGCGGACTTAATGACCCGGCATCCGGCCCCAAAGCACGTTGCCTTGTGCATTCAGTCCAGTAGTCCTACGAAGGATTGGCCGGCAGAAAAGTTCAGCCATATTTGTAACTGGCTTATCGACACGTATGGTGCACGCGTATATCTGACAGGGATTCCCAGTCATGAGGCACGGGCGAAAGAAATCCTGAAAGGCATAGAACGACCTGACCAGGTTGTCGATCTCATTGGCAAATCGTCTTTCCAGCAGTTGGCCGGACTTTTGTCCCACATGGATCTTTTACTCAGTTTGGATACAGGCACGGCACACGTAGGCGGTGTGGCCGGTTGTCCCGTTATTACGCTCTTTACCCATAATTCCCCGACCCTTTATCGGGCACCGGGACCTCGTTCCCTCTGTGTCAGTGGTCATGCGCCCTGTTCGGGAAAATATGTCTGTGCCGGTCCTAAACGTTGCCCTAAAACAGACTGTGTCGATGTCCTTACTATACCCATGGTCCAAGAAGCCATAGAAAGCGTGTTGAACTGATCATGAAAACATTTGAGTCAGGTTTCTTTGCCTTAGAAAACTTTATTGCCAAGAAAGAGGACTTTAATTTTTTGCAGGATTCAGAAAGTACTCCTTGGCACATTACCTACAACGTAAACGATCCTTTTTTTACCATTATGGGCGCCTCCATCGTTTCCGTTTTAGAAAATAATCAGGATCATCCTTTAGTCTTTCATTTGTTCACCGATGGCTATAGCCAGGAAAACAGGGATAAGGTTCGTCAACTGGCAGAAAAATGGCATTGCCGCTGCATTCTATACGAGCTCAATATGGCACCCTTCGAGGATTTCCACGTCAAGGTAGCCCGCTTTTCCCGCATCACCTACGGCCGCATCTATATGCCGAAAGTTTTAAAGGATATGACAGACCGTTACGTTTACTTGGATGCTGACACCATGGTTATCGCTTCATTGGCACCTTTATTTTCCCTGGATATGACTGGCTATGCTATGGGAGCCGTTTCCGAACGGCCTAAGGATGCCGCCTATCGGGGCGAGTACCTGAAGCTGAAAAATGGAAAATATTTTAACGATGGGATTATGGTTGTCAATATTCCTGAATGGGAAAAACAGGGCATAACGGAAAAAGCTTTTTCCTTCCAAAAAGAGCCACGCGAACGCTTCCTGGGCCAAAGCCAGGATGTGCTGAACCTGACTTTTGACGGGACAAATCTTTTCCTGCCATCGGAATACAACGAATTTGGTGGTGGCCAGGATGATGAGGGGAAAGGCGTCATCATCCATTGGACAGGCCGGCGCAAGCCCTGGCAAATGGTACTCCTGCCCTTTGACCCGCAATGGAGAACATACAACGCCCTGTCGCCATGGGAAACAATAACCAATACCCTGCCCATTAAGAAACCGGAAAACTACCACGATTTCAAGCAATGGGCGAAATACCGTAAAAAAGATAGCTTCATGGAGTATATATGGGGCATGTTCTGGTATGCTTGGTTGCGGTTGCGTTACAAATTATAGAAATTTAAAAAATCCGAGATGTATGTTTTGTGAAAGCATGCATCTTGGATTTTTTTGTTTGGTAAATAACTGCGGATAAGGTATCTGAAAATAGTAACTGCTTCCGGTTACAAAGAGACTCATAGACTTTTTGATATACTGATACACAAATGTGGTATAATGTCTGTATATGTTAATAATTGGAGGAACGAAAATGAAAATCGCCATTGCCGGGACAGGCTATGTAGGCTTGTCTAACGGTTTATTATTGGCCCAGCACAACGACGTCGTCGCGCTGGACATTGATGCGGAAAAAGTAAGCAAGCTCAATCAGGGCGTTTCGCCTATTATCGATGCAGACATTTCCCGCTTTTTAGCGCGTACGGATATTCATTTTAAGGCGACGCTGGATGCAAAAGAAGCCTTTACGGATGCGTCGTTTGTCATTATTTCCACGCCGACAAACTATGATCCGAAAAAGAATTTCTTCGATACCTCTTCAGTAGAAGCAGTCATTGAAGAAGTGCTGGATATCAATCCTGATGCGGTCATGGTCATCAAGTCGACCGTTCCTGTAGGCTATACGGAAGAAATCAAAGCTCGCTATGGCACGGAAAATATCATGTTTTCGCCGGAATTTCTCCGCGAAGGCAAAGCCTTGTATGATAATCTGCATCCGTCGCGTATCGTCGTCGGTGAACGGTCAGAACGGGCTAAAACCTTTGCCCATCTCCTGGCTGCTGGCGCAGAAACTACGGATATTCCCATGCTCTTTACGGGTTCGACGGAAGCAGAAGCCATCAAGCTCTTTGCCAATACCTACCTGGCCTTACGCGTAGCCTATTTTAACGAGCTCGATTCGTATGCCGAAATCCGGGGGCTCAAGACGAGGGAAATCATCAAAGGCGTCTGTCTCGATCCGCGTATTGGCGATTTCTATAATAACCCGTCCTTCGGCTACGGCGGCTATTGTCTGCCGAAGGATACGAAGCAGCTTTTAGCCAACTATCACGATGTACCGCAAAACCTGATTTCCGCTATCGTTCAGGCAAACCGCACCCGTAAGGACCATATTGCTGATGAAATTATCGGCCGTAATCCCAAAATTGTCGGTGTCTACCGCCTGACGATGAAGCAAAATTCCGATAATTTCCGGGCGTCCGCCATTCAGGGCGTCATGAAGCGAATCAAGGCCAAAGGTATTGTCGTTGTAGTATATGAACCGGCTCTTGATGCGGACGATTTCTTTCATTCCAAGGTCATTCGCGACTTAGGTGAATTCAAAAAAATGAGCGACGTCATCATCACCAACCGCTGGGCTGATGAACTTATGGATGTGAAGGATAAAGTATATACGCGCGATCTCTTTGACCGCGATTAAGGAGGCAGGACATGGCAGACATTAAACCCTTAGATAAACAAAAGAAAGTCCTCATAACCGGTGCCGCAGGCTTCATCGGCTTCCACCTTTCCAAACGGCTTTTGGAGCAGGGCATGACCGTCATCGGTCTGGATAACGTCAATGATTATTACGCTGTGGCCCTCAAAGAAACGCGGTTGCAACTCCTCAACGATATGCCGGGCTTTACCTTCATCCAAGGCGACCTGGCCGATGCCGATACGGTGCAGCAAACCTTTGACGAACACCACCCGGACATCGTCGTCAACCTGGCCGCTCAGGCCGGTGTCCGCTATAGTATCGATAATCCCCGTTCGTACATTGATTCCAATATCATTGGTTTCTTCAATATCCTGGAAGCATGCCGCCATTTTCAGCCGGAACACCTGTTGTTTGCATCGAGCTCGTCTGTGTACGGTAATCAGAAAAAGACGCCCTTCTCGACGACGGATAACGTCGACCATCCCATCAGCCTTTACGCGGCGACGAAAAAGTCGGACGAACTCATGGCCTACACGTACAGCCACCTCTACGGCATCCCGGCCACAGGCCTGCGTTTCTTTACCGTCTACGGTCCCTTAGGCCGGCCGGACATGGCATATTTTAAATTCGCCAACAAAATCCGCCTTGGCGAAACCATCCAGATTTACAACCATGGCGACATGTACCGCGACTTTACCTACGTCGACGACATTGTCACCGGCATTGTCCGCATGCTTTGCAACCCGCCAAAAGAAAATGAACTGGGCGACAAGTACAAAGTCTACAACATCGGCAACAACCGGCCGGAAAAGCTCATGCATTTCATTGAAGTCCTGGAAGAATCTTTAGGCCATACGGCAAAAAAAGAATACCTGCCCATGCAGCCTGGCGACGTATACCAGACCTACGCCGATACGACAGAACTGGAACGGGATTTTGACTTTAAGCCCAAAACCACTATTGAAGAAGGCTTGGGGAAGTTTGCCAAGTGGTATAAAGAATATTATCGTATGTAATTTAACGAAAGGACTGCCTTGTGAGAAATTCACTTCCTCATGAGGCAGTCTTACTATACGGACCAATTATAACTGAATGTATGACATGGAAGAACAGCTCATCATGCCAGGTAACGTAATGATGATACATGTTGTAAATAACTAAATGAGAAAAGGAACAATATTGATGAATATACGAACTTTTTCGTTAGACAGAGAAAATTTCAAAGCGTTCTGCTATCTTTTAATCTTTTCGCTGGTATATGTGCTCCCTATTATTTTGGCTAATTTTTACTATATTGATGATTTAGGGCGCCTGTTAACCGGGAGAACCGGTTGGGATGGTGATGGACGACCGCTGGTTTCCTTGCTGAGCATTATTCTGAGTGACGGAAAGCCTCTGATGGACATGTCGCCATGGATACAAATCTTGGCAACGATTGTACTCGACTATGCGTTAATTTTCTTCGCGAAGAAAATCATTCCAGCTGCTTCAGCTCTGAAAATATTTGGTGTTGCCGCGTGCGGGTATTTAAATCTTTTTATGCTGGAAAATTTATCGTACAAATATGATTCACTAGGGATGATGCTTGCGCTAAGTATTTTTCTGATACTCTTTGCCTTGCCTGATTCACTTGGCAATAAAAAAATATGTCTTGCATCTTGCATTGCTGTATTGCTATCTCTTTGCCTCTATCAGGCCGCCTCTGGTGCGTATATTTCCCTGGCTATTGTAGAGTGCGTCTGGCTTCTATACACAAAAGTGAAAGGAAACGCTATTATACAACGGATATTGTTACGTGCCTTTTCAATGCTCCTAGGCGGCTTACTATATCGGTTCATTGTTGTGCCCTATTATATGTCCGATAACGGGTATGCCAGCGCTCATGTCAGCCTATTGAATCCCTTATCAGGGCAAGGGCTTCAGACATGGTATGCCAACATTAGTGCTTTTTTCTCCCTATATGTTGACTACAGTGTAACTATCGGGATCATGGGAATGTTACTGCTGTTGGTAGTATATGGTGCCTTAGGGCATATATCATGGGTGGTTTGGACGGGACGAGGGACATCAATACCTATAAAACTAGTCTCTGTTATATTCATATTGATGGTACCGTTTCTGTTACTGGGAGCAACTATTTTTACACTTACGCTTTTAAAAGAACCGGTGATCGCTCCCCGCGTAATGATTTCATTTACTGTTTTTGCTCTTTTTATGGGGCTTATGCTGTATCATGTGAGCGAAATAAAAAAAGGGTTCTATTTTTTACTCGTAGTATCACTGGCTTGTACCTTATCCTTTTCCTCATACTATGGTAATCTCCTGAAACAACAGGATAAAATAAATACTCAGGTTGCTACATATTTGGTGTATGATATCAATCAAATAGAAACGCAGAAAGGGAAAAAATTTAACGAAGTGACTTTTATTGGTACGTCACCTGAGAGCCAGGCCTTAATACTGGCAAAGAAAAAACGCCCCTTATTTAGTCGTCTGATTCCCATCTATATGAATAATAATTGGTATTGGGGAGGGCAGTATTTATCCTGCTTTAGAACCTCAACGGTAAAATTAAAAAGTGGGGGAGCGGATGCAGCAGCTATTCAGGCGCTTACGCCAGTTCGCAACAATGAGTTTTATAAATTATATGAAAAAGATAATAGCTTGATCATACAATATCTAAGCGAATGAAACTATCTGGTTATTATAGAGCTACAAAAGCGAAGAGTTTCCCTTTCTTCGGCGTAGTTCCAGTTTCCTAATTTTATTTTGGCCCCTTAGGCCGGCCGGACATGGCATACTTTAAATTTGCCAACAAGATCCGTCTCGGCAAAACCATTCAGATTTACAACCACGGCGACATGTACCAGACCTACGCCGATATGACAGAACTGGAACGGGATTTTGACTTTTAGCCGAAAACCACCATCGAAGAAGGCTTGGGGAATTTTGCCAAGTGGTATAAAGAATATTATCGTATGTTAATTTAACGATAAACTGCCTTGTGAGATATGATTTCTCATAAGGCAGTTTTTTTATGGACAGATGTATGTCTATGTAAAAAATACTTTCTGATTCATTTGTGAAGGGCAGCTGATATGCGTGACAGTGGGCCAATCAACATGATACAATGATAAGAGTTTATAAAATATATACGAAATATTTACAATTTGGAGTGGAATTAATGCAGCATGTCCTTTCTGAAAAGAAAAATGCAATCAAAAAGGCCATCATACTGATTACCGTGTATACACTGCTGGGAATACTTATTATGTCTATATCCCAACATGACTTATATTTGCGTGGCCTTAAACGTATCATAACCAGTGCCGTTCTTTGTGCGTGTGTTAGCTATTTTTGGTCATATAGTAAGCAATTCCTTGCCGTTTATGCAGGGATGACGTTTTTCTTCGCCAGTAGCATTTGGATTCGCTTTCTTGACGGCCTCACTGTACGCTCTGACACACTTCTCAGCAATCTTACCCTTGCAGGCATGTACTGGCCGGTTATCCTCCTGATATGGTTAGGTCTGGCCAAATTAGGTACCTTGACTGGTCATGTGCGAGCAGGTCGTTTTCTTTCCCGTATTTGGCTGGTCGTGACATTATTCATAGCGTGTCTGCCAAATCTTATATTGTGGGCCTATTTTGCTGTTAGTCATCACTATTTGCGGTCTGATATTGTCATGACTATTTACCAAACTAATAAAGCAGAGGCCTTAGCTTACCTGTCAATGCAGCCGGTCTTCTATTTGCTCCTAGCTGCTGTCTTGTCTGCCGCCTCAGTGGCACTTCTTTTTCACCTGGTGCATAAGGTCTGCGTAACTGCACAGACCGGAGTATCTACTAAAAGACGCGGTTGGGTTACCTTATTCTTCATTGGTCTGTTCCTCATTGCCGGGGCTAAAACATCCTGTTCCCTGGCAGACTATGAGCCATATCATATTGGCACTTCTGTACAGGATGCTATCAAAAATTATCAGGCTTTTGCAACGAATAAAGAACGGCGGATAGCAAATCTGAAAAAACTCGGATCATTGCAGACAATGTCAGGCTATAAGGGCGTGTATGTTCTCATTATTGGCGAATCAGAAACACGGGACCACATGTCTGTTTATGGTTACAGCCGTGATACGACGCCGTGGTTAAAACAATTTTCCCAAGATCCAGGGACCCTTATTTATCGTAATTCCTTTTCAAATCATGTACATACGGTACCGACACTGACGTATGCTTTAGGCGAAAAAAACCAATATAATAGAGTAGCGATGGATAATGCGTATTCGATTATAGAGGTAGCCAATGCTGCCGGGTTTGATACGTACTGGATCAGCAATCAAGAACGCTACGGTGCCTGGGATACGCCAGTAGCAGAAATTGCATCAACGGCGAAACACCAACTTTGGCTCAATGGCGAAGTGGGAGAAAGTCTAAACACTGCGTACTTGGATGAAGCATTAGCGGAAAAAGCACCGGACATTCAACACGTCAATAATGCACTTATCGTTTTTCATCTTATGGGTGAGCATGGCCGTTACGAGGATCGTTATCCTGCAGAATATGAGTATTTTCATCAAGGTAAAAACAGGAATGTTGATTGTTATGACAACGCCGTGCGTTACACTGATTACGTCCTCAGTCTCCTATACGACAAAGTAGCACATAACCCACATTTTCAGGGCTTCATCTATTTTTCTGACCACGGAGAAGAACCAGATCAGAAAAAATATCACGAAAGTACGAAGTTTACCAATCAAATGACGCACATCCCTTTGATCATGCATTTTTCAGCAGCGTATCGGACAGCGCATCCCCAGGTCTTTGCAACGCTGAAAAGCCAGGAAGAGGATTACTGGACTAATGACCTGCTGTACAATGTAATGCTGGAAATCATGGGTATCCAGGGAACTTCGCTGGTGGAACCGAATCTGACTCTGGGCAATCCGGCTTACGATCGTACGAAAGAAAATTTGCGCACTTTGCACGGTGAACGTAAACTAGAGCAATAATTTCTAAGTGATTACTAATTCCATTTGGCCCCTTAGGTTCAAGGAGTTAACAAAATTCATGGCACATCACTTCACGGATATGATATAATAAACCAGTACGTAGTCGCGCGGTAGCACGCGCGTGGGTTGAAATTATCACGATGTCGGTAAGGCATAGCCGCCCCTTGTGTGGGGCGCGGATACGAGAAAACGGGCGTCCCTGTACGGTCTTTGACTGTATGGGGACGCTTGTTTTTGTGCTATAATGAAAACAATAACGATGTGTCAATACTAAGGAGGCCTGGCTATGGAGTTACGTGTTTTGCATTATTTTCTCGCTGTCGTGCGGGAAGAAAATATATCGAAGGCAGCAGAGCTATTACATGTGACACAACCGACCTTGAGCCGGCAGATTGCCCAGCTGGAAGAGGAGCTGGGTGCGATGCTGTTTGTACGCGGGCGGCATTTGCAGCTGACGGATGCAGGGCTCATGCTGAAACGGAGGGCCGAAGAGGTGGAAGTACTCATCCAAAAAATTGACGAAGAATTTGCCCAGAAAAACGAGCTCAGTGGCGTTATTTCCATTGGCAGTGGCGGTCTTTACTCGACGCGGATTTTTCCGGAGATCCTGGCCGGCTTTCGCCAGCTCCACCCGAAGGTACGGTTCCAGCTCTACACGAACAGTGCCGAATACGTGACGGAGCAGCTCGAGCACGGCCTCCTCGATTTTGGCATGCTCTTGGAGCCTATGGATGTGACGAAATTCGATTATATTCGCATGCGTGATGCCGAACGCTGGGGCCTCCTTTTGCGTAAGAGCCATCCCTTAGCCGCTAAGCCTTATATCACGCGGGACGACCTGTTGGGCGAGCCGATTATTACTTCTAACCGCCCGGCTGTGCAACGACGCCTCCAAGCCTGGCTCGGCGATACAGTGACACACCTTGATATTTTTGCTACGTACAACATCATTACTCACGTCGTAGGCCTCGTTGATAGTGGTGTGGCCTCAGCGCTCACCATTGAAGGGGCAGTCCACCTCTTTGCTTCAGACCGCCTCGTTTTCCGTCCTCTTTATCCGGAGCTTTCCATGTCGAGCGTCTTCGTTTGGAAGCGTTTTCAGCGTAATGCCAGTGCTGCCAGTGCCTTTCTCGATTATTTCAAGGAATGCCTGAACCGTATAGAAAAGAATTGAACATAAGCATTAGACATACCTGTAGGAAATAGTAAAATAATAGCAGAAGGAAATCCAGGGAGGTGTCACTATGCGTATACAAATGGAAACAGGCGGTCATACGCTGACCATTACCCTTGCAGATAATCCGGCAGCCCGGGCCTTTTGGCAAAAATTGCCCCTCACCTTGCCCATGATGAATCTCTACGGCTGGGAGCTATGCTGCCGTTGCGGCGCCGGTACCTTGCCGGCGGAGGGCATCCCCCAGTCCCTTTGCCACGCCGGTGACCTATGCTATTGGTCGCCTGCAGGCAGTATTTCTTTTTTCTATAAGGACAGCGATGGCTGTAAGCAGGAACGAATCGGTCACACCGATGAAGGGCTCCATTTCCTTCAAGATACGTGCGACATGGACGTGACCTTCACACCGCTTCAGGAGGCAGAAAAATCATGATTCTCACAGAAACATACACGCTCACCAATGGCGTCAAGATTCCTAAACTCGGCTTAGGCACGTGGCTCCTGGATGACACCCAGGCAAGTGAAGCTACGCGTCAGGCAATTCAGCTCGGCTACCGCCTTATTGACACGGCCCAGGCCTATGGCAACGAGGCCGGCATCGGCGAAGGCGTACGCACGTGTGGCGTACCGCGGACAGATCTCTTCATTGCCAGCAAGGTCGCAGCCGAACACAAGACCTATGACAGCGCTGCTGCCTCTATCGACGGGACCTTACAAAAAATGGGCCTCGAATATTTGGACCTCATGATCATCCACAGCCCGCAGCCGTGGAAAGCCGTGAACCAATCGGCCGACCGCTACGAAGAAGGGAACCGGGAAGCCTGGCGGGCCCTGGAGGATGCCTACAAGGCAGGCAAGCTCCGCGCCATTGGCGTTTCCAATTTCCTCGAAAGCGATATTGAAAATATCCTTGCCGGCTGCCGTATCCAGCCGATGGTCAACCAGATTCTGACACATATAACGAATACCAACTTCGGCCTCATCGACTATTGCCAGCGTCACGGCATCCGCGTCGAAGCCTATTCACCTATTGCCCACGGCGAAGCACTGAAGAACGATAAGATCGCCGCCATGGCCAAGAAATACCAGGTCAGCCCGGCACAGCTTTGCCTGCGCTACGACCTGCAATTAGGCGCAGTCGTCCTGCCCAAGACGGCCAACCCGGCACATATGCAGACGAATGCCGAACTGGATTTCGTCATTGCCGATGCCGATATGGACGAACTGAAGGCCTTGCCACATATTGAAAGCTATGGTGCTGATAGCCATTTCCCTGTCTTTGGCGGGAAGTTATAATAGAGGAGGAATTTCCATGAAAAAAATTGTACAAACTGCAGGCAGAACACAGCTGGGTGAATTTGCACCCCTCTTTGCCCATCTCAACGACGACGTTCTTTTTGGTGAAGTCTGGAATGACGAAACGATCGACGTGAAGACGCGCTGTATCATTACGGTCGTCGCCCTCATGTCTTCGGGGATTACAGACAGCTCCCTCAAGTATCATCTGGAAAACGCCAAAAATCATGGCGTCACAAAGGCCGAAATCGCATCGGTCATTACGCACACGACCATGTATACGGGCTGGCCAAAGGGCTGGGCTGTATTCAACATGGCCAAGGAAATCTGGGCAGATGACACGCCGGCCCTGACAGACAAGGAAAAATACCAGCAGGAAATTTTCTTCCCCATTGGCGATCCCAACGATGCCTATGCTAAGTATTTCGTCGGCCAGAGCTATTTGGCTGCCGTTTCGACGAAACAGATTCCCATTCACAACGTAACCTTTGAACCGGCCTGCCGCAACAACTGGCACATCCATACGGCTGACGAAGGCGGCGGCCAGATGCTGATCTGTGTCGGCGGCCGTGGCTATTACCAGGAATGGGGCAAAGATGCCATCGAAATGACACCAGGCATGATCATCAACATTCCGGCTAACGTCAAACATTGGCACGGTGCCGCCCCGACGAGCTGGTTCTCCCACTTGGCCATCGAAATCGAAGGCAAGAATACGGGCAACGAATGGCTCGAACCGGTAACGGACGAACAGTACGGCAAATTGAAATAAGCAATATCAGGCCTGCGGCTGCGCACGCGCCTTTTGCAACGGATAGAACAGATTTTCTTTCCCCGTACAAAAGGACGCATCAAAACGCGTACGCAGGCCTTTTTTGCATTTTCTGCGGCCCCGGGCCTTGCTTGATTTTGGCTCTCTATACCATGTATAATAAGATATAAAGCATTTAGAATAGATACAACAGTTTTTACGTGAGGGGAGATTTATCCATGATTACTTGTAACGGCAACGGCAGCTTTGACACACTGGTTATCGGTGTGGACAAACATATGCGTGCCCTGCAGTACATACCGAAAGAAGACCAGCCGGCCTTGCGCACGTTCCTGCAAGAACGGCCGGACGTGCTGCATTATACATCACTTTATACATTCCGCAGTGCCAATGGCACAAAAGTGCACACGTACCTGCTCGTCGGTTTGGACGATAAGCCCGTACAGTATTCTACGTATGAAGATTTTCGCGTAGCCCGGCGCATTATGGCTGCTGCCATCAAGGAAAACGTACGCGAGCTGGCCTTGCTCCTTGATACGCTGGAAATGGACGCACCCTCGCTCATTGACGGCCTCTTATACCGCAATTACGAATTTATCCGCTATAAGACGCAGACCGAACCGCGTCTCGTAAAGAATATCAATCTCATTACCCAGTCCCTGCAGACGAAGGAACTGAATTCCATGTGTTATGTTTACTCGTCCGTTTACGAAGGCATTTACCTCGCCCGCGACCTGACGAATATGCCCTCGAACGACCTGTCGCCCAGAAAATTTGCAGAACTGGTACAGGAACTGTGCAAGAGCGATAAGATCCAAGTGGAATCGCTCAACAAGTGGAGCCTTGAAAAGAAGGGCATGGGTGGCATCGTCGCCGTCGGCAAGGGCAGCATGAATCCGCCCCAGCTGGTCACCATTACCTACAAGGGCGACCCGGACAATGCCAATATGCTGGGCATTGTCGGCAAAGGCATTCTCTACGATAGCGGCGGCCTTTCCTTGAAGAGCCATGCCGGTCTGGAATTCATGAAAGACGATATGGCCGGCGCAGCCACGGCCCTGGGCGTCATCCGTGCCCTGATGCTTCTCAAATATCCGGTCAACGTCGTCGCTGTCCTGCCCTTGGCAGAAAACATTCCGTCAGGCATGTCGTACCGCGTCGATGACGTCATTACCATGTATACGGGCAAGACCGTAGAAATCAAGAATACCGACGCCGAAGGACGCCTCGTTCTGGCCGACGCCGTAGCCTATGCCCAGGAGCTGGGAGCTACGCGTCTCGTCGATTTTGCCACTCTTACCGGGGCCTGCGTCACCGCCTTTGGCACGGTCCGCAGCGGCATGCTCGGCAACGACCAGGAATGGCTGAACCGCGTCTTTTCCGCAGCCGAACGGGTACACGAAAAAGTATGGCAGTTCCCGGCAGACAAGGAATACGAAGATCAGCTGAAGAGTGAAATCGCCGATATAAAGAACGTCGGCGGTCCTGCAGCCGGTGCCATTACGGCGGGCCTCTTTATCAAGCAGTTCGTCAAGGACGACGTACCTTGGATCCACTTTGATATTGCCGGCACGGCATTTAATGAAAAGAAAGATGAAACAGGCCTCTTCGGCGCAACCGGCGTGGGCATTAAGACCATTATGGAACTGCTCCGGAGCATGGCAACAAAATAACGGGGGAGTGAGGGGAAATGAAAATAGATCTGCACATGCATACCACCTGCTCAGACGGCGTCTATACACCGGAAGAGCTGACCAGTATGGCCGTACAAGCCGGCCTCGACATCATTGCTATTTCGGATCACGACACGACAGCTGCCTACAGCGGTCATGACTTTGCGCCGGGCCTTACGGTCATCAGGGCCATAGAAATGAGCAGTGAATGTGAAGACGAGGATGTCCATGTGCTGGGCTATTACATCGACCCGCACAGTCCGGAACTGACGGACTACTGCCGCCAGTTTCGCAAAAAACGCCTCCACCGGGCCTTGGAAATCGTCGACAAATGCATTGAACGGGGCTACAACCTGGACCGCAAATCGGTAGAAGATCTCCTCGACAAAGGCGGCACCGTAGGCCGGCCCCACATTGCCCGCATGCTCGTCGACGGCGGCTATTGCCCTGACGTAAAGACCGCCTTCGATACGCTCTTGTATCGCGGCGGCCCTGTCTACGTGCCCTACAAACGCTGGTCCATTGACGAATGCATCGGCCTTATTCACGCCGCCGGTGGCGTTGCTGTCCTGGCCCATCCCGGCCTCCTCAAGCATACACTCAGCCAGGTCCTGGCCCATCCCTTTGACGGTATCGAAGTATTTCATCCCAACAACCGCGGCCGCTTCGATGAATTCCTCGCCCTGGCCCACAAGCACCACTGGCTCATCAGCGGCGGCTCTGACTTCCACGGCGTATCAGGCCGTTTCCCTGAAACGCTCGGTCTCTTTTCTGTCCAGGAACAACAGGTAGCAGATTTCCTGGCTTTAGGAAAAAAGAAGGGGATTTTATGAAATGTATCGGTTTTATCGGTCCCAGCGGCACCGGCAAAAGCCATCACGCCTTAGTCGTTGCCCACGATTATAATATCGACTGTATCATCGATGACGGCCTCCTTATTTACCACAATAAGATCGTCGTCGGCCACTCAGCCAAGGAAGAAAACAACCGCATGCAGGCCGTGCGCCGGGCCATCTTTTTCTATCCCGACCACGCCGCCTCCGTACGGCAGGCCTTAGCAAAGATCGCGCCGGACCAGCTCCTCATATTGGGCACATCCAAGCACATGATCCACCGCATCTGCGAAGCCCTGCACCTGCCGGAAGCAAACCAGTTCATTCACATCGAAGACGTCTCGTCAGCAGCAGAAATCGCCAAAGCCCGGGAAATCCGCAATAAAGAAGGCAAACACATCATTCCCGTGCCGACGATGGAACTGAAATCCCACTTCCACGGCTACCTCTTAGACCCCATCCGGGCCCTCCTGCGCGGCAAAGGCGGCAAAAAAGAAGGCGACGTAGAACAATCCGTCGTCCGTCCCGTCTTCAGCTACTACGGCAAACTCGTCTTCTCCGACGACGTCCTCTTTGCCATCGTACGCCACTGCCTAAGCCAAATCAAAGGCATAGCCCGCGTAAACCGCGTCAAAGTAGCCAAAAACTACGAAACCGATCATAACGGCCTGGCCATCATCCTGACCATCACCGTCTACTACGGCGAAAGCCTGAAACAACTCATGCGCACCATCAAAGACCAAGTCCAGCACGACATAGAATACATGACCGGCATGTCCGTCGACGTGATGAAAATAACCGTACGCGGCATTGCAACAAAGTAAACAGACATATGCTTGTCCCGTGAAGAACGAAAGAATAGGGGACAAGCATATTTTTTTCGTACATCCTTGTTGATAATAAAATATGTATACAAAATAATTTCGATATGATATAATATTAGAAAACGAACGTATGTTGTAAAAACAAAATAAGTGCGAAGTACAGTCATACAAAAAAATTCTAGACCTCTCGCACTATATATTGAATGAGGCTCAGAAACATTCGACACTTTGAAATGAGGAAAAAATAAGAGATTAGTATGGGGGTTCGCGGAAACAGGTTAAGGAAATGGTTGATAACCCCGTCTGATTGGAGGCAGTCGCATCCCTTGCGGGTGCGTGGATTGAAATTTTGGTAATGGTAAAATCTCAAGGTAACTTCCAGTAGACGTAGAATGCTGAAGTTACCTTGGGAAATCGATGATAACGCATAAGAAAAAACGCTGAAAACGGCCTCGTTTTCTTAATTACCTAAATTTGGGCATAGCAAACAGACCTTGAGAAAAAGCTTCTCAAAGTAACTTCCAGTGCATCTGAATTTAGTCTGAGAAATATTCGTTGCCCATTACGACTATTTGCGCTATACTATAAGTACTTACTGATGGTCCTTTATGCTTTTTAAAAGCAAAGGACTCTGAATAACTTCCTTGAGCGGTATTGGGTCTAGTTCAACTTTTGTGGTTGGGCTAGACCCTTTCTTGTGGTCACGCTGTTTACAGTTTTGTGGTTTCGCTGGATACATTTTGTGGTTGACCTAGACCATGTTTGTGGTCAAAAGGCCTCGGCACCCACGCTCGTTGTCAAGGCCTTTTAAATTAGAAGGTATATGTGTCTTCTTTATTCAGACAGTATAAAATACGATTCCTGGTCCTTTTAAAATTACGAAAGCCATTAGCATTGTCCAATAAACGTTGTACTTGACGATTTTTTGATTCAATATGGCTGTTGTTGATTCGACGGCCATGTACGATGATAAACGAATTTACGATTTCTTGTTTCCAGTTGGAAAGCACGGTATAGAATTCATCGTATTCACGAATCTGTGAGTCTGCAAACTTAAGAAGTAGTGCATCCAGCTGACGTTCGGCATTTTCAAACGAGGCTGTTTCATTGAAGGTAATATATACCTCTTTTAATTCATACGCTTTTTTTAGTTCGGGGAAATGACTGAATAGCAATGTTTGGATACCCCGAAGATTGATGTATCGTTTTAACCGTCTGTTATATCTAGCTTTGTTATCCAGCACCACGTTATGGTTTAGTACGAATCTAAATTTGATTAATAAATACGCCAGGACAGGGTCTGCTGTTTCCCTACGGCATTTCAGTCGAACTGCATTAAAATCTTTGGTGAGATGTTGAAGTACATGGAAACTATCCGCACAGATGATGGCCTTCGGGCAGTATGACTGAAAGACAGATCGAAACGATTCAGACATATCGATGGAAAAATATTTGATGCGATCCAACTCACTGGTGTGAGTTTCATCAGAATACGTTTCATGTTTAATATGACTGAGATAATAGAGAAGATACGATTTCTTGCGGTCGGGAAGCACATCAATAATGACACCCGTATCAAAATCCATGAGGAGACAGCAGTAAAGCGAATCGTAGTTGGAATCCGGCAGATAATGCTCATCGAGAGAAAAAATTTCAGGCAAAGGCTTTCGTGCAATTTGGACATGCCTGTCAAAAATACAGAGAGCCATCGCCTTAGATATGTGATTCCGATTGGCTGCGAGGGTATAGGTGATTTCCGGATGTTTAAGATCTTGTAATACTTTGAGTTTGGTTTCGTGAGGAATCCCTTCATGTGAGCACGTGAAGGAATTCGGTTCATTGAACGTACTCTGACAGGTATTGCAGCGGTATCTGCGCTGGAGATACAGGATGGTACATGGCCTGTTTATGAGCGTGGAATGAGTGAGTTTACGGGAATAGTATCCATGAATATGCACCTGTCCGTTACAATACGGGCAGGTGCAATGTGCGTCAACAAGGCGGATTTTAATGATCATGGAACCGTCGGATTGGCTGAATGTGAGTAATTCTTGAATTTGTTCGGATTTGATGTTCAACATATTTGTGATAAACTGATCTAGAGACATATAGTCTTTCCTCCTTCTTAGAAATGGATGGGTGATACTTTCATTCTAAGGAGGAGCTTTTTTATTGCAAGGGACGGACCACAAAGTGTAAACAGCCCCACCACAAAGTGTGACTAGGATGACCACATAAAATGGACTAGGAAAACAGACCACAAAAATTGGACTAGGGGTAACCACACCAAAAAAATTGGACTAATGCCTTTTTCTTTTCCTGTTACAAAAAAATACCGTAAGTATCGGAAAATACGATGGGTTTGTCCTGATTCCTTATGATACAATACAATCAAATGACGGAAGCGAAGGCTGTGAGCAGCATATATATTATGGGAAATCCTTGAAGGATGGAGGCAATCTATGCGTTTCGATGATTTCATGTCTGAGAAATGCAGGGACTGGTATATTGCTACGCTTGTTGATGCGGATGCGGAAGCTTACAAGACGATTAGCCATTTGAAGCTATTTTCTGATGGCTGATGCTATATAGGATACATCTGGGAATGCCTGAAAATATCTCATCAGATTCGTTGGCCTGAAATCCTGACTTATGCGGACATCCTAAAGGAAGTTTTTGGGTTTTGGGATATCCACACGTGTGAGAGAATATGGATTCCTGATTATTGGGAATTTACTAAGCAGGTGTGTCTAGCCATGAATTTTACTAACTTATGCGAAAATAGATCGTTCCTGCCTGAAGATAGCTACATTTTTGACAGGTCTTTTGCCTGGGTTATAGCCTGTACCCATGAAACGGATTGGCAAGACCAGCCGCTTTTCTTGCAATCGGGAGTTATTAGATGAAGAAGATAACAGTGTCCTATGCGATGCTGTAGTTGGGCACAAGACTTGCTGCCGGAAGGCGATGAGACAATGTAAAAAAATGGCAGGAGATTACTGATGGCATGCATTTTCAAGGGGAGGATAGCATGAGGAAATCCATCGATAGAGTTCGCCTTGGCATACTTATACTCATAAGCTTTGCTGCACTTATGATGCGGTTGGGTGATATTGCTTCGTTTATCTTCGATCCGGATGGAAAAGAAATCGATAGAATGTTAGTGACACAGGCAACTCAGATTGACCTGACTGCTGACTATAAGCAAGAACGGACTTTAGCCTCAGACAGAGGCGGCATACATTCTTTGCGGCTTATTTACAAAAGCGAGAATCCGGTGAAGGAAGCTGAGATTATAGAATCCCTTGAAGGAATGGGATTTCAGGTAAAACACAAACGGATTGAAAGTACCATAGAGGATACACATTATGTAACTGTATTAGAAAACGACACGTATGCTTGTGTTGTTAAGGTAACTGATGAGCATGATTTCAGCCTAAGCTATTATTATAAAACACCAGTAGAACGCTTATTTGGAGCAAGGTATTAAGCGTATGCGCAACAGAGAAGCCCGGATAAAGGGACAGAGTGAATTATGTGCCATTGACGATATTGAGCAGCCGGTCATGATGAGAATCGTAGAATGAGGAAGGCCGGACATTACCTGCTTGGTAGAACGTCCTGACGAAGGAGATGAGTGCCATGGAGTACGTAAGGCTTTTGCTGTCAAATCAGGCCGGTGCGGCAGCGGTGTGGAAACTCGTAGCTGCTGGCATTGCCATGGCGATTTTCCTTTTTGGCCTTGGAATAAGAGTGCTGAAAGAAAATAAAGGTTTCAATGATATAGAACGAAAATGCAAAATAAGTGCCTATTTCTTCGTATTGGCTGGCTCCTTGATCATGTATGGTGCCATGTGGGAACGCATTCAATCTATCTTTACGTTACTCAGCGGCTGCGGTTTTATGGGAATAGGGATAATCCTCTTTGGCTATGGTGTAAAATGGGAAAAAGAAACAATGGGAAGCGACGGTCTGAAATATCGGATTCCCTATAAGACGTTTTTGGTTCTGGGTTGGACCGTTGTCCTATTGACAAGCTTTCTTGGTGCATGTCTTTTTGTGAAGCAACAATGAGCATCTATTCGCCTGCATATACGCCGAAATTATGGCCACGGATTGTGGGCTATGACGAATAACAGGGGCGCTTTCTTGTTTTTGATTGACAAAGATAACCTGACTATATTGGGAAATGTTGAAAAATTGGCCTGTTCATTTCGAACCGGCCTTCTTTGAAATCTTTTCCTTGACAGGTCGTGTCTGGTAGCTTATAATGTAAAAGTCGTAGCATGCACAAGTGGCTATGAAGATAAGCCGCATGAAGAGGCATTTAAGTCCGCAAGGCGCCGTATTCAGCGAGTATATTGATGAGGAGGTGTCACTATGTACGCTATTATCAAAACGGGCGGAAAACAGTATCGTGTTCAGGAAGGCGACAAAATCTTTGTTGAAAAACTCACTAACGATGTTGATTCCGAAGTAGTATTCGATCAGGTATTGGCAGTTGTAAATGACGGGGATGTTAAAGTTGGTTCTCCTGTTGTTGAAGGTGCTAAGGTTACTGGCAAAGTACTCGAACAGGGCAAGGAAAAGAAGATCCTCGTGTTCAAATACAAAGCTAAGTCCGATTACCGTCGTCGTCAGGGCCATCGTCAGCCTTTCACTAAGGTTGTCATCGAAAAAATCGAAGGCTAATGATTACCATTACCTTACAGTATGATAAAAACAACCGGCTCAGCGGCTTTCAGATTCGTGGTCATGCAGACTACGATGAAAGCGGTAGTGATATTGTTTGTGCTGCCGTCTCTGTACTGGCACAGACAGCGCTTTTGGGTCTGCTGGAATATGCAGGCGAGGAAAGCATCACGTATGGGCAGGATGATGGATTTTTATCCGTACATGTGAAGAAATCCGTACCGGAGGCTGAAGTTATTCTTCATACGATGGTACTGGGTCTACAGGAAATTGTGCGTCAATACGGCGAATACGTCGCATTCGGCACATAACGTCAGGAGGTGAACGAAATGTTCAATTTTGATTTGCAGCTGTTCGCTCATAAAAAAGGTGTAGGCAGCACGCGTAACGGCCGTGACAGTGAATCCAAACGTCTTGGTGTCAAATGCCATGACGGTGTTATTGTTAAAGCCGGCAACATCATCGTTCGCCAGCGCGGCACTCACTTCCATCCGGGCACTAACGTAGGCATCGGCAAAGATGACACGTTATTTGCTTTGGCTGCTGGTAAAGTTGCTTTTGAACGTGCTGGCCGATATAACCGGAAAGTCAGCATCTATCCGGTTGAAGCTGAAGCTTAATTGCATGATACCACGAATCCCTGCGGAGTTATCTCTGCAGGGATTTTTTTGATTCTCTTCATTTCAGCCTGTTTTGCGATATATGCACAAACGGCATAGGGAATGATACGTTATTTTTTTCACAAAAGTTGAAAAATGTATTGTCACGAGAGGACAAGTGTGTTACACTATCCACAGTGCCAAAACGTCATGACAGACGGGGCTGGTCGGTATCGTAGCGAGCTGAACCACTGCCTCCATGATGAAAAGAGCACAGATATACTGGGTTGTTCGACTTGCATTCCCGCATAGGGGAGTGAGAACGGAGGAATTTCAAATGAATAAAGCAAAAGCATTACCGTATCAGCAAAATACTTTTATGAGTGTACGTCAGTTGGTTGTGGCCGCCTTATTGTCGGCTATTACGATTTTCTTGGGTATGACAGGCTATGGCTTCATTCCCTTGATTATCATGAACGCAACGATTCTTCATATTCCTACGATTATCGGCAGCATTACAGCCGGCCGCCGCGTCGGTATGATCGTCGGTTTTATGTTTGGTGTTTTCTCGTTTGTCCGTACCCTGCAGGCACCGAGCGCACTCATGCTCTTTGCCGTACAGTACAACGTCGTTGCTGACGCCGTTATCTGTATTGTGCCGCGTATCCTCATTGGTGTTATTGCCTATGAACTCTATAAACACTTAAAGCTGCGTGAACCTGTCCGTGTGGCTACGACAGCCGTCGCTACGACCATTTGCCACACCGTCCTGTTCCTCGGCTCCTTTACCGCTCTCGTCGGAGTGCCTTATGCAGAAGCTCAAGGTATTCCTTTTATGAATGTCATCAACATCATGGCCGGTATTACCGTCGTCAACGGTATCCCGGAAGCCATTGTCTCAGGCCTCATCGTAACGCCGATCGTCATGGCCCTCCACCGTGCCGGACTCAAAGCAAATTAAGAATGTATAGCATAGCCAGCCTGGTTTATTGCCGGGCTGGTTTTTTGTTGTGACTGCCGGGGCGGCCTCTCTCCCTCGCGGCACAAGTCTCTATTCACTTTTAGGGCTACTTCGTTCCGCCTCTATCCCCCGTTGTATAAACAACGGGTACTTCCCCCCCAGGGAAAGCTGTGTTAGCTTCACTCTTTTTCCTGCATGTAGTATAATGT
Organism: Megasphaera hominis; assembly: GCF_014269395.1. Classification (GTDB taxonomy): domain Bacteria; phylum Bacillota; class Negativicutes; order Veillonellales; family Megasphaeraceae; genus Megasphaera; species Megasphaera hominis. The sequence continues at coordinate 41,274 of NZ_JACOGK010000008.1, forward strand.
TAGGTATCTTAGATTATGAAGGAGAATATACCTTGAAGACCCTTCTGACCACCTTAAATGCCAAATATGTCCAGTCATCTCTGGCGCTGCGTTGTTTGCGTACGAGTTGTGAAAAGCTGGGCTACGATGGCGTCGTTACGGCAGAATATACGATTAATCACAATGCCTACGATATTCTGCGCCATATTTATGCTTTTCACGCCGACGTGATTGGCTTTTCTTGTTACATTTGGAATATTGAAATGACGTGCCGCATCATCACGCTCATCCGCCAGGTTCTGCCTGACGTCGTAATTTTTGTAGGCGGCCCGGAGGTTTCTTATACGGCAGCAGAGACGCTGCGCGATTGTACCGACATCGATTACGTCCTCCAAGGTGAAGGGGAGGAAATGGTGCCGGCTTTTCTGCGTGCTCTGGAAGCAGGTGAGAACGCGACGGCTGTACCGGGTGTCATGGGCCGCGTAGACGGGAAGATCACAGGGATTCCCTGGTTCCGCGAGGTAGCCGATTTGGATACCCTGCCTTTTCCCTATGCCGGTGAAGATTTGTCAGCCTTAGAGCATCACATTATTTACTACGAAAGCTCCCGGGGCTGTCCCTTCCACTGCCAGTATTGCCTTTCCGGTAATGATGATGCCGTGCGCTTCCGCTCGGTCCCCTTGGTCATTAGCGAGCTCGAGCAGTTTGTCGCTGCCGGTGTCCATCAGGTAAAATTCGTAGACCGCACGTTCAATTGCAATCCCAGTCATTACCGGCCTCTTCTGGAATACATGATCAGTGTCGAAAAGCCCGTCAATTTCCATTTGGAAATCGAGCCCGGTGTCCTCAGCGATGCCGACCTGGATCTGCTCAGCCAGGCACCTAAGGGACGGGTGCAGCTGGAAATGGGTATTCAGTCGACGTATGAGCCGACCTTGACGGCGATTCACCGTCATAACGACTGGACGCGTATTACAGAAATCATGGAACGACTGACCGCCTTGGGGACGATTCATCTTCATCTGGACCTCATCGTTGGCCTGCCCTATGAAGATTACGGCCATTTGCAGCAGTCCTTTAACGACATTTACAGCCTGAAACCGCATAAGCTGCAAATCGGCTTCTTAAAGCTCCTCAAGGGCTCAGGCATTCGCCGCGATTTTCTGGCAGAGTATCGGTTTGACCCGTGCGGTCCCTATGAGGTTCTGGCTACGACGTGGCTCCCTTACGAAAAGGTCCAGTTCCTCAAGGTCTTTGAAGACGTCTTTGAACGGACGTACAATTCCGGTAAGTTTACGCACGTCCTGGCCTATGTGAGCCGTTTTTACGATGATAACGTCTTTGCCTTTTACGCCACCATGACCGAAGCCTGGCTGGCCCAGGGGAAGGACCGCATTGCCGTGGCCGATGCGGCGCTGTGCGAATTTCTCTGGCACTTCCTCACGACCTGTACACGCCTCGATGAAGGTACGCTGGCCGTAGCGAAGGAACTCTTGGCTCTTGATATGCTGACGGTCTTTTCCTTCCGTTTGCAGCCGTCTTTCCTCGGCTGGAGCGAAGCGCCACGGTCGGAAACGGACAGCCTCTTCCGGGACGAAAAACGGATGCAGGTGTACCTTGCGGACTATCATTTCACTAATTGGCGGGATCTGAAAATGCGCTACCGCATTTGGCCCGTCAGTGCTGCCGCGAAATCTGAGCTCGGCCGTACAGCAGCTGTGCCGGAAGGCCCGGCGTGGCTCCTGGCAGAAAAGAAAAAAGACGGCGTCACGTGGCAGGTTATTCCGCGTACACCGGCTGTGGATTAAGAAAGGACATTCATGGAACGATATAACGTATATTCTACCTTTTTAAAGGAAACGTACGGAGAAAAAGTATATAAGCTCCCTATCAGTATTCCCGATACGTGCCCGAACCGCGACGGCACACTGGGCGTACGGGGCTGCGTCTTCTGTGGCTCCATTGGCGCAGGTTACGAAAACCTGCCGGCGTCTATGACCATTGAAAAGCAGATCGAAGCCAACATTGCACACATTGGGCCCAAATACAAGGCGAAGAAATTCATTGCCTATTTCCAGAATTTTACCAATACGTATTTGCCGCCGGACCGTTTCCGCCAGTACCTCATCGAGGCGTGCCGGCCGGGCATCGTCGCCTTGGCTATTGCCACGCGGCCGGATTGCCTGAACGAAACGTATCTCGACATTATGGCTGACGTAAAGGAAAAATACGGCGTAGATATTCTCGTCGAGCTGGGCCTGCAGACGGCGAATTACAAAACCTTACAGAAAATTAACCGCGGTCATACACTGGCCGAGTATATTGAAGCCATGGTTATGCTCAAGGACTATCCCTTCCGCAACTGTACGCACGTCATCATTGGCCTGCCCGGTGACACGGAAGAGGATGTCGTCGAAACGGCCAAGATCATATCGGCATTGCCGTCCCACGAAATCAAGCTGCACGCCTTGTACGTCATTAAGAATACAGTCCTCGCCGACTGGTACCGCGACGGCCAGGTCGGGCTGATTTCCGTAGAGGACTACGTGCGCCGCGTCGTGACCTTCCTCGAATACACGCGGCAGGATATCGTTTTTCAGCGCCTCATCGGCCGGGCGCCGCAGGAAGCAACGGAATTTGCCAACTGGGGCATGGGCTGGTGGCGTATTCGCGATATGATCGATGCCGAGCTGGTACAGCGTGACACGTGGCAAGGGAAGAAATGCGATTACCTGCACGGCAAGGCTGTACGCAAATTTATGAGCAATCCGGAAAAGGAGAGATGACGCCAATATATGGAAAAACGACTGACTTTTACAGATAGTATGGAAGCCCGCAATGTGCTGGGAGCAAAAGACGAATTCTTTCGCATTTTGCAGAAGGAGTTTCCCGGCTGCCGCATGACAGCCCGCGGCAATGAACTGCTCTTTATCGGTGACGAAGAGGTCATCGTGCCGCCCATGAAGGTCGTTGCTATCCTGCGCGAGCTGAACCGGGAAAACACGTACCTGACGACGCAGCACGTCCGCTATTCATCGGACATGATCCGCCAGGGCAGGGAAGAAGAGTTGCGTGATATTTACGCCGATACGGTGAGCATTTCTGCCCGCGGCCGCCTGATCAAGCCCAAGACGGCCGGACAAAAGCGTTACGTCGACTCCATCCGCCGCAACCTCGTCACCTTTGGCATCGGACCGGCCGGGACGGGCAAAACGTATCTCGCCGTCGCCTTGGCGTCGTACTATCTGAAGAACCGGGAAGTCGAACGGATCATCCTCACGCGCCCTGCTGTCGAAGCCGGGGAAAAGCTGGGCTTTCTGCCAGGAGACCTGCAGGAAAAAATCGACCCGTATCTGCGGCCGTTGTATGACGCCCTGGCCGATCTCTTTGGCTACGATCAGTTCCAAAAGCTCATTGCCCGCAACATCATCGAAGTAGCGCCCTTGGCGTACATGCGCGGCCGTACTCTGGAAGAGTCGTTTATCATCCTCGATGAAGCCCAGAATACGACGCGGGAACAGATGAAGATGTTCCTCACGCGTATGGGCAATCACTCGCGCGTCGTCGTCAATGGCGATACGACGCAGATCGACTTGCCGAACCAGCAGCAGTCAGGCCTTACGGAAGCCGAAAAAATACTAAGTCACGTACCGGGCATTGGCGTCATTCATTTTTCAGACGCCGACGTCGTCCGTCACGATATGGTAGGCCGCATTATCCGCGCCTATGCCGATTACTACAAGGAGGAAGACAAATGAAGATCAACATTAACTACCGCGACGAAGCTGACAAACAGGAAAAAAATGAAGAAGTCATCGAACGGGTCTGCCAGGAAGCAGCCCTGGTCTATGGCCTCGGTCCCAATGCGGAAATCAGCATTCTCCTCTGTCATAACGAATATATCCACGAACTGAACAAGCAGTACCGCGATATAGACCGGCCGACAGACGTCTTGTCCTTTGCCCTCAACGAAGGGGAAGAAGACGGCTACGATGGCCCTGATACGGCACTTTTGGGAGATATCGTCATTTCTCTCGATAAGGTGCAGGAACAGGCTGACGAATACGGCCACTCCTTTGAACGGGAATTGGCCTATCTGACCATTCACGGTATGCTCCATATTTTGGGCTACGACCATATGGAACCGGATGACAAGGCAGAAATGCGCAAAGAAGAAGAATTTATCCTCACGCGTCTGGGCTATGTCCGTCCGGGAGAAGACTTGTGATCGCTGCGGCAGACGCACAGCGACTCATCAAAGCAGCGAGGGAAACGCAGGCCCAGGCCTACGTGCCCTATTCCCATTTTCACGCCGGCGCCGCCGTACCCGGTGCTGCATCTATACGGCTGTAACGTAGAAATTGCGTCGTACGGCCTCACTATCTGTGCCGAACGGAATACTGTCTTTTACGCCGCCGCCTGCGGCTGCCGTCATTTTGTGGCCCTTGCCATTACCAGCGACAGCAAGGACCTGACCGCCCCGTGTGGTGCGTGCCGTCAGGTTTCAAGATCCCCGAAGTGATTTTGGCACGGCCTGATGGTTCCTATGAGGTCTGTCCATTGCAGAAATTATTACCGTTAGCTTTTGCTGACACTACGATGAAGGAGTAATTATGAGCGAACAGTTTAAATCCGGTTTTGTTGCCGTTGTGGGCCGCCCGAATGTCGGCAAGTCCACATTGATTAACCATATTATTAAGCAGAAGGTGTCCATCGTTTCCGATAAGGCCCAGACGACGCGGAATCGTATCCTCTGCATTCACACAGACGACGAATGCCAGATCGTATTCCTCGATACGCCGGGCATTCACAAGCCTAAGCACAAGCTGGGCGAATTCATGGACGAAGCAGCATACCAGTCTCTGCAGGATATTGACGCCGTTCTCTTCCTCATTTCGGGCAATGAAAAGAAGGGCCCGGGCGACCTCTTCGTCCTCGATAAATTAAAAGGCGTCAAGGTACCGGTCTTCCTGGTCATCAACAAGGTAGACCTCATGAGCCACGAAGAAATCTTCCAAAAGATTACGGAATATAAGGAGCTCTATCCCTTTGCCCAGATCATTCCCATTTCGGCCCTCACCGGAGACAACGTCGACGCTGTCCTGACGGAGCTGAAGAAGTGCCTGCCTGAAGGGCCGAAGTATTTCCCGGACGACATGATCACAGACCAGCCGGAACGGCTCCTGGCCGGGGAAATCGTACGGGAAAAGCTCTTCCAGTGCATGCGCGAGGAAGTTCCGCACTCCATTGCCGTCTATGTCGATGAAATGAAGGACCGGGGCCACAACAAGGTCTATATCCGCGTGACGGTCTACGTCGAACGGGACTCGCAAAAGCGCATCGTCATTGGCAAAAACGGTACGGTCCTCAAGGAAGTCGGCCGTCTGGCACGCCAGGAAATCGAAAACGTCCTGGGCTCGTCGGTCTTCCTCGATATTTGGGTCAAAGTGAAGAAGGATTGGCGTAACCAGCCGTCAGCCCTCAGTGAATTCGGCTATAAGAACGAATAGAAGGAGAGATTTATCATAGATATGCAATGGCAAGATTTGGCAGAATACCTGCTGCCCCTCATTCCCTGCATTATCGTCAGCAACCTCTGCGTCATGGGCAAGTTTTCCTTTGTCCAGCTGCGCCGTGAGGCTGTTGAGGAAATGGCGCGCAATGGCGACCGGAAGGCACCGTTTCTGCTGAAATTATACGAAAAACCGGCCCTCTTCTTAGGTACAGCCCAGGTTGGCATGGTCACTGCCGGCATGGCCTCCGGCGCGGTTATCGCCTATGTCTTGTATCATCTGCAGCCCCTCTTGTGGCAGGTCATGCCGGGCTGGGCGGCGATTATCGTCAACATTTGCCTGGTCCTTGCCGTCTGTTTCTGCCTCTGGGTCTTTGGCGAGCTCGTACCGAAGTCCGTAGGTCTCCAGAGTCCGGAAAAAAGTCTCAAACGGGTGAGCCACTTTCTCTATTGGTGCAGCCGTCTCTGTTATGGCTTTATTGCCTGCGGCAACTGGCTCGGCCAGGTCATCCTGCGGCGGCAGAATCTCGATGTGACCAATGAAATCGACATGGTCCACTCGGAAGATGAAATCCGCATGCTCGTCACGGCCAGCCATAAGGAAGGGAAGCTCGATACGGTAGAAAGCGAGCTCATCGACAACGTCTTTGACTTTGCCGACCTCCTGGCCAAGGAAATCATGGTGCCCCGGCAGGATATGGTCTGTCTCTACGTAGAAGAGAACATGAACCAGCATCTGAAGACGCTGCGCCAGTCGCGGCATACGCGCTATCCCCTCTGCCAGGGCGATAAGGATCACATTATCGGCCTCGTGCACATAAAGGATTTCATGGATGCCTACATCCATAAACGGAGCAACCTGCGCCTCATCAACAGGCCCATCCTCATGGTGCCGGAAATCATGCCGGCAGCCCAGCTCCTGCAGCTCATGCGGCGGCGCCGTACGTATTTGGCCATCGTCGTCGATGAATACGGCAGCTCCGTCGGCCTCATCGGCCTGGAAGATATTTTGGAAGAGCTCGTAGGCAATATCCAAAACGAGCATACTGTGGAAAAGGAAGAAATCCAGCCCCTCGAAAACGGGGCCTACGAATTTGCCGGTACGGTACTCCTGGAAGACGTGCAGGACCTGCTGCACATTCCTGTAGAAGAGGATGTCGATGCCGACACTATTGGCGGCTACGTCTTTTACCTCTTAGGCCATACGCCGGCCGTTCAGGAAGAAACGCGTATCGGCTCGTACCGCTTTCAGGTTATGGAAGTTCAGGGCTTCCGCATTTCCCGCCTGAAGGCGACGCCTATGCCGGAAGAAGCGCCGGCACCGGAAGCAGAGGAAGAAAAACATGGTGAGGACTAACTTTTATAGCCAGAAGACGCACCACTACGACGGCATTATCCTGCGCCTGCGCAAGGGCTATTCCCGCCAGCTCTCCCTGACGATTTTTACGCGCCAGGCCGGGCTCCTGCCATTTCTCGTACCGAAGGGCAAAAAAGGCTATAACCAGGGGTTTGGCAGTCTTGTAGAGCTCTCGGTCGTGACCTTTGAAGGCTACGAACGGCAAGGGAGCCACTTTATTACGGAATACGAAAGCCATGGCAGCAGCCTCTTGGCCGATCTTTCGTGGGATCGCTACGTCTATACCCAGGTCTTTACGGAAATGGTCCTGGCCCTAGTGCCGCCGGAAGCGCCGGACGATAGCACGTACAACCTGATCCTGCGCTATATCGAGGCTATTGCTGCGCGCAACGTACGCGTGGCGACGATCATTGCCGGCTGGCAGCTTACGGCCTGTGCCGGCTTTCAGCCTGATACGGAAACGGTCTGCGTCTACCGCTATCCCGGCGAAGCACCGGATGGACAGATACGCTATTACTTCAGCGATCACGACGAAGAAAATATGCCGCCTGTGCCTGTCAGCGGACCTGTGCGCCGCCTTTGGCAGGCTCTCATCGACTACGATTGGCAGCACGCAGCGCCTATGCAGCTGCCGCGCAAGGACCTGGCCCTGCTGGAGCAGTTGCTCTACAGCTACGTCGAAGACGTAAGCGGCAAAGACCTGAAATGCCGCAAGGCATTATTGGACTGATAACTAGCTATGCAAAGACCCCCATGCTCAGCGAGAGCATGGGGGTCTCTTTATACGTGCAGCCAACGCTGCGCCTGATTCCTTAGCGGAAACGAGGCAGGTTGTGCATGATATAGAAGTAACAGCCTGATGTAAAGAGGCAGGCTGCGATCCAGCAGATCGGGCTGGCACAGCAAATGCCGAAGTAGCCCCACGATGCTGCCAGGATGAAGGCAGAAGCGGCGCGCAGAACCAGCTCGATAAGGCTGCTTGCCAGGGGGACGATAGAAATGCCCATGCCCTGAACGGCGTTGCGGTAGACGAAAATCTGCCCCAGGAATACGTAGAAGGGTACTGACATAGTCAGGTAGAGCCAGGCCGCGTCGAGGAGCTGTTCGTCCTGTTCCGTCGTAAAGATGCCGATGATTTCCCGGCCCTGCGTAAACATGGCTACAGCCGCTAAGGCACAAAAGGCCAGGGACACGAGGGAGCACTGGCGTACGCCCCGGCGGATGCGGTCGGTCCGGCCGGCACCGTAGTTTTGGGCGGAAAAGACAGCCATGGCGATACCCAGGGAAATCATGGGCTGCATGGCCAGCTGTTCAATCCGTGTTGCCGAGACGAAGCCGGCAATGGTTTCAGCGCCGAAGGTGTTGCACACAGACTGGATGGCAATGATGCCCAGGGAAATGATGAGAAACTGGGCCGCCATGGGCAGGCCGATGCGCAGGTGCTGCCAGGCAAAGGCCGTGTCCCAGTGCCAATCCTGCCGTTTCAGGCGCAGCATGGGAAAGCGCAGGCGCATGTAAATGAGACAGAGCAGGGCTGATACGGCCTGGGCTGCAACGAGGGCAATGGCCGAGCCTGGCACACCCCAGCCAAAGCGGATGATGAAGACCAGGGCCAGGATGACGTTGAGAACCGACGACAGCATGAGAAAGTAAAGAGGCGTCCGGCTGTCGCCCAAGGCCCGGCAGGCACAGGACAGGAGATTGTAGAGCATCATGGCAATGAGGCCGTTGGCGACGATCATGACGTAGCTGTACGAATCGGCGTAAAGGTCGGCCGAGATGTTCATGAGTGACAGGAGAAAGGGCATGAAGGCAGCGGCACCAGCCATGAGCAGCAGCGTAATGGCCACGGATAAGATGACGCACATGGCAAAGGAACGGCGCACGCCGTCGTTGTCACCGGCGCCGAAGCGCTGGCCCATGATGACCGTCAGGCCCGAAGCGAGGCCAATAGTGAGGCCCAAGAGGGCCATGAAAAGCGGCGCCGTAGCACCGACGGCCGCCAGGGCGTGGACGCCGATGAAGCGGCCGACGATGATGACGTCGGCAATGTTGTAGAACTGTTGGAAAACGTTGCCAATGAGCAGAGGAACCGTAAAGATAAGAATCAGGCGGATCGGGTTCCCTTCTGTCATATTATGAACCATGAAATGACCCCTTTCGGTGTTATAGCGTTAGTGCGGCCGCGAGAGGATGAACTGGGCCAGCTGGATGAAGCCCGGTACGAGAGAATCGATGTCCAGATTTTCTTCGACCGTGTGGGCACGGCGGCCTATGCAGGTGCCGAAGGAAATGGCCGGAATCCCCAGGCTGAGGGGAATATTGGCGTCCGTACTGCCAGCCTGATAATCAGTCGTCAGGCCGCGGGCTGCCCGGATCTGTTCGAGCCGCTGGCAGAGAGCCGCCGTATCGACACCACTGCTGCAGGGCCGTTCGCCAATGAGCGTTTCCCTGATTTCAATACCCTCTTTGGCATTTTGCTTCAGGATCTGGTGAAATTCCTTATCTATGGCGTCTAAGGCGTCTTTATCCTCTGAGCGCAGGTCGATGCGGAACATGGCGTGTTCCGCAATGGAATTGACAGTCGTACCGCCTTCGATGGTACCGGCGTTGTACGTCGTCTTGGGATCCTTTGGTACGGACAGGTGGTACAGGTCGTCAATAATGGCGGCGGCGCTGGCGATGGCGCTGGTGTTGCCAAAGCCGCTCCAGCTGTGGCCGCCCTGGGCTGTCACGTTGATTTCGTAGCGGTGTGAGCCTACGGCCTTGTGGATACACGTGTCGCTGTTGCAGTCGACGGCGACCATTTCGCTGATTTCGCTGCTGTGGTCGGCCATGAACTGGCGAATGCCGCGCAGATTGCCTAAGCCTTCTTCGCCTGTATTAAAGAGAAAATAGGCACCGCCCGGGAGATCTATGTGTTCTTCATAGAGCATGGTAATGAAGCAGAGCAGGCTGGCTACGTTGGCACTGTTGTCGCCACACGACGGGGCAGCAAAGAGGTTACCTTCTATGCGCGGCGTAATTTCCTGGCATTGGAGAAATACCGTGTCGATGTGGGCCCCGTAGAGGGGATGTTTGCCGCTTCCGGTAATTTGGTACGGGCAGACGACGTTGCCTGCCTGGTCGATGTGGGCGTCACTGGCACCGAGATTGTGCAGGTATTCCAGGATAAAAGCAGCCTTTTCCGCTTCTGCGCCGGTCGGCGAAGGCAGGCTCGTAATCTGCGTCAGCATGTCGAGCAGGGCGTGTTCATGGGCCTGCCCATAGGTTTCGAGTTTCTGTATATCGTTTGTAGTCATAGTCGTTCCTCCTCAGGTGCTCGAAAGAGCATGTACTCATTATACTACACACGTTCCGGATGTCTACAGGTGAACAAAACCGGCCTGCACGCTGGTGCAGGCCGGAGCAGCCGGCTTAGAAGGCCGGGATAAGAGAACCTTTGTAGTGTTCTTCAATGTATTTGCGGATCGGTTCGGAATTGTAGATTTCGACAATCTTCTTGTACGTCGGGTTGTCTTTGTCGTCTTCGTGAACGGCAATGATGTTGGCGTACGGCGAATCCTTGTCTTCACGGAAGAGGGCGTCCTTGACGGGGTCGATGCCAGCTTCAAGGGCGTAGTTCGTGTTGACAGCAGCCAAATCCACGTCATCGAGGGAACGGGGAATCTGAGCGGCTTCCAGTTCGCGGAACTGCAGGTGTTTCGGGTTTTCTGCTACGTCTGCCGGAGTCGGATATTTGACGCCGTCTTTGACTTTAATCAGGCCGGCTTTCTGCAGGAGCAGGAGACCGCGGGCACCGTTGGTCGGGTCGTTCGGAATGGCGACGACAGCGCCGTCTTTCAGTTCGTCCAGGCTCTTAATCTTATGGGAGTAGAGACCGATAGGGGCGACGACGGTCTGGCCGATGGAGACGAGCTTCAGGCCTTTATCCTTGACCATGTTGTCCATGTACGGCTTGTGCTGGTACGAGTTCATGTCGATTTCCTTGTTGGACAAGGCTACGTCCGGTGTGACATAGTCAGAGAATTCGATGACTTTGATGAGGATGCCCTGTTTGGCAGCTTCTTTCTTCACCTGTTCCATTACGTCTGCATGGAAGCCCGGTGTTACGCCGACGGTAATTTCTTTGTTGGCGTCCTTAGAGGAAGACGACGAAGCGGAATCACTGGAATTGCCGCAGCCTGCAGCAAAGAGGCAAATAGAAGCGGCCGCTGCGAAGACGAGGGCCTTTTTGAGAGAAATAAACATAGCTGAAAACACTCCTTATATATACTTATTTTTTGTTCTTCTTGTGGGAGGCAAAGTCGCCAATGCCCTGGATCAGGTTGACACCGATGACCAGGATGATGATTGTTGCCAGCATGACGTCAGCCTGGAAACGCTGGTAGCCGTAGCGGATGGCAATATCCCCCAGGCCACCGCCGCCGATGGCACCGGCCATAGCCGACGCACCGATGAGGTTGACGATGAGGACTGTAATGTTGTTGATGATCGTCGGCAAAGCTTCCGGCAGGAGCACCTTGCGGATGATCTGCAAGGGCGAGGCACCCATGGCTTCAGCTGCTTCGACGAGGCCGAAATCGACGTCGCGGATACTCGTTTCTACGAGACGGCTCAGGAAAGGAATGGCGACGATGGTCAGCGGTACGCACGCAGCCGTCGTGCCGATGGAGGTGCCGGCAATGAGACGGGTCAGCGGAATGATAGCTACCATGAGGATGATGAACGGAATAGAGCGGATGATGTTGACGATGGTGCTGAAAATCTGGTTGATGAACCTGTTTTCCAGTATATGGCCCTTGCCGGTAATGACCAGCGTCACGCCGAGGGGAATGCCGATGATGGCAGCAATGATTGTAGAAACAGAGACCATGAAGAGCGTTTCTTCAATGCCCTGTATCATCAGTTTAATGAGTTCTGGGGACATATCCTAATACCTCGCTTTCAATAGGCTGTGTTTTGATGTAGGCAAATGCTTTTGCCTGTGCTTCCATATCGCCCATGATGACGACGATGAGGTAGCCAAAGGGCACATCCTGGATGTAGTCGATATTGCCATAGAGGACGCTAACGTCAAGATTGAACTTGCGGGCAATGTTGACGACGAGCGGTTCGTTGGTGACCAGGCCCTTGAAACGGAAACGTACGAGCATATCCCGGTCCGGTGCAGGCTGGTCCGATACGCCGAGCTTGCGGATGCCCTGGGGCAGTTCCATATTGACGACAGATTTGACAAATTCCTTCATCGTTTCCGATGTAGGGCTGGCAAAGATGTCGATGACGCGGCCCTGTTCTTTAATGACGCCGCCTTCAATAACGGCGACGCGGTCGCAAATAGCTTTGATAACGGCCATTTCGTGGGTAATGATGACGATGGTAATGCCCAGGCGCTTGTTGATATCCTTCAGGAGTTCCAAAATGGACTGCGTCGTCTGCGGATCCAAGGCCGATGTGGCTTCGTCGCAGAGAAGGATCTTCGGATCGCTGGCCAGGGCGCGGGCAATGCCGACACGCTGTTTCTGGCCGCCAGAGAGCTGGGACGGGTAGTTGTACTGCCGGTCTGTCAGGCCGACCAGTTCGAGGAGGGATTCGACCTTGCTGGCAATGACTTCCTTGGAAGCGCCGATCAGTTCCAGCGGGAAGGCAATGTTGTCAAAGACCGTGCGCGACGAGAGCAGGTTGAAATGCTGGAAAATCATGCCGATGTTTTTGCGTTCGGCCCGCAGCTGGCTGTCGGACATGGCCGTCAGTTCTTTGTCGTCAATGATGACTTTGCCGCTCGTCGGTTTTTCCAGCATGTTGATGCAGCGGACGAGGGTCGATTTGCCGGCGCCGCTCTTGCCGATTATGCCAAAGATTTCGCCGTCGTTGATGGTCAGCGAGATCCCTTTTAGAGCCTGGACGTGCGTTTTGCCGCCGTAGGTCTTGGTAATGTTCTCAAAAGTTATCACAAGATCAACTCCTTACTTAATTTTCCTAGTGATCATCGTTATTTCCTAATAAAAAAGCCGTCAACAGATGCTGACGGTAGAATTACTGCGATCATTTCATCTGCCGGATACATTCCGCTGGACTTGGCACCTTCCCGCGTAGGGGGTTGCCGCAACGTCATAGGGCCATTCCCTCGATTGCTCTGGATGAATACACTATGGAATTACTGTCCTGTATCATAGCACGGGGACAGGGCCTTGTCAATATCTAAATTGGAATACCGTTCGAGAAAGAAAAAATAATTATAATTTTTTTCCTCGGATTAGCAGGAATTAACAAAGTGATGTGGAATACTATATATATCAGGAGCGAAGTATTCAAATCTTAAGCATGGATGGTTTGAAAAATGAGGCTCCTCGCGAAAGGAAGGGATTTTTTATGGCAACAATCGTTAGAGGTAAGAATCTGGAAATTACACCGGCATTAAAAGATTACGTTTTGAAACATGAAAAAAAGGTAACGAAATACTTCGAAAATGAAGTGAATGTGCAGGCTCTTCTTTCCGTCGAAAAAGATCGTAAAATTGCAGAAATCACGTTGAAGGTAGACGGTGTCGTCCTCCGTGGTGTAGAAGCCAACGAAGACATGTATGCCGCTATTGATCTGGTGTACGATAAGATGATCCGCCAGATTCATAAGTATAAAACAAAGATTGCCCGCCGTATGAAAGGCGGCTCCTTCCATGATGCTATGGTCGAAGGACCGGCTGTACCGGAAGAAGATTTTGAAATCGCCCGCGTCAAGAAATTCGCTGCCCGTCCCATGGACGTAGAAGAAGCTATTCTGCAGATGAATCTCGTCGGCCACGATTTCTTCGTTTTCCTCAATTCGGAAACGGAAGCCATTAACGTCGTATACAAACGGAAACACGGCAAATATGGCTTGATCGAACCGGAATATTAATAGCGATCACTTTTGTTCCTGTCATCTCAGGTGCCATACAGAAAGGGTTCAGACTTCGCAGTCTGGACCCTTTTTCTAATGTTCCCGGGCGCGGATTCGCCGGGCCTGTATAAAAAACAGCCGTATCAGGTCCATCCTGGTACGGCTGTATTGCAGTTCTATTATTTTTCGTCGTTTCCTTTTAGCATGGTGATTTTTTGCTTCAAGCTCACGGCCTGGTCAAATTCGGCCTGGATTTCTGCACTAGGCGGTGCGTCCAGCTTGCTGACGACGTAAATGGCAATGAGGGAGAAAATGAAGCCCGGCACGATTTCGTAAAGGCCGAACCAGGCAAACTGTTTCCAAATGAGGACCGTCAGGCCACCGACGACAATACCTGCCAGGGCACCGTTTTTGGTCATCCGTTTCCAGAAGAGGGAAAGGAGGATGCACGGGCCAAAGGCGGCACCAAAACCGGCCCAGGCGTAGGCAACCATGGTGAGGATGTAGTTGTTCGGGTCGAGGCCGAGGATGATGGCCAGGGCAGCGACGACGAGAACCGTAATACGGCTCACGAGGATCAGTTCCTTGTCGCTGGCATCCTTGCGGATGAAGGCGTTGTAGAAGTCCTTGGAAATGGCCGATGCCGTAACCAGGAGCTGTGACGATGCCGTACTCATAATGGCGGCTAACACGGCAGACCAGATGAGACCGGCCACGAAGGGCGGGAAGAGCTGTTCACTCATGACGAGGAAAACCTTTTCTGCATCGGCCCCTTGGAGCGGTGTATCGAGGACGACCTTACCGACGAGGCCGACGAGAACGGCAGCGGCCAGGGAAATAATAACCCAGGTCATGGCAATGTGTTTGGCTTTATTCAGTTCCTGCGGATCACCAATGGCCATGAAACGCACGAGGATGTGGGGCTGGCCGAAGTAGCCTACGCCCCAGCCAATGGCTGAGATGATGGCGATGACGCCGGTCATGGACGTATCGGGCACGAGCTGCAGGAGCTGCGGCGAGTCGGAAGCGACGCGGGACATGACGGCATCGGCACCGCCGAAGGAAAGCATGCCTACGATGGGCACGAGGACGATGGCCAGGAACATCATACAGCCCTGAATGAAATCGGTCCAGCAGACGGCCATGAAACCGCCCAGGAAGGTATAGATGACGACGACACCGGCGCCGAGGAGCAGGGCGTAGAAGTAATCCATGCCAAAGACGGTCTGGAAGAGCTTGCCGCCGGCAACGAAGCCCGACGATGTGTAGATGAGAAAGAAGATGAGGATAAAGATGGCCGAAATGAGGCGGATAATATTCTTTTCATCGTGGAAGCGGTTTTTCAGGTAATCCGGCATAGTCAGGCTGTTGTTGGCGACTTCTGTATAATTACGCAGGCGCCGCGAAACAAAATGCCAGTTCAAGAAGGTGCCCAGACAGAGACCCAAGGCCGTCCAAAAAGCAGATATGCCGATGGAGTAGGCAAAGCCCGGCAAGCCCATGAGCATCCAGCCACTCATATCGGAGGCTTCGGCACTCATAGACGTAATCCATGGGCCCAAGGTACGGCCGCCGAGGATATAATCGCTCAGCCCTTGCTGGGAACGATAATAATAAGCGCCGATAGCCAGCATCATGAGCAGATACAGGGCGAAGGCGCTCAGTACGACAATATTAGTCTGAAACATGGAAACGACTCCTTTGATAAGAAAATTTACAAGATGTACATTTATTTATTGTACCTTATCTACAGCTATATAGCAACGTTTCTAAGGGAAAGTGGAGAAAAAAGGATACAATACCTGTGATTTCCACCAGCCCTGACTGGCATTTCCAGGGGCTTCCCTATATAATAGAACTGATACGATTTCAATACAAAGAAGGAAAAAACTATGAATATACTGACAACAGAGGGCGTGTCCAAAGCGTATGGCCTGCGCGTCCTCTTTTCTGATGTAACGATTTCTCTTGATGCGGGCCAGAAGACGGGCCTCATCGGCCTCAATGGCGCCGGCAAGACGACGCTCCTCAAAATCATTGCCGGCGTAGCCGAAGCCGATAGCGGCACGATCTGGCGCAATCCGAAGGCGCGCATTCATTTTTTGCCGCAGGAACCGCAGTTCCAGCCGGGCCAGACGGTGCTAGAAAGCGTCCTCGACGGCGATTTGCCCGTCATGGATGTTATTCGCCGCTATGAAGACGCTGTAGCCCGCGATGATGCCGCTGCCGTCCTCAAACTCACGGAAGAAATGGATGCCAGCCAGGCCTGGGAGCTCGAACAGCAGGCGCGGGTCATCCTGCAGGAGCTGGGCATTACGGATTATAGGGCCAAGACGGACACCCTCTCCGGGGGCCAGCGCAAGCGTCTCGGCCTGGCGCGGGCCCTCATCGTACCGTGCGATCTGTTGATCCTCGATGAACCGACGAACCATTTGGACGACCAGACTATTTTCTGGCTCGAAGAATACCTGCACGATAGCAAGTCGGCTATCCTCCTCAGTACGCACGACCGCTATTTCCTGGACCGCGTGGCCAGCTCCATGATCGAACTCGACCGGGGCCACGTCTATTCCTATACCGGCTCGTACGTTCAATTCCTGGAAATGCGCCAGACACGCATTGAAGGGGAAGAGGCGGCTGCTGCACGCCGGGCCAATCTGATCCGCCGGGAAACGGCGTGGATCCGCCGCGGTGCCCAGGCCCGTTCGACGAAGCAAAAGGCCCGTATTGAACGGTACGAAGCCCTGTGTGCTATGGAAACGAACAAGCCCTCAGGCAGTGTGGAAATCCTCGATACGTCTGTGCGCCTTGGCAAGACCATCATCGACATGGACGGCGTGGCCTTTGCCTATCCCGGCGGCCAGCCCTTGTTCCACGACGTGACGTATCACGTAGTCAAGCACGACCGCATCGGCATTATCGGCGCCAACGGCGTTGGCAAATCGACACTGCTCAAGGTCATTGCCGGCGATCTGACGCCCAGTGCAGGCCAGCTCGTCGTCGGCCAGACTGTGCGCTTTGGCTTCTTCCGCCAGCAGCTGCCGGAATTTGACGAAGGCCAGCGTGTCATCGATTACGTCCAGGAAGCCGGCCATTACGTGACCAACCTTTATGGCGAAACCATTTCTGCGTCGCGCCTGCTGGAGCAGTTCCTCTTTACGGAAGAGATGCAGTACACGTACATTGCCAAATTAAGCGGCGGTGAACGGCGCCGTCTCTACCTTTTGCGCCTGCTCATGGGCCAGCCTAACGTCCTTCTCTTGGACGAACCGACGAACGATCTGGATATTCCTACGCTGACGGTCCTCGAACAGTACCTTGATACCTATCAGGGCGTGGTCCTCGTCGTTTCCCATGACCGCTATTTCCTCGATCGCGTAGCAGACAAGCTCTTCGTCCTGGAAGCGGGCACGTGGAGCCGTTATTATGGCGATTACAGCGCCTACCTCGATGAAAAAATCCGGCACCGTACGGATACGGCACCGGAAAAGAAAGAAAAAGCAGCAGCTCCTGCGCTGTCCCAGCAGCCCAAGCCGGCACCCGTAAAGAAGGGGTTGTCGGCCCGGGAAAAGGAAGAGCTGGCTAAGATCACACAGGAACTGCCGCGCTATGAAAGTTTATTGAAGGGTCTGAACGCCGCCGTCGCTGCAGCCGGCAGTGATTACGAAACGGTGGCACAGCTTATGGAAGAACAGCGTCAGGCCCAGGCCAAGGTGGATGAGCTCACAGAACGGTGGTGCGAGCTCGAAGACCTGGCAGCAGAGTAGGATTATTCCCACTTTTTCGGTGCTACGTGGTACGTCGTCTGGCCTTCGAAGATGACGAAGCCCGGTGCGGCGTGGGCCGGCTTCTTTACGTTGCGTACGAGCGTGCAATCTACGTCGACCTTGCTGTCGCTGCGGCCTTTGCTGTAGTAGGCAGCCAGCTCGGCGGCAGCTGTGAGCTGCTTGTCCGTCGGTTCGGCGCGATGGCAGGCGAGGATGACGTGGGAACCGGGCTTGTCCTTGGCGTGGAACCAGCGGTCGTAGGGATGGGCCTTTTTGAAGGTCAGGAAATCGTTTTGCCGGTTATTGCGGCCGACCCAGATTTCCAGGCCGTCTACGTGGACGGTGAGGATATCTTGAGAAAATTCGCGGCGCATCTTGTCGCGGTTATTGGAACGGATGAGGCCCATTTGCCGCATTTCCGCTTTGATGTCGGCAATTTCTTCCTTCGTGCCCGTATTGTCCAGAGCGTATTCGAGGGAGTAGAGATAGTCCAGGTAGCGGGCGTTTTCCTCGTGGAGCTCGCTCGATTTCTGGATACGGTTGCGCATCTTTGTATAGCGCTTGTAATAGCGGTTGGCGTTGTCTGTCATGGAATAGGCCGGTTCCAAGGGAATGGTGATGGTTTCCTGTTGTTCTGACAGGAGATTTTGGACGGTAACGCTCTTTTCGTGATCGTGCTTTTCATAGGCGTAGATCATGAGCAGGTCGCCGTAGAGCTTGTACGTGTCCATCTTGTCCGTTTCTTTCATTTCGGCGGCAATGCGCTTGATCTTGCGCTTTTGCTTTTCAATGAGCTTGCCGACCTTTTTTTTCAGCTCTTCCTGTTCGCCGCTCAGGCTGCGGTGGGCCTGCTGGTAGTCACTGAGGTATTCTTCGATGAGGTCGAAGTGACGCCGTGGGCACGTAGCCAGGCTTTGCAGGACCAAGGGGAAGATGACCTCTTTATTATCCTTTTGCGTGTAGACCCAGGCACCGTGGACGTTTTCGAGCTCCTGGCCGAAGGCGGCAATGGCCTCGGTCCACGCTTTTTTTTGTGCCTCCGTGAGGTCCGCGACGGGCGTCGTTTTCGGCACGTCTGTGCGGCACGAAAGCTCGTTCAGGACGATGGTGCTCATGCCGTTGAAGCGCTTGAGCATCCACGCCGAGAGCGTTTCGTCAGACGGCAGGCCGAGCATTTCCTGCAATTCTTTCGGCGTAAAGGCAAAGGGATCCATGCGCATGAAGTTGGGCGGAAATTCGTATGGTACGTGGGGAGTAATGGTCCGCACGGCAGTCTTGCCCTTGGCCGTCTTGATGAGGGCTTCGATGATCATGCCGTCTTCAGTAAAGATGACGTTGCTGTACTTGCCCATGAGCTCGACGTGGATTTTGCGCGTCGTCAGGCGTCCCGATACGTCTAGGACGTCGACGTCGATGTCGATGAGGCGGTCTAAGTGCAGCTGGTGGATCGAGGCGATGCGCCCGTTTTCGTAGTATTTGCGCAGGAACATGCAAAGGCCTGTCGGCACGTCAGGCGTGGGCGGCACGCGGTCCGATAAGTACAGGCGCGGCGAATCGTCGAGGGTAATGATCAGGTGGTGAATACCTGTCGTATTGAAAATGCGAAAATACAGGGAGCGTGCATCAAGCTGGTAAATCTTTGAGATGGAGCCGCCCTGGATAATAGAAATCAGTTCGTCTGTTATGACATGTAAGGTAATGCCGTCTAAGTTCATTTTTTTCGTGCTCCTATGAAACCAAAGAATCGTATCTTTCTTATTGTAGCACGCCCAGGCTGATGGTACTAGTAAAAAATGTTCCTGCAAGGGTCGTTGCGACACTGGCCGTTAAAAGGAAGATATATAAATCAAAAAAGACGCCACAGCCATGGCCGCAGCGTCCGTAATATTATTCCTTATTTTACCTGATTCTTCAGTGTACCAATGCCGGAAATGCTGATTTCCACGGTATCGCCGGAATGGATGAAGCGCGGTGGGTTGAAGCCTACGCCTACGCCGGACGGCGTGCCTGTAGAAATGATATCGCCAGGCTGGAGTGTCGTGCCCTGGGAGAGCGTAGAAATAAGCGTCGGAATGGGGAAGATGAATTCTTCTGTCGACGCATCCTGACGGACTTCGTCGTTGACCTTGGTAACGATCGTAAAGGCATCGGGAGCGGCATCGCGCAAGAGAATGCACGGGCCCAAGGGTGCAAACGTGTCGAGGCTCTTGCCGTGGAACCACTGGCCGTGATTGCGCTGCAGGTCCCGGGCGGTAACGTCGTTCATGATAGTAAAGCCATAGACGTAATTCATGGCTTCGCTGACGGGGATGTCGGCCCCTTCTTTGCCGATGATGACGGCCAGTTCGCCTTCATAATCGAGTTCCTTCGTGACGTTCTTGTGCGGATCGATGTCGTCATCCGGGCCGATGACGCACGTCGGGGCTTTTGTGAAGAACTGGGGGAACTTGGTCAGTTCCTTGAGCTTTTCTTTATGGAATTCTTCGATGTGTTCGGAGTAATTTTCACCGACGCAGAAAATATTTTTGGCGAGCTGCCGGATCGGCGACAGGACGTGTACCGTATTGATCGGACGGGCCGGTACGGCATCGGTCTTTTCGTTCTGTTCCAAAGCGTCGGCCAGGGCCAGGAGCCCTTCATTGCCCTGACGGATGAATTCTTCCAGCGTTTCCGGCAAGGGCGTAAAGAAGGCTTCTTCTAAGGCAATGGCACTGTAGACGCCTGTTTCGTCTTCATTTAGGACGCCCCACTGGACAAAGCCGAGATCTTCAAAGGTAATTAATTTTTTGATCATCATAGTTGGTATTCCTCCAAAGGTGTAAAAAAATGATTATTTTTATTATAGCATACGTGAGAAGAGCCTGCAGGAAACCTTATTTTTTGCATATTTCCAGGAAAAGAACGTTACTCTTCTAGTGCATCAGCGTCTTTTATGGTACAATCGGTAATAGTAAAACGTAAAAATACTAAGACACAGTCAATGTAAGGAGCGATATTTCAATGGAAAATGGGACGACCAAAAATTTTATTGAAAATTTTATTGAAGAAGATTTCAAATCAAATAGATACGGCCAGCGTTTTGTGACGCGTTTTCCGCCGGAACCGAATGGCTACCTGCACATTGGCCACGCTAAGTCTATTTGCCTGAATTTTGGCCTGGCGAAAAAATACGGCGGTGTAACGAATCTCCGTTTTGACGATACAAACCCGACGAAGGAAACTGTCGAATACGTAGACAACATTATGAACGACGTCAAATGGCTCGGCTTTACATGGGAAGACCGTCTCCATTTCACATCGGATTACTTTGATACGCTGTACGACTATGCCGTCAAATTGATCAAATTGGGCAAAGCCTATGTAGACGATTTGACGAAGGAAGAAATGAAGGAATACCGCGGTACCTTCAGCGAACCGGGCAAGGAAAGCCCGTACCGCAACCGCAGTGTCGAAGAAAACCTGCGCCTTTTTGAAGAAATGAAGGCCGGCAAATATGCTGACGGCGAAAAGGTACTGCGCGCTAAAATCGACATGGCCAGCCCGAACATCAACATGCGCGACCCTGTCATTTACCGTATTTTCCATCACGAACATCACCGTACAGGCAATAAATGGTGCATTTATCCTATGTACGATTTTGCCCATCCTGTATCGGATGCCATCGAACGGGTAACGCACTCTATCTGTACCCTCGAATACGAAGACCACCGTCCGCTCTATGACTGGTGCATTCAGGACTGGGACGATCCCGAAGGCCAGCTGCCGCGTCAGATCGAATTTGCCCGCCTCAATGTAACGCACATGATCATGAGCAAACGTAAGCTGCGCATCCTCGTCGAAAAAGGTATCGTCAGCGGCTGGGATGATCCCCGTATGCCGACCATTGCCGGTATCCGCCGCCGTGGCTATACGCCCGAAGCAATCCGCGATTTCTGTGACCGCATTGGCGTTGCCAAGGCCGACAGCACGGTCGACATTTCCCTCCTCGAATACTGCATCCGCGAAGACTTGAAACTGAAAGCACCGCGCTTGATGACAGTTATCGACCCGGTGAAGGTAGTCATTACGGATTATCCCGAAGACAAGACGGAAGTCCTGACGGCTGAAAATAACCAGGAAAATGAAGCTCTCGGCACGCGTCACATGACCTTTAGCCGTACGCTGTACATTGACCGCAAGGACTTCATGGAAGAACCGGTTAAGAAATTCTTCCGCCTCGCACCGGGCAAGGAAGTACGCCTGAAATATGCCTACATCATTAAGTGCGAAGACGTCGTGAAGGACGCCGACGGCAATATTGTCGAAATCCATTGCACGCACGATCCGGAAAGCCTGAGCGGCAGCGGTGCCAACGCCAACCGTAAGGTAAATGGCACGCTCCACTGGGTCAACGCAGCCGATGCCGTCGACGTAGAAACACGCGTCTACGACTATCTCCTCAACGGCGCTGACGAAGAGGAAGAAGAAGGCACGACGAGCAAGGATTTCCTCGATCAGATCAATCCGGACAGCCTGACTGTATACCAGAGCAAGGCCGAAGCCGCCCTGGCCGGTTACAAAGCAGGCGATCACTTCCAGTTCCTGCGCGAAGGCTATTTCGTTATCGATCAGGATTCGACGCCGGACCACATGGTCGTCAACCGCATTGTAGGCCTGCGTGACACATGGGCTAAGATGCAGAAAAAGGAAGAAAAGAAATAAGAAGATTAGAACAAAATTAAAATAAAATGAGAAGCTGAGAACCGACTTTTTCTAAGATTAGAGTTTGCTGAGAAGGTCGGTTCTCTTCTGTCATAGCATTGCACCAACGATGTAGAAACGGTATAATAAAACGGAGTAGGAGGATTGATCATGAAAGCGTCAGGCACACGGGGAGTATTGATCTTAATACTTTTCATCCTGGTCGGCGGCATCATGGGCGGCATGGCAGGAGACCTCTTTACGGGCTCCGGCGTCAGCCTGGGCAATCTCATGCCCCTGCTTACCAGGCAGTTTGAAATCTTTTCTATACAAAACGTAGACCTCAATCTCTATATCATGCAGATCCGTTTTGGCCTTCACTTTGCACCGAATCTGCTGAGCCTCATAGGGATTATCTGTGCGTGCTTTATATTCCGTCGTATTTAGCTGTCCCTAAGGGATAGAGGAGGAACTGTATGCTAATCTTAGCTTCCGCATCACCGCGGCGCAGAGAATTGCTGTCGCAGATCGGAGTTGCCTATATGGTAAGCCCCAGTCATTATGAAGAGCGGGCACCGAAGAAGAAGGACCCGGCCAAATTCGTCCTGGCCCAGGCCGTAGGCAAGGCCCGTGACGTAGCCGCCCAGTACCCGGGACAATGGGTTCTCGGCGCCGATACGGTCGTCGCTTTGGGCGAAGACATTCTGGGCAAACCGAAGCACGAAAAGGATGCTATCCGCATGCTGCACGAATTGTCGGGACACAAGCATTCTGTCTTTACGGGCATTGCGCTCGTACGGGATAAAAAAACGTACACCAAGGTCGTTGAAACCAAAGTTTGGTTCCGCAAATTAAAAGATGCGGAAATTGAACGATATATCGCAACACAGGAACCCTTTGACAAAGCCGGGAGCTACGGCATTCAAGGCAAAGCCGCTTGTTTTGTAGACAAAATCAACGGTTCCTATTCGAATGTCGTCGGCCTGCCTCTGTCACAGGTGTATACCCTGTTGCAGAAAGCAAAGGTGATTGAATGAGTTGTTTGAAAGAACTATCGGCAGCAGAAATGCCACGGGAACGGTTTTTGGAGCACGGCCCACGGGCTTTGACCGATCCGGAGCTGTTGGCAATTTTGCTGCGCACAGGCCTGGCGGGCCGCTCCGTTCTCGACGTGGCCCGGGCCCTGCTGCAATCCCTGCCGGGAGAAAACCTGGGCCATTTAGGTGAAACGACAGTGGCCGACCTGTGCAAAATCAAGGGCATTGGCCGTGATAAGGCCGTGACCCTCTGCGCTGCCGTCGAGCTGGGCCGGCGTATTGCCCGGCACCGCGTGCGCCGGGATAATCCCGATTTCAGTTCTCCCCAGGTCATTGCCGAGTACGTCATGGAAGACATGCGCTTCTTGCCGCAGGAACAATTTTCCGCCGCTTATTTATCGACGAAAAACCAGCTCCTGGCCTTTCAGACCATTACGGTAGGCACGATCAATGCCAGCCTGGCCAAGGCCCGTGATGTGTTTCGTTACGCCCTGCAGTACAACGCCGCGTCGGTCGTGCTGCTGCACAATCATCCCAGCGGCAATCCTGAACCGAGCCAGGAAGATCTGGACGTGACACAGTACATGATGGAAGCCGGCGAGATTATGGAAATCCCCATTCTCGACCACATCATCATCGGCGATGGCCACTACGTCAGCCTCTGTGAACGGGGCTACGTGTAAGCCGTTTTCAATTGCATAGTTATATGACGCAGCATCCATTGGGGATGCTTTTTTTGTTGTCAAAAATTTCAAAGAAAATTAGTAGATAATAATAGTTATCTATTGATAAAATGAAAGAGATATGAGATAATATGGGTAGATAATATATCAATATGTACGGAGAAGGAGGCAATCTTATGAATATCGTTGTTTTGATCAAACAAGTACCAGCGGTTTCCAGCATAGATATAGACTCGAAGAATAATAACCTCGTGCGTGTTGGCGCACCGTCTATGCTCAACCCGGTCGATCTGAACGCTGTAGAAGCAGCTGTTGACATTAAAGAAGCTGCCGGTTCCGGCACGGTTACCCTCATTTCTATGGGGACGGCCATGGCGGCCGATGTGCTGCGCGAAGGCATGGCTCTCGGTGCCGACCACGGCATTCTGCTTTCTGATGAACGCATGGCCGGCTCGGATACGCTGGCTACAGGTAAAATTTTAGCCCGGGCGATCCGGAAGGTAGGCGACGTCGATCTCGTCCTGACGGGCAAACAGTCGTCTGATGGTGATACAGGGCAGATTCCGCCGGCTATTGCCCAGCATTTGGGTGTCAATCTCGTCAGCTATGCTGAATCGGTAACGGTAAAAGACGGCGTTCTCGTCGCTACGCGTAAGAACCACGGCGGTCTCCAGACTGTCGAAGCCCAGCTGCCGGCTGTGTGCTCGGTTATGGAAACGGCCAACACGCCGCGTACACCGAATATCCGCAGCAAGATGCATGCCAAACAGGCTGTCTTCGATGTTTGGCGCCTGGAAGACATTGGTCTTGATCCGGCCGAAGCAGGCACTGCCGGTTCGGCAACTAAAGTAACGGAACTCTTTGCACCGGAAAAACATGCGATTGGTACCATGATTACCGGCGCTAACGAAGCAGAAGCCGTACATAATCTCATTGCTGAACTGACAGCTAAAAAAGTATTATAAGGAGGGACGGACCATGGAACTGAAAAATAATATTTGGGTCTTTATCGAACTGGTCGAAGGCAAACCGAGCCAGCTCAGCCTGGAATTACTGGGAAAGGGCCGTCAGCTCGCCGATAGCCGCAATGACAAACTGGTCGCTCTCCTGGCAGGCAAAGGCGCTGCCGACGCAGCGAAGGACGTCATTGGCTATGGCGCAGACGTAGCTTTTATCCTGACTAATCCGGAACTGGATGTATTCGACAGCGTTCTCTATACAGCTGCTGTACGCAGCGTGATCAGCAAATACGAAGCTAACGTACTGCTCATCGGTGCTTCCCACGATGGCCGCGATCTGGGCGGACGTCTGTCGGCAGCCATGAACCTGGGCCTCGTAGCCGATTGCATTGATTGCTCCTATGAAAATGGCGATTCCCTCACGTGGGTACGGCCAGCCTATACAGGCAAGGTATTCGTCAAGATTCTGACGACGACACGGCCGCAGCTGGCGACGATTGGCGAACGCATTTTCCGCAACAATATCTTTGATCCGGGCCGGACCGGGGAAGTCATGGAAGAAGCCGTTTCCCTCGACGCACCGGCGCCTACGCTGAAGGTTACGAAATTTGAAGCCTTACCGCCTCTTGATCCCGATGCCGATATTACGACGGCAGACTTTGTCGTCGGTGCCGGCCGCGGTGTTGGCGACGAAGAAGGCCTGGCAAAAGTAAAAGCCTTCGCCGACGCTATTGGCGCACCGCTGGGCGTATCGAAGCCTCTCGTCGATAATGGCTGGGCTCCCTATGACCAGCAGATCGGCGTTACCGGCGCAAGCATCCAGGCCAGCATTTATGTAGCCCTCGGTATTTCCGGTGCCATCCAGCATCGCCTGGGCCTGAAGGATGTAGGCCTCATCATTGCTGTCAATAACGATCCGAACGCACCGATTTTCCGCTTTGCCCACTATGGCATTGTCGGTGACCTCTTTGCCGCCTTGCCGGTTCTGGAAGAAGAACTGAAGAAACTCAAAGTATAACCTTCCTTTTTTGTACATATATTGAGAAAGCCCTTGCCCGTATCTCTACTGCGTACGGCAGGGGCTTTTTCCTGTACACTATAGTATCTTTTTTGATACTATAGCACTATATAGTGCATTCTTCCTTATCTCGTCCCTAGAGAGTAAAATAAAACCGTAAAAGCTGTATAAGGAGGTGTTTTTTATGAATCATAAGACGGATCTGTTCCATTGCCCCGTTGAGGCTGTGCTTTCCCTCATTTCCGGGAAATACAAATGCATCATTCTCTGGCACCTCATGGAAGGGACCCAGCGCTACAGCGAGTTGCGGCGCTTTGTGCCTCAGGCAACGCCTAAGATGCTGACGCAGCAGCTGCGCGAGCTGGAAGCCGATGGCATTGTTGTACGTAAAGTATATCCTGTCGTACCGCCGAAGACGGAATATAGCCTGACGGACTATGGCCGCACGTTGTCACCTATTGTGCAGGCCATGTGCGACTGGGGTAAGAAATATATGAGCGATCGGATCGAAAAAGCAGAATAAGAGAGGGGATTTTGGTAGAATGCGTTATATAGTAGCAATTTTGCTAGCTCTGGCAGCGTGGCTGCCTTTTACCTTTGGCCAGACGGCCTATGCAGCAGCCAAGGGAACGATTCTCGTCGTCGCGTCGAGCCAGAAGGAAATGACCATGGCCAATGGTACGACGTCGTCTGTCGGATTTTTCCTCAATGAGCTGGCCGTACCGGCGGAATACCTTCAGGAACGGGGCTATCGGATCGTATTGGCCACACCTGATGGCCAGCGGCCTTATATGGACCAAGGCTCCAATGCGAAGAATTTCTTTGGCGGCGATGATGCGGCCCGGGCTAAGGCGTACGCCTTTACGGAAGCCCTGCCCGTCATTTCCCTGCACGAGGCCTTGGCACACGTGGCTGCGTACGACGCTGTGTTTGTCCCGGGCGGTCATGCCCCTATGACAGATCTTATGCAGGACCCGGAATTAGGGAAGATACTTGCTTACTTCCACGCACAGCAAAAACCGACGGCCTTTATCTGCCACGGTCCGGTAGCGGCGCTCTCTGCCTTGCCTGATGCTGCGGCGTACAGACAGGCCCTCGTCAGCCGCCAGCCCCAGGCCGCCATGGCTGCGGCTAAGGATTGGATTTACAAAGGCTATACGATGACCGTCTTCTCCGATGGGGAAGAATGGCCCGGTGAAGTCAAACACGGTACGGAAATGCCCTTCCATGTGGAACAGGCCTTGCAGATTGCCGGAGCTACGGTTATCGAAGGCCCTCTCTTTCAGAGTCACATCGTCCACGACCGGGAACTGATTACAGGCCAAAACCCGGCGTCTGATTTGGCCCTGGGCAAAGAATTGGCCGATACCTTAGATCAGCAATAGGTACCCTGCAGGGAAGCAGACAACAGTACCTATATAGGGAGTAAAAAAACGCTATGCCTCTGGCAGATACACCAGGGTATAGCGTTTTTTTTGTGTCAGGAAATACAAAGAAAGTGAGAGATAGGGCAAGGAAAAAAACAAATAGTAAAATGAAAATAAAGAATAAACTTTTTTTGTTAATTATGAATTTTACTTACGAAATAGGTGCATTTATATGCAATGATACACTTATTGCATACGAGACTGATAAAAAGGCGGGAGGTATGCCGATACAGTTTGTATGATTTTGGTACATACTAACTAAAACAAATAGGTATAATGAATGTAATATAAGAATATTAGGCTATATCGTTTTTGAATAATTACGCCTATAGAAAACCCATGGAGAGTTCGATGAAATGTTTTTTCACCTGGAAAAAGAAAAGGCACTGCCTACAAACGTAGACAGTGCCTGGCTTGGTGCGAGTGAAGGGACTTGAACCCTTACGTCATAAGACACCAGATCCTAAGTCTGGCGCGTCTGCCATTCCGCCACACTCGCATGACAAAACTAAAATTATTCTATCATGGTTGGCGGTAAGACGCAAGATTATTTTTACTTTATCGTAAGGCCTACAGGGCAGTGGTCACTGCCGGTAATATCCGTGTAGATTTCTGCCTTTTCCAGACGGTCGTTCAGGGCTTTAGACGTAATGAAGTAGTCAATACGCCAGCCGGCGTTGTTCTGACGGGCTTTGAAGCGGTAGCTCCACCACGAATAAATGCCCGTTACGTCCGGATAGAAGTAGCGCCACGTATCGGTGAAACCCGCTGCCAGAAGGTCTGTCATCTTTTGCCGTTCTGCATCGGAGAAGCCGGCGTTATTGTGGTTCGTCTTGGGGTTCTTGAGGTCGATTTCTTCATGGGCTACGTTCAGGTCGCCGCAGAGGATGACCGGCTTTTTGGCACTCAGGTCCGTCAGGTAGGCGCGGAAATCGTCTTCCCAGTGCATGCGGTAGTCCAGGCGGGCGAGCTCGCTCTGGCTGTTTGGCGTGTAGCACGTAACGAAGTACGTGTCGTCAAATTCGAGCGTAATCAGGCGGCCTTCATGGTCATGTTCATCAATGCCCATGCCGTATCGGACGGACAGGGGCTGGACGCGTGTGAAGACGGCTGTGCCGCTGTAGCCTTTCTTATCGGCATAGTTCCAATACTGTTCATAGCCCGGCAGATCCAGGTCGATCTGGCCTTCCTGGAGCTTCGTTTCTTGCAGGGCGAAGACGTCGGCATCGAGGGCTGCAAAGGTGTCCATAAAGCCTTTTTTCATGACAGCCCGCAGGCCGTTGACGTTCCAAGAGATATATTTCATGGTGTGTGTCCTTTCGTATGGAAAAACTATATAATATTTTGAGATTATTTGCTATAATTAAAGACATACAATATATAGCAGACAATGGAAGTCTGCCTTGTATGAAGTTATTGTATAGAAATTTTAAATAGTTGTCAAAACTAAGGGAACAGGGTGATGTTATGGCAGTGCATGAATTAGCAGGTACCAAGGTGAGAAAAGAAGATTATATCGATTTAGCCGCTATTGCAGACGCGTATCATCGGATTTTTCCGGATGTGACCAATGCGGCACAGCAAGTACGCTTCGGTACGTCGGGCCACCGCGGCCAGGCCGGTAATGGCAGTTTTACAGAAGCACACGTAGCGGCTATTGCTCAGGCTGTTTGCAATTTCCGTAAGGAATTTGGTGCCACAGGACCGCTCTTTGTCGGCGAAGATACGCATTATCTTTCGAAGCTGGCCTATGAAACGGTCCTCGAAGTCCTCGCCGCCAACGGCGTGCCGGCCTACGTAGATAGTGAAGACGATTTCGTACCGACACCGTCTGTATCCCGGGCAATCTTGCGCTATAACAGCGGCCGTACGGAAAACCTTGCCGATGGCTTGATCATTACACCGTCCCATAATCCGCCGGAACATGGCGGCATCAAATACAACCCCTTCACAGGCGGCCCGGCCGAATCGTCTATTACGAAGGCCATTGAAACAGAAGCCAACCGCCTCTTGGCCGGCAAAAACGCAGAAGTACGGCGTTTGCCCTATGAAGAAGCGAAACAGAGCCGTTTCGTTACGCCTTATGACTATAAAGGTCTTTATGTAGCGGAATTAGCGTCCATCATCGATATGGATGCCATTCAGGATGCCAACCTGCACATTCTGGTCAACGCCCTGGGCGGTTCCGGCATGAACTATTGGCACCGCATTGCCCAGGCCTATGGGCTGGCTATCGACTTCGTCAACGACCAGTACGACCCGCAGTTTACCTTCATGAATTACGACCACGACGGCAAGGTCCGCATGGACTGCTCGTCCAAATACGTCATGTCTGCCGTCATCAAAGAAGATACGGCGTACGACCTGATCTTAGCCAACGACCCGGACTACGACCGCTTTGGTATCGTTTCCGGCCGGGAAGGCATGATTACGGCTAACGCCTATTTGACCGTTGCCTCCCATTACCTCATGACACACCGTCACTTTGACGGCCTGGGCATTGGCAAAACCGTCGTGACGACAGATCTCCTGGCCCGTTCGGCTAAGCTTCTCGGCGTACCCCTCTACGAAGTGCCTGTCGGCTTTAAATACTTCGGGGGCCTCTATAAGGATGGCAAAATCGCCTTCTCCGGCGAAGAAAGTGCTGGCGGCTCCTTTGTTGCCCGCGACAGAAGCCTTTGGACGACCGATAAGGACGGCATGATCATGTGCCTCTTGGCAGCAGAAATCAAGGCCGTGACCGGC
Organism: Megasphaera hominis; assembly: GCF_014269395.1. Taxonomy (GTDB): domain Bacteria; phylum Bacillota; class Negativicutes; order Veillonellales; family Megasphaeraceae; genus Megasphaera; species Megasphaera hominis. Next base: position 71,317 of record NZ_JACOGK010000008.1, read on the forward strand.
AAATCGCCTATTGAATACTACAATGAATTGTGCGAAAAGCTGGGCCGTCCCTATACTATGCGCAGCGACGCGCCGGCCAATCTCGAAGAAAAGGCCAAGATCAGCAGCCTGACCGAAGCAGACGTAACGGAAAAGACCCTGTGCGGCAGCCCTATTACGGCGGTATTGTCCCGCTCGCCTTATGGTGATATGGCGATTGGCGGCGTCAAGATCTGCACGGAAGACGGCTGGGTAGCAGCCCGCCCGTCCGGTACGGAAGATATGTACAAGCTCTACGCCGAAAGCTTCGTGTCGGAAGAACAGGCGGCACAGCTCCTGGATGAAGGCAAAGCCCTGATCAGCAAGGCGTTAGGGAAATAAGCAAAACAAATGGAACACAGGCCGTGGTACAGCAGTTTTTCAAGGGACTGCTGTACGCGGCATTTTACAAAAGCATAGAATTTCACCATATATCTATGGTATAATGTGTAAGAATGAGCAATGAGGGGATATTCTTATATTGTTCCAGAGAAGAGAAAAAGGAGTGGACATTTTTATGAAGGCTGTTATCACTGTAGTAGGGGTAGACCGTACGGGTATTATTGCCGCTGTCAGCAATATTATGGCAGAAAATCAGGTGAATATCCTGACCATTAACCAGGTAATACTCGACAACATTTTTAATATGGCAATGATCGTTGATTTGGAAAATTCCGCCGTCGATCTCAATGGCTTGCAGCAGCTGCTCAAGGAAAAGGGCGATCAGCTGGGTGTAGAAATCCGGGCACAAAACATGGAAATCTTCAATGCAATGCATCGCATCGGCTAGGGGGAAGAAGACATGCTGACTATTCACGACATATTAGAAACGAATCAGATGATTCAAAAGAACAACCTCGATGTCCGTACGATTACGATGGGCATCAGTCTGCTCGACTGCTGCAGCAGTGACGGCAAGACGCTGTGCCGTAATATTTACGACAAGATTACGCGCTATGGCGAACATCTCGTACAGACCGGCAATGATATTGGCAATGAATTTGGCGTGCCCATTATTAACAAACGCGTTGCCGTTACACCTATTTCGATCGTAGCTGCCTGCAGCGACCTTACGGACTACGTGTCCGTCGCCCAGACCCTCGATAAAGCGGCTAAGGAAATCGGTATCGATTTCATCGGCGGCTTTTCAGCGCTCGTCGAACGGGGCTATACAGAAGGGGACCGCAAGCTCCTCGCTTCCATTCCCGAAGCACTGGCTACGACAGATCTCGTCTGCAGCTCTGTCGCCGTAGGCTCGACCAAGGCCGGTATCAACATGGATGCCGTAGCCGAAATGGGCCGTATTTTTAAAACCCTCGGGGAACTGACGAAAGAACACGACGCCTTAGGCTGTGCCAAGCTCGTCGTCTTCTCGAACCCTGTAGAAGATAATCCCTTTATGGCCGGCGCCTTCCACGGCGTTACCCAGGGTGACAGCTGCGTCAGTGTTGGCGTCAGCGGCCCGGGCGTTGTCAAACGGGCCCTGGAAAGCGTCAAGGGTGAACCCTTCGATGTTGTTGCCGAAACGATTAAGAAAACAGCCTTTAAGATTACGCGCGTAGGCCAGCTCGTAGCCCAGGAAGCTTCGCGCCGCCTGAACGTGCCCTTTGGTATTATCGACCTGTCCCTGGCGCCAACTCCGGCCGTGGGTGACAGCGTTGCGGCTATTTTGGAAGAAATGGGCCTGGAAAGCTGTGGTGCCTGCGGTACGACAGCAGCCCTGGCGCTCCTCAACGACGCTGTGAAAAAAGGCGGTCTCATGGCCTCCAGCCGCGTTGGCGGCCTGTCCGGTGCCTTCATCCCCGTGAGCGAAGACAAGGGCATGATCGAAGCTGTCGAACGGGGCAGCCTGAGCTTGGAAAAATTGGAAGCCATGACCTGCGTATGCTCTGTTGGCCTCGATATGATCGCCGTACCGGGCGATACATCGGCAGCGACCATTTCGGCGATCATTGCCGACGAAGCAGCAATCGGCATGATCAACAACAAGACGACTGCCGTCCGCGTCATTCCCGTACCGGGCAAGACCGTTGGCGACGTCGTAGAATTTGGCGGCCTTTTGGGCCATGCCCCGATCATTGCGGTCAATACCTTCCGCAACGATGAATTTATTGCCCGCGGTGGCCGGATTCCTGCACCCATGCGGAGCCTGACCAACTAAAGCTCGTATGTATCACAGTATAAATGGAAAGTAGGCGTGTGTTGTGCTTGTATACTTTGTGCCCTTCTTTATAGCCTTGATCGTGGCCTATGCCCTGACTCCCAGCGTAAAAAAGCTGGCTATTAAAGTGGGCGCTATTGATAAACCGGATCCCAGAAAGGTCCATACCCATACCATTCCCCGTCTGGGGGGCTTGGCGATTTACTTTGGCTTCATGGCAGGCGTCTTGTATTCCATGCCCTTGAATCACGAAATGCTGGGCCTGCTTTTGGGTTGCTCGGCCATTGTCTGTATCGGTATTTGGGACGATATCTGCAATATTCCGGCGAAGGTCAAACTCGTAGGGCAGATCGTTTCTGCCTGTATTCCCGTGGCCTTTGGGATTCAGATCGAATGGTTGACCAATCCCTTTGGGACGCTCATCGTCCTGCCAGAAATCGTAGCCATTCCAGTGACTATTTTCTGGATCATCGGCTTTACCAATACGGTCAACCTGATTGACGGACTTGATGGACTGGCCGCAGGTGTTTCGTTTATTGCGTCTATTTCCATGTTTTTAATGGCTGTCAGCATGAACCAGTACTTGCCGGCTATGATCATCATTTCGATGGCTGGTGCCGCCCTGGGCTTCTTGCAGTACAACTTCAACCCTGCCAAGATCTTTATGGGTGACACAGGCAGTATGCTCTTGGGCTATACCATGGCTGTTACGGCCGTACTGGGCCTGGTCAAGACGGCGGCGACGATTGCCCTCGTCGTACCGGTCATCGCCCTGGGCCTGCCTATTTTAGATACGTTATTTGCCATTGTCCGCCGCAAGATGAGCGGTGTGCCCATTTTTACGCCGGACAAAGGTCATTTGCATCACCGCCTTTTAGCCTTGGGCCTGACCCAGAAACAGGCTGTACTGATCATGTACTGCGTCAGCGCTGTCCTGGGCCTCGTTGCGCTCTTCGTGGCCAGTGTAAACTACAAAACGGGCATCCTGACCGTAGCGATTGTTTTGGCAGTGATCATTTATTCAGCAAAACGAATTGGAATACTGCATAAAACGACAAATTCTACTCATAAACAATGAGTAGAATTTGTTCGATTTAAGGAGGATTTAGTATGATAAAGGTAATGACTGTTTTCGGAACCAGACCGGAGGCCATCAAGATGGCGCCGGTAGTACTGGAACTGAAAAAACATCCGGAACAGATCCAGACCGTAGTGGCCGTTACGGCCCAGCATCGCCAGATGCTCGATCAGGTTCTGGAGCTTTTCCAGATTCACCCCGACTATGACTTGAACATTATGAGCCAGAGCCAGACGCTTTACGATATTACGACGCGGGCGCTGCAAGGCCTCAAGACGGTTATGGAACTGGAAAAACCGGATCTCGTCCTCGTGCACGGCGATACGACGACGACCTTTGCCGGTGCGCTGGCTGCGTATTACCAGCAAATTCCTGTAGGCCACGTAGAAGCAGGCCTGCGGACCGGGAATATCTATTCTCCTTTCCCAGAAGAAATGAACCGTAAACTGACGGGCGCTATTTCGTCCATCCATTTTTCACCGACGCTGACGGCGCAGGGCAATCTCCTGCGCGAAGGTGTAAACCCGGACAACATATATGTCACAGGCAACACCGTCATTGACGCCCTCATGAAGACCGTCAATGACGAGTACGATTTTACGGCGGAAGGACTGGAAGATGTGGATTTCAAGAACCACCGCATTATCCTTTTGACGACGCACCGCCGGGAAAACCTGGGCGAACCCATGCGCCATATCTACAAGGCGTTGCGCCAGATTGTAGAAGAAATCAAGGACACGGAAGTCGTCTTCCCGGTTCACCGCAATCCTCTCGTACGCAAGGTAGTCGAAGAAGAGCTGGCCGGCGTCGACCGTATCCACCTCATCGACCCCATGGAATACGAACCCTTTGCCAACCTTATGCATCATAGCTGTCTCGTCCTCACCGATTCCGGCGGCATCCAGGAAGAAGCCCCGTCGCTCGGCAAACCCGTTCTGGTCCTGCGCGATACGACAGAACGGCCGGAAGCCGTAGATGCCGGCACGGTACACCTCATCGGTACGGACTACGATAAGGTATATAAAGAAACGAAGGAACTCCTGACGAACGAAGGGGCTTACGCTGCTATGAGCAACGCCGTCAATCCCTACGGCGACGGACAGGCTTCGCGCCGTATCGTCCAGGCTATTTTATACGCTTTTGCCGGTGCAACGGAAAAGCCTGATGAGTTTAACGTTTAAGTGACGACTTTCACAATAATATAAGCTAAGGGAATAAATAAAAAATATACATTTTTCCGTTTATTTGCTGATTCCTTAAACTTTATTGATTTTACGAAAACGTCATGATAAAATAGCAGTGATATGAATAAATGAAAAGCAAGCATGAAAAAAAGTAAAGTTAATCCACGGATAACCACCTGGCAGCTTCTGATTCATTCATATCTGCAAGGTAGAAATACGAATGAGAAGCCGGGAGAAAAACAGTATGCACAAAAGAAAAGACCACAATAATATGGATATATGGAACATTGCTGTTACGGCAGGCTCCATGGGTATGACACTTTTTGTCAGTATGTGTGTCGGCATCTTTTGTGGCTACTGGATTGATTCGCATGCAGGAACCACGCCATGGGGCCTCATTATCGGTGGATTTTTCGGCGCTGCTACAGGCTTTTGGGGCCTTTACAAGAAGGCCCTGCGCTATATGAACGAAGATTCACACCGGCATCACTCCTGAAAGGGAAGGTACGCACAACCATGGAAGACTTTGTACGTTATGTAAAACGCACGCTGGTGCAGCTGGCGGGCCTGGCCTTTTTCGTCACAGCTTGTTTGGTGCTCGTGGGAAAAGGCCAGTACGTCAGCGGCTGGCTCATTGGCTGCGGACTGAACCTTCTGTATTTTATTATGCTTTGCAGCCGCTCAGTCAAGGCACTCAAGCTCGATCCTGCTAAGGCGGCGGCAGTGATACGGGGCGGTTCGGCTTTGCGCATCTTGATGATCGTCTTAATGTTTATTGTCATTCTGCAGTTCCCGGCTATTAATTACTGGGCAGCTCTGGCAGGCATTTTGACGTATCGGATTCTCATTTACGCACAGGCTATTTATACCGCTTTGTCACACGGAAAAAATAAATAAGGAAAGGAGGCGCTTATCATGGAGTTGCATACGGGTCACCATTTGGTCGTTCAGTTATTAGGTATGAACGTCAATATGGATACGCTGTACATGACCTGGCTTACGGCAGCTATAGTTATTATTCTTACAGTTGCTGCGACCAGAGGCCATTCCCTGGTCCCTTCAGGCATCCAAAATGTGATGGAAATGATCATTGAAGCCTTGTTGAAGCAATTTCAGGAAACATTAGGGCCAAAGTGGGGGCAGGTTGTCTCCGTTCTCTTGACCATGTTTCTCTTCATCCTGGTGGGTAATGAATTAGGGCTTTTGCCGAGTCCGCATATTTTGGCTTCGCCTACCAATGATCTGAATACGACATTGGCACTAGCCTTGGTATCGACCTTTATGGTCCACTACATTGCCCTGAAAAACATGGGGCTTAAGAAGCATTTAAAGCACTATATGGAACCTTTTGCACCGTTCCTCATCATGAACATCCTGGAAGAGTTCACCAAGCCGTTGACCTTGGCTTTCCGTCTATTTGGCAACATTCTGGCCGGTGAAATTCTGCTGGAAGTACTGTACGATCTCGTACCGGCCGGTGTACCGATGATTTGGATTGCATTTAGTCTTTTCATTGGCTTGATCCAGGCCTTTATCTTCACCATTCTGACAACTTCATACCTGAAAGATTCTATGGGAGAAGAGTAGAAATTCAAAATCACGCACAATCAAGGAGGATTTTAAATTATGGGAACAGAATTTGTATTAGCATTATCCGTAATGGGCGCAGCAATTGGTATCGGTTTGGCAGCTATGGGCGCTGCTATCGGTGACGGCCATGCCGCATCGAAAATGTTGGAAGGTCTTGCCCGTCAGCCGGAAATGGGCGGCAAGCTCCTCGTTAACTTCCTGATTTCCGTAGGCTTGATTGAATCCATGCCTATCATCGCTGCCGTTATTTCGATCGTATTGGTATTTGCTAATCCTTTCAAATAATCGCCAAGTGCATACACATGCAGGGTAAAAGGAGGGAAATGCATTGATCGATCTTAATGGAACACTGCTTTTCCAATTTGTCAACTTCTTCATCCTCGTTGCTATTCTGGCAAAGTTTGCGTACAAACCGATTCTCAAAGTATTGGAAGACCGCAGAAATAAAATTGCCACGGATATCAGCAGCGCTGAAGAAGCCCGTGCTACAGCAGAAAAGCTGAAAGCAGACTATGAAGCACAACTGCAGAAGGCCCACACGGAAGCACAGGCTATCGTTGATAAAGCGGTAAAACAGGCTGATAAAGAAGCACAGGCACAGCTCGACGCTATCCGCGCACAGATCGCACGGGAAAAAGAAATTGCCCAGGCTGAAATCGTAAACGAACGAGAAGCGGCTATTCGTGAAATGAGAAATGAAGTAGTAACGCTGTCTATGGCTGTGGCAGAAAAACTGCTCCAAAAGAACATGGATACGGATATGAACCAGAAACTGGTGGCCGAATGTCTGAAGAGCTTTGATAAGCAAGCCGCAGCAGGTAAACAGGGATGATTCCTGAAATCGTTTACAGCAAATACAGCCAGGCTATGTTCGACATAGCAAAAGAGCAAGACAAGATAAACGAATTTGGCCAGCAGCTGCGCAGCATCCGGGATACGCTGCAGATGAATCCGGATTTATTAAAATTCGTGGAACATCCGCTCATTACACCGGAAGCGAAGAAAGACACGTTAAAACAAATTTTTGCTGATGACGTATCGCCGCTCATTATGCAGTTCCTCTACGTCATGATCGACCGGCGCAGAGATGCAGCGATCGTCGCGGCTATTGACGGGTTTATCGATTTGTCCCGTGCAGCTCAGAATATCGAAGTTGCCAAGATCCGTCTCGTCAAGCCTTTGTCAGCAGAAGAAGAAAAACAACTGGTTGCGTCCCTGGAAAAGATGACGGGCAAGCATATCGACCCGGTCTATACCATCGATCCGCATATTCTCGGCGGCATGGTAGTCCAGATTGGCGACCGACTAATAGACGGCAGTCTGCGCCGGCAGCTGCAGGATATGCAGCATGCGCTGTTACAGTCTGACGTAATGAATGAGGTGACGGACGAACAATGAAAATGAAGCCAGAAGAAATTACGGCCATAATTAAAAAACAAATCGAAGACTACAATGTCGAAATGAACGTCGACGACGTAGGCACCGTCCTGGAAGTCGGGGACGGCATAGCGCATATATACGGTTTGGATAAGGTAATGTCCGGGGAACTCCTGGAATTACCTAATGATGTATACGGCCTCGCCATGAACCTGGAAGAAGATAACGTTGGCGCCGTACTTTTCGGTGATGTCGAATCCATCAAAGAAGGCGACACCGTACGTCGTTCTGGTAAGGTTATGAGCGTACCTGTCGGTGAATCTCTCATCGGCCGTGTCGTAAACCCATTAGGGGAACCTATTGACGGCAAAGGAACTATTTCTGCCGCCCAGTATAACCGCGTTGAAGTCATTGCCCACGGTATTGCTGACCGCCAGCCGGTTAAAGTACCGCTGCAGACAGGCCTCAAGGCGATTGACTCCATGGTCCCAATCGGCCGTGGCCAGCGTGAATTGATCATCGGTGACCGTGGTACCGGTAAGACGGCTATTGCCATCGATACGATTATTAACCAGAAGGATAGCGGTGTTATTTGCGTATATGTCGCTATCGGCCAGAAAGCATCGACCATTGCCCGTGTCGTACGGACACTGGAAGAAAATGGTGCTATGGCGTATACCATCGTCGTAGCCGCTACGGCTTCTGACGGCTCGCCGCTCCAGTACCTGGCTCCGTATTCCGGCGTCGCTATGGCTGAATACTTCATGCATAAAGGCAAAGACTGCCTCTGTGTATATGATGATTTGTCCAAACATGCCCAGGCGTACCGTGCCATGTCCCTGTTACTGCGTCGTCCGCCAGGACGTGAAGCCTATCCGGGCGATGTTTTCTACTTACACTCCCGTCTGCTCGAACGGGCAGCGAAGTTGTCCGACGAACTCGGCGGCGGCTCCATTACGGCCCTGCCGATTATCGAAACACTGGCTGGTGACCTTTCGGCATACATTCCGACCAACGTTATTTCCATTACGGACGGCCAGATCTTCCTGGAAACAGAACTCTTCAACTCCGGCGTACGCCCGGCTATCAACGTCGGCCTTTCCGTATCCCGTGTTGGTGGTTCTGCCCAGATCAAGGCTATGAAGAAGATTGCCGGTACACTCCGTCTGAGCCTGGCTCAGTATCGTGAACTGGCAGCCTTTGCCCAGTTCGGTTCGGACCTCGATAAAAACACGAAGGCCCAGATCGATGCCGGTGAACGGACCATGCAGATGCTGATTCAGCCGCAGTACCAGCCAATGGCGGTAGAAGACCAGGTTATTCAGATTTACGCAGCCGTTAAAGGCTATCTCATGCCGATTCAGGTAGAAGATGTTACGGAATTTGAAGACCAGCTGCTGAAATTCATGCACGCTAACTATCCGGAAGTCGGCGCGGACATTAAAGAAAAGAAAGAACTCGGCGCAGATACAGAAGAAACCCTCAAGAAAGCTATTGCTGAATTCACTAAACAGTTTGGTGCAAATCATCAATTAGTCAAAGAGGAGGAATAAGCTATGCCGAGTGCACGCGAAATAAACCGACGGATTAAATCCGTTACGAACACACAGCAGATCACCAAGGCCATGAAGATGGTTTCTTCCGTACGTCTGCGCCGTGCACAGGATCGCGCTTTGGCAACAGCCCCCTATACTGAACAGCTCGAAGGGATGCTGCAGCGTCTGGCTGCGGCAACGCCCGGTGAAAACAATCCCTTGTTCCAGACGAGGGAAGTGAAACGGACGTGCTATATCATCATCGGTGCCGATAAAGGGCTGGCTGGTGCCTTTAGTTCCAATATCAACAAGGCAATGGTCGAAGTGCTGCGGGATAAACCCCGGGCCGTGTCCTACCTTATTGTGACGGGTCGCAAGCCTGTCGAATACCTGAAGCATTTGCGGATTACGCCGGAATACAAGCGGACGGGCTTTTCTGATAAGCCTGAATTCACGCATGCCCAGGCTTTGGCACGGGAAGCGACGAATAAATTCCTCGACGGGACCGTCGATGAAGTGTATCTCATTTACACGAAGTTCAAATCGGCCCTTTCGCAGGAAGTAACGCGTACACGGCTTTTGCCCATCGCTCCGGAAAGCGTAGCCGGAGACGGGCCGTCCGAAGAATATCTGTTTGCTCCTGATGCGCAGCAGGTTTTATCGACCTTGTTGCCCCAGTACATCGATATGTCTATCTACAACGGCCTGCTTCAGTCCGCTGCCAGCGAACTGGGCGCGCGTATGACTGCTATGACCTCGGCTACAGATAATGCCAGCGACCTCATCGAAAAACTGACTGTCCATTACAACAAGGTACGTCAGGCCGGCATTACGAACGAACTGACAGAAATCGTCAGTGGCGCCAATGCGCTGCAATAGCAGAGTGTGAAATCTAAATAAGGAGGAGAGCCTCTTCATGAGCAATAAATTTGGGAAAGTAATCCAGGTTATCGGCCCGGTTATCGACGTCCGCTTTTCTACAGAAGAAGATTTGCCAGCTATCTATACGGCTATCCATGTAACAGGCGGCGAAGGAGACCAGGCGATTGATCTGGTAGCAGAAGTAATGCAGCATTTGGGCGACGATGTCGTCCGTTGCGTAGCCATGAGCTCTACGGACGGTCTCGTCCGCGGCATGGCTGCAGAAAATACGGGCAGCCCGATCAAGGTCCCCGTTGGCCCTGGCGTACTGGGACGTATCTTTAACGTTCTTGGCCAGACCGTAGATAAAGTAGATGAAGAAGTAAAGGCTGATGACTATTGGCCGATCCACCGTCCTGTACCAAAGTTTGAAGACCAGGCTACAGGTACGGAAATCCTGGAAACAGGCATCAAAGTCGTTGACCTCATTGCACCGTACTCCAAGGGCGGCAAGGTTGGCCTCTTCGGTGGTGCCGGTGTAGGCAAGACCGTTTTGATCATGGAACTGATCCATAACGTCGCAACAGAACACGGTGGTTACTCCGTATTCACAGGCGTTGGTGAACGTACACGTGAAGGCAATGACCTTTGGAATGAAATGAAGGAATCGGGCGTTATCAACAAGACGGCCCTCGTCTATGGCCAGATGAACGAACCGCCTGGAGCCCGTATGCGTGTCGGCCTGACAGGCCTCACCATGGCTGAATATTTCCGTGATAAAGAACACAAAGACGTACTGCTCTTTATCGATAACATTTTCCGTTTCATCCAGGCTGGTTCTGAAGTATCGGCTCTGCTGGGCCGTATTCCGTCCGCCGTTGGCTATCAGCCGACACTGGCAACAGACGTTGGCGCCCTGCAGGAACGTATTACCTCGACAAAGGACGGCTCTATTACATCTGTACAGGCCGTATACGTACCTGCCGATGACTTGACGGACCCGGCTCCGGCTGCTACCTTTGCCCATTTGGATGCAACGACCGTACTGTCCCGTGAAATCGCCGAATTGGGGATTTATCCTGCCGTGGATCCGCTCGATTCCACGTCCCGTATCCTCGACCCGCACATCATCGGCGAAGATCACTACAAGACAGCCCGTGAAGTACAGGAAATCCTGCAGAAGTATAACGACCTTCAGGATATCATCGCCATCCTCGGTATCGACGAACTGTCTGAAGAAGATAAGCTGACAGTCGCCCGGGCCCGTAAGATCCAGCGTTTCCTGAGCCAGCCTTTTGCTGTTGCTGAACAGTTTACAGGCCAGCCGGGCCGCTATGTGCCCTTGAAGGACACCATTGCCGGCTTTAAGGAAATCCTCTCCGGGAAATGCGATGACATGCCGGAACAGGCCTTCTACATGGTAGGGAACATTGATGAAGCCTTCGAAAAAGCCAAGACTCTGAAAGGGGAATAAGGCATGGCAGAAACAGGCAAAAAACTCCACCTGGAAATCATCACGCCCGATGCATCTGTATTGAGCGAAGATGTGGATTTTGTCCTCGTTCGTGCCCTCGATGGCGATCTGGGCGTCATGCCCAGCCATGCACCGCTCATCGCCTCCCTGCGTATTTGGCCGCTCTATTATGAAATAGATGGCAAGCGGCACTGTGTCAGCGTTGCGCAAGGCTTCATGGAAGTCAACAACAACGTCGTCACGGTCATCACGCCGGCTGCAGAAAAGCCGGAGGATATCGACGTAGAACGGGCCGAACGAGCCCGCAAACGTGCAGAAAAACGCTTGCAGGAACATCAGGCTGGTATCGATGAGGTACGGGCAGAAGCGGCTCTTAAAAGAGCATTGAGCCGTTTAGACGTGGCAAATTACCACGGTGGAAACTAACACATAAAGAAAAAGCTGTGGAGACATGAGACACTCATGTTCCCACAGCTTTTTTGCATGCCCAAAAGCTATTTGTCCGCAAGGCTTCCCATTAGATGGGCTGAATAAAATATTTCTAAAAAATATAGCTAATAATTTTAGTGGGACAGTCCTGTGTCTGTTGTATATGATACAATAGATGCAGAGAATAACGGAAGGAGCTTGAAGCTTATGGGGAGCACAGGCACGAAGAAGAGCCGCATGCTGGAAATTTTTTCCGTGTCATGAAGGGCGAAAATGTATCAGTAAAAAAATTGGCCGATGAATACGGCGTATCATCAAAAAGTATTTCCCGCGACATTGGGGAAATTAAAACATTCTTATACGACCATCGCGATCTCGTAGACAATACGGAATTGAAATACGCTGCGAGCTCGAAATCGTATTATCTGGAATTTGAAAATTTCCTCCTGAGCAAGGAACTCATTGCCGTCATCAAAATGATGATCGGCTGCCGGGCCTTTAGCAAAATGGAACTCTTGGACATTGTGGATAAACTGAAAAACTTCACATCCCGCCACGACAGAACCATGCTCGACCAGATCATTGCCAAGGAAATGTACCACTACAACGAAGTCAACAGCGACTGCAAGAGCGTCATTGACCACATTTGGACCCTGACGCGCTGCATTTACGAACGGATCGAAATAACCCTCACGTACTATAAGGCCTCGCGTGACCTGGTAGAACGGCGCATCATGCCTGTAGCCATCACCTTTTCGGACTATTATTTTTACCTCATTGCCTATCGCTGCGACACCCTGGACTGGGTGCCCCTGTACTACCGCGTCGACCGCATTGCCGGCATCGTAGAACACAGGAAACACTTCGTCCTCGATAAGGAACACGACTTTGACGAAGGCGAACTGCGCGAAAAAATCCAGTTCATGTTCTCCGGCAAATACAGAAAAATCAAATTCTCTTACACAGGCAGCTCCGTTCAGGCCATCCTGGACAAAATCCCGACGGCCAAAATCATCGAGAAAAAAGGCGACACAAAGATCATCGAAGCCGAAACCTACGGCATCGGCATCAACATGTTTCTCCTTTCCCAGGGCAGCCGCGTAACCGCCCTGGAACCGCCGGAATTTGTCGAAGAAATGAAGGAAGAAATCAAGAAAATGCAGGCACAATACGAAGAATAAACACCAAAACAGGTCTATCCCTCTACTTGCACACAAAAAGGCGCACGCATAGTGACGTGCGCCTTTTTGTGTGCAAAGAAAGATTTGGGCCTAGTCCAAACTTTGTGGCCTTTCCCTGTGGTCACGCTGTTTACAATTTTGTGGTTGACCTAGACCCAGTTTGTGGTCAAAAGGCCTTGTCATTTATTGTCAAAGCCTTTTGGATTAAAAGCATACGTGTCTTTTTTAGTTAGACCGTGTAAATACGATTTCTTGTTTTCAGTTGGAAAGCATGGTACAGAATTCATCGTATTCACGAATCTGTAAATCAGCGCCTGTTCGTTACCATACGGGCAGGCGCAATGAGCGTCAACAAGACGGATTTCAATGATCATGGCGTCGGATTGGCTGAATGCAAGTAATTCTTGAATTTGTTCGGATTTCTCCTTCTTGGAAATGAATGGGTGATACTTTCATCCTAAGGAGAAATTTTTTTATTGCAAGGGACCGGACCACAACGTGTGAACAGTGAAACTACAAGGTGTGACCAGGATGACCGCATAAAATGGACTAGAAAAAGAGACCACAAAAGCTGGACTAATACCAAAAAATATGCGTTTTAACATACATGAAACGATGGCTTTCCCCGCAAAGCGGAGAGAGTACCCGATTTTCGGGGGAGAGAGGCCCAAGAAAGAAATATCAAAATTTGTATATCCCTCCACACAGCAAACAAGAACCCGCCGCTCTACTGCCAACTAAATCAGGTCAGTTATATTTAAATATACGAGACGATGGCTTTCCCAGAGGGGAAAGTGGCCGCGAAGCGGTCAATAGAGGGATTACATAAATTTTTAGCAAACCACCACTTTCCAGCCCAAACTGCCAACTAAATCAGGTCAGTTTTACTTGAAAAACACCCAATAGACCGCAACACAATACGACACCAGAAGAAAACCAAAAAAGCCCTCAAACTCAACAAGAGTTTGAGGGCTTTTTTGCTATACAAATAAAAAATCCGTTCCATCACGGAACTGATGCTTAGAAACGTCAATAATCCCATCCTCAAATGGTGCATAGCCAACGTAGCGTTTCCGTCCCCTTACGGGGATAAGATTTAGAAACCTGGAAACAGTACAAAAAGCGGTACTTAACACACAAACGAAAGTGTTTCCGTCCCCTCGCGGGGATAAGATTTAGAAACTGTTACACTTCAATGCAAACAACGAAAAAATCACTAAAGACAGTTTCCGTCCCCTTACGGGGATAATGTTTAGAAACTGGGTACAGGCATTAGTAGCATCGGCAGTAGCCCAAGCTAAAAAGTTTCCGTCCCCTTACGGGGCGCAATACGCAATACGCAATACGCAATACCCCTGTGCGGGTATTGCGGCCGTATTACTAGCTAATTGAAGGAAATTCAATTAGCTAGCCAACGTGGGTATTGCGGCCGTACTACTAACTAATTGAAGAAAATTCAATTAGTTAGCCAATGTGGGTATCGCGGTTCATGCGGCCGCAAAAAGGACGCATGAAGGGGATAAATTGTAGAAACGAAAGAAATAGAGGACGCCGAAAAAGCGGGCGAAAGAGTACAGTTTCCGTCCCCTTACGGGGATAAATTGTAGAAACAATACAGTTGGGGCGGTTGTTCCCTTATCTATAATGGAGACATGTTTCCGTCCCCTTACGGGGATAATGTTTAGAAACGACCTTGATAACTTCAGAAGCATGCACGCTCATGTAGTAAGAGTGTTTCCGTCCCCTTACGGGGATAATGTTTAGAAACTTACACAGGAAGAAGCCATCCGGCACCTGTACAATTACAGGTTTCCGTCCCCTTACGGGGATAATGTTTAGAAATCTGTGTAGATGATGTCATCAAAAGATACTTCACGGGGCCGGTTTCCGTCCCCTTACGGGGATAATGTTTAGAAACCTATCTCCCAGAACCCGCATTCCCATGCGGCTGAAACGACCAAAATCGGCGCTGATTGAAAAATCTGTCATGACAGGACTTTATTTTTTAAAGAAAATGCCCATCAAGCCAGTCACCATGCGGGCCGGCGCAGATTTGGCTCTATCTGTACTTAGTATAACGGAAAGCTAGAGAATCTTCAAGTCATATATAGCCAGGGATTAGGACGAGTGGTTTTTCATTGGCTCGTATAATGCTGCCGGTTTATGTGGGTCAGTTTTACTCGAAAAAGCGGGTCAATTCAGAACGTAAAAAATCCGTTTTTCATAAAAATTAACACTGAATTTTGGGCCAGTAAGTGGCCCAGTTTTACATGACAATCAACACACCGACAAAAGCCCCGAACCGGACGATCAATCCAGCTCGGGGCTTTCATTTCCGTCCCCTTACGGGGATAAATTGTAGAAACACGACGTAGTTTTTGAAAATCAGTTTCAGAATTTCAGTATGTTTCCGTCCCCTTACGGGGATTCAGTTTAGAAACAATTCGGCAACTACAAATATCGTTCGTGTGACGATATTCTGGAAGCGTTTCCGTCCCCTTACGGGGATTCAGTTTAGAAACAGTGATTAGAATGACACAAGTAACAACAAGCACAGGGAAAAAAGTGTTTCCGTCCCCTTACGGGGATTCAGTTTAGAAAAAAAGTTTGGCGAACCGTTTGTAATTGACGTAGACGGCGGTTTCCGTCCCCTTACGGGGATTCAGTTTAGAAACCTATCTCCCAGAACCCGCATTCTCATGCGGCTGAAACGACCAAAATCGGCGCTGATTGAAAAAACTGTCATGACAGGATTTTATTTTTTAAAGAAAATGCCTATCAAGCCAGCCACCATGCGGGCCGGCGCAGAATTGGCTCTATTTGTACTTAGTATAACGGAAAGCTAGAGAATCTGCAAGATGTATATATAACCTATTATATTGCCTGGGATTAGGACCAGTGATGTTTTCATTGGCCCGCTTTAGGTGGGTCAGTTTTACTCGAAAAAGCGGGTCAATTCAGAACGTAAAAAACGTTTTTCATAAAAATTAACACTGAATATTAGGCCAGCAAGTAGCCCAGTTTTACATGACAATCAACAACAAACACCGACAAAAGCCCCGAACCGGACAATCAATCCAGCTCGGGACTTTCATTTCCGTCCCCTTACGGGGATAAATTGTAGAAACAGGTTGAAAACTTACCTGAACCGACGACGGGAACGTATTAGTTTCCGTCCCCTTACGGGGCTAAATTGTAGAAACTGAACAGTGAATTGATGAAACTACTGAAAGAGTACAGGAATTTTTATTTCCGTTCCCTTACGGGGATAAATTGTAGAAACCTGTCCCTGCCAACCCGCATTCTCATGCGGCTGAAACGACCAAAATCGGCGCTGATTGAAAATTCTGTCATGACAGGACTTTATTTTTTAAAGAAAATGCCCGTCAAGCCAGCCACCATGCAGGCCGGCGCAGATTTGGCTCTATCTGTAATTAGTATAACGGAAAGCTAGGAGATCCGCAAGACATTTATATTACCTATTATATAGAGCCTGGGATTGGGACCAGCGGTGTTTTCATTGGCCCGCTTTAGGTGGGTCAATTTTACTCGAAAAAGCGGGTCAATTCAGAACGTAAAAAATCCGTTTTTCATAAAAATTAACACTGAATATTAGGCCAGCAAGTGGCCTGGTTTTAGCAACATATAGCTTAGATGCCTGAAAAGCAAACGCGGGACGAATTATTCGTTAGGCTATGTCAGATTAGTATGGCTTAAGTATTCACTTTTCTATTTACAATATGCTATAATAAAGGAAACAAACGTGTGATAAACGATGCGTATGTACGAAAATGAGTAAGGAGGCGTAATCAATCAAAATCGACTTAAACAGATTCCTGGCAATTGCAATCAAACATAAAATGCACAGACCCATTACGTTGCCTCTGAAACAAGGCTTTTAGCATGGTAAGCCTCAAGGATGAGGACAAAAATAAGTTCGGTAAAAACCGGTTCGTGCTACATAGGCTGCGAGCTGAGCAAATATGTGTATTCTTTTTGAGGCCGTCACATCCTTCGTGGATGTGTGGATTGAAATCAGATTTGCACGCTCAAGCAGAGCAGCAGCGACGTAGTCACATCCTTCGTGGATGTGTGGATTGAAATGATGAAGTAGCCGGTATCAAGTTCAAGGATAACGTCACATTCTTCATGGATGTGTGGATTGAAATTTTTCACTGTTGTAGTACTGATAGAGCCAGCCGATGTCACATCCTTCGCGGATGTGTGGATTGGAACAAAGAAATAGCCAACAAGTTCCGGCGTATCACTGTTTGGCTGAGGTGGGTCAAATCAGGTCGTAAAAATGGGTCAGTTTTGCTCGAAAATTTCATATCATTGGTGACAAATACCCGAACCTGACGATTATGTCTGGTTCGGGTATTCTTCTGTCCCATTATGGTTCGTGCGGCCGTATGAAGGGAAAACATGCCAGCCTGTATACCCATGTGATCATACAACAGAATAGGCATAAAATTACTGCGTAAAAAAATAAGAAGCACCCAGACCTATGAACAATGAGTTTAGCAATTTAATTTTATGACTGTAAAAGGACAATCATATGTCTATGAGAAAGAAATGAGATAAGAAAAGGTTGTATGAAATATTTTGATAGCAAAACAAAGGGGATTGTATAAATTTGAAAGAATAGAGGTTTATATCTATTTTAATGAAATAATAAATTGAAGGCCTCATAGCTTTATGATAAACTTAAACTAATACGTACGCTTAGATACAGTATAAGCGCGAAAAGCACTGATAAATATACTAATAGAATGGTGAGGAAATTGACATGAACAAACAAGCATTAGCGGCAAAAATTTGGGAATCAGCGAACCGTATGCGCTCGAAGATTGAAGCGAATGAATATAAGGATTATATCCTGGGCTTTATTTTTTATAAATTCCTTTCAGATAACGAAGTGCGCTACTTGAAAGACACCGACTGGACCGACGAATACTTACCGGAATTGACAGAAGAAGACGACGAAACGGTAAAAAGCGTACAGCAAAATATCGGCTATTTCATCAGCTACGATAATCTCTTTTCGACGTGGATTCAAAAAGGCGCCGATTTTTCTGCTGGTGATGTCACCGATGCCTTATCTGCCTTCGATCGCTTGATCAATCCTGCGCATGAAAAAGTCTTTTCGGGAATTTTTACTACACTGCAAACAGGCTTATCCAAGCTGGGTGAAACATCGGATGCCAAGACAAAGGCCATTCGAGGCCTGATCGATTTGATTAAGGATATCCCCATGAATGGCAAACAGGATTACGACGTCCTGGGCTTTATTTACGAATACCTGCTCAGCAACTTTGCGGCGAATGCCGGTAAAAAGGCCGGTGAATTCTACACACCTCACGAAGTGTCCCTGCTCATGTCAGAAATCGTCGCCAATCACTTGCAAAATAGAAAACAAATTGAAATATATGACCCGACGAGCGGTTCCGGGTCGCTCCTCATCAATATCGGGCGCTGTGCTGCCAAATATATTGGTGGTGAAAACCGCATTAAATACTATGCGCAGGAGTATAAGGAAAATACGTACAACCTGACGCGAATGAACCTGGTTATGCGCGGGATTTTGCCGGATAACATCGTCACCCGTAATGGTGATACGCTGGAAGACGACTGGCCGTATTTTGAAGAGCATGATCGTGAAAATACATATGAACGGTTATATGTAGATGCCGTCGTTTCTAATCCGCCTTATTCCCAGGTCTGGGATCCGACTGACAAGGAATCAGATCCCCGTTTTGCCCGGTTTGGCGTAGCCCCAAAGAGCAAGGCCGACTATGCCTTCTTACTCCATGATCTGTATCATCTGAAGAGCGACGGCATCATGGCTATCGTCCTGCCGCATGGCGTCTTATTCCGTGGCGGTGAAGAAGGCACCATTCGTAAAAACCTCATTGAACAGAACCATATCGATACGATTATCGGCCTTCCTGCCAATATTTTCTTTGGCACAGGCATCCCGACAATTATCATGATCCTAAAACAAAAGCGGGATAATACGGATGTGCTCATCATCGACGCCTCCAAGGGCTTTGCCAAGGAAGGCAAGAACAATACGCTGCGTGCCTGCGATATCAAAAAAATCGTCGACGTCGTCGTAGCACGGCAGACAGTAGATCGTTTCTCCAAAGTCGTCAGCCGCGATGAAATCCGTGATAATGACTATAACCTCAATATTCCCCGCTACGTCGATACGGCGGAAAAGGCTGAAAGCTGGGACATCTACGCATCCATGTTCGGCGGTATCCCCGAAAAAGAGCTCCATGAGTATCAGGCATACTGGCAAGCTTTCCCGACACTGAAAGACGCCCTCTTTGCCACGGAAAATGGCGTCTACTATAGCCAGGCCGTACCGGATTTACAGCAGGCCGTATTCCAAAATGCTGATGTCATGGCTTATCAAAAACATTATCGTCAACAGCTTGACGCGTATGAAACCTTCCTCACATCTGAACTGCTGGGTAAAATGGGAACCCTGCCTATCGCCCAAGAAGAGGATATCCTGAGCACGGCCTTATTCCAGCAGCTCCAGGGCACGCCCATTATCGACCAATACAGTGCCTACCAATATTTGCATGATGACTGGAATCAGATTGCCAACGACCTGGAAATCATCCAAACCGAAGGCGTCGGCGCCTTGAAAAAAGTCGATCCCCATTATGTACTCAAGAAGCAAAGGGGAAAAGATGTAGAAATACAGGACGGCTGGATAGGCCATATCTTGCCCTTTACCCTCGTGCAGGAAGCCATTCTTCCCCATGCGGTACAAGCACTGCAGGAAAAGAATAACTGCCTGAATGAAATTTCCTCGGAAATAGAAGCCTTGTTTGATGAACTGGACGAAGATGCCAAAGAAAAGAATTTCGTCAACCAAGAAAAGACGGCCTTTGTTTTTTCCGAGGTCGATAAAACATTGAAAGCCAAAGCAGTCGTGCCCGAAACACTAGATATTTTAAAACAGGTCAAGATATTGAACAGCGAAGAAAAATCCTTGAAACGGGATATCAAAGACGAAGAACAGCAATTGCACGCGCTGACGAAGGAAACGATTGAATCGTTATCCGACGACGAAGCCATGCAGCTCATCAAACAAAAATGGATAGATTCCCTCATTCAGGACTTGCAACAGATGCAAACCGAATTGTTGCATAACTTCGTCAAACAGATGGAAAGCCTCTGCCAGAAATATGAAATTACCTTCTCGGCCTTGGAAGACCAGATTCGTGACACGGAAAACGAACTGAAAGGTATGCTGGACGACCTGACAGGCAACGAATTTGATATGAAAGGCATCGCAGAATTAAAAAAACTGCTTGGAGGTGAATAATCATGCAGGAAGAAAAGAAGATACCGGCTATTCGCTTCAAGGGTTTTGAGGATGCTTGGGAACAGCGTAAGTTGGGGGAACTAATTGTAGAATACCAAGAAAAAGTAGATGCCAATTGCAAGTTTCCTGTCTTGACTTCCTCAAAAACCGAGGGAGTAGTTTTACAAGAAGAT
>NZ_JACOGK010000009.1 GCF_014269395.1 Megasphaera hominis
TGCAATGATTGAGGATTACATTGGCTATTACAATACTAAGCGTTTACAGAGAAAACTGGGTGTAGTAACCCCGATGGAAAAGCACAATAACTATTACGTGGCAGCATAAAAACTGCCACCGGATATCGGTGGCAGTAATAAGTACATGTTTTATTTTTTGCTCTGTCTACTTGACGGGGAGCGGTTCAGTCATAAGAGTGTCTTTTTTTTGCCGATTTGGCGTTTTCTTGGTATAATACTATTGTATTATTTGTTAGGAAAGAAAACGAGGTACGATTTTATGCAAATTTCAACTAAATTTTCTATAGCTATCCATATTTTGACGGCGACGGCCTATTTTTCCCAGGACTATAAGGTAACGAGCGATTTCCTCGCCGGAAGCGTAGGCTGTAATCCTGTCATTATCCGCAATCTCGTCGGACAACTGAAGGGAGCGGGCCTTTTGGAAACACGGCGTGGTCCTGGCGGTATTACGCTGGCTAAGCCCTTAGGTGAGATTACGTTTTTACAGGTCTATGATGCAGTGGAAAAGACTAGTCATGAAGAGTTGTTCCGCTTCCATAGTCATCCTAATCCACAGTGTCCTGTAGGACGTCATATCCATGAAAGCCTGACTATCGAGCTCGATGCAATCCAGCAGGCCTTTGAGGCCGAGCTGGCCCGTCATACTGTGGCGGACGTGTATACGGAAACAGTAGAAGATATTCGTAAAGAAGGATAAAAGAAATGCCACCTGGCTAAGGCCAGGTGGCATTTTTGCTGGTACTTATTTTTCAGCCAAAATAGCGTTGGCTTTTTCGATATTCGAGCGTACTTTTGCAATGCATGTTTTGAAGGTTGCTTTTTCGTCTTCGCTCAATTCGTAGTCCAGGACTTTTTCTACGCCATTGGCGCCGATGATGGCCGGTACACCAATGTAGATGTCGTGTTCACCATACTGGCCGTCGAGTTCGACAGAGCAGGAGATGATACGTTTTTCATCGTGGAGAATCGTACGTACCAAGGTTGCTGCAGCCGAAGCGATGCCGTATTCTGTGCAGCCCTTGCCGGACAGGGTGAGCCAGCCGCCTTGGATAGCTTTTTCCTGGATGGCAGCGCGGTCGAGCTTAACACCGAGTTGGGATTCAATCTGGTCGAGCGTCTGGCCGTAGAAGTTGACCTGAGACCAGGGAGCAAATTGAGAGTTGCCGTGTTCGCCCATCATGAAAGCAAAGAAGCCGCGGCTGTCGAGGTTGGTAGCGTCGCAGATGGCGTGTACCAGACGGGACGAGTCGAGCATTGTACCCGTGCCGAGAACATGGTTCTTGGGCAGGCCCGTTAATTTCTGAATGAGGCGCGTAATGACGTCGCAGGGATTGGTAATGTTGACAAAGTAACCGTTAAAGCCGGCAGCCATGACTTTGGGTACATAGTCCGATACCTGGCGGACGCTGTTAGCGAGTTCGTCGTCACGGTTTAAAGACTGGCAAATACGGATATCACCTACGGCATTGACGATAATGTGGGCTTCAGCAAGACCTGCATAATCGACGACGCGGTAGGTCGTATGGTTGGGCATGAACATGAATGCATCGTTCAAGTCATTGCATTCACTGATGACTTTCTTTTCGTTGGCGTCACATAGGAGTACTTCGTCGGCGACCCCCATCATGCCGAGACAAAACGCGACATGCGCACCTACGTGACCTAAACCTGCAACCCCGATAATTCTTTTTTCTATCATAGAAAACGCCTCCCTCAAGTACTGTGCCAGTTTCTATAGACAACTGGCATAGCATATATACCTAACTTTTATGCTATATATTTAAATGTATCACAATGAGTTAGGCCTGTAAAGGGAAAACATAAAATACGCCTGAAAAAGACAGAAATTTTTCTCTAGTAGACAGAGAAACATAAAAAAAGAGCGCTTGTCCCTGCGCGGGAATAGCGCTCTGCCTTGTTCTTAGAGAAAGGCTTCTAAACCGTGCGTATTAGTCCTTGAAATAGGGCTTGAATACAGAGCGGTTCGGTTCTTTATGAACCTTTTTGCGGTTTTTATCGCCGTTTTCATGACGACGGTCGCGGCTGCCTTCGTTACGCTGGCTGCGGCGGGAATCGCCTTCATGGTCTTTGCGGCGCGGCCGGAATTCACGACGGCCACCTTCACGGCGGTCACCACTGCGATGGTCTTTGCGGCCACCTTCACGGCGACGGCTGCGGCTCACGCGGAGCGGTGCTTCTTCTGTAATCTTGACCGGTGTCGTATCCGGTTCTTTCGTCAGGAGCTTAATGGCTGCGGCGACGAGGGAGACGGAATCAAAGTTGGAGAGCAGTTCTTCCGCGTTCGACTTGTACATGGCGAAATCTGCTTCTTCCGTCGTAACGATAAGGTTGCGGATTGCTGCCTGCTGGGCGCCTTCGAGGGCTTCCGAAAGGGTAGGAGCTTTGCGGCGTTTGATGGAGCGCTTAATCAGGCGTTCAATCGTGCGCAAATGTTCCATTTCGCGGGGAATGACGAAGGTCGTAGCTTCACCGGTCTGACCGGCACGGCCTGTACGGCCTACGCGGTGTACGTAGCTTTCAGGATCCTGGGGCAGGTCGTAGTTGAAGACGTGGGTGACACCGCTGATGTCGAGACCACGGGCAGCTACGTCAGTAGCGACGAGGATATCGATGGTGCGTTCGCGGAACTGGCGAATGACCGTATCACGTTTGGCCTGGGTCAGGTCGCCGTGAATGCCTTCGGCAGAATAGCCGCGTTTTTTCAGGGCTTCGGAAACTTCATCGACGCGGCGTTTCGTGCGTACGAAGATGATCGCCAGGTCTGGTTCCTGCAGATCGAGGAGCCGGCAGAGGATATCGAACTTCTGACGGTCCGGTACTTCGATATAGGACTGTTCGATCAGTTCCATGGTTACTTCTTTGGCTTTCATGCGGATGATCTGGGGATCGTGCAGGAAGTTTTCTGCCAGTTCCTGGATTGGTTTAGGCATTGTAGCCGAGAAGAGAAGCGTCTGCCGTGTTTCCGGCGTAGCGCCCATGATCAATTTAATATCATCTATAAAGCCCATGTTCAGCATTTCATCTGCTTCGTCGAGGACGATAGTGGAGATGTGGCTGAGCTGGATCGTTCCGCGTTTCATATGATCAATGAGGCGGCCTGGTGTGGCCACAATGATCTGCGGGCATTTGCGCAGGCGGCGCAGCTGCCGTTCCATATCCTGGCCACCGTAAATCGGCAGGGCCTGGATCGACGTATGCTGGGCGAGGTGGTTGATTTCTTCAGCGACCTGTACTGCCAGTTCACGCGTCGGCGAGAGAATGACCGTCTGAATGTCTTTGGTTGCCGGAGCGGCCATAATTTTTTCCAATACGGGGATGCCGTATGCAGCCGTCTTGCCGGTACCGGTCTGAGCCTGGCCAATCATGTCTTTGCCGGCCAGTGCAACCGGAATAGATTCTGCCTGGATAGGGGTTGGTTCTTCGAAACCCATGTCATTCAATGCACGGATGATCTCTTCACTGATATTTAATTCTTGAAATTTTTCTAACATAGTTCCTCCTTTATGGTAACAATTCATTCTATCATCTATTACTTGAAAAAGATAGGGTAATGGAAAATTATTTTTAGAAAATGAATTTGTGCTGTTCAGGTACACGCTGCCTACGATTCCTTTTTACTGTAAGAAGGACGCTTAGATACAGAGGTTTTACATGGGCCTATTGCAAAAAGCAGGCTTTTTGTTGTAAAATGTTGAATTGATATTAGTGTTAGTTAGTGTCAGTAGCTCATCAATACGTTCGTAATGGAGGTCTTTTCGTGTTTGATAAATTCATACAACATCTTCTCGGCAATAACACGGACCGGGAATTGAAAAAAATGTGGCCTATTGTGCGTCACATTAATGATCTGGAGCCGCAGGTGACAGCTCTTAGTGATTCGTCGCTCCAGGCTAAGACCTTTGAATTCAAGGAACGCCTGAGCAAGGGTGAAACGCTGGACCAGATTCTGCCGGAAGCCTTTGCCGTGGTTCGTGAAGCGTCACGCCGTGTCCTGGGTATGCGTCATTTCGATGTACAGCTCCTGGGTGGCATTGTCTTACACCGCGGTGATATAGCCGAAATGAGAACCGGCGAAGGGAAAACACTGGTTGCAACCTTGCCGGTCTATTTGAACGCCCTCACGGGAAAAGGCGCCCATGTCGTTACGGTCAATGATTACTTGGCTACGCGTGATAGTGAAGAAATGGGCCAGATCTATAAGTTCCTCGGTCTGTCCGTCGGTCTTATCGTCCATGATTTGACGTATGAACAGCGCCGCCGTGCTTATAATTCAGATATTACGTACGGTACGAACAATGAATTTGGTTTCGACTACCTGCGTGATAACATGGTCATCAGCAAGGACCAGATGGTACAACGGCCTCTGAATTACTGTATCGTCGATGAAGTGGACAGTATCCTCATCGATGAAGCCCGTACACCACTGATCATTTCCGGTCCTGGCGAAAAGTCTACCGATCTGTACTATACGTTGGCAGGAATCGTCAAGCATTTTACGGCTGATGATTATATCATGGATGAAAAGCAAAAGACCATTGCACCGACCGATTCCGGCGTAGCTAAGGTCGAAAAGATGCTTGGCATTAGCAACATGTTCGATAGTGAACACCTGGAATTGAACCATCTCGTCATTCAGGCATTGCGCGCCAAATTCATGATGCACCGTGATAAGGATTACGTCGTCAAAAATGGCGAAATCGTCATTGTCGATGAATTTACGGGTCGCCTTATGTTTGGCCGCCGTTACAGCGATGGTCTCCATCAGTCTATTGAAGCGAAGGAAAATGTCAAGGTTCAGGGCGAAAGCAAGACCTTGGCTACGATCACCTTCCAGAACTACTTCCGTATGTACGAAAAACTCGCCGGCATGACCGGTACGGCCAAGACGGAAGAAGATGAATTTAATAAGATTTATAAACTCGACGTGTACGTCATTCCGACGAACCGCCCGGCTATCCGTAAGGATTTACCGGATGTCATTTATAAGACGAAGAACGCCAAGTACCGTGCCGTCGTACGGGAAGTTGTCAAACGTCATCAGACCGGCCAGCCGATCCTGGTTGGTACGACGAGCATCAGCCAGTCGGAAATCCTGAGCCGTCTCCTTGATCAGGAACACATCGTTCACAACGTGCTGAACGCCAAGTTCCATGAAAAGGAAGCTGAAATTATCAAAGATGCCGGCCAGAAGGATATGGTTACCATTGCAACCAACATGGCTGGCCGTGGTACAGATATTAAACTGGGCAAAGGTGTGCCTGAATTGGGTGGCCTCATGATTATCGGTACAGAACGGCACGAAAGCCGTCGTATTGATAACCAGCTCCGTGGTCGTGCAGGCCGTCAGGGCGACCCCGGTACGACACAGTTCTATCTGTCCCTTGAAGATGACCTCATGCGTATTTTCGGCTCTGATAATATTTCCAAGTTTATGGATAAGCTCGGCCTCGACGAAGATGAACCGATTACGGCCAGCATGATTACCAAGTCCATTGAAAAGGCGCAGAAGAAGGTCGAAGGCCATAACTTCGAAATTCGTAAATACGTCCTTGAATATGACGATGTCATGAACCAGCAGCGTGAAGTCCTCTATGGCCAGCGCCGCCAGGTACTTACAGCCGATTCCCTGAAGGATACCATTCTCGGTATGGTCAGCGACATCATCGATGATGGTCTGGCTAAATACGCTGATGAAAAGCTCTATCCGGAAGAATGGGATTTTGCGGGCCTGTTGACGCAAATGCAGCAGTACTTCATTCCGAAGGATGCCGTTACGAGCGAAGAGCTGGAAAACATGAGCCGTGTGGAAGTCAAAGAAAAGCTCTATCAGATCGCCAGCGATCTCTACGCTGCCCGCGAAGAAGAAGTGGGCTCCGAAACGATGCGTGAATTGGAACGGGCCATTATGCTCCGCGTTGTCGACAGCAAGTGGATGGACCATTTAGACGCTATGGATGCCCTCAAGGAAGGCATCAACCTGCGTGCCTATGGCCAGAAGAACCCCCTTGTCGAATATAAATTTGAAGCCTATGAAATGTTTGAAGAAATGGTCGACTCTATCAAAAAGACGACTGTTACCTTTCTCTATCACATTCAGATTACGTACAGCAAGCAGCCGGACGTACCGAAGGTAGAAGATCACCTGCAGGGTGCCAAGGAAGTGCACGACGAAATCCCTGAATTAGGCGAAGAGGAAGATTTGGAAAACGGTAAGAAAGAGTAATTCGAAGTAAGCTAGCGGGAACTCATACAGGCGTTTGCCTCTCTCATCAGGGGCGGCGCCTGTCCTATTGTATTTTTATCATTTGAAAGATGGTGATTCTTGTGTTATTGGAAGAAATGCGTAAGCCTTTGGAAGATTTAAAGAAGAGAATACAGGAAATCGGGGATTCACTTTAACCTCGCTAAAAAGAAAGACCGCATTATGGATCTGGACATGCAAATGAGCGATCCTGATTTTTGGAATGACCCGGACAAGGCCCGTAAAATTTCGCAGGAAGCGACACTCCTGAAGACGGAAGTCGAAGGCCACGAAGAACTGGCAACGAAAGCAGCAGACCTCCTGGATTACCTGGAAATTGCTATGGAAGAAAAGGAATCGGACCTGGCCGGTGAAATTGAAGAACAGTACAATGCCCTCTTGAAGGAAATTGAACGGCGCGAAGTATTGCTGCTCCTTTCCGGTGAATATGATACGTGTAACGCCATCCTGACCTTCCACGCCGGTGCCGGCGGCACGGAAGCCCAGGACTGGACACAAATGCTCGTACGCATGTATACGCGCTGGGCCGAACAACACGGCTTTAAGATCAACGTCATGGATATGCAGCCTGGTGATGAAGCCGGTATTAAGAGCGCCGCCTTTACCATAGAAGGGGAATATGCCTATGGCTACTTGAAATCGGAAAAGGGCGTACATCGCCTGGTCCGTATTTCTCCTTTCGATGCTGCAGCACGCCGTCATACGTCCTTTACGGCTGTCGACGTGATGCCGGAACTGCCGGACGATGTGGATATTGAAATCAATATGGATGATGTCCGCGTTGACTATTTCCGTGCGTCCGGTGCCGGTGGCCAGCACGTCAATAAGACGAGCTCCGCTGTACGTATGACCCATATCCCGACGGGCATCGTTGTCCAGTGCCAGAATGAACGGTCTCAGGTACAAAACCGGGAAATGTGTATGAAGTACTTACGTGCCCGTTTATTTGAACTGGAACAGGAAAAACAAGCCCAGCTGAAAGCCGAAATCGGCGGTGAACACCAAGCCATCGAATGGGGCAGTCAGATCCGCTCATACGTATTCCACCCGTACACGCTCGTCAAGGATCACCGTACGAACGTGGAAACAGGGAATATTCAGGCCGTCATGGATGGCAATCTGGATATGTTTATTGAAGGCTTCTTGCAGCAGCAGAAAGAAAAGCGGCTGGCAAAGCAGAGCATATAAATGATGAAGAAAAAATGGATAGTGACAGGTGTGATCGTCGCAGCCTTGCTTGCAGGGCTCGATTTGGGCGCACCGAAGCTGGCCCAGGCCGGTATTTACCAGGCCCTGGCAGAGCACATGGAAATTCAGCCGCAGGATGTGAGCGTTACCAGCTCGCCAGGTATTGAAATCCTGACTGGGCACATCGATGATGTTCAGGCCAGCGGTGATGAAATACGCATTGGCAAGCTGCGCGTCCAGCATATGGATTGTAACCTCCACGGCGTACAATTTAACCCCATTGACAGCTTGACGCAGCATAAACTCGTCGTCACGTCGGCCCAGAGCGGTGAGCTAAACGCGCGCATTACGAGTGAAGATTTGCAGGCTTATTTGAAGCAAGCCGTAAAAGGTGCAAAAGATCTGAGCGTTACCTTTAGTGGCGATCAGGTACACCTGCAGGGCAAGATCCGCGTGGGCGGCCTGGTCAATGCGGATGCCGATATTAGCGGGCACTTTGGCATGGAAGGCACGAAGCTCATGTTCTTGCCATCAAATGTGACGGTCTCGGCGCTGGGCGCGAAATACAGCGGTTTCCAGCTGGCCCGCCTGGAAGTGTATGACTTTGCGGATTTTCCGCTTGGTATCGTACCGGACAGCATAACCATGCAGGGAGATTCCCTGACGCTGCACGGGCAGGTTAGTTAGCCGCAGATAAGGTGATTAGATGAACAAAAAGAACAAACGGAGTATCTGGCTCATGGTAGTTGCCATTTTTATAGGCCTCCTGTGCAGTATATATCTCTGTATGGAACGGAATCAGGTGGAAACAGACACCATGTCTATTGAGCAAGCCCTCGATTACGACGCTGTCGTCGTCATGGGTTTGAACGATGGCTATGATCTGGATACGATTCTGCAAAAATGCCGCGATGCCGGTATTACGAGTTTCACCATTTATGACACGACGCTGAACAAGATGACCCAGCGTGGTGAATGTTCACTCATTACGAAAATGGCCAGCGAGGTCTATTACCCCCAGTTTGGCCTGCGCAATGAAAACTACGAATATTACCTCATCGGTAAGCCGAAGAATCAAAATGATCTCTATTTTGATGAACTGACGGAAGATTTACAGACCCGTTTGGGCGCTAAAAACGCCGTAGTTATCGACAATCCCCAGTACCGTATCCTGGGCATTCACGGTGTCATGCCGGCCCTGGGCGAATTAAACCTGGGTATTATGTCGGCCGACGCCAACAAGATCGCCAAAGCCGGCTTCCACGTCATTTTACGGCCGACGAACTACAGCGATCCTACGCCGGATAAGGTGGAAGCCTTCTTCCGTCGTGCTGACAAGATTAAGAATGTTTCGGGCGTCATGTTTGTCGGCAAGGAAGTCTTGGGCTACAGCCCGGACGCTGGCGAACGGAAAGGTCTCTTACAGCTTACAGCAGATCGTATGCTGGCCCGTCAGATGCCTTTCTACATGATCGAAGCAGCGGATCAGCTGCAGTATGACAAGCAAGATGGCATGTATGACTTGGCCGGTCTCATGCATTATGATACGGTCCGTGTCTATGCTATGTCGAAAGAAGAATTGGATAAGATTACGCCGGAAGAAGCGACGATGCGCTTCTATATCAGCGATTTGGAACGCAACGTGCGGGCTAATCTCTATCCTCTTTATAAGAAGCCCCTCCATGGCCAGTCTTTGACCGATACGAACCTCAACTACATTCACAACGTATCGACGAAGCTGAGCGAACGGGGCTATCACCTGGGCAAAGCATCGGTGATGCCGCTCTATTATCCAAATAAGCTGCTCCTGGCTATTACGGCAGCGGCTGCAGCCTGTGGCTTCGTCTTGCTCCTGAATCTCTTGCTGCCTCTTTCGAACCGCATCAACTACGGCCTTCTCGTCTTGGCCGTCCTCTTTGGTGCCGGTGGCGCCATGATTGCCAAGGGCGCTCTCTTCCTGCAGATGATGGCTGTAGGCTGTGCTGTTACGGCACCGTCGGCGGCGATCCTCATTCTCCTCGACTACTGGAAGAGCCAGCACATCACGCAAAAGCTTGGCTATGGCCGGGTTATCCGTGATGGCACGCTGGGCCTCGCCGCAGCCGTGGGTATGTCCATGATTGGCGGCCTCTTCATTGCGGCCATGCTGGGAAATATCCGTTTCTTCATGGAATTTGATTACTATCGCGGCGTGAAGCTGACCTTCCTCTTGCCGCTCATTATCGTAGCCATCGGCTACGTACGCCGCTTCCCTGTTATGGGCCGGCAGCTGGCAACGCCAGCAGATTTTACGGAATTCGTACGGAAATTCCTCAATATTCCTATCCGCATGGGAACGCTCATCCTCGTAGGCTTCCTCGGTCTGGTAGCGATTATTTTCGTCGGCCGCAGTGGCCACACATCGGGCGTGCCTGTACCGGGCTTTGAAGTGGTCATGCGCCGCTTCCTGGAAAATGCCATGTATGCCCGGCCGCGGGAAAAGGAATTTCTCGTCGGTCATCCGGCCTTTTTCCTCCTCGTGGCAGCTATTTACCGTAAATGGCCACAGCTGCTGCATTTCTTCTTAGTCATTGCCTCGGTTATCGGCGTCGGTTCTATGGTAGAAACCTTTGCCCATATCCGTACGCCTTTCCTCATGTCCTTTATCCGCGGCCTCGACGGCTGGGCAGTAGGCACGGTCCTGGGGATTCTCCTCATTTGTGCCATTGCCATTTTCCAGTATGTAACGACCTGGCTCGGAAAGCGGGTGGACACGCGTGACTAAGATTGTCATTTCCGGTTATTACGGCTTTGCCAACGCTGGCGACGAAGCTATGCTGGCAGCCTTAATCGGCTCCCTGAAAGACCTCATGCCGCAGGCGGAGATTACCGTCATTACGGGCAATTCCCAGCTAACCCGGGAAAACCATCACGTACGGACTGTGCATCGTTTGAATTTGCCGGGTATTGCTGCTGCCCTGAGCCGGTCGGACCTGCTCATCAGTGGCGGCGGCAGCCTGCTGCAGGACGTAACTAGTACGCGCAGCCTCTATTATTATCTTCTTATTATGCGTATGGCCCTCTTTTTTCACGTACCGGTCATGCTGTATGCCCAGGGTATTGGCCCTGTGCGGCAGCCCAAGGCGCGGGCAGCTGTGCGCAAGGTGTTGCAGCGCGTCCAGATGGTCAGCGTCCGTGATAAGGATTCGAAAGGGGAGCTCGAACGCATGGGCGTTACGAAACCGCCGATCCACGTAACAGCCGATGCAGTGCTTTCCATTCATCCGGCCGATACGAAGGTAGGCTATTACCTCTTGAAACAGGCCGGCATCGATGGTGTCGGCGGCCGTATCGGTATTGCCGTGCGCAACTGGCAGAATCTGACCCGCTTTAAGGATGAGATTGCCAAGGCGGCAGATGTGCTCGTACAAAAAACGGGAGCCCGTATCATTTTCATCCCTATGCAGTATCCGGCTGACGTCGAAGCCGGTGCCGATATTGCGTCGCGCATGCACGAGCCGGCAACGGTCCTCAAGGCGAGTTACAATACGGTCGAGTTCATGGCACTCATGGGCTGTATGGACGCGGTCATTGCCAACCGTCTTCACGCCCTGGTTTTTGCATCCATTATGGGCGTGCCAGTCACGTCGATTTCCTATGATCCGAAAATCGACAGCTTTATCGACGCTATAGGGGAGCACCTCTGTGGCACGATGGAAACAGTGACAGCGCAAGGGCTCGTAGACGATGTTTTGAAAAAACTGAGTCAGCACGGCATTTCGGCTGGCGTAAAAGGACAGCTCAATCACTTGCGCCGTCAGTCTATGCGCAACGCCACGCTGGCCTTACAAGTAATAGAAAAAGAAAACAAGCGGTCCTGAAGCGCTGGACAGATTTGAGAAACAGCGATTTGCAGGCCGCTGTTTTTCGTATATAATAGTAGATGTCTGAAAAAATCTCGGACCCTGTAGCTGGCTGGGTCGAGGAAAAGAGGAATCACAGAAAACATGATTTATTTCAAGAATGTATCGAAGGTCTATGACAACGGTTCCGTTGCCTTGGATCACGCCAATGTGCATATTAAAAAAGGCGAGTTCGTCTTCGTTGTCGGTGCCAGTGGTGCCGGCAAGTCGACGTTCATTAAGCTTCTGGACCATGAAGAGCTGCCAACGGAAGGCACGGTTATCGTCGATGGCATTGACGTAACCAAGCTGCGCAAGGGCCGTGTGCCCTATTTGCGGCGCCGTATGGGCATTGTCTTCCAGGACTTCCGTCTCCTGCCCAATAAGACGGCTGAAGAAAACGTAGCCTTTGCCATGGAAGTTATTGAAGCACCACGGCGGCTTATTAAGGAACGGGTGCGTAACGTACTCGATCTGGTTGGCCTCGTAGGCAAAGCCGATGCCCTGCCGAAGAATCTGAGCGGCGGCGAACAGCAACGTGTCGCTATTGCCCGGGCCATTGTCAACCGGCCGCTCCTCCTCATTGCCGATGAACCGACAGGGAACCTCGATCCGGAAACGTCCAAGGGGATAATGGAAATTTTCACCAAGATTAATCACATGGGCACGACGGTCGTCATGGTAACACACGATCAGACCCTGGTCGACATGATGAATAAGCGCGTTATTGAAATTGTCGACGGCAAGATTGTCCGCGACGTACAGCAGGGAGGTTACGACTATGAAGATTAGAACGATGCGCTACTACCTCTCTGAAGCGTTCACGTCCTTTTGGCGTAACAGCTTTATGTCCATCGCGTCTATTGCGACGGTGGCCGTTTCTTTCTTCGTCCTAGGCCTTTTCCTGATTATGGTCGCGAATTTGGACTATTTTGCCGATAATCTGGAAAACCAGGTACAGATCAGCGTTTATTTGAAGGACGGCCTGACGACAGACCAGGTCATGAGTGTTGGCAAGCGGCTGAAAGAACTGCCAGACGTGAAGTCCATCGAATTTACCAATAAAGATCAGGCCATGGACAAGCTGAAGGAACGGATGAAAGATCAGCCGGGGATCCTTGACGCCCTCGATGGCAAAAACCCCTTGCCTACATCGTATACGCTGACCCTGAATAATCCGGAACAGGTGCGTAAGACGGCAGAAGTCGTAGGCGAGTACAAAGAAGTAGAAAGTACCCACTACGGTCAGGAAATCATTGAGCAGCTCTTCCAGGTGGCGACGATCATCCGCTGGGGCGGCATTGCGCTCATCATTTTCCTCACCTTTGCAACCTTATTTATTATTTCTAACACGATCCGCCTGACTGTATTTGCCCGGCGCCGGGAAATCGGCATCATGAAATACGTCGGTGCGACGAACTGGTTTATCCGCTGGCCGTTCCTCTTGGAAGGCTTGCTCCTCGGTTTCATTGGCGGCCTCATTGCCGATTTAGCCCTGGTCCAGTTCTATGAATTTACGGTGGCAACGATTCACCGGACCCTGGCCTTCTTACCTTTGGTCAGCCCGTACCCATTCATGTATCAGGCCAGCGCCATTATCCTCGTTATCAGCATGATCATCGGGGCTATTGGCAGTACCATTTCTTTGAAACGTTATATGAAGGTGTGATGTCATGCAGACTGTAAGCTACAAGAAATCCCTGTTGGCCATCCTGGCAGCGCTTTGCCTGATGAATCCGGCCTGGGCGGTTCTCGCAGAAGACGAAGATCTGCAGAATCAGCTCTCGACGGTGCAGAGCCAGATGAACGAACAGGCACAAAAGAAGAACGAAGCCGAAGCCGTTATTGGCAACGTCTTTGAAAAGCTGCGGGTTATCCAGGAAAGCCTGGATGCAGCCCGGGCAGAATATAAGAATATTTCTGATCAGCTGGCAGAAACGGATAAGCAGATCGTCAAGACACAGGGGGAACTGGAAAAAGCCCAGACCCATTTGGCCAGCCGTGAACAGGTCCTGAGCCGGCGTATTCGTGATATTTATATGCACGGCCAGCTGAATTATCTTGACGTCGTCGTAGGCGCTAAGGATTTTGACGATTTTGCCAATCGCATCGAACTCTTGCGACGCATTGTCAATTCCGATTTAGAGCTCATTACTTCCATCCGGGAAGAACAGGCTCAGATTGCCTCGGCCAAAGCGGCGCTGGAAGAGCAGCGGGCCCAGCAGGCGAAGCTGAAGGATGAAGCCGCAGCCAAACAGGCAGAAATTGAGAAACATAAGGCCGAACAGCAGGCCATCCTGGCAAAGGCTGAAAGCGATAAGGCTACGGCTGAAGAAGCGTACAAGGAATTGGAAGCATCGTCCAACCAGATTGCCCAGACCTTGCGTGACCGTGCCGCAGCCCGACAGGCCGCAGCCGCCGCAGCAGCGGCGGCTCAGGCCCAGGCTGATAGCTCTAGCTCCGGTGGCAGCGTCGACAGCAGCAATGATGCTTACCAGCCCGTCAGCGGCACCGGGGCTCTTATGTGGCCGGTAAACGGCGTCATTACGTCGCCCTTTGGCTACCGTACCCATCCGATCTTTGGCCGCCAGATTCTCCATTCGGGTATCGATATCGGTGTTGACTATGGCACGCCGGTTCATGCAGCTGATTCGGGTGTCGTCGTTGAAGCCGGCTGGATCAGCGGCTACGGCTATGGCGTTGTCATCGACCACGGCAATGGCCTGTCGACACTCTACGGTCATAACGAATCGTTGGCCGTATCGTCAGGGCAGACCGTTTCCAAAGGCCAGGTTATTGCCTACGCCGGTTCTACAGGGAACTCGACAGGGCCGCACGTTCACTTTGAAGTGCGCTCCAATGGCGAACCGGTTGACCCCATGGGCTATTTATAAGACCAGAAGGAGGCCTTTATGAGTACACTACATGAAAAACGAAAGAGCTGGATAAAAAAACTGACTGAAGCCATTTCTTGGGCGTTGCTCACGGTGGCATGCAGTTTTCTCCTGCTCGCAGGCCTCTTTGCCTACTATACAGGTTCGCCGACGGGGTTCATCAAGTTTTTCCGTACGCTCCACCTGGTAGAAACGAATTATCCCGGTGCAGTGGATAAACAGGAACTTCTGAACGGTGCCCTTGAAGGCATCGTCAGTAAGCTCGGCGACAAGCACAGCATTTATCTCGACGGCGATGATTTCCAGGCCTTTTCTGACGAAACGTCAGGCTCCTATGCCGGTGTCGGTGTCTATATCGGTACCAGTGATGACGGTGTCCTCGTAGCCGGCGTCATGGACGATAGTCCCGCCCAGGCAGCGGGCTTGCAGCGTGGCGATTTGATTCTTGCCGTCGATGGCAAGCCGACGCAGGGCATGCCTTTAGAAGACGTATCGAAGGCCGTCCGCGGTCCTGAAGGAACGAGCGTCACCTTGACGATTGGCCGCGACGGCACGACACAGGACTATACGATCGAACGGAAGAAGATAAAAATTCAGACCGTAGCCGGTCATATGGTAGAAGGCACGAACATTGGCTATATCCGCGTCGCTGTCTTTAGCGAAAATACTGGCGAAGAATTTACGAAGGAATTTCAGCGCCTCAAAGGTGAAGGCATGCAAAAGATGATCCTGGACCTGCGCAATAACCCAGGGGGACTTGTCGATCAGGCCGTCGCCGTGTGCAACAATTTCGTACCGCCTGACAGCGTCATCGTTTCCTTTACGTCCCGTTCGGGCGAAGAATCGGAATACAAGGCTGACGGGACAGACGAACGGATTCCCATGGTGGTCCTCATCAATGGCAATTCAGCCAGTGCCTCGGAAATCGTGGCTGGCTGCATTCAGGATTTGAAACTCGGCACCATTGTCGGCACGAAGAGCTACGGCAAGGGTACCGTCCAGGGCGTATATCCCCTCGATAAGGCCGGGGCCTTGAAGCTGACCGTGGCCAAATACAAGACGACCAACGGCAGGGAAATTGACGGTGTCGGCATCGTGCCCGATGTAGAAGTCAATTTGGAACCGAACGATACGACAGATTTGCAGTATCAAAAAGCCTTGGAAATCTTGGAAAATAAATAAATGCCCTTGCCAAAGTCAGGGAAAACAGGTAGAATAATTAGGATACTGAAAAAGTATACTAGATCATATCGGGACAGATAGACGAGGGACGTGGTATACTTATATTACCGCGTCCCTTTTTGTATTTCTTTTTTTAGAGCGTCCCAGGGATCGTTGGTTTCGTTTTTTATCATGAGGTGAACCATGTTTATAGACAGAGCAAGAATATTTGTACAATCCGGCAGCGGTGGCGACGGCATGAGCAGCTTCCGCCACGAAAAGTTCGTACCCAAGGGTGGCCCGAACGGCGGTGACGGCGGCCAGGGCGGCAATGTCGTCCTCGTAGCCGACCGCAACGTCAATACCCTCGTCGACTTCCGCTACCGCCGGCTCTTCAAGGCTAAGCCCGGTGGCAAAGGCCAGGGGAGCAATAAATTCGGCCGCGATGCCGATGATTTGATCATTCCCGTACCGGTCGGTACACTTGTGCGCGAAGAAACGACGGGCGCCCTCATGGCGGATCTCCACGAAGATGGCCAGACGGCTATCGTTGCCAAAGGTGGCCGTGGCGGCCGCGGCAACTACCACTTCCGTACCAGTGCCAACCGGGCTCCGACCTTTGCCGAAAAAGGCGAACCGGGGGAAGAACGCTGGCTCAAGCTGGAACTGAAGGTTCTCGCTGATGTCGGCCTCATCGGTTATCCGAGCGTTGGCAAGTCGAGCATTTTGCGCTCCGTTTCGGCAGCCGAACCGGAAGTAGCAGCGTATCATTTCACGACGCTCAACCCGATTCTGGGCGTCGTTACCCTTTCGGAAATGCGCAGCTTCGTCATGGCCGATATTCCGGGCCTCATCGAAGGGGCTGCCGACGGTATTGGTCTGGGGCACGACTTCCTCCGTCATATTGAACGGACGAAAATCCTCATTCACGTTCTCGACGTTTCAGGGAGTGAAGAACGCGATCCCATCGAGGATTTCGAAAAGATCAACAAGGAACTGTCCCAGTACAGTGAAAGGCTGTCGAAGAAGCTTCAGATCGTAGTTGCTAATAAGATCGACCTCCTCGAATCGGACGAACCGATGCAGCGTCTCCAAAAATATATGGATGAACGCCATATTGAAGTCTACCCGGTCTGCGCTGCGACAGGAGAAGGCTTGCCGGAGCTCATGGAATACGTTTGGCAGGTCCTCGATACGTACGTAGAAGAACCGGAACAAAATACGGAAGAAGTAGTCTACAAGATGGAAGAAAAACCGGACTTCGAAGTGTCCCGCGACGACGACGGTGCCTTTGTCATTACCGGCCCGCGTATTGAACGGCTCGTGGCCATGACCAATTTCAACGACGACATGTCCTTACGCCGCTTCCAGCGTATTTGGCGCTATATGGAACTGGATAAGCTCCTGCGCAAGAATGGCATTGAAGAAGGCAATACGGTCCGCATTTATGGCATGGAATTTGAATATCATCAGTAAAGCACTGCTTTTATAGAAAGGAATTACCTATTGTGACAAGTAAAGATAAACGTACACTCAAAGCTCTGGCTTCGCAAATGCCGTCGGTCATCCAGATTGGCAAGGACGGCCTGAGCAATCCCGTCATCGACAGCGCCCGTGCAGCCATTACGGCGCGGGAACTGGTAAAGGCCCACGTCCTCAACAATGCTAACCTGGATACACAGGAAACCATGGAAGACCTGGCCGATATGCTCGGTGCCGAACTGGTGCAGGTTATTGGCCATTACGGTGTACTTTTCAAGAAGAAGAAAGAAAAATCCCATTACGAATTTATTAAAGCCTAGGAAGTGATCTCATGGACAGCATACGCAAGGGCTTTGGGGATAAGAAACGAATCGTCGTCAAGGTCGGTTCCAGTACGATTTCCCATAGTACGGGCAAGTTGAATTACCAGCGCATTGAACATCTCGTTCGCGAATTGGCGAATCTGCAAAACATGGGCAAGGAAATGATCCTTGTCACCTCCGGTGCGACGAACGCCGGCCTGGCGCCGTTACACCTGGATCACCGACCGCGCAATATCCGGGAAAAGCAGGCTATTGCTGCTGTCGGCCAGGGCGTCCTCATGCATACATATGAACGCTTCTTTAGTGAATACGGACAGATCGTCGGCCAGGTACTCCTGACGCGCATGGATTCGCAGGACCGCAGCAAGTTCATGAACTCCCGCAATACGCTCCTCACAATGCTGGACATGGGTATCATTCCTATTATTAACGAAAACGACGTCGTCGCCGTCGACGAATACAAGATTGGCGATAACGATACCTTGTCGGCTATGGTGAGCGGCCTCGTCGACGCAGATCTCCTGATCCTCTTGTCGGATATTGACGGTCTCTATACGGATAACCCGAAGACCCATCCGGAAGCAACGATTATTCCCGTCGTAGAAACGATCGACAAGCACATTTACGAAATTGCCGGTGATGCCGGCAGTGCCATGGGGACGGGCGGTATGCATACGAAAATCCAGGCGGCTTCCATTGCGACGGCAGCCGATGTGGATATGGTCATTGCCTCAGGCAGTGAAGACGGTATTATCAGCCGCATCGTTGCCGGCGAGCCTGTAGGCACGCTCTTTAAGGCTAAAGAAGCGCCGCTACATTCGAAGAAACGCTGGCTGGTATCAGGCAGTAAGGCTACGGGTACACTGCACGTCGATGAAGGCTGCCGTAATGCCATTTTAGCTCATGGCTCGAGCCTCTTGGCCGTAGGTATTAAGAGTGTGTCCGGTATGTTTCACGAAGGGGATATCGTCAATGTGGAATACGACGGCCTGATTATTGCCAAAGGCATTACCAACTACAGCAGTGTCCACATCAATGCCATTAAGGGACTGCAGTCGTCGGCCATTCCCGGCGTTCTCGGCCCGGACGGCATTTATGAAGAAGTCATTCACCGGGATAACCTGGTGGCTCTGTACTAACAGGGAGGGAAATCCTATGGAATCAGAAGTATACAGCAAAGCAAAGGCAGCCCATGACGCTGCCTACGTCTTAGCCACGACGGCGACGGACGTCAAGAACAAGGCTCTTTTATATATTGCTGAAGAACTCATTAACCAGACGGATGCTATTCTCGCAGCCAACGCAGAGGATTTGGCGCGGGCCCGCGAAAAGGGCATGGCTCCGGCCATGCTGGACCGCCTGAAGCTGACACCGGAACGGATTGTTTCTATGGCCGAAGGCGTGCGCCAGGTCAGCGAATTGCCAGACCCTGTGGGAAAAACGCTGGCGTCGTGGACGCGTCCGAACGGCCTGGCTATCAGCAAGGTCAGCGTACCCTTAGGCGTCATTGCCATTATTTACGAATCGCGGCCCAACGTTACCGTCGACGCAGCAGCCCTGTGCCTGAAATCGGGCAACGCTACCGTCTTGCGCGGCGGCAGCGAATCTATTTCTTCTAATTTAGCTCTGGCCAAGGTGATTCACGCCGGCCTGGCAAAAGCCGGTATCAATCCGGACGTCGTAGGCCTCCTGGAAAATACGGACCGTGCCCTCGTCCGGGAACTGCTGACGCTGCGCGAATTTATCGACCTGGCCATTCCCCGCGGTGGTGCCGGCCTGATCCGCATGGTCGTCGATACGGCCCGCGTGCCGGTCATCGAAACGGGCAGTGGTGTCTGCCACGTCTACGTCGATAAAGAGGCTGACCTCGATAAAGCCGTGCCGATTATTGAAAATTCGAAGGTCCAGCGGCCGTCGACGTGTAACTCCATGGAAACACTTCTCGTTCATGAGGACGTTTTGCAGCCCCTGTTAGACCGCCTCGTGCCGGTTATGAAAACGGACCAGGTAGAACTGCGGG
Organism: Megasphaera hominis; assembly: GCF_014269395.1. Classification (GTDB taxonomy): domain Bacteria; phylum Bacillota; class Negativicutes; order Veillonellales; family Megasphaeraceae; genus Megasphaera; species Megasphaera hominis. The sequence goes on from NZ_JACOGK010000009.1 coordinate 19,257, forward strand.
CTGATGCTAAGGCCCAGGCTGTTGCCGGCAGCGACGCCATTACTGCTACGGAAGAGGACTGGAAGACGGAGTACAACGCCTTGATCATGTCGATTAAGACTGTAGCCTCTGTAGACGAGGCTATGGATCACATCCGCCACTACAGCACGCACCACTCGGAAACGATCATCACGGAAAATAAAGAAACGGCTGAACGCTTCCTGAAGGAAGTCGACTCGGCTGCCGTGTATGTCAATGCATCGACGCGCTTTACAGATGGGTTCCAGTTTGGCTTCGGCGCTGAAATCGGCATTAGCACGCAAAAACTGCACGCCCGTGGTCCTATGGGCCTGGCCGAGCTCGTAAGCTATAAATACATCATTCACGGTCAAGGGCAGATCCGCGAATGAAACGGGTGTTACGTGTAGTACGCGGGTACCTGCGGACCTTTGGGCAGTACGCCCGTTCGCCTAAAACCCATTATGAGTATAAACATTATGCTGTTTTTCTGGTATTATATATACTGACAGCAGTGGTTATTTGGGGAGGGATTTATCTCTATCATGGAACGCGTTAGACTGGGGATTATGGGGGGTACGTTTAACCCTATTCACCTGGGCCATTTGATGATTGCAGAAGAAGCTCGTCAGGTCTTTGATTTGGAGCAGGTCCTCTTTATTCCTTCCTACATGACACCGAACAAGGAAGTCCATGGAGCAACGGCGCAGCAGCGTTTGGAAATGACGCGCCTGGCCACGGCAGATAACCCGTATTTTATGGTCAGCGATTTGGAAATGCACCGCCAGGGCCCGTCGTACACCGTCGACACGATTCATTATTTGCAGGATCATTACGGCGACCGGTACAGCTTCTATTTTATTTCCGGTACCGACACGATTCAGGACTTACATAACTGGAATCAGCCGGAAGAAATTCTGCGGCTGTGCCACGTCATTGGTGCTACCCGGCCGGACGGTACGGCAGGCATTGACCCGGTCATCGAAAGCTTTGGTGATCTGGGCAAGCACATCCTGCGCTTACCTGTACCGACGATGGATATTTCTTCAACGGAACTGCGGCGCCGTCTGCAGACGGGCCGTTCCGTACGGTATATGATACCGCCGCCTGTCTTAGATTACATCAGGAAGAATGGGATATATCAATGTACAGTACAGAATTGAAAGAAAAAATTAAAGGGGATTTGCAGCAGAGCCTGACAGGTCACCGCTATACACATGTCTTAGGCGTAGCCGCAGCGGCGCGGCAGCTGGCTGTACGCTATGGCAGTGATGCCGATAAAGCCGAAATGGCAGGGCTCCTCCACGATGCAGCCAAACAGAAACGCCTGGAAGAGATGCAGGCCTTAGCGTTACGGGCTTTTGGCGACAGCCTTGACCCGGTTATCATGCAGACTGGCAGTCTCCTCCATGGCTATGCAGCCGTGACGGTAGCCAAAGAGCAGTACGGCATTGATGATGCCGACGTCTTGGCCGCCATTGCCCATCACACGACGGGAGCGCCGCACATGAGCCAGCTGGAAAAAATCATTTTTGTTGCCGACTACATTGAGGCCGGCCGTGATTTCGACGGTGTAGACCACTTGCGGGCTTTGGCCAAGGAAGATTTGGACAAGACCGTCCTGGCCGGTTACGATTCGACTATTACACATCTGTTAGAGCAAGACAAGACCATTTTTGTCGGCACCGTAGTCAACCGGAATGCGCAAATCCTCAGTATGGGGGAGGCCCGGCATGGATAAGGACACACGCAAGCCACCTACGCACGTAACGGTTAATACGCCAGGCGAGGAAGAAAAAAGAACGGCAGAAACACTGAAAACAAAGGAAAGGCCACAGGGGACAGCAGAAAAGCAAGGCAAGCGGCCAAAGAAGAAAAAGCGCCGCGTCCTGACGCCGGAAGAACGGCGTCGCCGGGGCCTGCGCCGTCTGGGTGTCATCGTTTTGGTAATCCTGGCCTTTATCACGGCCGTTTTGGCGTGGAATCATTTCCATCCGGCGCCGGTAAGCAGTGAAGATTTCACCCAGCAGAGCCCTGACGTGCCCTTGTATGTACTGGTCATCGGTACAGATGAGGAAAACCCGACGCAGACGAATTTTGTCGGTCTGGCAGCGGTTAACAAGGACAAGAAGACCATCGATTTTATTATGCTGCCCGATAATACGAGAATTGAAGGTCGCAAGGAAAAAGGCGCCCAGGCCTTGAGTGAAATTTATAGTGAAGGCGGTTTGAGCCTGACCCGGGCTGTTGTCGAAGATATTTTCAAGATTCCCGTGCCCTACTATGTTTCCTTTACGTCGTCGTCCTTTGCCCACTTTATCGATACTATGGGCGGTATGCCATTATACGTGGAAAAGGATATGTATCATGAAGATGCCGACGGCAAAGCCGATATTGCCTTAGCCCAGGGCTATCAGGTTCTCGACGGCAATGAAGCCGCAGGCTATTTGCGCTATACCGACAGCGACGGTTCCTTAGGCAGGGCTATGCGGCAGGAACGATTCGTCAAGGTCTTTTATGAAAATCTGGAAAATCACTTCGGCATTACCAACGCCATTAATGTATACCGCGTATGGAATACGGTAGATTCTAATATTTCTGCGAAGGATATGGCCCGCCTGGCCTGGTCCTTCCGCAACGTGCCTGTCGATAACATCCATTTCTACATGCTGCCTGGCGAAGCCTTGAAGACGCCTGATGCAGCGAAGGGCAAGAACGGGGCTACGCTCTGGACGTATGATCCTGTAGAAGTGCAGAAAATCATTGGTACGACAAATAACGCCATTGCAAACAGTAATTAACGGGCTGCCACGGGCTGCCTGTACAAAAGGAGAAATAAAAGCATGCCATTAGTCATGAAGCAACAAACGGAAGAAACAAAAGAACGCACGTCCTACGAAATTGCCGCACAGGCAGCGTACGACAAAAAAGCCTGGGATATTGTTATCCTCAACATGGAACCGGCCTCGATCATGGCCGATTACTTCGTCATCTGCAGCGTGCGCAACAACCGCATGGCCCAGAGCGTCGCGGACAATATTGAAGAACAGCTGGAAAAAGCCGGCTATACTGTACGCCACGTAGAAGGCTACCGTTCGGGCCGCTGGATCCTCATCGATGCTGGCGAAATCATCGCTCACGTCTTTGTCGAACAGGATCGGAGCTACTACGAACTGGAAAACTTATGGAGCGACGCCGAACGGATTCCGTTCGAAGGGGAATAATATGAATCAGGTTTTACAAGAAAACAGTATCGTTACGCTGGAAGTGCTGCGTCTCGGCGAAATGGGGGCGTTCCTCAATGGCGGTACAGGCAACACGAACGACGATATTTTACTGCACCATAACCAGCAGACCAGTCCTGTAGCCGTAGGCGACAAGGTAACGGTCTTCTTATACCACGATCCCCAGGGCCGGCTGACGGCGAGCATGCACTTGCCGAAAATTAAAATTGGCCAGATTGGCTACGTACCCATTATCAATACGACGCGCTTTGGCGCTTTCGTCGACGTCGGTACGGAACGGGGCATTTTCCTGCCCTTTGCCGAAATGAAGGGCCGTCCTAAAGAAGGGGAATACGTGTGGGTCAAGCTCTACGAAGATAAATCCCACCGCCTGGCCGTTTCTATGGAAGTAGAAGATGAAATGCGCCGCGCATCGAAACCGGCGACAGAAGCCAAGGTAGGCGACTGGGTCGAAGGGGCCATTTACAATATGACCGATCAGGGAGCTTATCTCATGACGCGGGAACGGTGGATTGCCTTTTTGCATCGCAGTGAGTTCAATGGACCGGTACTCATCGGCCAGATGGTAAAAGGCCGTGTGACTTTCCTGCGTGAAGACGGCCGCATCAATATTTCCCTGCGTCCGGTGAAGGAACAGGCTATGGATGCAGACTGCCAGCAGATTCTCGCATTTCTCCAGAGCCGTAACGGCAAGATGCCCTATGGCGATAAGACTATGCCGGCTGTCATTAAGGCCAAGTTCGGTCTCAGCAAGGCAGCCTTCAAACGGGCTTTAGGCCACCTTATGAAGGAAGGCAAAGTCCATCAGGAAGAAGGCTGGACCTACCTGGATGACATAGCTTCCCAAGCAGTGCCTGCGGAAACGAAGGACGACGTACAGAAAGACTGAAAAAAACGGTGCATCGCTCATGTGGCGAAGCACCGTTTTGATTTGTATCCTGTAAGACAGGCCTATTGTTTAACTTCATCCTTCCACGAGTCGTCCCCGTTTTGCTGCATCGTACTCTGCGTGTATGCGGCGATGGCGTTGAAGTTGGCCCGGACACCGCGGGCGTTGTTTTGGTAATTGACGGCATGGTCGCTGTCAATACCCAACGTACCTGCTTCTGTGACGGCGTCCATATTAGCACCTAAGAAGAGAAAATCCCAGCCTTGTTCCTGCTTATCTGTGATCATCTTTTTGATGGTTGCCCGGCTGTATTCGTGACTGGCATTTTCCAGGCCATCTGTAATGACGACGACGATGACCTTGTGGTTTTTGTTGTTAATACCGTCAATGCGGCTGAGACGGTTGATCGTATTTCCCAAGGCGTCGAGCAGAGCCGTAGAGCCACCGACCGTGTATTGCTTGCTCGTCATATCTTCGACGGCGTCAATATCGCGGCGGTTCGTGAGCAGCGTCGATTCATTATTGAAGAGGACCGTCGTCACGCGCGTATCTACATGGAGGGCCCGTTCTTTTTTCAGCATGCTGTTATAGCCGCCGATCGTATCCTTTTCAAGGCCGTACATAGAGCCGCTCTTATCGAGGATGAGAACGAGATCCAAATGTTTGATCGACGCAGGCAGCGTCGTGTCTTTTTCTTTCGTTTCCTGCGTGTCTTTTGGCGTTTCAGGTGTCACCTCTTCGTCTGGAATGGAGGCACTGGCTACGGCATCTACGGGCTGGCTCGTTTGCACCGGCAAGGGCTTTACTGCCGCTGCTGGCATAACCGCCGGTGTAGCAGCCAGGCCCAGGGTGGCACAACCAAAGAGGGCAGCCAAGGTCAGGCTGAGAGATTTTTTCCACATAGGAGACACATCCTTTCTGTATGAAATAACGAGTATAGGCACTATAGGATATATGGCGCACGCGCACACATATATACATAGTATACCATAGGGAGAAAAGAAGCGTGAGTAATAAAATGACAGGCTCCTATGAATTTAACTCATTTTCCCCTAGTTAGTGACGTATGTTTGTGCTAAAATATATGGATGACTGTAGAATTGAAATTTAGACGTGCAGGCTTGTCTGACCTGCCTTGAAAGGATATGACATGGGTTCGATGTTTTCACCATTAACGAAGAATATCGGGATTGACCTGGGCACCAGTACAATCCAAGTATATGTAGAAGGACGGGGGATCGTAATGTCTGAACCGTCCATTTTGGCAACGGATGAACGGAACCGTAAGATCGTCGCAGTCGGCCATGCGGCAGAAACGATGTTGGCCAAGTCGCCGGAAACGGTGAAGATTCATAAGCCCTTGCAAAACGGGATTATTGCTGACTACAATGTAACCCGCACTATGCTGGGGTATCTTTTGAGTAAGGCTGTACGCAGTGTTCAGCGCCTGCGCATTATGGTCGGCGTACCGGCTGCGGCTTCGAATGTCGAAAAGCGGGCTGTCGTAGAAGCTATTTTCCAGGCCGGTGCCAAAGAAGCCTACCTCATTGAAACGGCTGCTGCCGCTGCTTTAGGCGCCGGTCTGCCTGTGTACGATCCTATTGGCAGTATGGTCATCGACGTAGGTGGCGGTACGACCAATATCGCTGTTCTTTCCTTAGGCGGTATCGTTATTTCCCGGTCGATCCATTTGGGCAGCCAGGATTTTGACCAGGCTATCCGCGATTATATCCGCCAGGAATATGCTGTCGTCACTGACGATGAAACGATTGAAGAAATGAAAATTCACAACGGTTCTGCCGTTTTACCCTTAGAAGACCGGGGCTATTATTTTACAGGCCGCGGCATTGACGATGGCCTGCAGCGCGAAGTAGGTGTCAAAGCCAGTGAAATTTATCGCGTCATGGGCAAACCTCTCGTAAAAATCCTCGACCTCGTCCAGGCTGTACTGCGTGAGACCCCGCCGGAATTGTCGGCCGATATTATGGAACACGGCATTGTCCTTACCGGTGGCGGCGCGAAGCTCCATGGTATGGACCAGCTTTTTTCCCAGGAACTCGGTGTTCCTGTAGCCTTGTCGCCAGAGCCGGAAATGGCCGTCGCTCTTGGTACGGGCCGGGCATTGCAAGACCGGGAAAAATTGGGCGCCTTAGTTGAAGGTGTAGAACGCATTTACAGAAGGAGATTTTAACAGTGTATTCGTTCGGTAAAAAGAGTCTCATAATCGTACTCGTCTTATTCATCCTCATAGCCATTTTTGGCTGGGCTTGGCGCCAGCGCGATTCCATGCCGTTTATTTCACGACCCTTACAGATGATCGTATCTCCCTTTGAATACGCTGCCAGTGGCATCCTCGATACGCTGTCGTCCAATTTCCATATCGTCGATATAAGCCTTAAGAACCGTATCGAATGGGAATCTCTGGAAAAGGAAAATGCGGCCCTCAAGGAAAAGAGCGTCGATTATTATGAAATTGCTGCAGAAAATAAACGCTATCGGGAAATGCTCGATTTCAAGGCGGCGCACCGCCAATTTAACGTCCGTGCTGCATCGGTAATTTCCCGTGATTATGGCACGTGGACTAATACACTGGTCATCGATGTAGGCAGCGAAGAAGGCATTAAGGAAAATATGGCTGTCGTCACGCCGAAAGGTGTCGTCGGCTTTATCAGCAACGCCTATCCCCATTCGTCGCGGGTTCAGCTCATGACGGATCCGCGGACGAGTATTGGCGCTATTGTCCAGCGTCCGGAATCGCGTGTCGCTTCTGTCGTCCGCGGTAACGGCAACGTACCGACGGAACCGCAGTTTGTCAATATTGCCAAGGATGCAGATATCCTCGAAGGGGATACGCTTGTGACGTCGGGCTTTGGTTCTATCTATCCGAAAGGCCTTTTCATCGGCACGATCGTATCAATTCATCAAAACGACGATGATTTCGTCAAGTACGCTGTCATTCGTCCCGGTGTAGATTTCTCGAAGCTGGAAGAAGTCTTTGTCATTCTTTCGTCTGCCGATACTGGTTCGTACGCCAAACCTGATGTAGCACCGAAGCTGGTACCACAAACACAGCGCGATAAAGTAGAAGGTGTCAAAGGAGCTGCTGCATTATGAGGAAATCAGTCTGTCTGATCACGGCCTTCGTGGTCTTCATCTTGCAGGCTACGGTCTTGCCTTTTATCTTTGATGGCAGTACCCAGCCGAACCTGATTTTCCTTTTTGTCGTTCTCATGTCATTGCACTATGGCAAAAAGGTGGCCATCATTACGGCCCTCTTAGGCGGCTTTACGCAAGACGTGGTCCTGGGCAATTTCTTTGGTGTCCACCTCTTGCCGTATTTGATCATTGCCACGATTTGCAGCTATATTGGCCGGTATATTGAAGAAGAGCAGTGGCTCTTGACGCTGCTCCTGGTCCTCGGGGCGACGCTCTTTTATCTCGTCGTTACCTGTGGCGTCCTCTTCCTGGCCGGCCAGTATGTCCATCTCGTGGCGTACCTCGTCGAGTTCAGCCTGCCCATGCTCATTTATCACGGCGTCCTGGCCTTGCCGGTCAACCATTTTGTTTGGAAAATGAGCCGCCATGATTTGTACTACACCTTTATGGATTTTCGCCATTAAGCTTGTGGACAAGGCGTACAAGGAGAATCATACATGCTTGAAGCTTTAATGAAAAAAAAGAACCAAGACGGGCGTTTTCGCTACCTCTATTGGATCGTCATATTCATCTTTGCCGCGCTGATTTGCCGGCTCGTGTATTTGCAGCTCTTTGAAGGCAATTACTATCACGGCCTGGCCGATGGCAACCGCTTGCGGGCCATTCCGATTGCGGCCATGCGCGGTGTCATGTACGACCGGAACGGCCAGATTCTCGTTGGCTCCCGGCCTAGCTTTATGGTTACGTACGTGCCGACAAAGAAAAAATTGACTGACGATGAGCTGCATACGTTGGCGCAGATCCTCAAGGTGCCCGAAGCAAAACTCAAGGAAAAAATGGAAAAAGGTAAGAATTCCTTCGAACCGACTGTGCTTGCCCAGGATTTGACACAGGATATCGTAACGCAAGTAGAAGAACGGCATAATGATCTGCCGGGGATTTCTGTCGACGTGCAGCCAATCCGTTACTATCCGTACAATAATATGGCCGCACAGGTCTTCGGCTACGTCGGCCAGATCGACGAAGAAGACTTGAAACGGCTCGAAGGGCAGGATGGCATTTCCAGCATCACCCAGATCGGCCGGGCCGGTCTCGAAGCGTATTACGATGATCTCTTGCGCGGCAAAGATGGTGGCCGCCAGGTAGAAGTCGACGCAGCTGGTACGCCTGTAAAGGAAATGGAACGGAAAAATCCCGTACCGGGACATAATTTCCACTTAACCATCGATTTGAACCTGCAGAAGGCTACAGAAGCTGCCATGGATCAGCAAATCGCCAACGGCATTGGTACACACGGTATTGCTGCCGTGGCCATCGACCCGAACACCGGGGCTGTTCTCGCCATGGCCAGCCGTCCGGCGTACAACCCGAACTGGTTTACGCGGGGCATTACAGAAAAAGAATGGGCCCAGATCAACGATAACCCCAATCATCCTATGGAAAACCGCGTCATTGCCGGTGAATATCCGCCAGGCTCGACGTTTAAGCTGATTACAGGGACGGCGGCACTGGAACTCAAAAAGGTTACGGCCGATGAAATGATCTTCGATAGCGGCCGTCACTGGCTCGTCGATATGCGTAACGCCGGTGGCGAAGCCCTGGGCTGGCTGAACTTCACAGAAGCGTTGGCTAAATCCGATAATGTCTATTTCTACGAAATGGGCCGTCGTGTAGGTATTGATAAATTGGCTGAATATGCACGCATGTTTGGCATGGGCAAAAAGACGGGCATCGCCCTGCGCGGTGAAGCCTCAGGTCTCGTTGCCAGTGAAGAATATAAGAAGAAGGTCTTTAATCAGGACTGGTATCTGGGCGATACGTTCAACTCGGCTATTGGCCAGGGCTTTCAGCTCGTCACACCGCTGCAGGCTGCCATGATCGTCAGCGAAGTAGCCAACGGTGGTATCCAGTACAAACCCTTCCTCGTCAGCCGTATTGACAACCTGGATGGCACACCGTACAAGATTTTTGCGCCGGAACAGGTAGGTACCCTGTCGGTTTCCAAGTCGACCCTCGACCTGGTTCGCGAAGGCATGCGTAACGTTGCAGAAGAATCCGGTACAGCCGGGTCCCTCTTTGCCGGGTTCCCCATTCAGGTAGCCGGCAAGACAGGGACTGCCGAAAACTATGGCGGTGCAGACCATGCGTGGTTCGTAGCCTATGCGCCGTATGAACATCCGCGCATCGTCATTGCCGTTTTGACAGAACAGGGCGGCTACGGTGCTACGGCATCCGGCCCTATTGCCAAGACTATGCTGGAAGAATACTTCCACGTCGGTGCCTACGCTGATACGAAAGACAGCAGTAAAAATGGCAATGCATCAAATAAACAGCAGTAAGTAAAATAAACGAATAGGAAAGGAGAAGTTCCATGTCCCAAATCATAGCTATAGCCTCCGGTAAGGGGGGTGTCGGCAAGACGCTGGTCACAGCTTCCCTGGCAGTTACGTTGGCCCGCCGCGGCCGCACGGTCCTGGCTGCCGATGCCGATATGGGCCTGCGCAACTTGGATTTGCTCTTCGGCGTTCAAGACGAGGTCCTCTATGATGCCGTCGATATTATGAAACGGCGTTGTAGTGCTGCTGAAGCGGTTATTCCCTTGTCGCCCTATCTCGATTTCCTGGCGGCAAGCCAGAAACACACGTGGGAAAAGGTCGACGCACCGGGCTTTCAGTATACCCTCGATACGCTGAGCCGTACGTACGACTATATCCTCATCGACTGCCCGCCTGGCCGGGGCAACGCCTATAAGGATGCCGTAGCCATTGCGGACATGGTATTCTTCGTCGTAGAACCGACGTGGTCGTCCTTGCGTGATACAGGACGGGTCATGCAGTTTTGCAATAAACATAAACAGTTTAATTATGCTGTGGTCTTTAATAATTTTTACGCCTCCCGGCCGGGCTACGTCAGCCCTGATGAAGCCATGGCTGCGCTGAATGCAGAACACGTGGCAGGCCTCTTGCCCCACGATGATTTCGTTCATGCAGCCGGTCAGGACGGGGAGATCATGCACGTTTCCGGAGAGAATCCTTTTTTCCAGTCCTTGTCCCTCATGTGTGACGCACTGCTTGAAGAAAGGCCCTTTGCCTGGGACGAAGCGATAACATTGCTGCCGTCTGCCGGTACCGTAGCTGTGGAGGCAGGCGAACCTGTGCCAAAAGCAGCTGAAGCGGCTCTGACGCTGCCAGCTGCAGCTATTGAAGAACTGCGTCAGGCCGCAGCCAGCTTGTCGCCGAACATGACCGGACCGTCCCCGGTAGAGGAAGATAAAACAGAACCGGAATTAGAAGTGGCCGACGTCCAGGCCGGGTCCCAGGCTGTATTGTCTCTGGCACCGCGTTTATCTGTGCGGCAGCGCCGTGACCAAAGCCGGGCCTGGCGTTCGTACCGCCGTTAGGAGTTATAGCGAATGTTTAAAAGAGAATGGAGAAATTTGGATAAGGTCATGCTGGGCGTGACCATCTTGATCGTCTGCTGCAGCTTGTGCATTATCGGCAGTGCGACCCATATTAACCAAGGCGTCATCAATTACGATTTCGTCGTCAAGCAGGGCGTGGCGTTTGTCTTCAACTTGCTCATCGTCCTGTTTTTCAGCCGCTACGATTACACGAAGCTGAAACGGTTCGCCAAGCCGCTGTATGGGATTAACCTCATCGTCCTCTTGGCGGTTATGTTTGTCGGCACGTCGGCTTTAGGGGCTCAGCGCTGGATTCAGCTCGGACCGATTACGATTCAGCCGTCGGAATTTTCCAAGCTGATTATGATCATCTGTACTGCCGCCCTTTTATCAGACCGTATTGGTAAGCTCAATACGTGGCGCAGTCTCCTCCCTATTGCCTTGTTCGTCGGCATTCCCTTCCTGCTCGTTTTGAAGCAGCCTGACTTGGGCACGAGTCTGGTCTTCCTGGCCATTGCCTTGGGGATGCTCTTCATTTCCAATATTAAGATGTCCCTCTTGCGTAATGCAGCTATCGTAGGCATCATCCTGGCGCCCATTGGCTGGCATTTCCTGAAGGACTATCAGAAGTCCCGTATCCTCGTCTTCCTCGATCCGAACGCCGATCCCTTTGGCGCTGGTTATCATATTATCCAGTCCAAGATTGCCATCGGCTCAGGGGAGCTTTTCGGCAAGGGGCTGTTCCAGGGCACACAGAGCCAGCTCAACTTCCTGCCGGAAAACCATACGGACTTTATCTTTTCCGTTATTGGTGAAGAACTCGGCTTCTTAGGCTGTCTCTTCATCCTGTTTCTGTATTTTATCCTCATTTACCGTGGTCTCATTACAGCCAAGGAATGTAAAGACCCCTTCGGCATGCTTCTGGCGACAGGCATCGTCTCCATGTGGGCCTTCCAGATTCTTGTCAACGTCGGTATGACCTGCGGCATCATGCCGGTTACAGGCATTCCGCTGCCCTTTATGAGCTACGGTGTCAGTGCCTTGACGACAAATATGATGGCCATGGGGATACTCATGAGTATTTATATGCGTCAGCAAACCATGATTTTCTGAATTGTCCCGCAGTGCAGCCTCATGCCGCCCTGCGGGCTGTCTTATGCATACTCAATTTCTGATAGGAGGTTTTCCTTTGTCACGAACTGTTGTTATAGATCCTGTCCTTTTGAGTAAGGTCAGCAAACCTGCCCGCTATGTAGGCGGCGAATGGAACAGCGTCGTCAAGAATCATGAAGACGTGAAGCTTACTGTAGCCTACTGTTTCCCCGATGTCTATGAAGTGGCCATGAGCCATTTGGGCCTGCGCATCCTTTATGCGCTTCTCAACGAACGGGACGACGTAGCCGCTGAACGGGTATATGCACCGTGGCCCGATATGGAAGCGCTCATGCGTCAAAAGGGCTATCCCTTGTATTCTCTGGAAACAAAGACGCCTGTCGTCGATTTCGATTTTGTCGGCTTTACGCTGCAGTATGAAATGAGCTTCAGCAACATCCTTAATATGCTCGATTTGGCAGGGATTCCCATGTTTTCCAAAGACCGCGGGGAAGATATGCCCCTCGTCGTCGCCGGCGGTCCCTGCGCTTACAACGCAGAACCATTGGCTGATTACATCGATCTTTTTTGCCTGGGCGAATCGGAAGAATCTGTACAGCTTCTGGCTGATACGATTATTGAATGGAAAGAACAGGGCAAACCGGGCGGTAAGAAAGGCCTTTTGAAGACCCTCGCGACCCAGCAGGGCAACTACGTACCGGCCTTCTATACGCCGCATTATACGGCAGACGGAGCCTTCGACTTTCTTGAAGTAACTGAACCGGGCGTACCGGCAACGATTGAAAAATGCGTCGTCGCCGATGAAGAACACGTCTTTTTCCCGACCAAGCCCATCGTGCCCAATATCGACATCGTCCACAACCGCGCCGTCCTGGAACTTTTCCGGGGTTGCAGCCGGGGCTGTCGCTTTTGCCAGGCTGGCATGCTCTATCGTCCGGTCCGGGAAAAGACACCGGAACATCTGGTACAGCTGGCCCGTCAGATTATCGATAATTCCGGCTATAATGAAATTTCTCTCATGAGCCTTAGTTCGGCAGACTATTCCTGTTTGCCGGAACTGGTCGATCAGCTCCTGGAAGAATTTAAAGACCAGAAGGTCAGCGTCAGCCTGCCATCCCTGCGTATTGACAGCTTTTCCATCGACATTGCCAAGAAGGTCCAGCAGGTCCGTAAGAGCGGCCTGACCCTGGCGCCGGAAGCCGGAACCCAGCGTTTGCGCGACGTCATCAACAAGGGCGTTACGGAAGAAAACCTCATGCAGGCCTGTGAAAACGCCTTCCGCAACGGCTGGTCTACAGTAAAGCTTTATTTCATGATGGGCCTGCCTACGGAAACGGACGAAGACCTGGCAGGTATTGCTGATCTGGCCTACAAGGTGCTTAACCTGTACCGCCAGATTACGCATAAAAACAACGGCAAGGTGACCGTCTCCGTGTCGAGCTTTGTGCCAAAGACGCACACGTCCTTCCAGTGGTTTGGCCAGCTGCCCGTGGCAGAAATCGAACGGAAGCAGCAGTACCTGAAGAGCCTCATCCGGGATAAGCACATTTCCTACCACTACCACGATGCCCGTACGGGCCATATGGAAGCTGCCTTTGCCCGCGGTGACCGCCGCCTGGGCGCCGTCCTTTACGAAGCGTGGAAGCTGGGCTGCAAATTCGACGGCTGGACGGAACTGTTCGATTACGACAAGTGGCTTACAGCTTTCAAGAATGCCGGTGTTGATCCGGATTATTACGCAGCCCGCACGCGGGATGTGGATGAACCGCTGCCGTGGGACCACTTGGCTGATGGCGCCTCCAAGGCCTTCCTGAAACGGGAATGGCAGCGCGCCCTGCAGGGTGAACTGACCCACGACTGCCGTCATTTGAGCTGTACTGGCTGCGGTGTATGTAACGAATTAGGCGTTTCTATTGTGGACCATAAGGAAGGAGAGGCTAGCCATGGAAAGACTACGTTTAGCTGTTAAAAAAGACGGGGCCCTTCAATTCCTGTCCCATCTTGATTTTGCCCGGGCCGTGCGCTACGTCATCGTCCGCGCTCATTTGCCCATTAATTACTCCGAAGGCTTTAATCCCCATATGAAGCTGAGCTTTGCTTCGGCTCTCGGTGTTGGCGTCTGTGCTGACGTAGAATATCTTGACATGGAGCTGGCAGAAAAAATACCTGTGCAGGAAGTCATGGAACGCATGAATGCCCAGTCGCCCGACGGTTTTGCCGTTCTCGACGGCCACTATATCGACGCCAAGGCTCCGAAGCTCATGGCTATGGCCAATTACGCCGTATACGATCTCTTTGGACCGGCTACAGCACCGCTCGACCAGGCCGGACTTGATGCTGTTTTGCGCCGCTTTAATGACGACGCAGATATTACCTTCGAAAAGGTATCTATAAAAGGCAAGCATAAGGCCAGGGAAATTCACGTCAAGGACCATGTCATCGAACCCCTGACGGGCACTATTAAAGACGACCGCATCACCATCCGTGCCGGCATCTACCAGACGGCAGACGGCGCCATTAAGCCTCAGGAGGTCTGGGACATTCTGGTCAACTCCTTTGAGCTTCCTGCCGTAGCCGACCTGATGCTGGCCCGGCGCCGCGCCATTTATACACGGAAAGACGGGGAAAACCGTTCTCTTTTTGCCATTGAATAATACGATTCGGCCTACATGGCTTGTACGACAGGAGGTGATTTCATGAAACTGATTATCGGCAACATCATGCCCGAAGAAACGCGCATGGCCGTCGTCGAAGACGGTGTCCTCAAGGATTTTTCCGTCGAACGGGACGATGAAAACCACATTGTCAATCACATTTACCGCGGTACTATCCAGAACATCCTGCCTGCCATGCAGGCAGCCTTCGTGAATATCGGCCGCCGCAAGAACGCCTTTCTCGCCATGAGCGATATTTTTCCGCGGGCAGCGACAAAGAAACAAATTCAACAAACCCGCATTTCCGTTGGCCAGAGCGTCCTCGTCCAGGTCATCAAGGAAGAGCAGGGCAGCAAGGGCGCCAAGGTAACGGCCAACGTCAGTATTGCCGGCCGGTATGCCGTTCTCATGCCGACGGTAGACTATATCGGCGTATCGAAGAAGATCCGTGATGAAGAAGAACGGAACCGTCTGCGCCAGATTGCGGGTGACCTCAAGCCCAAGGGCATGGGCATCATCATCCGTACCGTCGCCAAGGGCGTAAAGGAAGCCGATTTGACGGCCGACATCCAGTATCTCCTGCATACGTGGGAAAGCGTCGAGCGACGCTACAAGCTGGCTAAAAAGCCGAAGCTCTTATACAGAGAAGCCGATCTCGTCATGCGCACCGTCCGGGACCATTGCACGAGCGACGTCAAGAAGGTCATCGTTGACGACAAGGACGCGTATGAACGCATGTGCCAGGTTTTCCCGGGTGACGAATGGCGCAACCGTATCGAACTCTATCAGGGTCAGGACCCCATCTTCGATGCGTACCACCTGGAAGAACAGGTCCAATCCCTCATGGCCAGGGAAGTCCCTCTGCCATCGGGGGGCAACCTGATCATCGACCGTACGGAAGCCCTGACTGTGGTCGACGTCAATAGTGCCCGGTACACGGGTAGCAGCACCCTTCAGGACACGATTTTCCACGTCAACAAGGAAGCCGCTGTAGAGATTGCCAGACAGTTACGGCTCCGCGATATTGGCGGCATTATCCTCATCGATTTCATCGATATGGCTCAGCCTGCACGGCGTAAGGAAATCCTCGACATCCTGGCCAGAGAAACGGCGTCCGATTGTTCTAAAACCCATGTCTTAGGCATGACGGCCCTCAATCTGGTAGAAATTACACGTCGTAAGTCCCGTCAGAGCCTGCATCAGGTCCAGTTCAGCCCCTGCAATATTTGCGGCGGCTCAGGCTATCTCTTTGCCCCGGAAACGGTGGCCATTCAGATTATCCGCCGCCTGCGTCATCTGGTCCAGGTCAAACATATCAAAGGTGACCTGGAAATCTGTGCCCACGCTGACGTCCTGGCCATCCTGAAAGAAAAGAAACGCCGGGAAGGACTGGAACGGGAGCTGGCCCGTACCTTATACTTTGAAGAAAGCACCCACCCCAACCGGGAAGTATACTCTATCCTGTCTAAGGCATAACCTTCTGGCAAGCTGAGGTAGTGTCGCCGGCCCTATGGGACCGATGACGCTAAAGGGACATTTAAGTACCATTTAATACCAAGGAGAATCTATCATGAAACTAGCGGCAACCTGCGTAACCCTTTGTCTTGCCGCCTTGTCGTTTGGCACTGTCCTGGCAGCGCCGGCGACGCCGGAAGAGACCCAGGCTGCGTTGCGATATACAGCGGCCTGGGCCTCTTTGGCATCGTATGGCGATAAAGCGGGTCAAATGGCACGACGGGAATTTACAAACGACGGCTGGCAATATACCTATTATGACCGGCGCGATAAGAAATCAGACGTCCAGTACGTACTCCTGCGTAAGCCCCAGGATCAGACAGCACCGGCTATTTTAGCGATGACCGGCACGACGAACCTGGCTGACGTACGCAGTGACCTGCGTACGCATGGCGTGCCTTTTAAAGGCCAGGCTGTAACGGGCCCTGAAGCACCACGTGTACACCAGGGCTTTTGGGACTACACACAGGCCATCCTCAACACGCCCTTAGAGGACACGACAAAGGAGCCGGTCCTGGCTTCCGCTCTTATCCACGCTGATGAAAAAGCACCGGCCGGCGTGCTCCTGACCGGTCACAGCTTAGGCGGCGCAGCAGCAACGCTGACAGCTGTCTGGCTGGCCGGCCAAGGCGTGGGGCCGGAACAAATCCGCACCATTACCTTCGGCGCTCCGGCCGTAGGCAACAAGTACTTCGTCCGTGATTATGACGGCCAGTTTCATTTGGACCGCATCGTTCTTAAAGGGGATCCCGTGCTGGGACTCCTGCAGACTTTCCATATGGGCTATGTCCAGTTCCCGGAGGAAACCGTTTGGCAAGAAACGGGCTATACGCCCTATTTCCCGCACTCTATGATCGTCTACGCTGACTTGCCGTGCGACACTATTACGACGCTTTGTGGGGCCAAAATGGAGGCTCTTTCTATAAACCGGCACAGTCAAAGGGGACGTCGCCAGTCTATATTGCACCTGTTACCGTCCTGATCGACCCGGATTTGGCATCCAGTGCGGATTACATAAAAGCGGCAGTAGCGGACCGTCTGTCCCACACACATGGGGGAGCTGTCTTTTCTGAAAATACAGAAGAAAATCCATCCTATGCCGACCTGGCTATAGCTGCTAAGCGTGTCGGCAAGACGGAACTGCTGACCGAAGTAATCAGCGTCCACAAGGTGAAACAGGAAGAAGAAACGTATGCGGTCAGCGTAAGCCAGGTCTGGCGGCATATCGATGGTCGTCTCCTTAGGGCAGAGCAGTATACGACAGATACGAAAGAACTGACACCTCTGTTAGCCGTAATTTACGGGCATGACGAGGTTGATAGAGAAGAAAATAAAAAGAGTGATAAAGAATTATTAAGAGTAAATTAGAGTTAATAACAGTTAATAGGAGTAATGTTTGATAACAAAACAGCCCTGGTACGTGTATTCACGTATACCAGGGCTGTTTCGCATCTTGAAGTCAGACGAGAGTTATCTTTTTATACTGCGGCATCACCAACCATGTACCATCTGTGCGCATGATACCGTATTTTCCTTCTTGTTTAACAACGGAAAGTCCATTTCTAAAGGACGTTACGTCTTGGATGCTGCCAGCAGGAAAGGCTGTGAGGACCTGGCAGCGGTCGTCGACGATGGCGTAGGTTTTTCCTGTTTTGGCCCATGTGACCTTTTCGTCACCATAGGGGACGAGTGTTGTAGCTTTCGGGACTGTCCCTATAATCTGGCCCGTCGTATTGACTAAGGTTTGCTCTTTTCCTTGCCGGACGACGAGGCAGTCACTGCCCAAAAATTCGATACCGTCGTACGCAAAGGGAATGACAAGCGTACCGTTAGTCAGGTCCAGGGCGCCGAATTTGCCGTTGTCTTTATTCTTCAGTGTGGCAATGCCCAAGGTTTCCGAGAAGGTGCCGACGCTGGCGTCGTAATTTCCCGGACCGAAGAGGGTTTCACCGCGGCGGTTGACAAAAATCGTCTGGTCCTTGTTTTCGATAAACGTGCCCCAAGCACTCATGGGGTAGACGAAATGGTTCTTGCTATCGGCGACGATGTGACCCGTCCGGTCGATGTAGCCGCGTTTCACGCCATCGCGGATGAAGCCGCCCATGACCGTGCCGTCGTAGCCTGTACCGAATTGCGTGCCGATAAAGACCCCCACGACAGTGCCCCAGTTGAGGTTGCTTACGTGACGGCGATATTCAGCCAGACCGTTTTCGTAGGGATACATGTCATCAGACGGCGCGTCGAAGAGAATCTGTCCTTTTTCGTCGATGGCGACCTTCTTGCCGGTATCAAGCTTGACGAAGGCAATACCCTCGCTGAAGGATGCCAAGACGTCCTTGTAGACAGGCGGCAGGACTGTGTGGCCTGAAGCATCGGCAAAGCCCCATTTACCGCCGTCCCGGTAGGCATGATACGGTGAGAGGGGCAGCGGCTGGCGTCGGGCGTCGTTCGGCGCTACGGTATCGCCTGTAGGCGTAATGGCCGTGACGTGTTTGACGCCGGTGACGTTGAAGATGCCCCGGTTTGTCGGCTCTATAGATTTATATTGTGGTGTGACTGTCAAATTGCCAGAGGGCCCCATGAGGCCCCATTTGCCATTATCGGCCTGAACCATGGCCAGGACACCGGGAATACCGGCTTGGCGCAGCGCTTTATCATGAGCAGATTCCTTTTGCTTCTTTACATCGTAATCGCCCATCTGCGGGAAAAGGACGGTGCCGGCGGCAATAGCCGCCCGGTCTTTATGAAAGGACGTGCTCGTATGTGTGCCTCTCTCGTGGGTCGTTTCTTTCGTCACTTCATGGGATGAAGACGCTGACGTAGCCGTATACGTGTGCTGTTCCCGCGTGTACACGTGGGCGCCTTCTTCCGCACGGACAGGCGCGGCGGCCAGGCTCAGGCAGATCAGGCAGGCCAAAAGGGCCGGGGTGATGTGTGTGTGAGTCATCATAGACCTCCTTGTCATAGAAAAATGCGAGTCAGATGAGCGTATTATACCATAGTAAAATTTATATATCTATCATTTTGAACAATGAATAATAACGAATACTAAATAAGAATAACTGGATAAGAAAAAAGACCTGCCCAAAGAGGACAGGTCTTGTCTGGAGTACTTATAAAATGTAGAATGTCATGCTCACGGATTCACTGAGCGTATTCGTACCGGCTTCGACCGGTGTCGCTTCGGAATCAGCCATTTTTACAGCGCGCAGAGCCATCGGTGCGTAGTTGTGGCTGTATGCCGAGGAACTGCCGGAAATGTTGATTTCCTTTACTTTGCCGAGCTGTCCGCCCGCTGCCATCGCTGCGGCTTCTGCTGCCTGACGACCGTTGTGGACGGCTTCTTTGATGAGATTCGTCTTTACGGTATCAGCGTGTTCGTTTGTAAAGCGCATATTCGTCACGCGATTTGCACCGGCGTCACCAGCTTTTTCGATGATCCGCGGAATGAGATCAAAGTCCGTGACGCGGATGGACAAGTTGTTGGTTACCGTGTAGGAAACGATTTTGCCTTTGTCGTTGTAGTTCGGCTGCATAGAAAAGCCTGTCGTCTTCATGTCGTCTTTGCTGACACCCATGAGTTTAACGGCGTTAGTCACATTGTTCATGACTGTATTGTTATCGGTCCGGGCTTTCTGGGCGTTGGCATCTGTACTTTCCATACCGACAGTAATGTAGGCCGTATCCGGGGCAACTTCCTGTTCAGCATAGCCTGTTACGTTGACGACAGACGGGGCCGGAGCTTCAGCAGCTAAGGCTGGAGCCGACATGCCGACAGAAACAGATGCAGCCAGAAGGGCTGCCAGAGCCAGTGTTTTCAAGGATTTCTTTTTCATGAAATGACCTCCTTATTGAGCTTATAGTGGTATTTCCTGGCCTTATTATAACACGGACAGGGGAAACGTGCACCTTGTCCGTGTGCTGCGGGCATGGCAAAGGCACAGGCATTTTAAGTGTGAAAAGTAGGTTTTTAAAAAGTTGACTGAGTAAACTTTTGATTTTCAAAAGAGAACTTTTCTTTTCCGTGAAAAGTAAGAAAAACGATCAAAGGAATTTTTTTGCCGTTGCCTGTCCTATGGGCGTATACACTTTGTAAAAAAAACGGTTGTAATTTAGGACGACTTGTATTATACTTTGGGAAGGATAAAAAGCTAGGGGAGCCGTAAGGCTGAGAAAATTCTTATTTGACCCTTGAACCTGATTCGGATAATACCGACGTAGGGAAGCTGTTACCGGATATAATAGCTTACCCTATGAGGGTGAGCTTTTTTTTGTATATTTTTTTGGATATGTTTAGGAGGATATTAGCATGGAGTACACAACGCAAATGGATGCTGCCCGCAAGGGTATTGTGACGCCGCAGCTGAAAACGGTTGCGGAAAAGGAAAAGATGAGTGTGGAAGCCCTCATGGCTCTCGTCGCTGAAGGCAAGGTTGCCATTCCGGCAAACAAGCTGCACACGGCCTTGAGCCCGGAAGGGGTCGGCCTCAACTGCCGCACGAAAATCAACGTCAATCTTGGCGTGTCACCGGAACACAATAACCACGAAGAAGAATTGCAAAAGGTCCAGAATGCTATCGACATGAAGGCAGAAGCCATTATGGACTTGTCGAACTTTGGCAAGACACGGGAATTCCGCCGCAAGCTCGTCGGCATGTCGACGGCCATGATCGGCACCGTACCGATGTACGACGCCGTAGGCATGCTCGATAAGGACTTGAAGGACATTTCTGTAGAAGAATTCTTCTCCGTTGTCGAGCAGCATGCAGAAGATGGTGTGGACTTCATGACGATACACTGTGGTATGAACCAGAAGACAGCGGAACGGATTAAACGCAATCCCCGTTTGACGAACGTCGTATCCCGCGGCGGGTCCCTCCTTTTTGCCTGGATGGAAATGAACAAGAAGGAAAACCCGTTCTACGAATACTACGATCGTCTGCTGGATATTTGCGAAAAGTACGATGTAACCCTGAGCCTCGGTGATGCCTGCCGTCCGGGCTGTACGCATGACGCGACAGATGCCGCGCAGATTGAAGAGCTGATCACCTTGGGCGAACTGACAAAACGTGCATGGGAACACAATGTTCAGGTCATGATCGAAGGCCCGGGCCACATGGTACTGACGGAAATCGCTGCCAACATGAAGCTGGAAAAACGGCTCTGCCACAATGCGCCGTTCTACGTTCTCGGACCCCTCGTTACGGACATCGCACCTGGCTATGACCACATTACCAGTGCCATAGGCGGTGCCATTGCCGGTTCCTGTGGCGCCGACTTCCTCTGCTACGTCACGCCGGCGGAACACCTCCGTCTGCCCACCGTAGAAGATGTGAAGGAAGGGATCATTGCCGCCCGCATCGCCGCTCACGCTGCGGATTTGGCCAAGGGAGTCCCCGGCGCCCAGGCCTGGGATGACGCCATGAGCAAGGCCCGTGTAGACGTAGATTTCGACAAGATGATTTCTTTGGCAATCGACCCGGAAAAAGCACGCCGCTACTATGAATCAAGCAAGCCTGAATGTGAAGGCACATGCTCCATGTGCGGTCGTATGTGTCCGGCCCGGACAATGAAAAAAATCCTCGCCGGCGAGGACGTATCGCTCCTGGAAGACTGCTAAGCGCAACGAAACGGCGCACACAAAAAAGACTCCTGATAGGGAGTCTTTTTTGTATTTATAGGATTATATTATAATTTCTATACATTATTTCCAGACGAGGAGAAGCGTAGCGCCGAATTCCTTTTTGAACTGCTTGAGGAGCTGGCTCATTTCGTATTCCGCTGCGTTGTACGTAGCTCCCGGCGTAACCGTAATGACCAGGACGACGACGTTTTCAGCGTACGTCATTTCTATATTTTCTACGAGCTGTTCGTACGTCAGGTCTGATGCTTCGGCCAGAGCCAGGAGTGTCGACAGGCGGCGGATCATGGTCCAATCGTCTTCTGACGGCATCGTGCCGTAGCGGTACGCCCGCATAGTCCGGCGGCTAATGCCGTGATGGAAGCCGGCAATGAAGGAAGCATTAATCTGTTCCATCTGGGTCAGGCCATAGAGGGGTGCATGGCCGATGATGAAGGCTGAATGGCGGGCGTGGTCGTAATAGTTGATGACCTTGCCAACATCGTGCATCTTGGCCGCTGTAACGAGGAGACGTTTTTCCTTCGGCCCGTACCCGTGCAGAGGCTGTAAGAGATCGAAGAGAAGCTCCGAAATTCGCGTGACCTGGCGGATGTGAGCCGGATTCATGCCCGGTACGGTCTTTAAGTAGTTGGCAATGCTCGCGTCGAGAATGTCGTCAAAGCACGGGCTGTCTGCCTGGTTGAGGGCGGCGTAATATTCAAAGAAAAGGCCTTCACGGAGGCCGCAGCCGCTGATGATCATTTCGCTGCTGCCGGTCATTTCAAAGAGGGCCTCAATGACGGCCGTACCGGCTAAAATGAGGTCAGCCCGGTCGGCAGAAAGGCCGGGGATCTTTTTCCGTTCGGTTGCCGGCGTATTAGTAAGCGTACGGGCCAGCTCCATAAAGTTGTCGTACGACAAGATGTAGTTGTGAATCTTTTGCAGCTCATAGCCCGTAGCGCGCTGGTCCATTTTGGCAAAGGTACGGGCTGTGCCGCCAATACCGATGAGAGGCAGGCCCGTGCCGGCAATATAGGCAACGTCTTCCAGCTCTTCCATAATGTACTCGCGGCACGCTGTCAGAGCTGTTTCGCCCGGGTCCGTACTGGTGTTGAAGCGTTCCGTCAGGGTAACGGCCCCGATAGGAACGGAGACGGCCTTTTCGACCTTACCGCCCCGTACGAGGGACAGTTCCACGCTGGCACCGCCCAAGTCGAAGAGGACGAAATCCTGGGCGTTAATCGTATTGATGACGCCCAGGTAGCCCAAGTAGGCTTCCCGTTCACCTGTAATGACTTCCATGGTAATGCCTGTTTCGGCGTTAATGCGCTGGAGAAACGCGGCGCCGTTTTTGGCATTACGCACTGCTGCTGTAGCTACAGCCAGACAATTGTGTATGTCGCCGACGTCCATCATGTGCTTGTAGACCTTGAGACAGGTCAGTGCCCGTTCCATGCCTGCATCGCTTAGCTCACCGGAAACGCTCAGGCCATGGCCGAGACGGATGGCTTCTTTTTCCTGATAGAGAAAGGAATAGGCGCCGTTATCTGCGATTTGCAGGGCGACGAAACGGATGGAGTTGGACCCCATATCAATGATGGCTATTTTTTCCATTGGTATACCTCACTTTGCTTATCCTTATGGCACGAAAAACGGTACAAAAAAACAGTGTGCTGAAAACAATCCGTAATTGCTTATTACAGCAGCGACTGTCGTACGTCTGTCTAGATTTTAACATATATAACACCGGCAATATACCAGGTCTGTCTATAATTTTACATAATTTATACTAAAAAAGAAAGTATAATCGTCACAAATCATGTATAATGAAATGAAGTAAAGTGAGAATATTGAGAGAACAGCGAGGTTTTACTATGGAAAATAATACCAGGCACTACTTTGGTATCATCCATATCGGTACCGTAAACATGGCCATGAAGATTATTTCCTTCACGTCCCTGGATGATATGGAGGTCATAGAAAATGTGTCCCAGGAAGTGGAATATGGCGAAGAGGTCTTCAAGACCCATCACGTCAGCTTCCAGTCGCTCAATGAAATCTGCCGTATCCTGACGGGTTTCCGCCAGCTCCTAAAGGACTATGATGTGACCGATGTACGAGTGATTACGACGACTGCGATCCGCGAAGCCGATAATATGCTCAACGCATTAGACCAGATCTACGTGCGTACGGGCTTTACTGTAGAAGTGGTCCATATGGCTAAGGAAATTTACTACAAATTCTTTGGCCTTTACTATCACGTGCTCAAAGGGAAATTTAATTTTGCCAGCCAGGCCGTACTCCTCATCGACATCACGTCCGGTGGCATGGGGCTTACGTGCTGGCAGAACGATGAACTCCTGTTTCAGGAAAATGTGTACCTCGGCTCCCTGCGGATTTTGGAGAACTTTACGAAAAAGCAGCGCCAGCACTTATCTTTTCCTACGGCTGTGCGGGAATTCATTCATGGCAACCTGGCCCCTTTATGGGCAAACGTCCAGGCTCACCAGATTCAGTACGTCGTCCTTTCGGGAAAATCAGCAGTGCTCTTAGGGCGCCTTATGCATATGGAGCCACAAAACGGCGTGACCCTCATCAGGCCCCGCGATTTCATTCAGTTCGTCCAGTCCTTCCACGGCCTGACACCCATCAAGCTGGTGCAAAATTGCGGCCTGTCCGAAGGGCTGGCTAACGTCATCATGCCGACGATTATGCTTTATTATGAATTGTTCCGCACTATCGATGTGGATATGATCGTCCTCATGCGCACGACCTTTACAGAAGGCTATTCCATGCACTATATTGCAGAAACGACCAATGCGCCTTACAGGGAGCACCAGCACGCCCTGCTCCTCGGCCTGGCCCGTACCATTGCCAGCCGGTATCTCTACGATCCGGCCCATTCGGCCCGCGTAGAAAGCTACTCGGCCACACTTTTTAAAGCAATGCAAAAGCTCGGTGGCATGAGCGAACGGGCAGGGTATCTGCTGCGGTTGGCGGCGATTCTGCACGAAACGGGTAAGTTTATCAACATGCGCAAGCACCGCGTTTGCTCGTACGAACTGATCCGCCGGACAGATCTTTTCGGACTGACCGACGAAGAAAAGGAAGTCGTCGCTTGTGTAGCGGCATACGTTAATATGAGTGCTACGACAGATCTTTCCGCAGATATTGTCGAACGGCGGCTGGAACCGGAAATCGAACTTCTCGTGTCGAAGCTGCAGGCCATTTTCTCCTTGGCCGATGCTCTCGATAAAAGTCATACAGGCAAGATTACAGCCATCCGGGCAGAACTACAAGAGGAAGAACTGATCGTTCATTATGAACGGCGTCTCGACATTTCCCTGGAACGGTGGATGTTTGCCAAGGTCAGCGTTAATTTTGAAGAAGTCTTCGGTGTAACGCCGAAGCTTGTGAAAGGACAGGTGTAAGCCGTGGAATATACAGATCCTCAGAATTTTCTTAACCGCGAATGCACGTGGGTGAAATTTAATGAACGGGTATTGCGTGAATCGACGGTACCGTCGAATCCGCTCCTGGAACAGCTGAACTTTATTGCCATCAGTGCTTCCAATTTAGATGAATTTTTTATGATCCGCGTAGCCGGTGTTAAACACCTTGTCGAAAGTGAACTGGATCATCACGATATTGCCGGTATGACGCCGCAGGAACAGTTCGATGCAATCGAAACGATGGTACATGAACAAGTACACCAGCAGTATACGTATCTGCAGAGCCTGCGCCAGCGTCTGGCTAGTGAAGGCCTGCGTTTTGTTACGCCGGAAGAGCTGAATGAAGAAGAGTTTATGTGGCTTGAAAGCTACTTTGAACGGGAAATTTACCCGGTCGTCACGCCTATGGCTGTCGATCCGAGCCATCCCTTTCCCTTCCTCAGCAGCCTGAGCCTTAACCTGGCTGTTCTCCTGCGCCGCCGCGAAGGGGATGACAGCGTAAAGACAGCTATCCTGCCGGTGCCGTCGCCTGTACTGGACCGCATCATCGCCGTACCTGTGCAGGATGGCACACGGGAAAAGCGCTTCCTCTTTTTGGAAGACATCCTCAGCACCTTTGCCGAACGGTTTTTCCTGGGTTGCGAGATCCTGGAGACGACGCCTTTCCGCGTAACTCGTGATGCAGATTTGGACATCGATGACGACGCAGAAGATCTGCTGGCCGAAGTAGTCAAGTCTTTGAAAAAGCGCAGAAAAGGCGCCGCTGTCCGCCTGGAACTGCATGAAGCAGCAAGCCGTATGGTACGGAGCCTCCTCATGACAGAGTTGCAGCTCGAAGAAAAGGACGTTTATACCATTCCCGGCCCGTTAGATCTGAAGGTCTTTTTCTCTTTTACGGGCATTAAAGGGTATGATTATCTGCGTTATCCGCCGGCCTTCCCTCAGCCGTCATGGGAGCTGGGCAAATCAGAGGCACCGGATCTGTGGAGTGCCATTGCAGAAAATGATATTATGGTACACCATCCGTACGAAACCTTTGATACGGTAGAAGAATTTATCCGTCAGGCTGCAACGGACCCGAATGTCCTGGCTATTAAACAGACCTTATACCGTGTAAGCAGTAAGTCCCTGATTATTGCCGCTCTGGCCCAGGCTGCGGAAAACGGCAAGCAGGTCACGGTTCTCATGGAAGTGAAGGCCCGCTTTGATGAAGAAAACAACATTCACATGGCGGCCAAGCTGGAAAAAGCCGGCTGCCACGTTATCTATGGTATTATGGGCCTGAAGACCCATTCGAAGATTACCCTCGTTGTACGCCGCGAAGAAGACGGCATCCGCCGTTACGTCCATTTGGCAACAGGCAACTATAACGGTAAGACCGCCCGTATCTATACAGACGTAGGCGTTTTTACAGCGAATACGCTCATCGGCGTGGACGCATCGGCTTTCTTCAATCTCCTGTCAGGATATTCCGATTCACCCCAATGGAATAAGCTCGCCGTGGCGCCTATTAACCTGCGCGAACGGATTTATGAAGAAATTGATCGGGAAATCGCCTGGGCCAAAGCCGGAAAAAAGGCTTCCATTACAGCTAAGATGAACTCCCTCCTCGATAAGGAAGTCATTGCCAAGCTCTATGAAGCGTCTCAGGCCGGTGTTCATATCCGCCTGATTGTGCGTGGCATTTGTGTCCTCCGTCCCGGCGTGCCAGGGCTGAGTGAAAATATTGAAGTCCATAGCGTCGTCGGCCGTTACCTAGAACACAGCCGTCTCTTCTGCTTCCACAATAACGGCAAGGAAGACGTCTTCATTTCTTCGGCAGACTGGATGCCCCGTAACCTGAATGAACGGGTAGAGCTTATGATTCCTATCGAATATAAGCCCCATAAGGAACGGATCAAGAAAATTCTGTCGTTGTATTTCAAGGATAACGTCAAGGCCTATGCCATGAACAGTGACGGCACCTACCGGTATTTCTCGGACAGCCGCCAGGGCGAAGCCATTCACTCACAAAAGCAGCTGCAGGAAATGGCCGAAGCCCATACGCGGGAACTGCGCGAACTGGGCCTGAAAAGACAAATAAAGGGCCTCTAAACGGTCTAAATGTTACAATTTTGACACAAATCCTGCCTAAAATAGGCCTTGTTTTGACATTCACTCCCACTTCTGATAAAATCGAGGGATAAGGTGTTTGGTCAGAATAAGGAGGAATGGCATGGGAAAACGCATATCCCGGCGCATAACGAGCATGTATGTGACCTTGATCGTACTGCTCGTAGCTGTCTCCCTGGCAGGCTTCGTCGATCGCGGCAAGTCTGTCACGATTGATGCGGATGGTCATGCGCAGACTGTATATACGCACGCTGTGAACGCCAAAGCGCTCATGCGGGAAAATAATATTACTCTCGGGCCGGACGATGAAGTCGTCTTGTCCACAGAAAAGCTGCAGGATGGCACGCTGGCCATAGTACGCCGTGCTGTGCCTGTAACGATTGAATTCCGGAATCAAAAGAAAACCCTTGCGACAGCTAAACAGACTGTAGGTGAAGCTGTTGTACAGGCCGGGTATGATGCAGAAAACTACCGGGCCTACGGTGATGTCAAGGCGCCGGTCAAGTCCGGCATGACCATTAAGGTCGGTGCTTTGTCGCGTAAGGAAATTACAGAAGATGAAGTCGTTCCCTTCGCAATCGAAAGTATTCCGGACGAAACGCTGGGCCAAGGAGAAGAAAAGGTCCTCCAAGAAGGGGTTAACGGCCGGAAGACCGTCAAGACCAACCTCGTCAGCCTGGACGGACAGGTCATTGGCAAGGAACCCATCTCGACGACCCTCGTCACAGAAATGCAGCCTCTCATCCGCCACGTAGGCACGAAGGAAACGGTAGAAATCAACACGGGCACCATTTCCAAATACAAAGCCGTCTATACCATGGTGGCTACAGCGTATTTGCCAACCGATGGCGATGGCCGGGGCATTACGAAGATGGGAACGCGCGCCCGCTACGGCGAAATTGCCGTCGATCCGAACGTCATTCCCCTCGGTACGACCGTTTACATTCCCGGCTACGGTGTGGCCCGGGCAGAAGATACAGGCAGTGATATCTTAGGTAACCGCGTCGATCTGTGCATGCTCGACTATAACCAGTGCATGCAATTCGGCCGCAAAACCGTTCTCGTCTACATCCTCGAATGATGATACACAAAAAGAGCAGTCCAAAAAGGGACTGCTCTTTTTTGTTACAGAACTATACCACAAGGCCGGCTCATCACATGTCCCGCCGTACGAAATTCGTGAAGATGCCTTTTTCTTCCTGCGGATAGGGAATACCGGCTTTTTTTCCGGCCTCGATGGCCCGGACAAGCCAGATCATGTTGCGGGCCAGGTTGCGCATGGTCTGGAGGCCTTCCTGGTCCTGTGGCGCATCGGCGGAGTCGTAGCCGTGGACCATATTCCAATAGGTCGAACCGACGACGGGCATGGCGGTCAGGCCGAAATATTTGTTCAGCCCATCGAGCGCCGCCGTCGTGCCGCCCCGGCGCCCAACAGCAATGGCTGCGGCGGGTTTGAAGCGGAACGGCTCGTAGTCCTTGGGGAAGCGGCTGAAGAAGGCCCGGTCCATGAAAGAGTAGATACGGCCGCTGGGATGGGCGAAATAGACAGGCGATGCAAAGATGAAGGCGTCGGCAGTTTTCGCCTTTTCTACGAACTTGTTGACGCCGTCGTCTTTGATGACGCAGCCGTCATGGGTCTGGCAATAGCCGCACTGGAGACAATCCCGCAAAGGCTGGGCGCCAGTCTGGAAGACTTCCGTTTCCACACCTTCGGCGTCAAAGATATGGATCATTTCCTCAATAGCCCGCATGGTCGTGCCATGGACGTGGCTGCTGCCGTTTAAGAATAATACGTTCATAGCATTTCCTCCTAGTATAGTCCGGTCTTTACGTGCGGTACATAAGGCGCTTCGAGAGAGGCGATTTCGTCTGCGTCGAGCCTGATATCCAAGGCGCTGACGGCTTCTTCGATGTGGGCGACGCTGGTACAGCCGACGATGGGCGCTGTGATGCAGGGCTTAGAGAGCATCCACGCCAGGGATTCCTGAGCCATAGAGCGGCCGTGGGCCTTGGCTACGTGTTCCAGGTTGTCGACGACGACCTTATCCTGCACATCCGTCGCACTCCAGACCATAGGCGAAACTTCGTCGATTTTTGTCCGGCTCGTGACGGTGCCCCAGGGATGGGCGCAGCGGCCGGCAGCCAGGGGACTCCAGGGCACGACAGCCAGCTTCCGGTCCTGGCACAGAGGCAGAATTTCCCGTTCTTCTTCGCGGTAGATGAGATTATACTGCGGCTGGAGCGACGCAAATTTCGTCCAATTGTGGACTTCGGCTATATTCTGGAGCCGTTCGAGCTGCCAGGCGAAGATGGTTGACGCGCCGATGTAGCGGGCCTTGCCGCTTTTGACGACGTCGTGGAGGGCTTCCATGATTTCTTCCATGGGCGTGTTCGGGTCGAGGCGGTGAATCTGATAGACATCGACGTAATCGAGACCTAAGCGTTCCAGGCTGTGGTCGATTTCGGCCATGATATTCTTCCGCGACAGGCCGCCGCCGTTGGGATGACCGGGACGCATGTCGAAGTTGACCTTCGTAGCGACGACAATTTCATCGCGGTCGAGACCGAACTCCCGGATATAGCGGCCCGTGTTTTCTTCACTCGAACCCATTTGGTAGACGTTAGCCGTATCAAAGTAATTGATGCCCAGCTCGATAGCCCGGCGGAAGATCGGTTTCCCTGCTTCATAGTCAAGGGCCCACGGGAAGACCCCGTTTTCCTTGCCTGGCTTGCCAAAGCTCATCATACCGAGACAAATACGGGACACATCCATACCAGTATTGCCGAATTTTACATATTCCATTTTCTTTTTCTCCTTTTTTAGGTCCGCTCTCTCAGGACCAATATAGCTTGTCAAGTATGCTCATCCAAGCTACAATGAGCACATATAATAAAGCAGTGAGGTGAAGCACCATGAACACACGGCAAATGGCGTATATTATTGAGCTGGCCCAGACGGAAAATTTCAACAGAGCTGCCGAAAACCTTTACATTTCCCAGCCGACTCTGACGTATCAGATCAAACTCGTCGAGGGGGAAATCGGCTTTCGCATTTTCGACCGCTCCGGCCGGGGCGCTACGCTCACGCCGGCTGGGGAGCAGTTCGTGACGACGCTTAGAAATATCATGACAGAGCTATCCATGGCTATCGAGCAGGGCCAAAATTTTGCCAGCCAATACCAGGAAAATATCCGCATCGTCGTGCCTATCCGCTCGGCCATCTATTTCCTGCCCGACGCCATTGCGCGCTTTGAGGCAGAGCAGCCGGGGCTATCTGTGACGCCGGGGTTTGACTGGCACCACGGCCTCGACGCCTTCCTCAAGGGGGAGTACGATATGTGCTTTGCCTTTCAGGGCGACGTGCGCCATGTGCCGGATATTGAGCTGCATCCTTTGTTCGATAGCAGAATCTATCTCGTCACACGGACCGATGACCCGTTGGCTCAAAAGGATATCATCCATACAGAAGACCTGAATGGCCACACCCTCATGGTGGGCGGCCCGTCCCAGGAGCCGCTGCGCATCGTCCAGCGCCGGGTCATCGCCGAGACAAACTGCCATTATTTCAACAGCGAAAGCCACGACATGTCCCTTACCTACGTCGCTGCCAAACGGGGCATCGTCCTCTCACCGGGCTTTCTCAACGATCACACAGGAGCCTTTGCCTGGACGCCCTTTGCCTGCGAGGAGACCATCCCCTGCGTCGTCTGTACGCACAAGGAGGACCACCGGGAAAGCATCCACCAATTCCTGTCCCTCCTGCGCTCCCTATACGCTGCCAGGCCGGATTTTCCCTGCTGAGATGGCGCTATGAGTCACTGATTTCCTTGCCCCAGGCCTGAATCCGTCCCTTTTCCTGTTCTACGTCTGCGCCATGGACTGCCAGACCATCGACGACGCTTGCGCCAGGGCAGGATTGTTGCAAGTCCCGCATGACGTGGCCCAGGCCGGAGCCTTCGTGGGTCATTAGGACATACACGTCCTTGCCGGAAAGATCCAGCGCTTCCAGCTGTGTAAAGACGAACATCGGAAAAGTTCCCCACCAGCAGGGACCGGCGACGATAATCCGCTCATAAGCCGCTACGTCCGTAAGCATTTTCGTAAGGCCAGGACGAGCCTGGTCCTTTTCTTCCGCCAGGGCCTCTTGTGTACACGTCGTGTAATCCTTGCTATAGGCACGCAACGGTTCCAGTGGGAAGACATCTGCGCCTGTAGCTTCCTCGAGATACGTGACCGCCTTTGCCGTCTGGCCTACAGGTAAGGAAACGATTTGGCCGTTTACGTAATTTTCCCCGGCCCGGGAGTAATAGATGATCAAAGTCTTTGCCATAAGTGATACCTCCTTTGTACACGTCCATTGTACGTGAGAAATGGCGAATAATCCAATTAAAATAGCGTATTATCGATTGAAAAATTAAATTACACAATATAAAATAATGAAATCAGGTTCCCATCAGAGCCCGGCCTTTTTTCGTCATGGCTCATATCTGATATATTGACGGCTGTCGACGCTACTTAGCGATGGAACGGGATAGTGTCCCAACGTGCTGGAAGGGCGAACCTCTGCGCAGCCTGATGCGGTCTGTCCCTGAGAGGCTTATTTGTGAATCATGTGGGACGGCCCTGGTCACTGTCTGTTATTATAGGTTTATAAAGAGGAGCGCAGAAAAAAAAGAGGCCCTGTTTGGACAGGACCTCTTACATGTGCGAGCAGGTTGTTATTTGGCTGCTTCGGCAACGGGAACGAATACTTCCGGTTCCTTGCGGCGCAGTTCTTCGTATTTTTCTTCGGCAGCTTTTAAATCGTCTGTAGAGTGGACGTTGAAGAAAATAGCGTCTTCTTCCTTATCCTTACGGACGGCGACTTGAACCAGGTCGATCTGTGGGAAGAACGAGTGGAGGAGATGTTCTCCTTCATCAATCTTTTCACGCATGAGCGGTAAAACGCGGCGGTTATAGACGGCGTGGAGACAGATGTCTGTTCCATCCTGTACCGGTACGACGACGTCAGCCATTTGGATATGGTAGGCCATCTTGTTGATCATAGGAATGGAAATAAAAGGCATGTTAACGCCGATAACGAAGATGTTTTCCGCATCGGTATACTGGAAGGCCGTAGCTACAGCACCGAGTGTCTGGGCTCCCTTATAGGCTTCTTCTACGATAAACATATCCTTAGCTGCCGGCAAGGCGCTGAGCTGTTTCTTGTCATCGGTTACGACGATTGGCGATTTATCGAAGGTAAAGTTCAAAATCGTGTGAATCGTTTCAAGCAGCGTACCGCCTTCGAATTCGACGAGGGCTTTGCCGTTATAGCCGACGCCGGAGTCTTCCCCGCCAGCCAGGATGACCGGCTGGAGTTTGTCTAAATATTCATACATACGAATTCCTCCTCTTGATGCAGACCGGTCACAAGGGCCGCCCGTACATACAGTTACTTTAAACTGTTCCTTAAAATTACTTTTATCATAACATAAATGCAATTATTAATCCATAAAAGCTTCTATTTTTTCTTTCTCTACATAGATATGCCCGCGAGCTATGAGCCGCTTTGAGGCATATGTTTGCCTCACTGGAAAGAAAGAGAAAAAAGGCCTTGTCTGTCAATTGCTCTTATGCTATAATGTTAAAGGTTTAAATTACACACGCACCGTCGAGCTTGCAGCTGTGCCGTTTGCGCGGTTTTAGCAAGTGATGACCGGGCGGAGGTCCAAAAAACAGGAGGAATTACAATTATGGCAGTAGTATCTATGAAACAATTATTGGAAGCAGGCGTACATTTCGGTCACCAGACCCGTCGTTGGAACCCTAAGATGGCTCGTTTCATCTTCACGGAACGTAACGGCATCTACATCATCGACCTGCAGAAGACGGTTAAGAAAGTTGACGAAGCGTATAACTTCGCCCGCGATCTCGCTGCTGAAGGCGGCAAAATTCTCTTCGTAGGCACGAAGAAACAGGCTCAGGAATCCATTAAGAGCGAAGCTGAACGTTGCAACCAGTACTTCGTAAACGAACGTTGGCTCGGCGGCATGCTCACCAACTTCCAGACCATTGAAAAACGTGTAAAACGCCTGAAAGCTTTGGAAAAACAGGCTGAAGACGGCACATTCGAATTGTTGCCGAAGAAGGAAGTAACCCTTCTCAAACACGAAATGGAAAAACTGCAGAAATACCTCGGCGGTATCAAAGACATGAAGAAGCTCCCGGATGCTCTCTTCATCATCGATCCGAAGAAGGAAGAAATTGCTGTTAAAGAAGCTCGCAAACTGAACATCCCCATTATCGCTACGGTTGATACCAACTGCGATCCCGATGTTATCGACTACCCGATCCCGGCTAACGATGACGCTATCCGCGCCGTTAAGCTCCTTACAGGCAAAATTGCTGACGCTGTTCTCGAAGGCAACCAGGGCGAACAGACTGAAGAAGCTGCACCGGCTGAAGAAGCTACGGAAGCAGCAGCTGAATAATCTGCAGCTCCTTGAGAATTAAATGATAAGCGTAAAGGTAAGGAGTGTCACTCATTCCTTACCTTTATTAGACTATAGGGCCATACAGACGGGCCCAATGAAACAGGCTATTAAAAACTTTATTGTATAATACAGTTAATTTTAGGAGGAATTTGTAATGGCTATTACAGCAAGCATGGTAAAAGATTTGAGAACAAAAACTGGCGCTGGCATGATGGATTGCAAAAAAGCACTGGCTGCCGTCGACGGTGATATGGACAAAGCAGTAGACTACTTGCGTGAAAAGGGCCTCGCTGCCGCTGCTAAAAAAGCATCCCGTATCGCTGCTGAAGGTCTCGTATATTCTTATATCCATGGCAACGGCCGTATTGGCGTACTCGTAGAAGTAAACTGCGAAACAGACTTCGTTGCTCAGACAGACGACTTCAAAAACCTCTGCAAAGATATTGCTATGCAGATCGCTGCTGCTAAACCGGCTTATCTGATGAGAGAAGAAGTTCCTGAAGAAGTTCTCGAACACGAAAAAGAAGTTCTCCGTCAGCAGGCTCTGAACGAAGGCAAACCGGAAAAGATCGTTGAAAAGATGATCGTTGGCCGTATCGAAAAATTCTACAAAGAAAACTGCCTCCTCGACCAGGAATTCATCAAAGATGGCGACAAGACGATTTCCCAGGTTATCAACGAACACATTGCTAAGATCGGTGAAAAGATCGACATCCGCCGTTATACCCGTTATGAACTCGGCGAAGGTTTACAGAAACGCAACGATGACTTTGTTTCTGAAGTAATGGCACAGGCTAAATAAGCTAAATACGATTCCCATAAGAGAACACTTGCTTTTTTGTGTTCTCTTATTTTCTAACAGGAGGCCATGATGGATAGAAATTTTAAGCGCGTCGTTTTGAAATTAAGTGGTGAAGCCCTGGCAGGCAAACAGGGCTATGGTATTGATCCGGCTACGGTTGATGCCATTGCCAAACAGGTAGTAGAAGTAGCAAATACCGGCATTCAGTTGGCCATCGTCGTAGGCGGCGGCAATATCTGGCGCGGTCTTTCGGACAATGCCCAAGGTATGGACCGCGTATCGGCTGACTATATGGGCATGCTGGCTACGGTCATGAACGCCTTAGCCTTGCAAAGTGCCATTGAAAAGAATGGTGTCGTTACGCGTGTACAGACAGCTATTAACATGCAACAGGTAGCAGAACCGTACATCCGTCGCCGTGCCATTCGCCATATGGAAAAAGGCCGCGTCGTCATTTTTGGTGCCGGCACGGGCAATCCCTATTTCTCTACGGATACGACAGCTGCCTTGCGCGCTGCTGAAATCGATGCAAATGCCATCTTAATGGCGAAAAACGGCGTAGATGGCGTCTATGACAGCGATCCGAAGGTTAACCCGGACGCTAAGATGTATACGCACCTTTCGTACCTCGATGTAATCCAGAAACAGCTTGGCGTCATGGATAACACGGCTACGACGCTGTGCATGAATAACAATATCCCTATCGTCGTCTTCAATATTGATACAGAAGGCAGTATTATCGCAGCTTGCACAGGAAAAGAAATCGGCACGCTGGTCGACAAAGAAGGCTAAAAGCTGTATCATATACGTATACATTATAAATACTTTAAAGGAAGTGATCTTTCATGGACGTACAAACGCTGACAGCAGAGCATGAAGAAAAGATGAACAAATGTATAGAAGCACTGAAACGGGATCTCGCTTCTATCCGCACAGGCCGTGCCAGCACGAGCCTCCTCGACCGTGTTTCCGTAGATTACTATGGTACGCCGACACCGGTCAATCAGGTAGCTAACGTTTCTGCACCGGAACCGCGCCTCATTACGATTGCACCGTGGGACCGCAGCATGTTGAAAGAAATTGAAAAAGCTATCCTCAAATCGGATTTGGGCCTCAACCCGAACAACGATGGCACTATTATCCGCCTGGAAATTCCGCAGCTTACAGAAGAACGCCGCAAAGACCTGAGCAAAATGGTCAGCAAGCATGCAGAAGAAGCCAAAGTCGTCATCCGTAACATCCGTCGCGATGCCAACGATACGTTGAAGAAGATGGAAAAGAAAAAGGAAATTACGGAAGACGAAAATAAAGAAACACAGACCAAGATCCAGAAAATGACGGATCAGAAGATCAAAGACATTGATGCTCTGAAGGATAAGAAGACCAAAGAAGTTATGGAAGTATGATGGATATACGGAGTCTCATTGGCATGCCCTTAGGGTATGCCAAATCTGTATTAGAAGCAAACAAAATGGCCTACAGCGTGACACAGACTGTGTCACGCAGCCGTTTTTTTGCCTGTGATGAAACGGCAATTTACGTCATCAGGGCAACTGCGGCGGCTGATGGCTCCGTAGTGCTTCTCGTCAATTACAGTTTGAAAAAAAGTGACAGCGTCAGTGACGCCTTGTCGCACGGAGAATAATTCATGTTTGATACGTTTTTGAAAAAAAGGCCGTCCGGCCAGGACGCTGTTACGCCTAGTACTGATAGTGAAGTAACGGCAGACATGCTGGACCCTGACAATATTCCCCGTCACGTAGCGATCATTATGGACGGCAACGGCCGCTGGGCCAAGCGCCAGGGCAAGCCGCGTACATATGGTCATCACGCCGGCGCCGATACGCTGAAACGGATAGTCGTCGCTGCCGGGGAGCTGGGTATTCAAGTCCTTTCGGTATACGCGTTTTCCACAGAAAACTGGAAACGTCCGGAAACAGAAGTGACGTACATCATGAAATTGATGAACGAATACCTGAGTAAGAATCTGCTCGAACTGGATGAACACAATGTACGGCTTCATTTCCTCGGTGATTTGAGCCGCCTCCATCCGATTTTGCAAAAATCCTTTGCCGCAGCAGAAGAGAAGATGAAAAACAATACCGGTCTGGTTCTCAACGTGGCTGTCAATTACGGCGGCCGTATGGAACTGACCCGGGCAGCACGACGGCTGGCAGAAGACGTGCAGGCCGGCACGTTGCAGCCTGAAGATATTCAGGAAGATACGCTGGCTTCGTACCTTTATACGGCACCGGAAAATGACGTAGATCTCCTGATCCGTCCTGGCTCGGATAAACGGGTCAGCAATTTCCTGCTTTGGCAGCTTGCCTATGCGGAATTCTGGTATACCGATCTCTGCTGGCCTGACTTTACTAAAGAGACGCTCATCGAGGCTATTCTGTCCTTTCAGGGGCGGGAACGCCGCTTTGGCGGGTTAAAATAAGGCAGGTAAACGCACTATGTTGGCTAAACGAATCATTACAGGTATCGTCGGCGGTGGCCTGACGATCTTTATTATTTACGAAGGAAACTGGCTGTTCTTCCTTATGATGACGCTCCTGGCTCTCTTGGGCTGGTATGAATACGTACGCCTTTTGGCAGCCAAAAAGGCCAACCTGACGGAATATGCCGGCTATGTCTGGCTTATTTGCCTCTTCAGCGCCTGGTGGTTTGCCGGTATGAAGCTGCTCTTTCTCCTATGCGTTATCATGATGAGCTGGATTTTACTGCGTACGGTCATCCTGCACAAAAAGGTTTCCGTTACGGACAGTGCCTGCTCTTTATATGGGCTCTTGTATATTGGCGGTGGTTTCCTCGCCATGCTGGCCCTGCGCAACGGCATGCTCGGTTCTTATTTGACACCGCTTTTCCAGCACGTCATGCTGGAACCGTCGCGCTTTTTCGTCTTCCTCCTGGTCTTTTCTACATGGGCCAGCGATACCTTTGCCTTTGCTGTGGGTAAGTTTATGGGCAAGAACAAGCTTTGCCCCGAAATCAGCCCGGGCAAGACACAGGAAGGCGCCCTCGGTGGTTTTATTGGTACCATCGTTACGGCTTTGATTTTCTCTGCGATTTTTAAGTTTTCTTTGCTCCACGCGCTGGCCATTGGCCTGATTATCGCCATTATGGCACCGCTGGGGGACTTAATTGAATCGATCCTGAAACGGGCGTGCGGCGCCAAGGATTCGGGCAACATCATTCCCGGTCACGGCGGTATTCTCGACCGTTTTGACAGCCTGCTTTTTGCCGCACCGGCTGTCTATGCATATCTGCTTTTGATTGCATAACGCGGCAGGAAAGGTGTTTGTATATTGGGTATCACAATAGCAGCAACGATTTTTGTTTTTAGTTTGATCGTTTTTGTCCATGAATTTGGGCATTTCTTTACGGCTAAATTGTCCGGCATGCAAGTCGATGAATTCGCTATCGGCTTCGGACCCAAAATCTATAGTATTCAATATGGATCCACCTTGTATTCCTTGCGGGCTATTCCCTTAGGCGGCTTCAACCGTATTCAGGGGATGAGCGAGCAGGAAGAAATGAATGAAAGGTCGTTTTTGAAGAAAAAGGTACGCTACCGGCTCATCGTCATTGCTGCCGGTGCGGCCATGAACTTTATTCTGGCCATCGTCCTCATTTGGGGCGTCATGTTTACTGTCGGCAGTACGACCGTGTCTACAGAACCGGTTGTCGGTTCTATCGTAGATAATTCCGCTGCTGCCAACAGTGGCATGAAAGACGGCGACCGCATTGTTTCTATTGGCGGTACACCGATTCATGAATGGTCCGATATTTCTAAGGCTGTAGCAGAACATAGCCGCAGCGTCGTTACTGTCGTCGTAAACCGGGATGGCAAGGAACTCGATCTCGACATGGTTCCGAAGTATGATAACCAGTCGCGTCATTCTGTCATCGGTGTCGTACCGGTCATTACGAAGGAAACGCACAGCTTCTTTGATTCTGCTTATTTAGCTGTCGTGCGGACAGGCGAAATATGTAAGCTCATGATTACGGGCATGTATGGCATGATTGTCGGCACGGAAAAGGCTGATTTGGCCGGACCTATTGGCGTAGCCCAGCTGGCAGGCCAGATTGCGTCTGTAGGCTTTATCAACCTCTTGCTCTTCACGGCCTTCCTCAGTATCAACCTGGGTATCTTAAACCTCCTGCCTATTCCTATGCTTGATGGTGGCTACATTATCTTACTGCTTATTGAAGCCGTGACAGGACATAGAATGCCCCAAAAGGCGCTCTATTATATCCAGATTGTCGGTATGGTCCTTCTGGGCTTATTGTTCCTCTTTGCTATGGTACAGGACTTTAACCGTTTATTCTAAATTTGAGGTTTTGTAATTATGATCAAACGCAGAAACACACTGCCCGTTCAGGTTGGCAACGTTACCATTGGTGGTACGGCCCCTATTTCGGTGCAGACCATGTCTACAGTGAGCCCGGCCGATACGGCCAAGGCCATTGCCGATGCCCAGCGTTTGGCCGGCTTTGGCGCGGAAATCATCCGCTTTGCCGTCCCGGACATGGCTGCTGCCAAAGGGCTGAAAGACGTCGTCGCTGCGTCGCCTGTGCCCATCGTGGCAGATATACATTTTGACTACCGCCTGGCTCTGGCATCCGTCGATAGCGGGGTCCAGGCTTTGCGCATCAATCCGGGCAATATCGGTGGTGACGACAAGGTCGTCCAAGTCGTCGACAAGGTACGGCCCAAGAATATTCCCATCCGCATCGGTATCAACAGCGGCTCCTTACCGGCCGATATTCTGGCTGCGTACGGTGGTCATCCGACGGCAGAAGGCATGGTAGAAGGGGCTTTGCGGCATATCCGCATCCTGGAACGGATGGACTATCCGAACATGGTTATTTCCCTGAAATCATCACAGGTACCGCTCATGATCGAGGCGTATGAACGCCTGGCAGAACAGGTCCCGTATGCCCTGCACTTAGGCGTTACGGAAGCCGGCCTGATTCGCGAAGGCAGTATCAAATCGGCCATCGGTATTGGCACGCTTTTGTATGAAGGGATTGGCGATACAATCCGCGTTTCCCTCACGGATGATCCGGCAGAAGAAATCAAAGCCGGACAGACCATTCTCAGCTCCCTGGGGTTGCGTGAGTTTGGCCCGACTTTGGTCAGCTGTCCCACGTGCGGCCGCACGCAGGTCCAGCTCATTAGCCTGGCCAAACAGGTAGAAGAAGCACTCAAGGAGATTCAAAAGCCTCTCCACGTAGCTGTTATGGGCTGTGTCGTCAACGGTCCCGGAGAAGCACGGGAAGCCGATTTCGGTATTGCCGGCGGTAACGGCAAGGGCATCGTCTTTTCCCACGGTGAAGTATTGCGTACTGTGCCGGAAGACCAGCTCGTCGCCACGCTCTTGGAAGAAATCAAAAAATCCTTGTAACGACTCCGTTCGTATTGAAGCCGTGCCGAAACAGGTATATAATAAGTGAAAAGCATGGATATTGTAGAGGGAGCAAGCCTTGATAGAGGAAGCCCCGGTTCAAATCCGGGTCTATGCTACAAGGGATTGTGTAGAGGACAAGCAATTGTTTTTTGCACAATCCCTTTTTTGTATTGATATTTTTTCCTTTCCGTTATACAATATGATTAGTTAGCTAACTAATAAGGAGGGAAAAATCATGAAAATGGAAGTATTTCCTACGCAGGAAGAATTGGCAGAACATGCCAAGCTGATTCCGGAAATCGATCCCTTATCCGTCCTGGCCATGCTGCGCATTATCCAGGCGTCTGAGGAAATCCGGGCCAACATTGGCAATGTCATTGAGCGGGAATACCAGATTTCTGAAGGAAAGCTGCGTGTCCTCATCGTGCTGCACCAAAACCCGGACGGCATTGCCCCGTCGGTTTTGGCCGATAAGACCGGCGTCACCCGAGCGACGATCAGTGTCATGACGTCGCGTATGGCCCGGGATGGCCTGGTCGAAATCGAGAGCGACACAAAGGATAAACGGGGAAAGATACTACGCCTGAGTGAGCACGGCCGCGCCTATCTGAACCAAATCCTGCCCAATCACTATCTGCGCATTTCCCGCCTCATGGGTAAGCTCAACCGGGAGGAACAAGACGAAGTTATCCGCCTCCTGCAAAAGCTTACAACATGAGAGGAGTGAAGGGGTTGTCACGTGACTGAAATACACCCTTTAAAATGCACCCCTTTCGTCATGGAACTATCGTTCCATGACACTTCCCCCATTGGGGGCAGCCTTATTTCCTGCTTATTTAGTTAGCTGGCTAATTATACGAAAGAGGAAAAGACTATGAACATACAACCTAGAGCCATGAAAATCGGTATTTTATTCATTTGTGTCATTATCCTTGGCGGCATTTTGCTCATGTTCAAGGGCAACGATGCTTTAGCCCAGGCCATTCGCAAAAAAGACGGTATCCTTACGGCAGAGCAGGTAAAAGTATCCTTTGATTCTGTCAGCGGCCGGTTGATCAGTGAAAATGTAAAAGAAGCCCAGGAAGTAAAGAAAGGCGATATCCTCATGCAGCTAGACAGCACGGATACAGACCTTTCCATTCAAAAGACACAGGCCCAGATTGCCCAGCTGGACGCGCAAATCCGCTCTATGAATGGCACTATCCGCATTGGCTACAGCCAGACCGATACACAGCAGGAACAAAGCTATCGCGGCATCGATGCCCAGCGGGCTGCTGTCACTTCAGCTGAAGCAACGCTGCGTAACGCCCAAATCGACTACAACCGTAAGTCTGCGCTCCTCTCACAGGGCGCCATTTCCCGTCAGGATATGGATGACTCCCAGAAAGCGCTGGAAGTAGCCCAGGCGGCTCTGGAACAGCAAAAGCAGGCATTG
The DNA here is from genome assembly GCF_014269395.1 of Megasphaera hominis. Classification (GTDB taxonomy): domain Bacteria; phylum Bacillota; class Negativicutes; order Veillonellales; family Megasphaeraceae; genus Megasphaera; species Megasphaera hominis. Next base: position 60,540 of record NZ_JACOGK010000009.1, read on the forward strand.
TCCAAGCTCTTAGGCGGTGCCCAGGACAACGGCAACACGGATTCACTGCAGTTGCCGGAAATCGAAGAAGCCAGACAGACGAACGCCAACAAGAATAACGATGTCGATGCTCTCATTGCGCAAAAGAAACAGCTGGAAACTACGCTCCAGGAACTGTATGTACAAAAGGACCGTCTCACCCTGCGGGCACCGGAAGACGGCAAGGTTCTGAAGATTATCGCTAAGCAAGGGGAAATGATTACGGCTAATACGCCGGTTATTCTCCTCGAAAGCAAACGCTATTATTACGATATTTATGTCAGTGAAAAACAGGCTGCCCAGCTCCACGAAGGAGAAGAACTGACCGGTACCTCTGTCGCCACAGGTAACCCTGTACGCGGTACGATCCGCCTCATTACGCAGGCGCCGGAATTTGCTAATTTAAAGATGACCCGTGAAAAGGGCCAGGCCGACCTTTCGGCTTTCCAAATCCGTATCTACACGGATCCCGGCCAGGATATTATGCCGGGACTGACGATCGAGGTGAAAAATGATGCATTCTCTAAAGGATGAAATAGCCTTTCTCTTTTCGGGACGAGGTATGCCCTATGAAAAGGTCGCTATTATGGTTGCTGTCGTCTGCGCAGTTGTCTTTACGATACTATTGGGGAACAACACCATCCACAATGCGCCAGTCGCCATCATCGACAGGGATAATTCCCGCTATAGCCGGGAAATCATCGACGAAATCGACGCGTCGCCCTTCATTGACGTGAAAGATATCATTCATACGGCTGTATCGCCGGAATCACTCTTTTACAACGATCGGTACGTTGCCGTTATCTATTTACCTCAGGACCTGGAAAAAACGCGCTACGGGTCGCAGAGTGGCGCTATTGGCGTCTTTTATGATAATACGAGTACAGCCCAGTCGGCTGAAGTCATGGAGGCCCTCAACGAAATTGTAGCCGCTGAAAATGCCAAGCTCTCTGGCACGGAAGGAAGCCGTGTCGAGTCCGGTATTTCTTTGCGGGACCGGCTCCTCTTTAACCCACAAGGATCGGCAGCAAATAATGGTGAAGTCCAGGGCTTCCTCTTTTTCTTCTCGTCTATGTTCTTTACCTTTGCTACCATCGGTATGGTGCCGCGCCTGCGCATGACGGGCCAGCTCCAGCATGAGCTCTTGCATGGCACCCCCTTTGGCATTCTCATCCGCCTCATTCCGTATTGCTTTTGTCTCATGACGGCCCTGGTCATCGGCATGGTCATTCTGCATTTCTTTAATGATATGAACTTTTCCGGCAGCTACGTCTTATTCCTGCTGACACAATGCTTTTACATTCCTGCCGTAGGTACGATGAGTCTCCTGTTTGGCTGGAATGCCGCGAATCCGGGCGTCGCGTCGAGCCGTATGATTCTCTTTATTCCAGGCGGCTTCATCCTTGGCGGTGCCACGAGCCCTATTGTCGAGCAGTCCTTATGGGTCCAGCACGTAGCCCACTTTTTCCCGCTCACATGGGAATACGAATTTACGCGGGACATCATCGTTCGTGGAGCCGGCTTCGGCGACATTGCCCAAACGCTGGGACAATTTTTATTGTATTTTGCTACGTTACTTATCGTCTTTTGCCTGGTCTTCCGCCATGCCCGTCAGGGCCTGCTAAAACAACAAGCCCAGGCAGTCGCCCATACGCAAGAGGAGGCATAACCTATGGTAGAAGAAATGAAAGATGAAGAACTGCATTCCATACTCGTTCCCGTTGATGGCTCAGAGCCATCACGACGGGCCTTACACAAGGCAGTATACATTGCTGGCCATTGTGGTGCGTCACTGACTCTTTTGAACGTCGTCGATTTGAACAAGGAAATCAATTCCTTTGAACAGGTCAGTACCGGCGGCTACGTGCCGTCTGAACTCAAGGTAAAGGGCTATGAGCTGCTTACAGAAATGGTCCGCGACGTACCGCGGAACATGCCCTTGCGGACGGTCGTCAAAATTGGCGATCCAGCTAAGACGACTGTGGAATTTTGTGAAGAAGAGAAGTTTGACCTGATTATTATTGGCAGCCGCGGCTATTCACGGCTGAAACAAATGATTTTGGGCAGTGTAAGCCAATATGTCATCCTGCGCTGCACCTGCCCGGTCATGATCGTACGCTGATTTTCTCATTTTATTTTCATCATTTTCTCATTCTTTTTTAATCTGGTACTCATCCTTCTGTTATGTTTTTCTTATATACTCAACGTAATGATACCGGCCGGAATAAGGTATGAAGGAGTAGATTTGTGAAACAGAAGAATGAAATCAACACGATTTTACAATATGCGGAAAGCAGCCGGGAATGGGCCGGACCCTTACAATCGCTAGGTGCAACAGACCAGATTCCTGAAGCTATGACCACCTCTGTAAGTTATTTATGCCGTCTGGCTTACGTCTATTTACGGGCTGCTCTTTGGGGCCATGATTATGAAAAATACATAGGCCTGACCTACGAAGCCTTACGCCTGGCCAAGAAATGCCAAACCCAGGATAAGGAGTCTATGAGCGTCCGTTGCGCTGCCTATGTCTATTACAGTGAGTATTTACAGTACACCCCGATCAGCAAGAAATTTCCCAGGTGCCAGCGGGAAAAGCGTGAGACATACCTTACAAAGGCCTTTACCTGCTATGAATACTTGCTCAAACAGGATGCATCCTTATATGATTCATTCCGCTATGCGTACCTCTTATACCGGGCAGCAGAAGACTTTTGCCTGACCTGGCCTATGACTAAGCGCAAGCGGCTGAAGGAAGAAGCCTTCGCCCAATTCTCCCAGATCCTGCGTGGCTGGAAAGAGCTGTCGTCAGAAGACCAAAAGCGGCACGAGCGTCTCTTTCATAAGACGTGCTACAATATCGGCCGGTGCGGACTGGCACTTTTGCAAGGCCAGTCGTGGCTGCAGAAGGAATTCCTCATGGTCCTTGCCTCGCCGCCTAAGGCGGCCAAACAGGCAGAACGCAAGCAAATCCTACGCTGGGTTCTCTATGGCCTGGAAGAGGCCCGCAAGGGTGCCGGACTGCCGGAAATAGCAGAAGATCTGGTAGCCGTAGCGCATCAAAACCAGCCCTACCCGCCACAGTCCGGGGACATTTATTATTCTCTTGGCAAGGCCTATGAATGCGCTGTGACTCTTAGGCTGAGTGATTTGCCTCACGACGATACAGAACGGGCTGAACGCTACTATACATATGCCTGTGAAATCGACAGGCAGCGCCGTTTGGACAAACAGCCTGTTACAGGCTTTACTCATATGTATGCTGCCTTGTTCCGTCTCTATTACAGCCAGCGGGAATTAGAAAAATTTGCCGCTGCGTGGCAACGCTATGGGGCAGATATTCCCTTTACAGCCGATTTGCGGACCATTTGTGCCGTGCGCTGGTACTTTTGCCGTGGCGAATATGACCGGGCCAGAACGGCCTTACAGAATTATATAGACGATGCCAAGTGGTTGCCTGGATTATCGGAGAAAAAGACACAGTCTCTTATGGACATGATTGATACAGCCGATAGTGGCAGTGCCCACGTCGTAAAGGGTACGTACAATGAGTATCAGATGAGATTTTTCCAGCGCTTGGCAAAGCAGGCACAAGCCTAAAAATAAACTGGCTATTTTCCCTTCTCCATGCTATAGTATAAAGAAACCAAAAAGAGGGGAATGTGATAGTATGTCTAAATTAGTCGTTGTCGTCCAATGTGATATTGTCTGTAAACGCTGCGCCGGGTACGGCTGTATGAAAACCTTTTTTGACCGGACCGGTCCCTTTGCGGATTATCCGGCAGATACACGGTATTTACCGTTTACGTGTGGCGGCTGCTGTGGTGCCGGCTTGGCCGGCAAGCTGGAAGATCTGACACGTAAGCTGAGACGGTACCAGGAAAATAAGGAGGATGTGGTCGTTCATTTGGCTTCGTGTCTCGTTTCTGACAACTATCACCGTCCGCCCTGTCCGTTCCGCAAGTATATGCACGATATTATCGAACGTAAAGGCTTTCCTGTCGTCTTGGGATCGTATGTTTCCAAAAAATCCACCGAAAAGAGAGCCGCAGGTATTTACAAAGAATGGAATGGCTAAGTCCCTTAGCGCAAAAAGCATCCGTCACTTTGACGGGTGCTTTTTTTGCCTTATCAAAAGTTGTTCAAAAACGCATATATTATGCATTGACCGTAGAGAGAATAGTACTCTTCATATCGTTGAAGTGAGAAATGAAGATACAAATTAGGATAGGTAAATTGTAAAATGCCTGTAAATGCATATTAATTATGTATATACTAATTATTATCATATATACTATATCAATATTATATTTGATAAAATTAAATTATTATGGTATAATAAGTGAGTAAAATACATAAAAATGCAATTCTACCAGGCACGATAGGTCTGCCGTTATTCACCTATGCAGTCATACGGGCCTTCTAGATATCAAGGGAGGAATTCTATGAGGAACCGACTGGAGCGGCTACGCTCTCTTACTACATTTAATACCTGGATTACGATTCCGGGACTGCTCATTATAGCGGCTGTCGTTATTGGCTGCGCCTGTTTCCCTGCTACGACAGGGGCTTACCTGGATGCAGCTAAGCAATGGATCACTACATCCTGGGGCTGGCTCTTTATTTTGGGCGTCTCGTTTTTTGTTATATTTTTACTCGTTCTTTGTGTCAGCAACTTGGGCAGTATCCGCCTGGGAAATGATGATGAAGAACCGGAATATCCTTTTTTCTCGTGGATTGCCATGTTGTTTGCCGCCGGTATGGGCATTGGTCTCATGTACTTTGGTGTAGCAGAACCGATTTCGCACTATGCCATGCCGCTTCATGAAGGCTTATCGGCTAACGCCCAGGCAAAAACGGCTATGCTCAACACGTTCTTTCACTGGGGGATTCATGCCTGGGCTATTTACGGCGTCCTCGGCCTGGCCCTGGCCTATTTTGGCTTCCGCTATCACGTGCCCCTTACCGTACGCAGCGCCTTTTATCCGCTCTTGCGGGATAAAGTAAATGGTCCTATTGGCATCTTTATCGATGTTGTTGCTTTGTCCTGTACGATTTTTGGTATTACGACGACATTGGGCTATGGTTCTATGCAGCTGGCCTCAGGCTTCAAGGAAGTAGGACTGATCAGTGAAGCTCATATGGGCACGCTGATCTGCATTATTATCGTCTTTATGACCTGCGCCATCCTTTCTGCCATTTCCGGTGTCAGTAAAGGCGTGCGCTGCCTGAGCGAAATCAACCTGGGCCTGGCCTTATTTCTCATGCTTTTTGTACTGGCAGTAGGCCCGACGATTATCATCCTCAACGATTTTACTGAAAACCTGGGTGCGTACTTGTCCAACATTATACCGCTCAGTTTCCGCACCTTTGCGTACGATCCGCAAAACGAAGGCTGGTTCACGTCGTGGACCGTCGTTTACTGGGCCTGGTGGATTTCCTGGGCACCTTTTGTCGGTATGTTTATCGCCAAGATTTCCCGCGGCCGGACCGTACGGGAATTTATCTTGGGCGTTCTTCTGGTGCCGACGGTATTCAATCTCTTGTGGATGACTGTCTTTGGGAATACGGCAATCTGGGCAGATCAGGTCAATGGCGGCACCCTTTCAGCCATGGCCAGCCAGACGGAAGCACTCTTGTTTACGTTCTTGAATTATTTGCCTTTCAGCAAGATTACATCAATTATGTCCATTGTGATCATTACGCTGTTCTTCGTCACATCTGCCGATTCGGGTATCTTCGTCATCAACGGGATTGCCTCGTCTGGTGGTATCAAATTCCCTAAATGGCAGAGTGCTTTTTGGGGTATCGTCTTGGCTGCCCTGGCTATCTTATTGCTTTATACAGGCGGTTTAGGTGCACTGCAGGCCACGACCATGGTTATGTCCCTGCCGTTTTTAGTGATTTTGATCGTCCTGTGTTTCTGCCTGCTTAAAGGCCTGGTCATCGATGAAGATTACTTTGGCCGCGGTCTCTCGGCGTGCACGTCCTACTGGACAGGCTCGTTCTGGAAGGATCGCCTGAATTCCATGGTCAGCCATCCGGATCTGAACAACGCCAAGCAGTTCATTCAAGAAACTGCCGTACCAGCCTTTGAAGAGTTGTCCGAAGAAATCAAGAAGTACGGTGTGGAAGCCAAGGTACATTACGATGTCATGGGACCGTTACCACGGGCCGAATTCGTCATTGAACAACCGTCCATGCGCAACTTCATTTACGGCATCCAATGCGAACGTAACGCTGTGTCGGAATTTGCCGCCAATAATGATTCCATGCCGCAAATCGACGATAATATCATTTATATCCCTATGAGCTACTTTGCCGATGGCCGCATTGGTTATCCTGTACGTTACATGAAAAAGGATGAATTGATCATCGATGTCCTGCGGCAGTACGATCGCTTTACGAAACTCGCAGCTGATAAAAAACACTTGCTGTTCCTGTATGAACCGGAAGACTAGAAGAGAAGAGCTGACGTTACAAAACGGGCATACTGTGACGTAAAGAATACAATTCGATTAACTGCACCAAAAAAAGCTGTACCAACAAGAAACTTCATTGTTGGTACAGCTTTTTATCATCCCGTACAAGAACTGCAAATTAGAAGCGACGAATCAAACCCTGGACTTTACCAAGAATATGGCAAATGTCCGTGTAGATGGGTGTGTATTCCGGATTTTCCGGCTGCAGGCGAATCCGTTTTTCTTCGCGGAAATAGCGTTTTACTGTGGCATCATCGCCGATGAGGGCGACGACAATATCTCCGTTTTCCGCTGTTTCCTGCTGGCGTACGATCAAGAGGTCTCCGTCTTGGATACCGGCATTGATCATGCTGTCGCCGACGACGGTAAGCATGAAATGATCTTCACTGTTATCACCGAGAAAATCGGCAGCAAAAGGATAAACATCTTCCACACATTCTTCTGCATAAATAGGCATCCCTGCCCGTACCTGTCCCAACAGGGGCATAGGCACGATCTTTTTGGAACGCCAAGAACCTTCGTCCAAGAGTTCGATGGTTCTGTTTTTCGTCGGATCACGACGGATAAAGCCTAATTCTTCCAACTTATTCAGATAGCCATGGACTGTCGAAGTAGAGCACAGGCCTACGGATTTGCAGATTTCCCGTACCGAAGGGGGATATCCATATTTATGTACGCATTCGCGGATATATTCAAGAATTTGGCGCTGTCTCGTAGTCAAATCTTTTTCTCTATTCTGCATCGTAATCACTCCCTAGTGTATTTGTTCTTATTATACCGTATATAAGGGAAAATTTCAAACGTTTGTTCAGAAATTTTTCATTTTGCTATTTTTGCTCTTGACGGAACGTGCGTTCGTCGGTATAATAGAGACATCAACAAACAAGTGTTCATAAAACGGTAGTTCTTGAAACATGCGTTTCTATGTAAACTGCTCTTTTTACCCGAGGTGACGAACATGAAAAAGAAAAGAAAAACACAGAAAAATTGGCTTAAAACAGGGAAATATGCAGTGTTGACAGCAATCCTTCTCTTAGCTGTAACCCAGCTGGGCATGACCTATCACACGAATGATCAATATGTTCCCATCCGTGTACAGAACGGAGATACGATTTGGCAAATTGCTTCTGTTGCCGCTGATAATAAGACCGACGTTCGCTCGGTTGTCAACGATATTATAGAAACGAACCATCTGAATCACGATCAGCAAATATATCCGGGCCAGACCTTACAGATTCCTGTTACGGCCAGCCGGGCAGATACGGTGCGGCAAACCTTTGCTGCTCCGTAAGCAAAAAAAGCAGGCGGTTCGTTCTACCGCCTGCTTTTTATCATAATTAGGCAGAATACCTCCATCCTCTATAAGTGGGAGTATTCACTTCTTGCCGCCTGTGATTTTAAAAATTGGATTATCGATGAGGCGGTCTGCTTCATCGATATAACGCCGTACAATGGCCTGGGATTTATGCCGCGTTTGCCGCATGATCTGCCGTTCTTCTACATGCTGCATAGCTGCTGAGGTTGCAAAGCCGTGACGCAGACTATGAGCTCCGTACTCATCAGGATTCATGCCCATAAGACCAACGTAATGCTTGACGATGAGGGCAATACTCTTGTCGGAAATACGGTTCTTGCGGATCGTATGCGCCTTTGTAAAACCCCGAAAGACTGGTCCTGTCGTAATGCCACTCAGATCAAGCCAATGCTTCAAGGCCGTGACAGCACAGACTTCCTTGTCGTCGATATAAGGAATGGCAATCATTTGGCCTTGGTCAAACTGGTCTGTCTTAGACTTACGCAGGGTAATCAAAAGGCCTAAGCGCGTAAAATTCAAATCTTCGACGTCGAGGCCGGCGATTTCTGAACGCCGCATGGCGCCATAAAAGCCGATGAGGAGAATCGCTCTGTCTCGCGCCTGGAGGAGCTCATCGCCGTCGATACACTGGAGCATTTCCTTAATATCGTCAAAGAGAATGGGCGCCTTGCCGTGCTGGAGCGTTCCCTTCATACGCTTAATACCACGCAGGGCATTGCGGACGAGAGGACTGCGGCACGGATTCTTGTCACTTAAACCGGCTGCTTCGTAGTTTTCCGTTAGCGCTGAAATACGTCGGGCAATCGTATTGGCCTTGGCGTTATCAGCCAGATCATTGATATAGTTGACGATCGTTTCCGGTGCTGCTGGGAAGTATGATTCTTCATGATAGATACACCAGGCGCAAAAATCCTTCCAATCTGCCCGGTAGGCATCGATTGTATTATCAGCCCGGGCAATGTAAATGCTTTGCCGGGCCTTGTCTGTCAGTTTTTCGTTTTGTGCCACTACTTCCGGGCGGCCAATATAAAAGTGTTCCATGCCATCTTTTGCCATAAAAAGCCTCCTTCTCAAGGGAATATATATGCAGAACAGTCGTTCGTCGAGGCCTTTTAGTTCCTCGCTAAACATGTGTTCTATATATTTTCCTTGCCATGCCGGAAGAAATACGTATTTTGAGCTTTCTTAGTATTATTTCTTCCGATAATTACAATTGCATCATAGCACGATACAGTAAGGTATTTCAAGGGATAAAACAAACTATTTCCTATTTTGATATTATTATCGGAATAAAAAAAGAGGTGTTCATCGTGTCGCGGACATACATAGCCATCGATCTGAAATCATTTTATGCCTCTGTCGAGTGCCGTGAGCGAGGCCTCGATGCGCTGACGACACACCTCGTCGTCGCCGACGCCAGCCGTACAGATAAGACCATATGCCTGGCAGTATCCCCGTCCCTCAAGGCCTATGGTGTACCAGGCAGACCGCGCCTCTTTGAGGTCATCCGTCAGGTCCGTGAACTGAATGCCAAGCGCCTGCTGGCAATTCCCAATCACGTCTTTACCGGCGCTACGACAGACGACATGCTCCTGCGCCAGCATCCGGACTGGCAGCTCGACTACATTACGGCCGTGCCGCGCATGTCTTTATACATGGCCTATAGCACGCGCATTTACCAGATTTATTTGCACTATGTGGCGCCAGAAGATATTCATGTCTATTCCATTGATGAAGTCTTTATGGACGTCACGGCGTATTTGCCCATGTACGGCCTAACGGCCCGGCAGCTTACCGAACGGATCCTCAGGCATGTCCTCAAGGAAACGGGCATTACGGCAACGGCTGGCATTGGCACCAATCTCTATTTAGCCAAAATCGCTATGGATATTGAAGCTAAGCACATGGCACCGGATGCCAATGGTGCCCGCATTGCCGCACTGAATGAATACACGTACAGAGAAAAGCTTTGGCTCCATCAGCCCTTGACGGATTTTTGGCGCATCGGCACAGGCTATGCTGTAAAGCTCATAGAAAACGGCCTTTGTACGATGTACGACATTGCCCGTTGTTCCTTAGAACACGAAGATTTCCTGTTCCGCCTCTTTGGCGTCAATGCCGAGCTCCTCATCGATCACAGCTGGGGCTACGAACCGTGTACGTTAGCCCAGATCAAAGCCTACAAGCCACGCCAGCACAGCCTCGGTGCCGGACAGGTGTTGCATTGCCCGTACGACACGGAAAAGGGCCGTCTCATCGTCTGGGAAATGACAGACCTTCTGTCGTTAGATCTGGTCGATAAACAGCTTTTGACAGAACAGCTCGTCCTGACTATCGGCTATGACCGAAAAAACCTGCATCAGCAGGATATTCCGTATACAGGGCCTACTGTCTGCGACCATTATGGCCGGCGTATTCCCAAACATGCTCACGGTACAATCCACCTGGGCTACTACACATCATCGTCTAAGGCGCTGGAAAAAGCCATGCTGCAGCTCTACGATAAGATTATTACGCCAGGCCTTTGGATCCGCCGGGTTCAAGTTGTCGCTGCTAATGTCCAGAAGGAAACGGAAGTGACTAAGGCTGCTGTCTATCAGGCTGTCGATCTCTTTGCCGCTCCCAAACCGGCAGGAATGATCTTGTACGATGATGAAACGCGGGAACGGAAACGCCAGCGGGCTATTCTGCAAATCCAAAAGAAATATGGTAAAAACGCCCTCATCAAGGGCCGCAACTTTGAAGCAGGTGCCATGACGCGGGAACGAAACGGCCAAGTAGGGGGGCTAAGGCATGAAACCGGACAAATACCTCGTACAATTTCCCTACAGTGGCATCCGCCGCCATCAGGCCATGACCCTCCAAGAACGGGCCGCCCAGTTCGCCCCCTTTGCAGCCCTCACAGGCTATGAAGAAGCTATTGCAGAAACGGGCCGCTACGTAGCAGAACGACAAATCCTCTCAGACGAGCAAAAAGCCGAGCTGGACCAAATATTACAGCAGTTGGAAAAAGAAGATTTGGCACACACTCCCGTAAGGATTACCTATTTTCGGCCAGACCCAAATAAGCCAGGCGGGACATACGAAACACGGACTACCTGTATTCGGCGTATTGACTATACGCAACACATTCTATACCTGAAAAATAACGTAAAAATAGATGTTTGCGACATCTATGGATTGGGATTAGAAGAAGAATAGAATTAGAACAAATGTTTATCGAGCTCGAAATCCTTTCAGTAAACATTTGTTCCTGAAAAATTAACAAATTAATTACCCAAAAACACTCCCTGTCACTATACAGGGAGTGTTTTTGGGTTATGCATACTACATTACTGCAGGTATGCTGTATGAGAGAAGTTCGATGTAACCTTAGTGCATGATGATAGCAACAGCGTACATGACCAGTGAAAGAGCAAATACACCATAGGCACCCATTTGCCAATGTCTGTACTGTTTATCCAGGGCTTTCTTTTCTTCTGCCGTAGGAGCTACCATTTCGGAACGATATTCTTCTTCAGACATGACCGGTTTCGTCCGTTTCCGTACGAAGAAGAAATAATATAAGAGACATAAGATACAAAAACCAATGTTATAGGGAAGAGCATCCATATCAACGGAGAGAACCATCAATACAGCAAATGTAACAACGCTGAAGCAGGCACCAAAGATTCCCAGCGGCGCTTTGTAATAGCGCGGCAGTTCCGGACTGTTTTTCTTCAACATGATATACGAAATGAAGCCAATAATGTAGCAGATCATCTGAGAAAAAGCGCACATGGCAGCGATCAGGGCGATAGAACCAGTCAGAATCAGGAGAATAGCGACGACACTGACGGTAATAACGGAAATATACGGATTCTTATATTTCGGATGGAGCTTACCGAAAATCTTTGGGAAGCAACCGTCTTCGGCCATAACGTACATATACCGGGATGGACCGGCAATGGTCGGATTCATAGCACCAATGTTACCACCAAAGGTAATGCCTACGCAGAGGATGATCAGTGGCAGGCCAACGATACCGGCCAGCTGTAACGACGTCGCATACGGTGCTGCCGAATCAGTCAGCATGGGCTGCGATTCCAGCGGTGTCAGACCGGTGATGAACCAGAAGAACAAGGCATTAATGGCAAAGACAATAAATGGTGTCAGCGTCAAGGCACGAGGAATGTTGATTTGTGGGAATTTGACTTCGCCGCCCATCCCAACAAGCGTTTCAAAACCGGCGAAGCACCACCAAACCATGAGGATAACTTTGGCAAAGACGAAGAAGTCGGCCGGAATCCCACTCATGAGAGGAATGAAATTTGCGAAATCTACATCCTTTAAGACGACGCAGAACCAGATTGCCGACATAGTCCAAAAGAAATACATAAAAGCGTTTTGTACTTTACCTGTGAATTCGACGCCCCGGTAGTTGATATAACCAAATACAGCGATGCAAACGACAGCGGCTACGCGATCATCAACATCATAGGGAATACCGATAGAAATAAGAAGCCATTTAAAATAACTGGCAAAGGCTAAAGCGCTGGCACCAGCAATCCCAATCATGGCGACAGTGCAGTTCCAGCTGCAAAAAACAGCCGTCGGATAGTTGAGTGCCCGTTTCGCATAGGAATAGGTGCCACCGGCAAAAGGTAAGGAACCGCCCATTTCACCGTATAAAGCGGCTGGCCAAAGAACCAATAAAAACGAAATAATCGTTGCGACGATGATGGAACTCCCAACAATACCTACCTGCGATGAACCAACGGTAAACAAACCGACACCAATGATCGATCCTGCGGAAATGGTGATACATTCCGGTAGTCCCCAGGCTCGCGTTAAATGCTCTGTCGTTGCCGGAGATGTTTCTGTTGAGTTTTGCATAATCTGTACCCTCCTAATATGAAATCAGCAATCGTAAAGATCGAGAAATAAAATACCCTGTCGTGCCAACAGGCTGCGTGACACTCGTATTTATGCTAGGGCCACATGCCCATGGCGAAGTGATGGGCTGTAATACAGTTTTAAGAGAATTAGTCGTGCCACCCAAAATGACCGCCTATTGTGTGCGCTTACGTGCAGGAGCATTTCGTTTCTTTTCTCATATCGATGTTAGCGAGCTGACAGACCAGACCGTTCCCATGGGGCAGTGGGTACCGAATCTGGAAAAACTATGCCAGCCCATGCGCTATGCAGAATCGTTTCATGAAAGAAATATCATTTTACAACGCTTCGTAGACAAGCTTGACGGCAAGTGTTTTTATATCAACGAAAAATTACAGAAAAGCATCGATTTTATAAAAGATCGTGAAGGTATCCTGAAAATCCAAAGCCTCGCAGATGAAGTAGAATGTACAACCCGCTATTTAAGCCGGATTTTTCTGCAACATGTCGGTGTTGCTACCAAGATGTATTGCCAGATATATCAACTGAATGCGTCTCTGCAATCTATTTTGGAAACCCGTCCCAAATCACTTTTGGATACATCAATTACCTATGGCTATGTAGACCAGACGCATATGAACCGGGTCTATCGCAAATTTCTCTTTTGTACAGCTTATGAATTAAAAAACTATGGCTTAAAAGATATGAGCCGCATTGAAAGGCTAATGGATCCAGATCCATCTATGCTCGAATTCAAGCCCCCTTATTTTCTCCGTGCAACTACCTTGTAGTGGCGCTTTACATATAGCATGCCCTGTTTTGGGTCGTGCTATTTTTTTGCCATTTTTGGCAGCATATCAAAAATATATAGTAGGAGGGATTGTAGAATGGAAAAAAAATATTACTTAGGCATTGATCAAGGCACGACGGGTGTTACGGCTATTCTTTTTGACCGCCACTGGAACCAGGCATCCCGCGGATATTGTGAAGAAAAACTATTTTATCCGCAAGACGGGTGGGTCGAACATGACGCTGATGACGTCTGGCAGTGTGTACAGCGGGCAGTCTTTTCAGCTATGGAACAGGTAGGTGCGACGGGCAACGAAATTATCAGCGTCGGCATTGATCACGAAGGAGAAACAGTCGTACTTTGGGATAAGAAAACCGGAAGGTCCGTATATCATGCTTTAGTATGGCAAGACAGAAGAACTGCAGAGTATTGCGATACAATACGGTCAAAATATGGTAAGATAATTAGTGAGCGCACTCATTTACCTGTAGATTCGTATTTTAGCGCCACCAAATTACAGTGGCTGTTACAGCATGTAGAAAACGCATCGTCATTATTGCAGCAAGGACGCTTATGTGCCGGTAACATGGATGCCTGGATACTTTGGAAGATGTCTGGCGGCAAGATTCATAGTACAGATGGTTCGACTGCCTCCCGTACTATGTTGTATGATGTTCAAAAACAGGACTGGGCTGAAGATTTGTTGGAACTCTTCGGTATTCCCAAGCAAATCATGCCGACCATCTGCGACAGCAATCATGTCTTCGGCAATACGGATTCGGCTTCCTTCTTAGGTATTGCTGCGCCCATCAGTGGTGTTTTAAATGACCAGCAGGCTGCTTTATTGGGCCAGGGCTGCACCATGCCCGGTAAAATCAAGACAACGTACGGTACAGGCTGCTTCATGTTTATGAATACGGGCAATTATATCGTCGATTCTCAAAACGGCATCTTGCCAACGGTTGCCTGGCGTATAGACGGAAAAGAAACATACGCTCTGGACGGAGGCGTATATATTTCAGGTGCAGCAACACAATGGCTGCGTGACGGTCTGCAGATTATCGAAGCAGCTGCCGATACAGATGCCATTGCCAGCAGTATAGACAATACAAATGGCGTGTACTTTGTGCCCGCTTTTACAGGTTTAGCGGCACCCTACTGGGATTCCTACGCCCGTGGCATGATGATTGGCATTACGGGCAGCACAACCCGGGAAGATATCGTCCGGGCCACGCTGGAATCGACAGCCTATCAGGTCAAGGATTTGCTGGATGTCATGGAAAAAGATACACAAAGCAAAATTCCCTTGATGCGCTGCGATGGTGGCGCCAGCAATAATCAGTTCTTAATGCAGTTCCAATCCGATATTCTGGGTATCCCTGTCGAAGTACCTGTCGTCAAAGAAACGACAGCCTTAGGGGCAGCCTTTATGGCCGCCTTAGGCATTGGCGAATTCAATTCCTTAGATGACGTAAAATATACGTGGAAATTAGAACGCCGGTACGAACCGACTTTCAAACAGGACCAACGGGAATACATGCTTCGCGAATGGCATCGGGCCGTAGAACGGTCCCGCAATTGGGCTGTAAATTCGTAAAATGTAAGGATGTTATAAATAATGAAAAAATATTACATGGGTATTGACCAAGGTACAACAGGTACGCGAACGTTATTATTTGACCGTGCATGGAATGTCATTGCCAGCGGTTACGAAGCGTTGCCTGTCATTTCAGAAAAAAAGGGCTGGGCAGAACACCAGGTGGAAGACATTTGGCGTTCCGTACTAGGTTCAACGGCCAAGGCCATGAAGGCTGCCAATGCGGAAACGGACTCTATCTTGTCCATCGGCATTAACCATGAAGGGGAATCGGTCATTGTTTGGGATTCCCGAACAGGTGAGCCTGTCTACCCTTGTATTGTTTGGCAGGATAAACGTAACGTCAGAGAAATTGAAGAAATTGCCTGGCAATATAACGACCAGGTCAAAGAAAAAACAGGACTCATGGTCGACACCTATTTTAGTGCCGCCAAGTATGCCTGGATTATGGCACATGTGCCCAAAGCAAAAGAATTAATGGAAGAAAACCGGCTCATGGCCGGTACTCTCGACACGTGGCTCATTTGGAAGATGAGCCACTGCCGGGTGTACGTCACAGAACCCTCAACGGCGTCGCGTACCCTCTTATACAATGTAAAAGAAAAGAAATGGGATGATGAGCTAGCAGAGATTTTTGGTTTACAAGCTGATGTGCTGCCGGAAATCTGTAACAGCGCCCAGATCTATGGTGAAACGGACCCCCTGGATTTTTTAGGTATCCAGGCTCCTATTGCCGGCATCTTAGTTGACCAGCAGGCCGCCTTAATTGGCCAGGGCTGTATCCATCCGGGTATGATCAAGACAACCTATGGCACAGGCTGTTTCATGCTAATGAACACCGGTAACGTATGCGTTGATTCGCAGTATGGCCTGCTGCCTACCGTAGCCTGGCAGGTAAACGGCAATACGACATACGCCTTAGATGGCGGTGTCTATACGACCGGGGCGGCTACTAAATGGCTGAGCGATTCTCTCCAAATCATGGAATCACCTAAAGACAGCGAAGCCTTGGCGAAATCTATCCCCGATAACGGCGGCTTGTACTTTGTACCGGCTTTTAATGGCCTGGCCGCTCCTCATTGGGACTCGTACGCCTCGGGCATGATGATCGGCATCAATACACATACGACACGAGCGCATGTCGTACGAGCTGCCCTGGAAGCGACGGCTTACCAGGTAAACGACGTCTTAGCATCCATGGCAGGGGATACGTCTATTCCCATCACCGTCATGCGTTGTAATGGTGCAGCGACACAAAACAGTTTTCTCATGCAATTTCAGTCAGATATCTTAGGGATCCCTCTAGAATTACCTGTTATTGAAGAAAGTACGGCTTTTGGTGCAGCTTTTATGGGCGCCGTAGGCATTGGTGACTATGATTCGTTGCAGGCTATTGAGGAATTTTGGCAAGTCCGCAAGGTCTATGAACCATCTATGCCGGCTGATGAACGCGATGCCTTGGTCTATGAGTGGCATAGATCCGTGCAACGAGCTAAATTTTGGATTGAAACGTAGGCTAGCTGGAATGCATAGATATTAGTAGTTCTTGTTTGTACCAATTTCATTGTTACTCCTTATACGGGGCTTTATAATACAATTATCAAAGGAATATCAAAGGAACAAACCGGTTGCATCCTATTGATTAAATTGTGCAAAAGTATTTATTTTCCGTATAGGAGGCAGTTTACAATGAGTATGACAAAATTATTCAGCCCTGGTCCCGTAATGGTAAAAGATAATGTTCGCCACGCCCTTCTGCACTATGATATTTGTCACCGTAGCCCCGAATTTGAAGAAATGTTTCAGGATACGCAAGCAAAAATCTTAAAGTTATTCCGGGCAGACGAATCCTATTACAGCCTCGTAGTTTCCGGATCTGGCACAGCCAGCAATGAAACAGTACTGTCTTCCTTGTTTAAAGGTGACGAAGCCATCCTCTTAGTACACAACGGTGTCTTTGGCGAACGCTTGCT
This sequence comes from Megasphaera hominis, assembly GCF_014269395.1. Taxonomy (GTDB): domain Bacteria; phylum Bacillota; class Negativicutes; order Veillonellales; family Megasphaeraceae; genus Megasphaera; species Megasphaera hominis. Next base: position 77,587 of record NZ_JACOGK010000009.1, read on the forward strand.
CGAACTCATCGATAAATACAAGATTCCTCTCATCGATGCTGATTTCCCATGGGCCACCTTGCCTGATCTCAATGTCATCGAACGGAAACTCGCCGACAATCCCCTGATCAAAGTTGTTGCCGTCGTTTACCATGAAACCTCGACTGGTATGATTAACCCGATTCCGGAAATCGGCAAGCTTTGCAAGAAATATGGCAAGATTCTCTATGTAGACTGCGTATCGGCTGCTGCCGGTGAAGATATCGACGTCGTTCGTGACAACATCGACATTTGCACGTCCGTTGGCGGTAAATGCCTGGGTGCATTCCCCGGCAGTGCATATATCTGCGCTAAGAAAGAAATTCTGGAAAGCCTTACAGCAGATCAGTGCAAAAACGTCTATCTGAGCCTTTACAAACACTATCAGAGTGCTGTTACAGCTCACCAGACACCGAACACACCGAACGTCAACCTGTTTTGGCCGCTCAACGTAGCTCTGACCAATATTGTAGAAGATGAAACCCTCGAAGGCCGTATCGCTAGATATAAAGCCTGCGCTACTATCATTCGTGAAGGTTTGGCCAAATTAGGCTGCCGTTTCCTCCTGCAGGATCACCTGTCCAACACGGTTACCTCCGTATTCCTGCCGGCTGGCGTAGATGCGCCGACGTTCCTGGCTGAAATGGCTAAACGCGGCTATACGTTCTATATCGGCAAAGGCGATTATGGCAAACAAAACATGATTCAGGTTGCCAACATGGGTGAAATCTATGAACAGGATTGCTACAACATGCTGGAAGTATTTGAAACAGTTGTCAACAAGTTGAAAAAATAAATAAAGCGCCACAAAAAAACGCTGGTTACAGAGAATCGTCTGTAACCAGCGTTTTTGCATTAATCAACAAAATGAGAAAACTATTGAGAATGAAAAGAGAAACTACGAAATACTAAAGGAACAATACAAGCCGGCAAAGAAACTACAGGACAATATAAGACATTGGGCGCAGATTATATAAACAATAAATACAAAGGACTGACAATACGGAAAGACCTGCAGCCAAGGATTTGTTGGCGTGGCTTGTAGCTAAGACGCTGCAGTCAATTGAAGTGGCAATGGCCGCTAACAGCATAACAGGTATATTAAGTTCCGAAAAGGTTGAGACAGATCAGAGAGTAACGTGACAATAAGAAACGTCATACGTAATTTGATAGTAAACCGGAAAACAGGAGCAGTATGGGAAAATCGGGCAAAATTGGCTGAAATACCTCATTTTTTCGTTTTTAAATTACTTACGATAATTTAACGTTATCGGAAGTAGTTCTATGAACTTTTCTTCCTCCCAGGGCCTCGGCTTTGGTAAAACCGGCAAATTCACATACATGCATTTTTTCGTGTTTTTTTTGATATTCACCTATTCAAAAATTTAAAAATTTTTTTCTGCAGCCGGCCCCATGCTATTGTCAGCCTCACCGTCCTATGTAATATCCTGTCCGGTTCCTGTGATCTCGGACGTCCCGTATGACCTGAGGCGTATTTCATGTACATACAGACGCTGTGCAGCTGTATTTTTTGTCTAAAACCCTATATTTTCATAGAAATCGAGCAATTTGGCCCTTTTTAGGCATTTTAAATACTTTTAGGTGTAATTACTCACGAAGGATCATTTTTTTGAGCCTGTTTTTAGCTTATTCTTCTCTTTCATTTACATAATTGAGAATATATTGTTTGTAAATGAGAATACGGAAAATCAACCACGAAAAAGAGAGCCACTTGGGGGGTGTGGCTCTCTTTTCATGAAAGGTACCTTCTGAGGTAAAAGGGAAGAAAGAAAGTTGGAAATACAAATTTGCAATACGTATTTGCAAGTACAGTATAACAAAAGTTTCGTTATATTGCAATAACTAAACTTTATCGATTCTTCCTTTGCGTTTTATTATTTCCTTAAGCCTATTTATCAATAATTATTACAGAAAGGCTATTCCTCGTTCTGCTTGAGGAATAGCCTTTTCATCTAAACGTGGGATCCGCTAGAGGCAATGACAGCCTTAGACTTCGTACCTTTCCAACAGGGAAAGTGGGGTCTCAGAACCCGTTAGAGGCAAAACGCACAGTTACTTCACACGCGGTACGCTCTATCGTTACTGTCACGCGCTGCGCCCGAGTGGGAAGGAATTGCTTAGTCGGGGTTGTGGCGAATAACAGTACCGTGCTGTACGTTAAGGGGGGACCAATTTCTTCTTCCGAGCGCTGGTACACCCACTTTCCCCCTTGGCAAGGTACGATTTCGAATCCAGTGACGCCGCCGTGGCGGCAGTGTCTTCCCGGTCAGGAAAACCTGCGCCAGCAGCGTCTTTTTCGTTGCTTCTATTTTTTCATGCTCATGCCGGATTTATAGGCGGCGAGTTCTTTCGTCAGTACGGCTACTTGCTGTTTCAAGGCTAAGACATCTTCGGTAATGGAGATTCTCGACCGGGTTACGCTGCTCGTCTGGCCGAATTTCCAGCTGATGCCGAAGTTCATCATGTTTTCTCCGCCATTGAAGGAACCGCCGATACTGAACATCATATTTTCGTTCGGGCGATAGAATGCGCCGATGGCCACGGCATTAGCATTACTGTAATTGCCATAGGCTGCAGCGAAATCCCATTTATTATCCGGGTCAAAGTCCAGTGGATGGAGTCCGGCCAGGGCGGCAGCTCCGGCACCAACGCGATTGATACGGGAGTCCAGCTTGCTGATCTGGCCGCCGAGATTGGTAATGCTCTTCGTATTCAGGCCTACTTGGTTATCCAAGGCGGTGATATTTTCAGCAGCTGTATTGGTTTGCCGGATGTAATGACCGTCGGCCTGGACCCGTGTTTCCTGATACACTGTGTCCCCGCTGATCAGCTTCGTATCACCTGAGGCTACCTTGCCGTCGGCTTTTACATTGATAGTGTATTCGTCCGCACCAAATTCATTCCCCTGGGTGGTAAGCGTCACATTTTCACCGGCTTTGACAGTGCTTCTCGTATCATTACCCTCTGCCGCCATGGCTACGACCGCTTTCAGCTGGGCAACGTTTACGGCATCCGTATCGGCTGTCCCGGCTGCTACGCCAATAATTTGACGGGTAATGCCATTGGGCGCATCCCCTACGGCAATAGCGGCGGCTGTCGATTGCCACGTACTATCCAGCGCACTCGGCGCTGCTTTTTCAGGTTTTGCACCCGTTTGGACCGTACTGGTGGGACGATAACCGATGACGCCTTTATCGACGGACGCTACGGAACGACTGCCCAAGGCGACGGAATCCTTCAAATCCGCTTTGGCCTTAGAACCCAAAGCAACGGCGTTTTTTGCTTTTTCACCAGTCAGGCCGCCGGCAGCAGCAAAGCTGTTTTCTCCCAAGGCCTCACTCCTATACCCTAAGGCGGCAGACGTACTGCCAATCGCCCGTGCCCGGAAGCCATAGGCAAAGGAGTTCCAGCCTTTGGCGTTATTTTGTAGTTTATGCCTGCCCTCTGGCGTAGATACATCTGCATCCCCTTTATTTCCGGCTTCCGAATAGGCGCCGCCAGCAAAAGAATAGGACGCGTAAACGTTATTTTCCAGCCCAAAGGCAAAGCTGCCGAAGGAGTAGGCCCGATTCTCATAGCCAGTCGCTAAAGACGCATTGCCATAAACCGTATTATAAAGCCCAATGCCGGTAGAATCTTCGCCATCAATCTGGTTGTTAGTACCAATGGAAGCAGACCGTTCATGAACCGTACTGTCTCCCTCGGACGTTTCCTGTGCGCCTACTACCAGATAGCCATGAGTGCGCAATTCGTCATTGGTGTTGACACTGCTTACGTCAATCGTTCCGGATCCGTTACCGGACGTGCCCATCAAATGATTCACCTGTAACACGTCTTTGCTCACCATCAGCCCATGGACAGTGACGGCCGGTTTATTAGGATTAAGCGCACTGCCATCGGCTTTTTTTCCGTTCACGATCAAGGTGCCCTGAATCACGGCATCCTGAGCAGCAATCGATGTATCCTCAGCGAGGACCAACGAACCGCCCGTGCAAACCAGGGCCACACAAAGAGCTGCCACTACCTTACTGTATCCTGTAGTATGCCTGAGAAGCTCCGGTCCCACAATATATCTGTTTTTCACCTTGCTCCAAACGACCCTATATATCTTACTCATGACACAAACCCCTTTCTACTCTCTAACCCGTAAGCAGGTCCCTCCCCGGTATGTTCATTTCTTAAAAAACGAAGCTACCAGTACGTATACCCGTTGCCATGACTGCCTTCCCCGCAGCTGGACAAGCGTATAAAAATCTCCCAAATCATCCGGCAAATCTACCGGTAAATAAGCTCGTATAAGAAAAGCGCGTAACTAAAATATTAGAAATTATGATTTAATTTTGCGTATAGCAAGCCAAATTAATTTCCATTGTGTCATAAAGATAACATGTCATCAGAACTTTATCTATAGTTTTATTATATTGTAAAATGAAACATTTTAAATTACAACTATACTAAAGTATATTAATTTTTATTCTGAATTATAACTTATTTACATAGATTAATTTAAATAATATACATTTAACTGGTAAAAATCAGTATATTTAATGCAAAAAATCAATTATGCCCCTAAAATCAGGCCTTTTGACTTTTATATATCTCAACTTTCGTATAATAAAAAACTATTAAAAAATTAATAAGCACTACTATAAAATAAAAATAAAAAAATAGGCTTGCTATTATAAAATCAGATGGATTTTATAATAGCAAGCCTATAAAATGACTTTCTCCGAGACCGGATAAAGTACAGTGAAGCCGGGATAGAGGTTGAATCCGCAGGAATGCCCTCTTCAGTCCCAGCTCCCTACAGGTGGCGCCTTTTTTAGAACGCTCTGCTTACAGTTGCGCTGTAGGTCACGCCGCGTTGGACGCCTGTCCAGCCTGTGACGTGAAGGTCAGCGCCCCAGTTGTGTTCTTTGTCTATCTTGCTTTGCCAGCCGATTTCCAGGAGGGCGCTGTGGCCTTTGACGCCGGCTGCTGGGGTTTCGAAGGTGCCATAGCGGGCTTCAGCGTTGTCGCCAAATTCGTAGTTCCAGGCGAGACCTGCATAGTACGACGTCGTCGGGCTCACGTCTTTCGTCCAGCGGAAGCCCAGTCTCGTGCGGTACGAATCTACACTGTCAAAGTCATATTGCGATGTACCGAGGTCAGAATGCACCTGTACACTGTCGCTGCCCAAGTGGGTCCAGAAGACCTTGCCGTAGTAGTCGATGGAGGTCGTGTCTTTCTTGATGATCTTCCCTGCTCCCAGCATGGCGCTGAGGTAAGGAGCGCTGGTGTCGTAGCTGGTCAGGTGGTTGTCTATTTGGCCGTGGAAGTCGCCGTTGGTGCGGCCGGCGCGGACCATGGCTTCGTAGTGGAGGCCGTTCGTGAGGTCTCTGCGGGCCAGGAGACCGGCGCCGATGTAGCGCTGGTCTCCGTCGCCTCTGGCGCCATCGTCGAGGTGGCTCGTGTAGTTGCCGTTACCGTATTCTAAGAAGGGCATGAGGGTGTCCGTGTGGCCATTTTGGCTGGTTCGTTTCACGAATCCCAGGTTGGCGTTGAGACCGTAGGTATCGACGTAGGAGCCTGTGTCAGCACGCAGGTCGTGGCCGCCTACGACGAAGTAGGGCGTGAAGTCGCCTTTAACGGCGTTATCGCCGTTCCAGGCCGTGAGGGCGCCGTCGTAGGCGGCAGTAGTGGCAAAGTCGCTGCCGGTATTGACGAGGTTTACGGCTGCGGCCCGGTCTTCGGCGAAGAGCTTCGTGTCGGCGTTCAGGGTCGCTGTCGTGTCTTTAAGGATGCCGATGACGATGGTGTTATCGTCTTGTTTCCAAATGGATGCCTGGCGCTGTACGAAGCCTGCGTCTGTGACGGTGTCTTTGCCGTCCATCATGGCGTAGGTGGCACCGTCGGTGATGAGGCCCTTGGCATCATAGATGAGGTTGATGACCTGGCCTTCGCTGAGGTTCGTCGCTTCTTCTACGCCGGCCTTTACCGTGGCGTCCGTCAGGTCTGCTGTATCTGTGACGGCGAGGACCGTGTCACCGGCGGCGGTGCCTGCCGGGACGTAGAAATTGTAGTTCTGGAAGTAATCCACATTGGCGACGCTATTTCCTTTGGCGTAGACGTTTAGCGTGTTGCCTTTGCTTTCGGTTTGGCCGATGCCGCCGGAGAGGGTCAGGTTTTCCCCTACTAAGGCTGCGTAGAGGTTGACCACGTTGTCGTTGGCCGCGGCCGAGTCGGACTGGCCGCCGATGATGCTTTTATTCACTGTGCCGCCGTAGTAGTTTACCGTGTTGTTGTTGGCAGAGCCGCTGACATAGTCCGTGGTAGTGTAAGATTCATCAACCTCTCTCTTCTCTGCATTAAAGGTATAAATCACCTTAGTAATTCCAAACTTTTGTGCGTAGCCGCCCCAGAGGGAATCGGCCGTACCGCTGATCATGTTGACTGTATTGTCATTGGCCTTGCTGGTGGAAACAGTCGGATCTGTAACGGTTGATGAAAAGTCTTCTGTTGATGAGATCATTGGAACTGACCATCCCACAGAATTATACAGGCTGCTTTCCAAGCCCGTAACACCACCATAGGCATTAGTTACGGTGCTTTCTGTCAGGTTGACTGTATTTCCTGTGGCCGTGCCAAAGCCGGCGGCACCACCATAGACGCCGTAGGCGTTAGAGTTTTTCTGCAAGGTCACCGTATTACCTGCGGCTGTGCCTTGGAGCGCAAACCCGCCGACGATATCTCCAACGGTAAAGAGTTTCTCACTGCTGTAGCCAGTTACGGTGCTGCCTGACAGTATAACTGTATTATCTACAGCATGATCCATTAATCTATACGCACCTGCAATATCTGAATCGTAATAGCTGACAGATGAGCCGCCCAGGACGTTGCCGGTGACGATGCTGTCTGTTAAGAAGACCTGGTTATTTTTTGCTGTGGCAGTTGTAGAGAAGGAATCGTTTTTTGATTCAGCATCATCATAAATGACAGCGAAGGCGGCACCGCCCACGACTTCATTTGCCTGGTAGTGATTCAAAGAAACAGTATTATTATTGGCGCTGAAGGCTTCCGTATAGGTGCGTGTAATCGTACTATCTTCAGGTGCACTATCGAAATAAATATTGGAATCTGCATAACCGCCATAGACATAGTCGACGCAGGCTAGCTGGGGCGTGGCGGCAGAGCCAATCAGAATCGCTGTATTGTCATTGGCTTCACCGAAGAACTGTGCTCCCAGGTTGTCAGACTCTATAGTTATACTAACAAACGAGTAGCCACTGTTGACGCCGGCAGAATGAGTATTATAGCTACCATCAGAGTAATGGACATTATAATCCGTCAGGCCTGCCATATACACATCCTCCAAGTAAACTTTGTTATTATTAGCGCTGGCAGATGCCCGGCCATCGCTGTTCATAAGCCCGGCTTCTCCAAAGCCGCCAGTGATGTCATCGTTGATGGCAACGCGCTTCAAGCTGAGGGTGTTTTCGTTGGCATTGCCATTATCCGTACTGCCACCGTATATAGGTGCGTATGCATCGCTGCCGCGATGTGAATTAAAAGCCATGGACTGTACGGTCACATTTGCCTTAGCGTTTTCGCCGCTGCCGCTGAGGGTCCCTTCCAAGCTGACCGTATTACCATTGGCATCGCCATAAGGTGTGTAGCCGCCCCATATTCTGTGATACTCCACCGGGTCTGCCAAATCATAAGTGATGGTCACGGTGTTGTTATTGGCGTCAGATGGCTTCGTATAGGTGTTCGCATCGAGGCCCACGCCAAGCTCGTTCACAATTTTCTTTATATAGCCGCCGGCGATATAAAGGCCGCCTACGGTGCTGTCCTTCAGCGTGACTGTATTATTGCTGGCTTCGGATGCAGGAGTTACATCGCCGCTTGCATCAAGAGAAATGTAGCCGCCATAAACACTGCCTGTGTATTTCTCAGCATCTCCATCAATTCCTAACGCTGCTTCATCTAATCCTGTCTTTACGGCAGCCTTGTCTAGCTCTACGGTATTCCCGTTGGCCGTACCGCCGCCTAGGGTATAGCCGCTGTAGACCCTGCCCGTGACAGAGCCTGGTGCGGTGATGGTCACGTGGTTGCCAATGACATTGTCCCCTTCTTTTGTGCCTTGGCCGCCATAGACGTCGGTCGTTACATCGCTGGTAACAGTCTTGGTTTGGTTCGTGATGTCTTCTGCGTAAAGCGGCATCGTGGCCATGGTCGTAGTTAGGAGTGTAGCCATGATGGAGGCGTAGAGTATGGTGTGCTTTCTTTGCATGATGATTCCTTCTTCCCTAGAAATGCGTTCCCCCAAAACGCGAATCGAAACGATTGCAATACTTACATGTTTATTATAACAAAAATTGATACGTTTTGCTAATATGTTATAGACGAGGAAAAGGAAAGCCCCGCTCTCTGCCAGTGCTGTGTTAGGACTGTGGAGAGCAGGGCTTGTGAAGATGGAGTGGTTGCAGGTGAATTAGCCGGTCTGGTCTGCGGCGCTTTGTGGTACAAGGATTCGGGAATCGGTGTTTACGTGCGTCACGTTACAGGTCTTTAAGGTATCTTCTTCTGTCACCTAATGGTGACGTCATTGATCGTTCATCGGTGGAGGTTTTCTCAAAACGCTCTGGCCAGTGATACGCCATACGTCACGCCGCGTTGTTTTCCGGTCCAGGCTGTGGCGTGTAGGTCGGCGGCCCAGGGGTTGTCTTTTGTAATCTTGCTCTGCCAGCCTAGTTCTACAAAGCCGCTGGAGCCTTTCATGCTGGGGCTGGGGGTGTTGAAGTTGCGGTAGTTGGCTTTTGAGTCGCCGTCGAATTCGTAGTCCCAGCCTAGGCCGGCGTAGTAGGCGTTTTTGTCGCTTTGGTGTTTGGTCCAGCGGATGCCTAACCGTGTACGATAGGAGTTGATGGCGTCGAAGTCGAAGTTCGTCTTGCCTAGGGAGTTGTGGATGGTGGCGCTGTCGCTGCCTAGGCGGGTCCAGATGAGTTTGCCGTAGTAGTCTATGGTGTTGCACTGGTCAACAAAACTTGGACACTAAAATCTAAAAAATTAGAATCAGAAATATAATTTGACGCAAAGTTGAACAGTACTTTTTAATAAGTTGGACACTGCCTGAGGTAAGACTTTCGCCAGAAAGTTAATAACCCAGGCAGTCCTTCCACTTGGCAAGTATCATTTAGCCAGCCAGATTATATCCGGTTTTGGCTTATGCCTCAATGATAAACCGTTGACGCGGATGCCTTCGGCATTCATTGACCCATAAGCCCAAACCGGAAAGACTGCAATTAGGCCAAATGAAAAAGCGATAAGGGCTTAGTCCTTTTCGGGTGCATACATTTCCCGATATTGTACGGGTGTGAGATATTCCAGCGCATAGGCTGGGCGCTCTTCGTTGAAGAACCGAATATACTGTTCGACTTGTCTATCAATGTCTTCATTGTGCGTAATATGGAAATCTACGAATAGTTCTTCCTTAATCCAGCCATTGATGGACTCCATCGAAGCATTATCTGTAGGAGTGCCGGCTCGTGACATAGAATGCGTAATATTATACATGGGCAAAAGTTCGTTGTACGCTTTTGAAGCATAGACAGAACCCTGGTCACTATGAAGGATGAGTTTTTGATCCGGGTATTGCTTTTTGAACTCGATGACGTCATGCAATCCATTGAGGTA
>NZ_JACOGK010000010.1 GCF_014269395.1 Megasphaera hominis
TGCAATGATTGAAGATTACATTGGCTATTACAATACTAAGCGTTTACAGAGAAAACTGGGTGTAGTAACCCCGATGGAAAAGCACAATAACTATTACGTGGCAGCATAAAAACTGCCACCGGATATCGGTGGCAGTAATAAGTACATGTTTTATTTTTTGCTCTGTCTACTTGACGGGGAGCGGTTCAACTGCTCAGACGGGCTTTTACATTGATAAAATTAAATAGTAAATCGCTTAATATTGCATTACCAAGGGTAATAAGTTGATGAGATGTTATCACCATACCAATCATTACTGACAGGTTGCGTAACTTCAATTATTTTCCAGCTATTGTTTTCTCTGATTGCGGTTACCTGCTCTACAGAAACCAGATAGTAGTGGTTATGTTTTTGGTACAAAAAGCCGTCAATATAAATGATAGAGTGATCCGATTTGTCTTCTTCTTGGTGAATGGTTCTAAAACGAATTTCTTTAGATTTCAGTTCCGAGAAGTTGCTCTTGGTTTTTAGGGATAATTGATTATAGGATTTCTTCGTAAAATAATCCTTGTAGTCAAAATTTTCGTATCCCGATTCGCTGTGTATGGCGGAGTTTATATAATTGTCAGCATGGATGTATGGCTGATAGGTTTTGTGAGAGATGATATAGGTATTTATCGTGCCTTCTAATACCGAAAAACATCCCTCGGAATAAAGAAATAAAAGTAAAAGTATAGCGAGTACGATGCAAGGTAATTTGTGTCTTTTCATATAAGGGTCCTTTGGGAGCAGAAAGGATGCTAATCAGGCCACAAGATGCCTGGAGGGCGGTTACGGTGCATTTTTCTCTTCTAAAACGCTCTACTGATCGTTGCATAATAGGTGGCGCCGTGTTGTTTGCCTGCCCAGCCGGTGAGCCGGAGGTCGACGCCCCACGGGTTGTCCTGGGTAATCTTACTGCGCCAGCCCAGTTCCAGGAAGCCGCTCGATCCCTTGACGGTCGGGCTTTCTGTGCGCCAGCCTTGGTACGTGGCGTTAGCTTCGCTATCGAATTCATAATCCCAGCCGAGACCGGCGTAGAAGGCTCTTCGTTCGTCAAAGTTTCTCGTCCAGCGCATTCCCAGACGCGTACGGTACGAGTTGATGGAATCGAGATCGTAGTTGGCATCGCCGTAGACACTGTGGACGGTGGTGGTATCACTGCCCAGGTGAGACCAGAAGAATTTGCCGTAGTAATCGTACGTATCGCGACCATGACCGATAATCTTGCCGATACCGGCCTGCGCTGCCACGTACGGGGCATTTGTGTTGTACGATGAATGAGCGTCGGCAATGATGCCGCGGAAGTCACCAGAAACACGGCCAGCACGGAGGGCGCCTTCATAATAGAGGCCGTCAGTTTGGTCGCGCCGCATCAGAAGACCAGCGCCTGTATAGTGCTGCTTGCCGTCGCCTCTGGCACCAGTGTCGAGGTGGCTGTCGTAGTGGCTCATGCCGTATTCGAAGAAAGGCATAATCGTATCCGTATGGCCTGTGTGGGCAATGCGGCGGACGAAGCCGATGTTGGTGGCCATGCCGTCGCTATCGACATAGGAGCCTGTTTCGTAGCGCAGGTTGTGCCCGCCTAGTACTGCGTAGGGTACGAATTTCGCTTCAACGGAGTGGCCTTCTTCCCAAGCCGCAGCAGCCGAACGATAGGCTTCATCCGTCAGAAGGTCCGCTGCGTTTTTGAGCATGTTGATGCTGTGTTCCCTGTCTTCCGGAATCACCTTGGTGCCCGGATCGAGGCTGCCCTTGTCTTCTTTAGGAATTGTAAGGACGATGGTATTGGCATCCCATTTCTTAGTAATGACTTTATGATTTATGTAGCCCTGCGAGGTAACCGTATCCAGGCCTTTGAGGACACCATATTGGGTATTCTCTGTGTTGATGGCGTTAGTGTCGTAAATGAGGTTGATAACATCGCCAGGTTGCAGCTTGGTCGTTCGTTGGACACCGCCGAGAACGGTGGCATTGGAAACGTCCGCTGTATCGGTGACGGTGAGCATCGTTTCACCTGCTGTAGTAGCTTCAGGGACGTAGAAATTAAGGTTTTGGAAATAGTCCAAATTCTTTACCGTATTGGCTTTCGTGTACAGGTTGAGCGTATTGCCTGTACTTTCGTTATCGCTAAAGCCACCGTAGAGGCTCATCATGGAGCCTAGTGTGCCACCGGTAATGGTGACGGTGTTGTCGTTAGCTGCGCCTTCTACCGAAGCACCACCAACAATGTAGTTCGTCTCTCCTGCCGTCGTGCCAATAGTACCACCTGAGATAGTCAGGGTGTTGCCGATAGCATCGCCACTAACCGTCGTGCCGGCAGCTACATTCTGTGCAACTGTACCACCGGAAATAGCGACACTATTATCTGAAACAGTGCTTACACCATCGGCTTCAGCACCTTCCCCGCCTATGACATAGTAGGTAACAGTGCCGCCGCTAAGGGAAACGTGGTTTCCTGAAATGGTCCCTTCGTCACCCACGATGGCGGCGCCGCCGACGAGTCTTGCTGCAGTGCCGCCGGTCATGGTGGCTGTATTATCCTTGACGTTTGCACCGCCATAGCCGCCGACGGCTGCCGTAATGTTCCCGTCGTAGACGTAGAGGTGATTGCCGATGGCGTCCCCTTTCGGGAGGTTGACTTCATTTCCTTCTGTATCGGTATATACCAGTCCATTGGCCCGGCCAGCGGCTGCGGTAAAGATAGTACCGCCTTTGACGATAAGTGTATTGCCTGTGGCGTCACCGTTCTCTGTCACGCCGGATACGGCTGCATCGATGGATTGGTATTCTTCAGCTGATCCTGTGGCGCCGCCGAAGACGTTGAAATAGGATCCCTGCTCGACGGTCACGGTGTTGCCCGAGGCGGTGCCGATGAGGGCGCGGCCACCGACGATTTCTTGCATCGGTGTGCTGGCGGTGGTATGGGTGGGGGAAATGGTGTTATCTGAGGCTGTGCCGCTTTCGGTGTAACCGCCGTAGGCGTTGCCGGAAAGGGTCACGTCAGAAATCTTGACAGTGTTTTGGGACGCGTTGCCTATGGATGCAGACACCGCAGGCGCAGGTCCATAGGAGTCAGCAAAAAGGCTTACATAACCGCCATATACGTTGCTGGAAACAGTAGCATTGCCACTGATTTCCACGCTGTTTCCGGTACTATTCAAAGGACTCACAGTCCCGTAAACGGAAGTGTAATTTATTACAGCGCCACCAGCTACCCTTCCTCCCACGGTGCCGCCGGAAATTTTGACGGTATTGTTGGTCGCTGTGCCCAGCAGGGATCCACCACCGTAGACGTTTCCGTTCGTTACCGATGCCGTGCCGCTGATTTCTACACTATTCTGATCAGCGTTGCCAAAGGGAGCCCAGCCGCCGCTGGCAGCGGGGTATTGACTATCACTATACGTAATTTCGCCGCCGCTGAAGCTGACATGGTTATTGGAAGACGTTCCTCCATACCCATTGGCATAGCCGCCTACGAGCATATATTGATCAGTCCCGCCACTCATGATGACACGGTTATTTGCTGTGTTCTTGCCACTGCCGCCAATGGCTTGATTCACGGTGCCACTTTTGATTTCCACCGTGTTGTCATTGGCATCCCCTCTTCCCAGGCTGTTCCCACCATGGGTCATCCCGACAGTGCCGGCTGCCGTGTCAATAAGGACATAGTTTCCATTCGCATCGCCTGCATCCGTAAAGCCGCCGGAGATATTGCCTGAAGAACCATACATTTCCACCCGGTTATTCGTAGCCGTATTGTTAGCGCCACCTAAGACAGAGCCAACTTTACTTGTACTCTCTATGATGACTGTATTGCTGTCAGCCACTCCGGATGAGAATCCACCAATAATTTCGGTGCCTTGAATGTTGCTGTTCGAGACTGTTACTGTGTTGTTTGCTGAGCTGCCCGCTTGTTCATCGGCGGTCTTGCCGCCATAAATGGTTGCTTTATCAATGCCTTGCGTGGCATTGGTCACGTTCAATGTGTTGCCGCTGGCTGAACCAGTGTCACTGTTACCAGTAGTTTCTGCCTGGGTAATAGAGCCGGTTACCGTTACTGCAGCAAAGGCCGGCAGTGTTACTGTGCCACAGAGCAAACAGGAAATGATTAAGGAACGTAATACATTTTTTCTTGTCGTCATAGTAGACCCCCACTTTCAAAACACATGACCTTCAGGATTGGCAGTCGCCGTCAGCAGGCCTTTAGGCAGAAAAAATAGTTAGTCCATATGGTATGTCTTCCCCACATAGCATACAGGCGTTAGCAGGTTATTCTCTGCGTTGTGCCAGCATCTTTTAGTAGTGCCGGATCCCATTACATTTTTTCGTTTGTACATGGTATTTCTTTCATAAGAAAAAACCAGTAATCCAATTTTATTTTATAATTAATTGTTTTCCTTTGCAAGTGATATTTGTTATTTTATGGTAACTCTATCTTCTTTTGAAATAGTATTTACTGCACGACATTCGTATAACGTTTAATTTCCTGACAGTCCTATACCTGTAAAAAGGAGGCCCCGAAAGGTCTCCTTTTTGTGTTGCTTATATATGAGTTAGAAGTGATTAGAAAGCTCTGGAAATCGTGGCGTAATAGGTGGCGCCGTGTTGTTTGCCTGCCCAGCCGGTGAGCCGAAGGTCGACGCCCCACGGGTTGTCCTGGGTAATCTTACTGCGCCAGCCCAGTTCCAGGAAGCCGCTCGAGCCCTTGACGGTCGGGCTTTCTGTGCGCCAGCCCTGGTACGTGGCGTTAGCTTCGCTATCGAATTCATAATCCCAGCCGAGACCGGCGTAGAAGGCTCTTCGTTCGTCAAAGTTTCTCGTCCAGCGCATTCCCAGACGCGTACGGTACGAGTTGATGGAATCGAGATCGTAGTTGGCATCGCCGTAGACACTGTGGACTGTGGTGGTATCACTGCCCAGGTGAGACCAGAAGAATTTGCCGTAGTAATCGTACGTATCGCGACCATGACCGATAATCTTGCCGATACCGGCCTGCGCTGCCACGTACGGGGCATTTGTGTTGTACGATGAATGAGCGTCGGCAATGATGCCGCGGAAGTCACCTGAAACACGGCCGGCACGGAGGGCGCCTTCATAATAGAGGCCGTCGGCTTGGTCGCGCCGCATCAGAAGACCAGCGCCTGTATAGTGCTGCTTGCCGTCGCCTCTGGCACCGTTGTCGAGGTGGCTGTCGTAATGGCTCATGCCGTATTCAAAGAAGGGCATGATGGTATCGGTGTGGCCCGTGTGCGGGATGCGGCGGACGAAGCCGATATTTGTAGCCATACCGTCACTATCGACATAGGAACCTGTTTCGTAGCGCAGGTTGTGGCCGCCGAGTACTGCGTAGGGTACGAATTTCGCTTCTACGGAATGACCTTCTTCCCAAGCCGTAGCAGCCGAGCGGTACGCTTCATCCGTCAGGAGGTCCGCTGCGTTTTTGAGCATATTGATGCTGTGTTCTCTATCTTCCGGGATGACTTTGGTGTCCGGGTCGAGGCTGCCTTTGTCTTCTTTCGGTATCGTGAGGATAATCGTGTTGGCATCCTTCTTTTTAACGATGGCTGTATGGTTGATGAAGCCTGCCGACGTGACGGTGTCTAATCCTTCTATGGTGCCGTAGGTGGTGCCGTCTGTGGTGAGGCCGTTGGCGTTATAGAGGAGGTTGATTTCTTCGCCCGGGTTCAGTTTCGTCGTGCGCTGAACGCCGCCAAGGATGGTGGCATCCGTAAGGTCCGTCGTGCCATCTGTGGTAGTCCCATTCTGGACAGCCGTCAAAGTCATCGTATCCTCGTCAGTGTCTACGTTTCCTGTAACGGTGAGCATGGTTTCGCCGACTATTGTCCCTTCAGGCACGTAGAAGTTGAGGTTTTGGAAGTAGGCGAAGTCTTTGACGGTTTGGCCTTTGGTGTACATGTTGTACGTGTTGTTTTTGCTTTCGGTTGCGCCATAGCCACCGTAGAGGCTCATTTCCGGGTTCAGCGTGCCGCCAAGGATGTTGACCGTGTTGTTGTTGGCTGCGGCAAAATCGGATTTACCGCCATAGAGGGCTGTGCCCAGGGTGCCACCGGAGACGGTAACGGTATTGCCGCTGCCGTCGCCCATGATAGAGTACCCGCCAGCAATGTCTTCCATGATTTCGCCACCGCTAATGGTGATGGTATTGGAATCGGCATCGCCTGCAGCAGTAAAGCCGCCCGTCACAACGGGTATAAGTTCATCTGTACTGGAAACCGTACCGCCGGAGATGGTGACCGTATTTTCCGAAGCGCCAGTTGACCCATAACCGCCAGTTACCGTCCCTGGACTTCCGCCGCTGACGGTAATCGTATTGCCTGTAGCATTGCCACCGCCACTCTGCGCCGCCATGGTGATGGCGGACGTACCGCCACTGAATACAAGGGTATTATGGACAGCATCCCCTGTAACGGCATACCCGGCAGTCATTTTAGTCGCAGAGCCGCCACTCATAGTGAGGGTATTGTTGCTGGCTCCCGTCTGGCCGTAGCCACCGACGACATGGCCGATTAGTTCACCGCCGCTCACGGTGACCGTATTGGAAACGGCTTCGCCTTTTGCTGCATAGCCGCTGAAGACAGCGTCACCTGTTGCCGAGGTACCAATTGTACCGCCATTGACGGTGACGGTATTTTCAGAAGCAGTACCATCAGCCGTATAGCCGCCATAGACCGTCTTTTCTACGGTGCCGCTTTCGATGATGACGGCGTTACCTGTGGCATTATTGCTCGTAGTTCCCTCACCTGTATAGCCACCGTATACTTCGCCCTTGATAGTGACATCTGAAATTTTGACGGTATTTTGAGAAGCATCGCCAGCGGCTGCCTCTCCGGTGAACGGATTATCCATCTGGTGTAATGCATAACCACCATAGATATTTCCTGAAACATCTGCCGTGCCGCTCAGTTCGACAGTATTTCCTTCTGCCCCCTTGCCTGTAGTATAGCCGCCGGCAACGATGCCTCCGACGCTGCCTGAAGAAATTTTGACAACGTTATTGGTCACATCGCCCATATACGACCAGCCGCCGGCTACGCTTCCGGCTACAGATGCCGTTCCGCTTATTTCTACACTGTTTTGGTCAGCCGTCCCGTAGCTGACCCAGCCGCCACTTACAACAGGCACTACACTTTCTGTATCTATTGAACTTGTTACAGCCCCGCCAGTCATGATAACTTTATTATTTACAGCACTTCCTTCTGGTTGATTATTAAAACCGCCAGAGAGCATCTGACTGACTGTACCGCCGCTCATGGTTACGCTGTTATTTTCTACTCCTTTTCCCTGTGCCCCATATACCATACCAAATGTACCGCCTCTAATTTCGACAGTATTGTCTGTCGCAGATCCATCATCTGCCTGACTCCCGGTTAGCATATACTGGACTGATCCGCCTGTAATAAGCACAGAGTTCCCTGAATTGCTTGTATAAGACCGAGCCCCATATAGAAAATTACTGGTTCCTGCGCTTTCCACATGGTTTCCTGAAGCCGTATAGCCATAGGCTCCACTGACTGTACCGACAGTACTGCTGCTGTCAAAGATTACAGTATTATTATCTGTCGCACCCAGCCTTGATGTGCCACCGTAAATCTCACCACTACTTACCTGAGTATTTGTAATATTGACCGTATTATCTGATGCATCGCCTGATTCACCTTCAACGACGGCACCACCAAAAATTCTTATTCCAATTGAGTCCGACGACGCATCCGTCACATTCAGCGTATTCCCGCTCGATGTCCCTGTGTCACTGTTGCCAGTAATGTTCGTATCTGTAATTGGTCCTGTCACCGTCACTTCAGCAAAGGCCGGCAGTGCTGCGGTGCCGCAGAGGAGACAGGAGATGATCAAGGAGCGCAGGATGGTTGTTTTTGTTTTCATAGTTGACCCCCACTTTCGGAATACATGACTTTTGGGATTGGCGCCGGTTGTGGACAGGCTGGTGGATGGAGAAAAATAGTTAGCCCCTACGGTACGGCTTCCCCACGTAGCGTCTGGGTAGTAGCAGGTTTTTCTCTATTGGGTGGCTTGTCCAGGTATCGCCAGGTTCCCTGTACATTTTTTCGTTCGCACACGGTGTGCAGGTGCATAATGCACGCTACTTCTTGCATAAGAAAAAAGCAATAACTCAGTTTTATTTTATAATCTATTGTTTTCTTTTGCAAGTGATATTTGTTATTTTATAGTAATTCTATCTTCTTTTGAAATAGTATTTACTGCACGACATTCATATAACGTTTAATTTCCTGACAGTTCTATACCTGCAAAAAGGAGGCCCCGAAAGGTCTCCTTTTTGTGTTGCTTATATGAGTTGGAAGTGATTAGAAAGCTCTGGAAATCGTGGCGTAATAGGTGGCGCCGTGTTGTTTGCCTGCCCAGCCGGTGAGCCGGAGGTCGACGCCCCACGGGTTGTCCTTGGTAATCTTGCTGCGCCAGCCCAGTTCCAGGAAGCCGCTCGAGCCCTTGACAGTCGGGCTTTCTGTGCGCCAGCCTTGGTACGTAGCGTTGGCTTCGCTATCGAATTCATAATCCCAGCCGAGACCGGCGTAGAAGGCTCTTCGTTCGTCAAAGTTTCTCGTCCAGCGCATTCCCAGACGTGTACGGTACGAATTGATGGAATCAAGATCGTAGTTGGCATCGCCGTAGACACTGTGGACGGTAGTGCTGTCACTGCCCAGGTGAGACCAGAAGAATTTGCCGTAGTAATCGTACGTATCGCGGCCGTGACCGATAATCCTGCCGATACCGGCCTGCGCTGCCACGTACGGCGCGTTCGTGTTGTACGACGCATGGGCGTCGGCAATGATGCCGCGGAAGTCACCTGAAACACGGCCGGCACGGAGGGCGCCTTCATAATAGAGGCCGTCAGCTTGGTCGCGCCGCATCAGAAGACCAGCGCCTGTATAGTGCTGCTTGCCGTCGCCTCTGGCACCGTTGTCGAGGTGGCTGTCGTAATGGCTCATGCCGTATTCGAAGAAGGGCATGATGGTGTCTGTGTGGCCCGTGTGCGGGATGCGGCGGACGAAGCCGATATTTGTAGCCATACCGTCACTATCGACATAGGAACCTGTTTCGTAGCGCAGGTTGTGGCCGCCGAGTACTGCGTAGGGTACGAATTTCGCTTCTACAGAATGACCTTCTTCCCAAGCCGTAGCAGCCGAACGGTACGCTTCATCCGTCAGAAGATCCGCTGCGTTTTTGAGCATGTTGATGCTGTGTTCTCTATCTTCCGGGATGACTTTGGTGTCCGGGTCGAGGCTGCCTTTGTCTTCTTTCGGTATCGTGAGGATAATCGTGTTGGCATCCTTCTTTTTAACGATGGCTGTATGGTT
This sequence comes from Megasphaera hominis, assembly GCF_014269395.1. Taxonomy (GTDB): domain Bacteria; phylum Bacillota; class Negativicutes; order Veillonellales; family Megasphaeraceae; genus Megasphaera; species Megasphaera hominis. The sequence continues at coordinate 9,375 of NZ_JACOGK010000010.1, forward strand.
GATGAAGCCTGCCGACGTGACGGTGTCTAATCCTTCTATGGTGCCGTAGGTGGTGCCGTCTGTGGTGAGGCCGTTGGCGTTATAGAGGAGGTTGATTTCTTCGCCTGGGTTCAGTTTCGTCGTGCGCTGAACGCCGCCAAGAACGGTGTCGTTGGTGAGGTCTGTCGTGCCATCTGTGGTGGTCTGGTTATTCACGGCGACGAGGGTTGTCGCAGCAACCGCTTCGGTGTTTGCATTTCCTGTAACGGTGAGCATGGTTTCACCGGCTGTCGTGTTTTCCGGGACGTAGAAATTGAGGTTTTGGAAATAAGCGAAGTCCTTGACCGTCTGCCCCTTGGTGTACATGTTGTACGTATTGTTCTTGCTTTCGGTTGCACCATAGCCGCCATAGAGGTTCATTTCCGGATTCAGCGTGCCAGCAAGAATATTGACCGTGTTGTCATCGGCTGCACCGGCGTCAGATTTGCCGCCGTAGATGCCGGTGTCAAGCGTACCGCCGGAGAAATTGACCGTATTTCCATTGGCATTTCCTGAGGAAGAACCGCTGGTCATAACATACCCGCCCATGACATCGTTCTTGATTTCACCGCCGGAAATAGTGACTGTATTGGAAATGGCATCATTCCCCAGTATTGTAACGCCGCCTGCCACGCCGAAATACGTACTGCCAGTTGTACCGCCAGAAATGACGACTTTATTCCCGGAAGCCTTGCCACTGGCCATGGCGCCCATAACCATTCCCGCGTCCCCGCCTGTGACGGTTACGGTATTGCCGGTCGCTGCAACCCCGGAAACTCCGCCGATAGTCATTGTGACCGTGCCGCCATTGACTTCAACGGTATTATTTACAGCGCCCTGCTTGCCATCTGTATGGCCCACAACGTTTCCGCCATACAGTGTGCCTGCTGTGCCGCCATTGAAAATGACCTTATTGTCCTGCGCTGTGGTTCTGCCCTTGCCGCCATCTACCTCAGACAGTGTTCCCGTACCTGTGGCATCAATGGTGACTGTATTGCCGGAAGCTGAACCCATTTCGGAGTCACCGCCAAATACTCTTCCGGCAGTGTTCCCGGATTCTATGGTAACCGTGTTGTTATCCGCCTTGCCTTCGCTATTTGTGTCGTCGCCTGCCTGGCCGCCGTAGACATCACCACTGACGTCACCGCCTTTGATCATAACGGTATTGGAAACGGCATCTCCGTTTTCCGACTTTCCACCAAAAACGGATTCTGTACCCCCTCCGACTGTTCCGCCGGAGATGGTCACCGTATTTCCAGAAGCTCCCGTACGGCCATAGCCGGCAATGACTTCCCATGCAGTTCCGCCAGTCATGGAGACTGTATTGCCTGTGGCGTTGCCGTCTCCGCTCTGGGCAGCTGCAACGAGCGTGGACGTACCGCCGCTCATTTCGACGGTATTATGCGAAGCATCGCCTGTCTCGGCATATCCTGCGGTAATCGACTGCGCCGTTCCGCTGGTCATGATGACTTTATTGTCACTGGCTCCCGTCTGGCCTCTGCCGCCAACGGCGCTTGTGAGGGAAGCAGTACCTGTGAGAGCCACTTTCACAGTATTGCCCGTAGCCGTACTGCCATCCGAGAGGCCTCCATAAGCATTCCCGGAAACGGAACCGGATGCCAGGGTCAGTATATTGTTATCCGCTGTGCCTGTGCCGGATGCATGTCCACCCATAATCTGTCTATTTTCGGCAATGCCTCCTGCATCGGATATGGTCACCTGGTTTCCAGAAGCAGAGCCTAAGCCAGTGGAAAGACCGCCCGTGACTTCCCCATCGACCGTGCCGCCGGAGATCTTCACGATATTTCCATTGGCCGTGCCAGTGCCCGTTCCGTCCTTGTTTGCACTATCAGCATATCCGCCGATCACATTGGCCGAAGCACTCCCGTCAGTCATAGTGACGGTATTGTCATTGGCGCTGCCGGACACGGATTCCCCGCCAATGACCTTGGCGCTCGTCGTCCCGCCAGACATTTCAATCGTCCCGCCTTGGATCGTGACGGAGTTGCCATTGGCATCCCCTTTGGCCGTGCTGCCGCCATAGACGTTATTATTGATCGTGCCGCTTTCTATGGTGACGGCGTTGCCTGTGGCGTCGCCTTTAGGTGTGTAGCCGCCGTAGACTTCGCCGGTAAGAGTTACGTTGGAAATCTCCACGGTATTGGAAGAAACGTTGGAATTGCTGTCCATTTCATCAGCATATTTGCTGACCCAGCCACCATACACATTGCCGCCCACCTGGCCGCCGGAGATTTTTACACCGTTGTTTTCAACTGTCCCGACAAAAGCAGCACCGCCAAAAACACCTCCTTCATTTCCTTCACCCATTGTGCCAGAAAGACTTATAGAGGAATCGGTCTGTCCGCCCGACATGATGACCTTATTGTTGCTGACTGTACCAAAAGCACCATAACCACCATAGGCAGCTCCGATAGTTCCGTCATTGATTGTCAGCTTATTATCATTAATTGTCCCCTGCTGCGCAAATGCACCATACACGATATTGGCTTTGCCGCCGTCCATTTCGGTACTATTATTTTCCGTGAGGCCGTCGCCTTCATCGTATCCGCCTGCCAGACTGTATACGGTTCCACCGGACATGGTCACCTTGTTGCCCGTGACATCCCTCATGCCCTGACCGCCATATGCCGCATTGCTTTTGCCCGTAAAATTCTTGGTAATGGTAAGTGTATTGTCTTTGGCATCGCCATAGGTCGTTCCGCCGGTAATGACCGTAGCTGCTCCAGTTACTGCATCCAGGGTAACGGTATTTCCGGAAACTGCCCCTGCGCCATTTGCGCTGTAGCCGCCATGAATTTCATTGAAGGTTGTTCCCGCTTTGACATTGACAATATTGCCGGATGCCACGCCTGAACCCGTGCTACCGCCAGTGATATTATAAGCAGGCCCCCCGTCGAACTCGACCAGGTTTCCTACGACATTTCCCGTTTCGGATGAACCGCCTCTGATACTGGAATTGGATTTTTCATCAGAGTTGGATACATATACTTTATTTCCCTCAGCCTGACCGTTTTTCGCGTTACCGCCAACTATTAAAATGGAAAGGTTGCTGTTCTTCAGTGTTACGGTATTATTGCTGGCGTCATCCGCGTCATTCACATATAAACCGCCATCCAATTCCTCCAGGCCGCTCGACGAAATGCCATCGCCAGTCACCGTATTCCCGCTTGGCGTCCCTGTGTCACTATTGCCGGTAACCGTTGCCTCCGAAACTGAACCCTCCAGCGTCACAGCCGTAGCAAAGGCTGGTACGGTTGCGGTGCCGCAGAGGAGACAGGAAATGATGAAGGAGCGCAGGATTGTTGTTCTTTTTGTCATAGTAGACCCCCACTTTCGAAATACAGAACCTCTGGGATGGGTGCTGGCCGTCAGCAGGCCTTTGCATAGGGACTACCGGTTATTCCAAACGGTACGACTTCCCCACACGGCGTACGTTCTTTAGCAGGTTCTTCTCTCCGTTGTGCCAGCTTGGCGTCGTAGCGCCGATCCCATTACATTTTTTCGTTTGCACATGGCGTGCATTATGCAAGCTGCTTCTTTCATAAGAAAAAAGCAATGATTCAATTTCATTTTATAATTAATTGTTCTTTCTTTCAAGTAATATTTTTTATTTTTTAGTAATTTCATTGTTTTCAGATATAGTATCTAATAGAACAATTACGTATTACGTTTCACTTCCTCAAAATCAGGCATACAAAAAAGAGACCCGTCAAGGTCTCCTTTTTGTATCGTTTCTATATAGCTGGTACTAACTATTTAGTAATGTGCGAACCATATACATCACGGTATTCGTTTTGTGCTTTGTTGTCCTGGTCGTTGACCCGGACACGTTCCACCTTATTGCGGTCGTTATCTTGACCAGAGATACGGTCTACGCGGAAGCGGTCGATATTCTGTACTTTAACCAGTTCCGGTCCGAATTCGTCTACAGAGCGTGTCATATTGCCGTCAGAAGGTGCGCCATTCTGCAGGGCTCTATAGATGATGGCTGCGTATTCGTACCGTGTCATCGTACGGTCACCTTTGAATTCGCCATCAGGATAGCCTTTAAGATAGCCTCTTTCTGCCAAGGACTTCACATACTGGTACGCCCAATGATTTTCCGGCACATCCGGGAAGTTCACTGAACCGGTTGCCGGTGCTGTAGCTTTGGCTGGCTGGCCTGCTTCATAGGCCGCTAATTTCTTCGTTAATACTTCAATCTGCTGCTTCATAGCCAGGAGATCTTTCGCCATGGAAACACGCGACCGGGAGACGCGGTTCGTCTGGCCAAATTTCCAGCTGACACCGACATTAACCATGTTTTCACCACCGGCGAAGGAGCCGCCTACGCTAAACATGGTGTCTTCGTTGGGGCGATAGTAGGCACCGATGGCTACGGCATTGGCATTCTTATAGTTGCCATAACCGGCAGCGAAGTCCCACTTGTCGTCCGGGTCAAAGTCCAGGGGATGGAGGGCCGATAAGGCAGCCGCACTGGCGCCGACGCGATTGATCTGCGTGCCCAGGCGGGATTGCAGCCTATAGAGCTGACCGCCATTTACGGCATCCGTCGAGGTAGAAGAAATATCACCATTCTTCAGGTTCGTAATTTTCGTGTCGCCCATGTCAATGCCCTGGTTGTTGATAGTGACCGTATCACCGGCGTGAATGGTGTCGCCGTTGATGGTCGTCGAAGTAACGCTATTGAGGCCTGTCAGGTCTTTAGAGAGACGAACCTTGAGGTTGCTATTGCCGTCGGAGACAACGCCGATGTTATCTACAGTAGTTAATTTGGCTTCGTCCGTAATGCCACCTACGACGTTTACTTGTTCGTTCAGCTTCTTGTTGATGACGCTTCCTGTATCGCCACCGTATTTCATGCCATCATTCAAGGTGGCTACGGTCTGGGTATTACCATTGTGGTCTTCATAAACGATACGGTCGATGCCGTCCTTGCCGTTATAGCCGTCAGTGCCATCGACACCGTTGGTACCTTTGACGACGTGAATATCTGCGGACGCACCGTCCTTGCCGTTGATGCCTATATGGCCGTCTGTACCGTCTTTGCCATCCTTGCCGGTGGAGGAAATGGTTACGCCATCCTTGCCGTCCTTGCCTTTTACGCCAATAGAACCGTCGACGCCGTCCTTACCGTCTGCACCTTTGCCGCCAACGGTGAGGGAGTCGGCCTTGAGGTTCTTATCCATGGCGATGATCAAATCGCCCTGATCGACGATGGTTTTGATATTTTCCGAGCTGTAGGCGCTGTCTTCTTTTGTGCCCGTACCCTTGATGGTCATGGTTTCGTTCAGCTTTTTGGCTGCACTGCCGGTGTTGCCGGCAAACTTCAGGCCGTCGTCGAGGGTAGCTACCTGATGGTTCGTTTGGCTGCTATCGACGTAGGTAATGCGGGTCAGGCCGTCTGTGCCAGTCACACCAGCTGCGCCTTTATCGCTTTTCAGTGTCAAGGCATTGGCGCCGTTAGCCCCGCTCAGGCCGATAGCACCGTCTTTGATGGAAACGGACGAGCCGTCTTTGCTATGGACGTCGACGGAGCCGTCAATGCCATTCGTGCCCGTTTCACCGAGGACCAGGTTGTCATTGACGTTGACCTTGAAAGGATCTGCCGCTGTGCCTGTACCCGTGACGTTGGTATTCTTGCCATTAGCCATCTTCGTAGCGTTCTTAGCAATTTCGTCCTTGAGCTGGCTGACGTTGACGGCATCTGTACCGGCTGTCCCGGCAGCGACGTTGTGAATCTGGTTGCCACCGTTATCGAGGCCACTGCCGGTCAGGCTGACAGGCGTCTTCCCTGTGCCCGGATTCTTTGGCGTGATTGTTATACCCTGGGCGTTGATGACGGTCTGATTTCCTGTTGTATCGGTCATGGTCGTGCCTGCGCCGGTCGTAACCGTCTTGTTGCCGGCAGCGTCGGTAGTCGTCACGCTGGTAACGGAAATGTCGTCATTCAGGGAAACTTCTACCTTGCCGTTATTGACCTTAGTGGAAATGTTTTTGCTGTCACCGACGACTGCGACGTTTTCACCGAGGTTTTTGTGCACTGTATTGCCATCTTCTGCTGTCAGGCCAAAGCCCTTTGTCGTCAGCGTATTCGTAATATTGGTAGTGGCCGTATTGATAGCAGCCTTAATATCGCCGATGTTGGCGCCGTTTGAATCTACCGTGCCGCCACTGGCTACGTTAGTGATCTGCTTGCCACCTGCGTTGATGCCGGTCTTGGTAATAGACGGGCCGCCCGTAATGGTCAGGCCATTCGTCGTCAGCTTCGTATCGCCTGTAGTGACGCTGGTAAGGCCGGTCAGGTCTTTGGCCAGTTTCACCGTCAGGGTATTATCCGTCGTATTGGAAATGACGCCAATATTGTTGTCGCTCAGGTTGCTGACGCTGGCACCACCGACGATAGACATAGCCTGATTGGAAGCACGGTGGATGACATTCTGGTCTGCTTCAGCTGTAGCGCCGATGGTCGAGTTGTCCCCGGCAAAGCGCAGGGGCAACGTGCGCAGGTAGAGCTGGCTGCCGTTGACGGCATCCGTACTGGTTTCGCTGACGAGACCGGAAGCCAGGTTTTGCAGGCGCCGTTCGTGGCCGACGCTGCCGATTGTAACGACACCATCGGCTTTTTTGGCGGCTACGCCGTAGACATCATTATAGGTACCTGCGCCAGCCGTTTGGGCCGTTGCGCCGGCTACGGCAGTGGAGCCTGTGCCCAGGTATACGGAATTGCCCAGCGTGGCGGTTACGTTAGAGCCGAGGATCTGAATATTGGAAAGGGCTTTAGCATTAGGATCATGTTTTAAGGGTGGCGCTATCGTATTGTCGTTCCCCATAATGGTCACGTCTTCGATAGGCAGGCCATTGTTGCTGAGAGTTACAGTGTTATTCGTACCGGTAATGTTGATTTTATCGATCTTAGCTGCATCGGCGGCACTGCTGTCATCGGAAATCCCCTGTACCGTATTGGTGTTACCACTGACAGTGACATTGGTAATCGACTGGGCATCGTTTCTGGTGATCTTGTTGCTGTTGCCGATGAGGCTGTTGTTGTTTACAGTGTCATCGTCCTTCCCATTGGTAACGGAGCTGCCTGTGCCGAAGACATTAGCATTGACCGCATTGGTAGCAGCCGAACCATTGCCGATAACGGCAGCGCTGCTGCCTTTTTCTACAGTGGCACTGGTGCCCATGGCGATGGAATTGGTAGAGAGCGCATCGACGGCTTTGGTGCCGATGGCAATGGAATCGATGCCCGATGCGTTTGCCCGGTCACCAATGGCATTGGCGCCTTTGGCTACACTCCTGGCTTCTGCCCCCATGGCGATCCCCCGCGTATCGGACGTTTCCGAAAGGTAGCCAATGGCAATGGATTCCTTACTGCTGTTGGCAGCCGAGCCGTTTTTCTGCTTAACGGCCGCACGCGTGCCGATAGAGAGGGAATTATCGCCGGCAGTCTGGGCACCGGCACCGATGGCCGTATTATACTGATAGCCCGTTTCTGCTTTCGTTTCACTCATCGTACCGTCTGTATTCTTATAGCCAACACCGACGGCAATGCTGCCATCACTTTCGGCTGTGACGTTATTGCCTACAGCCATGCTCCGTTCATTAGTTGCTTTGGCAATGACGCCCATGGTCAAAGAATCGGCCCCTACGGCGCCATCATTGTTGTAGTTATTTTTAGGCGTCTGCGTATCATCTGTTTTTACGGAATAGTAATGGACCTTGGCATTATCGACAGCCTTGTCCAGCTGGCCCTTATTTACAGCATCGCCTGCATCGACGCCATCTTTTACATTTTGAATCTGTACGGCATTGCCATTCGTATCCTTCAGTTTGACATATTCATTGTTGCTGCCGGAATAGGTCACGGCGTTGCCACTCGTCGTGCCCGGATCGTGTTTCTGGATTTCTGTAAAGAAATTGGACTGTAAGGCTTTCAGCTGTTTTACCGTAACGGCATCCTGATCGGCAGCACCATCAGCTACGTTGACGATGCGGCGATACCCGTAATCGCTCATGGATGCACCGTTGCCTACAGAAACGACCTGTGTCGCCGTCGTATTCGTCAGGAAGGCATTGCCCGATGCCATAGCGGCTGTAGCCAGGGCACCGCCGCCGATGGCTACATTGCCTGTACCACGGGCAATGGATTCTTCGCCAAGGGCCATGGATTTTTCCCCTTCTGCCAGGGACGTAAAGCCTATGGCCGTCGCTCCATTGGCAGTGGCCTTCGAAGTAGCGCCTACAGCTGTACCGTGTGTTTTCGCTACCGTATTGGCGCCTAAGGCTGTAGCTTCAGAAATTGCCGTGGCGGCGCTATAGTTATTCGCATGATAGCCTAAGGATACGTTATAGCCAGCCAGGGAATTATCTGTTGAGCCTGCCGTATTATCGCCTAAGAAGGTACCGGCTGCAGAACCGATGGCGATATTATAATTGCCTTTTACATTACTACCGGCATCGACGCCTAAGGCAATGTCTTCAGAGCCGTTAATATTCTGGCCGGCCCGTCTGCCGATGACCACATGGGACCCATTGACGTGATTAGGGTCACCTACCATGCCTGCGCCAGCCGTTTCCCCTATGGCTACAGAAAATTCCGCATCAGCAACGGCGGCATGGCCGATGGATACGACATTATCTGCTTTAGCCGTCGTGCCGCTGCCCAAGGCAATGGCCTGATTCCCTTTAGCGAGTGTATTTTTACCAACAGCGATGGTTTCAATATACGTTGAATTGGCGCCGGAGCCGATAGCCAAGCTATCGCCATAGGTCGCCTGTGCTCCAGAGCCCAAAGCCAGGGCATTGGCTTTTTCTGCCAAAGCCTTGTTACCGATGGCCATAGCAGCAGGGCTGTTTCCCTTGACCTTTGCTTCGTTCCCCATGGCCACACCGTTCTCCGAAACGGTCATGGTCTTAGTACCGATGGCAATGCCATTATTGGTAATTTTGTTATTGCCTAAGGCATCGTTCATGACGACGGCATTATCCCCTAAGGCAATGGCCGAGTTGCCCCGGGCATTAGCGCTATTACCGATGGAAACGCTATTTTCGCCACCGCCTACGATAATGACCTGGGAGCCTTCATCAGCCGTCATACCGGCGCGGGAGCCCGTAATCGAGCCCGTCCCCAGGGCGATGCCGTTTTTCGCCTGTGAAACGACTTCTGCCTTGGCACCGAGCGCTACCGCAGCGGCGGCCCGGGCTTTGGCTTCTTCACCCATAGCGACGGCATTTTCTGCTGTGGCTTGGGCACTTTCGCCAATGGCAATGGTTTTATCGCCCGTTGCAGTCGCATCAGCGCCGCTGGCTTTAGTACGGAAATACTTGATGCCTTGCTTATCCGTATCTACGCCTAAAGCTGTATTGGCCGCCTGTAATGTGGCAATATCTTCTGTGTTCGTATTGATCGCTGACGTATTCGTGTTAATCTGTGTGGTATTGGCATCAATCTGCTGTTTGTTCGCAGCAATATTGGTTGTATTGGTGCTGATCTGTTTTTTGTTGGCATCAATTTGTGTCGTGTTTGCTGTAATATCCGTCTTATTCGCATTCACGTCCGCCGTTGTTGCCAAGCCAGTCGCAGTGATGACAATATCGTTTGTTGTATTATCCTTCGTAACCGTAATATTCGTACTGCCCGTCAAGGTGTCCCCATCATGGACCGTCGCCGCAGTAACCCCGTAACTGCTCCCCAACAAAAGCAGGGCTAATACGACGCTTTTGGTTAGTTTCCCACCAGAACCAACCATCGTTGTGAAGAAAGAATGGCCTGAGGCTTTTCCCCCATTTTTTGCTAATTCGGAAACAACCTCATATCTTCCTTTCACACGGTTAAAGATAACCTTGTAAACTCTATTCATTTTTTCCTCCTTGCTGGTGCTCGCTAATAGTACCCACTTATAAACATATTGCATTGTAAAATAAAATATGTTTATTACAGTATAATAATCCTCTACTATTTCGTTTCATAAAACGTATAAACTTATTACAGCCGTGTCATTTCCATACTTACATACTACTTGGGATTCCTCTTATCCCAGTGCTGTACGTAAGTCCGTCAGATTACACTTCCTACGCCTAACAACGGGTTTGAATACCCCGTCAGCCCCTTAGCCAGGCATTCCTGCGTAGCGTGCAACCTGCGGCCAGGTGTGCGTTCCGGCCCTTGCTGTATACGCCCCATCAAGCAGCTGTCATTGGCCGTGCCCGCGTCTGCACGGGTTTGTTTCTATTTGTCATCACTGATCCCCACTTTCTAAAAAAAGAAACAGAACATCCCAGAGCTGACATACATCACCTTCACGGTGGAAAAGGACTGTCAAAAGCGCCTCCCAAGCGCCTTTCCCAGTCTTAGCAGGTTTTTCCACGAAAATGTTGCTGCGCTGCTCCAGCTACATCGAATACGTACTTTTCCCTTTGCAGGGCATTAATCATTACAGATATTTACTCTGTTTTTCTTATAGATAAATATTCTTAATGATTAATTAAATTTATTATAGAATAATTTATATTAACTTACAAAAAGATTTAATTATTATTTATTTCTTATAAATAAAATGAAAGCAAAAAAGAGCTATCTTCTCCTTATTTTAAGGAAAAGATAGCTCTTTTTTAAATCAGTCTAGATCATACGGAGGATGCAAACCTCTACGTATTGAATACGCGAAGCAATATCGGTCAGCTCTTTACGGGCTTTCTTGTATTCGCTAATATCGAGGGAATTGGCAAGTTCCATACGGATGCTCTGCAGTTTGCTCTGAATGCGGCTGCATACAAGGTCAATCGAATCGAGCCCCGTCATGGTCGTCAGGGATTCTTTTATATTCTGTACCTCATCTTCTATATTCGTGATACTGAAAAATACGGAAGCCCGCGTTTCCGCATCAAAGACGGAAAAAAGCGAAGCTTTCAATTGAACCAAATCCTCTGCTATCATGGCACACGCCGTACGAATACGGATGACATACCGCTGGGCATGTACAGAATATGGCAGCTGAGAAACCGGCAGAGACTGTTGTTGGGACAGTGCTGATTGCTGCATGGGAAGTGCCCCCTTTCAACGTAGGTAAAGATGAGTTATATGGTGTACTTTATGTTTTTATTATAATATAACAAAATAGAATTTTCAATTATGTTATGATATCTCTTTCGCATGCTTTGTATTTGCAAAGGAGATTGACAGAAATTTTACGAAACGAGCTGTCCCTGCCGTCTTTATTTATATCATTCAGAAATACATTCTTTCCTCTATAGAAGAAAAAAAACGCAAGGCCAGGCGCCGTGCCCGTACTTGCGTTTTTGCGTGTTTTCTTATTTTGTAGCAGCCGGTTGTGCCGTTTCCCAAATGGATTGATACAGTTCTTCGGCTATACCCGGTTTGATCGGCTTCCATTCGATTTTCTTGGCGCCTACATTGCGCGAAAGAATGCGTTTACCTGCAGCATTGTAGACTTCGTATTTCATAAGGGCAATTTCTTTTTGTTCGTGCAGAATAGCCCATTGGTCGAGGGTGTACGAGCCGTCCTTTCGGACGATTTTCGTCCAGATGACAGCCCGTTCCGGCGTCTTGACGGCAGTCTGGTTATCGACGTAATATTGCAAGCCTTCTGCATCGGTGTTCATAAAATCCCAATCTGCAGCCAGGGCCGGCATAGTGCAGCACAGGCTAAGAGCCAGAGCGATGATCCATTTTTTCATAATTATCAATTCCTTTCTTGTATCTTTATATGATATACCCTTTTGGGAAAAGTGACAATCTTTTTTCCCGCCCGGTCCATAGCAGGATTTCCCCTTTCTCATGTCGAATAGCTATGATAAGAGGTGATGTATCATGACGGAAGAAACGAAGAAAGCTATAGAAACGACTGTCGTCCCGGATACGGCGGAAGCTACGGAAAATACAGAGGTGCTCGATGATACGGCAACGATCGTCACACCGCCGGCAGGTATTATTTTGGACGGCGACAAAAAGCAGCTCGTCCTGACCAATCCTGCTCCAGCGCCTGGGGAAGACGACGAGGAAGATCCGGAAACGCCTTATTTGGCATCTGACATGTACGCCCGTGTAGTCACGCTGATTAATAAGTTTGAAGAAGATCTGCCCGATGATTTGCAGGCCGGGGGCCGCCTCGTATCGGCAGGCAACATTACCTTCTCCATTCAGGATGTTGGCTATTGGGATCCGAATATGATCGTCTTTTACGGTGAACTGGAAGACGGGTCACGCGTAGAGCTCTTGCAGCATCTGTCCCAGCTCAATTTGCTTCTCGTTGCCGTGAAACGGCCGCACCCGGAAGAACCGCGGCGTGTCATTGGCTTTACGACAAGCCCTGAACCGGATGTTGAAACGGAACCGACCTCCGTAGAAGAAAACAAGATTCTAAAAAAAGCCACGAAATGATAAAAAACCTTTTCTCTGCCCAAAAAAACAGGGAAAAGGTTTTTCTATCTATGGCTGGACTATTTCTTTTTTGTCTTCCAGTTCCGGCACGGCGTCTGGCAATTGCTGCTTAAGCGCCGCTATTTCGTCCTGCAGGGCTTTGTTTTCTTTGGTCAGTTTTTGGATCTGATCGTTAAGCTTATGTGTACGCCAAGCGGACTGGGTCTTGAGCTTGAGGCCCCAGCAGGCTGCGATGACCAGGCCGGCGAGGACGGAAATGATAACGACGATGATCAGGTTGGAATCAAAGGTCCACGTAAAGAAGGACAGCTGGACGGCCATAGAGTTTTGGACAGCCAGGACAGCGACAAAGAAACTGATAATACCAATCAGAATGATAAATAACATAGAAATCACCTCTTTCGTATGCGCGCCAGGAGGGCTTTTCTTTTATGATAGGCTATGACAAGCCATTTTGTCAATTAATTCTCTTTTCGTATTGCTATCTGTAGAGAATACATATTATAATGAGTATATATGTTTTTTAAGGATGTGATCTTCTGTGTCTATGTCAAATTGGAAAGAAGTGCTCGATATACGCAAGGACAGCGCGCCTATCAGTGAAATTGCCGACCGTATTGAAGCGGATTCGTCTGTCACCGGGGCCAACCTGATTATCTTGATTATGGCCATACTCATTGCTTCCATTGGCCTCAACATGAACAGCGTAGCCGTCATCATCGGCGCCATGCTCATTTCGCCCCTCATGGGCGGCATTGTCGCAACCGGCTACGGCATGGCTACGTATGACCTCCACTTCCTCAAACGGTCTGTCGTCAAAATGTCTTTCCAGATTGTCTTTGCTCTCATTACGTCAGGCCTTTATTTTTCCCTGACGCCACTTACGACACCGTCACCGGAAATGCTGGCCCGCACGGCACCGACGGCGTGGGATGTCCTCATTGCCCTCTGTGGCGGCATTGCCGGTGCCATTGGCAATACGCGCAAGGAAAAAAGCAACGTCATCCCCGGTGTGGCCATTGCGACGGCCCTCATGCCGCCCCTCTGTACGGCCGGCTACGGCCTGGCTATGGGGTCGTTTAAGTTTTTTACAGGTGCCATTTATCTCTTTTTCATTAACGGCTTCTTTATCGCCTTTTCGAGTTTCCTCATTTTTAAGGCTCTCAAGGTGCCCATGGCCCATGATATTTCTGAAGCCCATTACCATTTCCAGCAGCACGTCCTCATTGCCGTTGGCTTTATCATCACCATTCCCAGTATTTACATGGCCTACCTTACAGTAAACGACAATATCCGCGATTCCCAGGTACAGACCTTCGTCTCCCAGGATATGGATCTCGATTCGGCCAACGTCGTCGCCTACAATCTCGAAGACGGTACGCTCAACGTAGACGTCGTTGGCATGGCGTTGTCAAAAGCTGACATGGAGGATCTGCAAAAAAAGCTAAATCACTACACATACCTGAAAGACGTAAAGCTGCGCATCGTTCAGGGTAACGTCAATTCCATCAACCAGGACCAGGTACAGGAAATCGTCAATGCCCGTCTGGCCAATGCCGTAAAGGACAGCGACGGCCATTCCTATAAAGACCTGGCCACACAATACTACGATTCCTACAAGCGGGAAGTTGCCGATCAGAGCGTTCTCCAAAACCTCAATAAGGAAGCGCCGGTGCTCTTCCCGGACGTACAGGAAATTACAGGCAGTACGCTTCTGCACGTAGATGTAGAGAAAAAGGTAATGACGGCGACGGCCTTCCAGGCCTATGTCACGGTACACTCGCCAATGAGTCCGGCTGACGCCAGCCGCCTGCAGCGCTGGATTTCGACGCAAACCTCCCTGCCGGTCATCCTTACGGTCCAGCAGGCCAGTACGCCGAGCAGCTTTTATGGTAATGGTATCGATTGGAACGAATAAGTGCTACAAAAAAACAGCCCGCACGGGCTGTTTTTTTTGTATGCCGGCACCTGTCTACACCGGAGCAAACTGGCTATTATAGAGGGCCGCATAGGCGCCACCTTTTTGCAGGAGTTCCCTATGGGTACCCTGTTCGATAATGGCACCGTGGTCCATGACCAGGATCTTGTCAGCATCGACGATGGTCGACAGACGATGGGCTATGATGAAGGCCGTACGGCCTGCCATGAGGTCGCGCATGGCGTGGTTGATTTCCATTTCCGTCCGCGTATCGACACTGGATGTCGCTTCGTCGAGAATGAGAACCGGCGGGTTGCGCAGGACGACGCGGGCAATGGTCAGGAGCTGGCGCTGGCCCGTGGAAATATTTTCATTATCGTTTTCAACGATCGTATCGTAGCCCTTGGGCATGGTACGGACGAAGAAATCTACACGGGCGGCCTTGGCGGCAGCGATGATTTCAGCCCGCGTAGCAGCCGGTTTGCCGTAGGCAATGTTTTCGGCAATAGTACCTTCGAAAAGCCACGTATCCTGCAGGACCATGCCGAAGTTTTCCCGCAGGTCGTGGCGCGTAAGGCTGGCCGTATCGACGTCGTCCAAGTAAATGTGGCCGCTCTTGACATCGTAAAAGCGCATGAGGAGGTTGATGAGTGTCGTCTTGCCGGCTCCTGTAGCGCCGACGATGGCGATTTTCTGGCCCGGGGCGACGGCAAAGTCAATGTCTGCCATAAGGTCCGGCCCGGCCGCATCGGCATAGCCAAAGCGTACGTGGTCGAAAACGACTTTTCCTTTAGCCTGCGTGAGTGCTACCGGTACGGCCGGATCGGCACTCATTTCCGGTTCATCCAACAACGCGTAGACCCGTTCGGCCGAGGCCAGGGCAGACTGCATGGAGTTAATGACGTACGACGCCTCTGTTAAAGGCTCAGAGGCCTGATTGACGTATTGGAAAAAGGCCTGGAAGGCGCCGACAGTAAGACTGCCGCCAATGAGGAGATAGCTGGCAAAGAGGGCGATGACCACCTGCCCTAACCGGTTGATAAGGCGGATGGCCGGGTCGATAGCGTTGATGGCAAAATCCGCCTTTTCCGTTGCCCAGGCCAGTTCTTCTGTAGCTGCATGGACCTTGGCAGCACTGCGCGTTTCCTGTGTAAAGGCCTTGATCAAAACCTGTCCGCTGTAGGCTTCTTCTATGAGGCCCGTGACGAGGCTGAGTTTTTGCTGGCGTGTGCTGGCCCGTTCCAGGGTCACACGGGAAAAGAGGCGCGTGACGACGACGGCTAGCAGGGCAAAGGCAATGAATACGAGCGCCAGGCCGGCGTGAAACTGAAACATCATGACCACAGAGCCGATGAGGAGACCTGTCGACGTAAAGAGCCGCAGGATACCATTTTGCAGGGCTTCGGACACTTTATCCAGGTCGTTCGTAAAGCGGCTCAGGACGGCGCCGGTCCGCTGGCCGTCGAAATAGCACAGGGGCAGGCGGTTGAGCTTTTCACTGAGGGCCGTGCGCAAACGCAGGTTCAGGCCTTCGGCAAAGGTGAGCATCATGTACGACTGAAAGGTATAGAAAAGCCAGGCGCCAAAATACAGGAGCGCCAAAAAGGCAATCTCCTCTCCCCCTTGGCGCCACGTCACCTGGAAGGCTGCGCCTACGCTTTGACTGGCTTTGATAGTATCCCAAAGGAGGTTGACAATGCCGGCACTGTACCAAGGAGCAGCAATCATGAGAGCTGTATAGATAAGAACCGAGCACAGGATGAGGACCAGGCGTCCATGGGCATAAGCCGTCGTCTGCCAAAGACGCTTCAAGGTCTTGCCGGCTGCCTGGGGCCGTTCGATACTGTATTCATAATCGAGCTGTGGTTCTGCGTCGCTGCGCTGGAGAACCTGTTTTTCATCAGCCATGGAGGCCGCCTCCTTTCGTCTGTGAGCTTACGATATGGCTGTATACCGGGCACGAGGCCACCAGGTCTTCATGCCGCCCCAGGCCGGCCATCTTGCCATCGTCCAGGACGAGAATCTGCTCTGCCTGGGCGATGGTACTGACGCGCTGGGCAATGATCAGGACGGCACTCCCGGCCACTTCCTTTGCCAAGGCGTGACGCAAGGCGGCATCGGTCTTGAAATCGAGGGCCGAAAAGCTATCGTCAAAGATATAGAGATCTGCCTTTTTAAGCAGGGCCCGGGCAATGGCCAGACGCTGTTTCTGGCCGCCTGAGAAGTTAGTTCCCCCTTGGGCCACAGGCGCGTCGAGACCGCCGGGCAAGTCGCGGACGAATCCGGCCTGGGCGACATCCAGGGCATGCCACAGGTCAGCCGGCGTCGCGTCTTCGTTCCCATAGCGCAGGTTGGCTGCAATCGTACCGGAAAAAAGCCAGGCCTTTTGCGGCACGTAAGCAATGTGCTGACGCAGCTTTTCCTGGCTCAAACGGCGTACATCGACACCGTCTACAGCAATGGCACCGCCTGTCACGTCGTGGAAGCGCAGGATCAGCTTGGCAATAGTCGACTTGCCGCTGCCGGTACTGCCAATGATGGCGGTCGTCGTGCCGCGGCGCAAGGCAAAGGTCAGGTCCGACAAGGTTGCCGCTTCAGCGTCGGGAAAGCAGAAGGATACGTTGTCAAAGCGGCACACTGTTTCTGTTCCGGCCAGCACCGGTACGGTCGTCACAGCATCGCTGATTTCCGGCGCCTGCTGCAGGACTTCATGAATGCGTCGCAAGCAGACACGGGAGCGTGGCAGGACGATAACTACCATTTGGGCCATGATGATATAAAAGAGGATGAGCAGGGCATACTCCGTCACGGCTGTAATATCGCCGATGGCCATGCGCCCCAGGCCGACTTGGTTGCTGCCCAGCCAAAGGATGGAAACGATGCAGGCATTCATGACAAAAATGGCCAAGCTTTCCAAGCCGAAAAAGAGGCTGTTCGCCTTAATAGCAGACAATGCGTAATCTTCAAAGGTCTTGCGCAGCCGTTTTTCTTCGTACTGCTCCTTATTGAAGGCCCGGATGACGCGGATGCCCGTGACGTTTTCCCTGAGGACCAGGTTGATGCGGTCCAGGAAGCCTTGCATTTTTTCATAAATGAAGGAGGCCTTGTGCGTAATGATGATGGCCCCGCCTAAGACGATGACCGTGACGCCGATCATGACCAGACCCATGGTCCGGTTGATGGCAAAGGACATGATGACACCTAAGGCGCACATGGCCGGTACGGGCAGGATCATCTGGAGGGACCAGATGAAGGCCTGCTGGACGACGCTGACGTCACTAAGCGTACGCGTGATCATGGAGCCTGTGCCAATGCGTTCAAAATCACTCGTCGAAAAGGTCAGGGAGTGGTCGTATAAGGCGTTGCGCAGGTCCCGGCCCAGGAGGGCTGACAGGCGGACGCAAAAATAGCAGGCTAAGAGGGCCGCTGCCGCAGCGACGAGGGCGACGGCAAACATGAGCGCCCCTTTCTGAAGGACCAGGGCCAGGTTGCCACTGTAGACGCCAATGTTAATCATGTCTGCCACGAGAGTCGGAATATAGAGAGTACCGCCTACGTCGACGATGGTAATGACCAGGATGAGAAGGATAAGGCCTTTATAGGGTTTGAGAAATGGAATGAGTGTACGCATACTGGTTCCTTTCTTAGGACTTATCGAGAACCTTCTGAGAGGCGGCAATCTGCTCTGCAAAGGCGGCCTTCAGGCGGCCATTGAAGTATACCAGGGCTTCGATAAATTCCGGTGAATAGACGGCTACCGTTTCGGCCAGGGCCTTGTTCTCTGCTTCATAAATGGGAGCCAGCACAGCATGGGCGTAGGCCTCGCCGGCTGCCGTAAGGTGGATGCTCATTTCCCGCCGCTTGCCCGGAATAGGCGTCAGCGTCAAATAGCCCTTGGCTTCGGCCTGCTTGATCGTCGAATTGAGGGTCGATTTGGGAAAGCCCCACTGCGCGCAGATTTCCCGCTGCGAATGGGCTTCGCCGTTGTCGAGGGCATAGAGAAGCCACAAGAGGGACTTGCCCAGCCCCATTTTGGCTACGTCTGTGTAGTAGATTTCATCGATATTGTTAAGAGCCATGCTCAGCTTGCGCATAATGGCGCGTATATCTTCCATCGTATCACTCCTTAAAAATCCGAAATCGTACATTAATACATCCCTAGTATAGTACGATTTCGGATTTTTAGCAAGAAGAAAATAAAAAGACGCCAGCGTGCGTCAGGCGCGCTAGCGTCTTTTGTATGCAATTGGATGAATCTGCCTATTAGGCGTCAGGCCAAACCTTTTCGGCTGTTCTCTTAATGAGACGCAGTTTGTCCCACTGCTGTTCTGCCGTCATTTCGTTGCCTTCTTCTGTCGAAGCAAAACCGCACTGCGGGCTCAGGCAAAGCTGGTCCTTTGGTACATACTGCGAGGCTTCTTCAATACGGGCGATGAGGTCGCTTTCCTTTTCAAGCTGCGGGAACTTGCTCGTGACCAGGCCGAGGACGACCTTCTGGTTCTGGATGAAGCGCAGCGGTGCAAAGCCACCGGCGCGGTCCGAGTCGTATTCAAGGAAGAAGCCGTCGACGTGGCAGCCACCAAAGAGGATTTCTGCTACCGGTTCATAGCCACCGGACGAGAACCACGTAGAGCGGAAGTTGCCGCGGCAAATGTGCATAGTCACGGTCATATCAGCCGGTTTATCAGCGATGGCGTAGTTAATGACTTTGACGTATTCCCGGGCAATGCGGTCCAGGTCGAAGCCACGGGCTGCATAGGCCTGGCGTTTTTCTTCGTCACAAAATTCCCCCCACGACGTGTCGTCGAGCTGGAGATAGCGGCAGCCTGAATCATAGAAGGCATGGACGGCCTTGCGATAGGCTTTGGCAATGTCTTCAAAGAGGACGGCTTCGTCTTCATAGCGCGGAATGGGCTGGTATTCCTCAGCGCGGACACAGCAAATGAGATGCAGCATAGACGGCGATGGGATAGTAAATTTGGCTACGGCCCGGTCTCCGGCTGCGGCTTTGACAAAGGCAAAGTCCTTGAGGAACGGGTGGTCACCAAAATCTACTTTATCTGTAATTTGCAGCGTTGCTGCCTTAGGCTGATGGCCTTTAAAGGCGACAGACCAGTGTTCGGCTTTGATGTGCTCTACCCCTTCGAGCTGTTCCAAAAAATCGAGGTGCCAGTAGCTGCGGCGGAATTCCCCGTCCGTCACGGCTTTGAGGCCAATTTCTATTTCTTTATCGATCAGCTTCGTAATTTCTTCGTCTTCAATCTGACGCAGACCGGCTGGGTCCAGTGTGCCTGCCGTTGCTGCCTGGCGTGCTTCTTTGATGCGGTCTGTCCGTAAAAAGCTGCCGACCACGTCATAACGGAACGGGCCTTTTTTGGTTTCTGTTGTCATCTGATATATCCCCCTTTGCTACGAGCTATATTTATTAATAATTACTATTTTATCATACTTGTTTTCATTATTCTTGTCAATACAGCCCTGCTATTCACCTAGAGAATAGAGACGTATCATGCCCGCGTGGCCAGGACAGACAGGGATTCCAAAAGGACGTTGGCGCCACGGCACACGTCTTCGTCTGGCGTGTATTCATCCGGGCTATGGCTGATACCGCCAATGCTGGGGACAAAAATCATGGCCGTCGGGCAAATGCGGGCCATCATTTGCGCGTCCTGGCCGGCACCGGAGACGAGGCGCCGCGACGAATAGCCCCGTTTTTGCGCTGCATCTTCGACGAGCTGGATCAGGCGGTCGTCGAAATGGACCGGATCAAAAGCGGTCATGTGCTCCACGCTGATCTGCACGTGGTCCGTTTGGTGCAGGCCTGTATAGAACTCATCGAGAGCCTGTTCGACAGCAGCGAGCTTGTCTGCGTCAGGATGACGCAGGTCGATCGTAAAGACAGCCTCTCTGGGAATGACGTTGACGGCATTCGGTTTAAGTGCCAGCGTACCGATGGTAGCGACGCCGCCGTAGGTTTCGGCCAGCGTGCGGGCGTAAACGTTGACCTTAGCAGCTGCCAGGCCTGCATCATGACGCAGGCTGATCGGCGTCGTACCGGCATGATTAGCCTTACCTTCTATGGTGACACGCTGCCAGTGGAGGCCTTGAATGCCTTCGACAATACCGATTTGGATGCCGGCAGCGTCGAGGACCGGGCCCTGTTCGATGTGGAGCTCCAAAAAGGCATAGGGCCTGATGGCCGTCGCCTCTGCCGTTCCCAAATAGCCAATGCGGGCCAGTTCGTCACCTAATCGCAGGCCATCTTTATCGATGCAGGCATAGACCTGGGCCGGCGTAATGCCACCGGCAAAGGCGAGAGACCCGGCCAGGTCCGGCTGGAAGCGGACGCCTTCTTCATTCATGAAGACTGTGACGCCCAGGGGACGGCGTGGCCGGGAGCCCTGTTCCTGTAAGGTCTGAATCACTTCGAGACCAGCCAGGACGCCCAGGCAGCCGTCGTAAGGGCCGGCGTGGATGACCGTGTCAATGTGGGAGCCCGTAAGAACCGGTGCCTGGTCCTTATTCTCCTCCGTTTCCCAAAGGCCGGTTATGTTGCCTACTTGGTCGATGACGATGCGAAGCTGGAGCTCGCGCATCCACGCCAGGACCAGGTCGCGTCCTTCCTTATCGGCATCAGAAAGAGCCAGACGCGTGCGGCTCGCCGGGCCATCGTGGCCGATGGTTCCCAGCTTTTGTATATGGCTCAAGAGCCGTTGTCCGTTGATCTGTAGCATAGGTATATTCTCCCGTGTTCGTAATAATTTAAAAAAAACGCGGCACAATGGCCGCGTTTTATGAAATTCTTAGAGTTCGCGAATAAGGTTGACCATTTCGATAGCGCTCGTAGCCACGTCAAAGCCTTTGTTGCCGGCTTTTGTGCCTGCCCGTTCGATGGCCTGTTCGATGTTTTCCGTCGTAATGATACCGAAGAGAACAGGAATACCGGATTTTAAGCTGACCTGGGCTACGCCCTTAGCAGCTTCGTTGCAAACGAGATCGTAGTGGCTCGTAGCACCGCGGATGACTGCACCGAGGCAGATTACAGCGTCGTATTTTTTTGATTCAGCCATTTTCTGGGCGATCAAGGGGATTTCGAAGGAGCCCGGAACCCATGCCGTCGTAATGTCTTCTTCGGCTACGCCATGACGTTTCAAGGCGTCGTATGCACCGCCTAAGAGACGGCTGCAGATGAATTCGTTGAAACGGGCGACAACGATGCCGACCTTTATACCAGAACCTATTAAATTGCCTTCTTTAATTTGTACCATAATGACACTCTCCTTATCGTATTAGGGATTTAAAATCCGTTTTCCAGCAGTTTTTCCAGCGTCAGGGTGCTCCCCTGATGACTATAGCCTACTGTAAAATTGTGTATATATTTTCCTATCACATCTGTTTCCAGATTGACAATGGAACCGGGGTGTTTAGTCAGCAGTGTCGTATTCGACATAGTGTGCGGAATGATGGACACCGTGAACTGCGACGGGCCGACAGAAGCGACGGTCAGGCTGATGCCGTCAATAGCAATGGAGCCTTTTTCGACGATGAACGGCGCCATAGCGCTGGGAATACCGACGGTAATGAGGCGGGCAATGCCGTCGTTGGCAATGCGCGTAATATGGCCTGTGCCGTCAATATGGCCGCTGACGATGTGGCCGCCCAGGCGGGAGCCTACGGCTACGGCCCGTTCCAGGTTGACCTGGGAGCCTGTCGAGACTTCGCTCAAGGATGAGCGGTTCATCGTTTCGTGCATGACATCAGCCGTAAAGGCCTTGTCTGTCAGGGATGTAACAGTAAGGCAGACGCCGTTAACGGCAATACTGTCGCCGATCTGCGTGCCTTCCAGTACTTTTTCTGCCTGAATCGTCAGGCGGATGGAATCGGGCCGGCGATCCATAGCGCCGATGGTGCCCAGTTCCTCAATGATGCCAGTGAACATATGCACCCTCCCTTTGTGTATTATAAGCTGTAATCAGGATGTTGCCATCGTGGAGCTCGACCGAGTCATACGCCAGTGGCATGCATTCGCCCAGCTCATCTACGCCGACGCCGCCTACAGAGGGCAAGGCACCGGTGCCGCCGATAACCTTATTGCCCAGGAAAGCATAGATCTTATCGACGAGCTTGTGGTCGAAGAAGCTGCCCTGAACGGTACTACCGCCCTCGACGAGAATGCTGCGAATGTTTTCCTGCCAAAGGAGCTCGAGCATTTGCGGCAAATCGATGTGGCCGTCACTGCCCAAGGGCGCCAGGATGACGCGGGCTCCCATATCCTTGAGACGGCGCATCTTGTCTGTATCACAAAGAGTCGTCGTGACGATGATGGTAGGTGACGTCTTATCCGTCAGGACCAATGCCGTTTCGGGAATGCGGCCGTACGTATCGAGGACAATGCGTACAGGCTGGTGCGGCGCGTCGTAGGCTTCCCGTTCGATACGGCACGTAAGGAGCGGGTTATCCGTGATGATCGTGTTGATGCCGACGAGGATGCCGTCGTAAATGGAGCGCAGATAATGGCCCTTGCTGCGGGCCCAGTCGTTCGTAATCCACTGGGACTTGCCCGTCCGCGAGGCAATACGGCCGTCCAGGCTTTGGGCCAGTTTGGCCGTAATGAAGGGCTTTTCGACCATCATATTTTTGATAAATACTTCGTTCAGGCGGGCCGCTTCCTTCGAGAGGAGCCCTACTTCCACGGGAATACCGGCCTGGCGCAGAATGGCTGCCCCCTTGCCGGCTACGAGCGGGTTCGGGTCAAGCATGGCCATGACGACCTTGCCGACCTTGCGTTCGACAAGTGTCCGCGCACACGGTGGTGTACGGCCATAATGGGCACACGGTTCGAGCGTTACATAGACCGTAGCGCCTTCAGCCTTGTCCCCTGCTTCGCGCAAGGCCCATACTTCGGCATGGGGCGTACCGGCCTTACGGTGATAACCACGGCCGACGATTTCACCGTCCTTGACGATGACACAGCCGACGGCCGGATTGGGCGCGGTGTAGCCTAAGGCCAGCCGGGCCAGTGAAAGGGCTTCCCGCATATAATCAATGGGTTTCACGTTCTTCCTTCCTTTCCGTTTTTTTTCTTATTGAATAAGAAAAAGGCTATGGGCAACAGTACATGCCAATAGCCTTTTTGAGCACAGTAAACAAAGGTACTTGTCTTTTCCCATCCAGACTTTACTGTCGGTACCGAAATCGCATCGGTTCAACCCCCGCGAGGGTTAGCGGACTTTACCGCCGGTCAGGAATTGAAAGCCTACACCTTCTCACCTTGCCCCAAAGACTATCTTTATGTATGTATTCATTTTTTACATTGTTAATTGTATCACAAGGACGGAATGATGACAAGTCATCAGAAGGTCAGCGCAATGCGGCAATAGCGGCAGCCCGGTCTGGCGCACCGAAAACGGCACTGCCGGCGACGAGGAAATCAGCACCTGCTTCTTTGACGGCACCTACCGTCTTGGCGTTGACACCGCCATCGACTTCGACAACGGCCTGGCAATTGCCGGCCTGGTCGAGGAGTGTCCGGGCAGCACGGATCTTATCGAGGGCATAGGGAATGAATTTCTGGCCGCCAAAGCCAGGGTTGACGCTCATGACGAGGATCATGTCCAGCTGGCTGGCTACGCACGACAAGGTGCTCACAGGCGTAGCCGGATTAAGGGCTACACCGGCCTTCATACCGGCTTCATGAATCTGCTGGATGACGCGGTCCAAGTGAACGCACGCTTCCTGATGGACCGTGATGTACGTGACGCCGGCTTTGGCCAGGTCTTCAATGTACGTTTCCGGATGTTCCACCATGAGGTGGGCGTCAAAGGGCAGCTTCGTATGGGATCGCAGGCTGGCGACGAGAGGCACGCCAAAGGTCAGGTTGGGCACGAAGTGGCCGTCCATGAGATCGAGGTGCAGGCAGTCGGCGCCGCCTTTTTCTATATCCTGTACTTCATCGGCCAGGCGGGAAAAATCAGCCGATAAGAGGGAGGGACAAATAGTTACCATGAGTTTCGTTTCCTTTCTAAAATGGAGTCGAGTACTTTGCAGTACGAGTCGTACCGTTCCTGCTGGATTTTCCCCTCTGCCAGGGCTGCTTTGACACTGCAGTCCGGTTCACTGCGATGCAGGCACGAGGAAAAGCGGCAGCCGCCGCTGTAGGCCAGCATATCCGGGAAAAGGCGCAGGAGCTCACGCGGCTCGAGCTGTTCGAATTCGAGGGCACTGAAGCCCGGCGTATCGACGACGTACGTACCTTCATCGAGGAGCATGATTTCCGAATGGCGCGTCGTATGACGGCCGCGGCCGATCTTTTCACTCACCCGGCCGACCGTCAGGGGACGGCCGAGAATCCGGGCCAAGAGGCTCGATTTGCCGACACCGGACGGGCCGCCGAAGGCGGTCATCTGCCCAGGCAGGAGGTCCTTGATGACGTCAATGCCGTCGCCCGTGGCAGCCGAAACGAGATACACATCGTAGCCGCATTTGGCATAGAAATCGCGGTACTCTTCGGCACGGTCACGGTTGAGGTCGCACTTGTTGAAGCAGACTTTAGGATGGATACCGGCGTATTCGCAGGTCATGAGCATCTGGTCGAGGAGGAAATAGTTCGGATCCGGTGACTGGGCGGCCATGATGATAAACATCTGGTCGATATTGGCTATGGCCGGCCGTCGCAAAGCATTGCGCCGTGGCAAGAGGCCTTCAATAACGCCCTTGTTGTCACCCAGCTCCGTAATTTCCAGCTCGTCGCCGACGAGAATCTTCGTCTTCAGTTTGCCCCGGCGGCGGCATTCCGTCAAGTCTGCCGCGCCTGTATCTACGTAATAAAATCCGTTGTAGTTCTTGATTACCCTGCCTTTTGTCATGTTCCTCCTGTGCGCCTCTCTAGGGCGTTAAATGTACTGGTCCTGGACCAGGGAATTGTTGATGTATACTTTGACCCGTGTCTTGCCGACGCCGCTGACAGACTTGCTGATACTGTCGCCGCCGGACTGGTTACGGTCGTAGACGACACGCGAGCCGTTATCGTCAGTAACGACGATCTGGACGTGCTGGCTCGACGCGCCGGACGGTACGCTGATATTGACTGTACCGGAATGGGTCGTTCCGGCCGGTTCCTGATTATTGGCGTTGGCATCGGCTGCAGCACTGGCCGGGTATTCGACGTTCAAGTCGACCGTATCGCCGGACTGGCTCTGGCTGGTGACCTTAGCCTGGCTCTTATCCTTGCTGCTGTCGAGGTTGTTAATGTTGCCAACCTGGTAACCTGCATCCTGCAGGACCTTGACGGCTGCATCGAGAGTCATACCCGATGTATCCGGCAGAGGCTTCGTCGTCTTTGTTTCTTCACTCTTACGGCAAATGACGAGGTCGACTTTCGTCCCCTTCGTTACCTTATCCGGTGATTTCGGCGTCTGCCTGATGATTTGGCCGTTTTCGTAGGTACTGCTTTCCTCATAGGTGACCTTGCCGATGACCAGGCCGATTTCCTTCAGGATCTTTTCTGCCTCGTCACGGCTGAGACCTTTGAGGTCCGGTACGAGGACTTCTTCACCCTTGTTGCCCTTGCTGACGGTCAGGTAGATCGTGCGCTGGGCTTTGACGACAGAACCGCCGGACGGCGTCTGGCTTATGACTTCCCCTATGGGGACCTCTGAGCTTTCCGTCTCTCGTACAGACACGTCGAGGTTCTTGTCCTTCAAGATGTGCTTGGCTATTTCCACCTGCTTGCCCGTTACGTCAGGCACAGTGATTTCTTCGTTGCTCCAGAAGTTGCCAAAGGAGAAAAAGGCCCACGCAAAGGTAGCCACGAAAACGGCGGCCATGACGATGATGATCGATTTCTTCGAGTGGTTGCTCACAGAATCGACAAAACGCGTAAAGATGCCTTTTTTCTTCTCTACCTCCCGTTCTTTCAGGGGCTGTATCTTCTGGGTATTAAAATTATTCTTGATAATGGGCA
Organism: Megasphaera hominis; assembly: GCF_014269395.1. Lineage (GTDB taxonomy): Bacteria > Bacillota > Negativicutes > Veillonellales > Megasphaeraceae > Megasphaera > Megasphaera hominis. Next base: position 35,700 of record NZ_JACOGK010000010.1, read on the forward strand.
TGGCGCCCTTATTGGTGTTGACGAAACCTTGGGCCAGGCGCAGTTCAGCCATCATTTCGCCTACCGATTGGAAGCGGTCGTCCGGATTCTTTTCCATGGCTTTCAAAATAACCCGTTCGACGAGCTGGGGAATGCGCCGGTTGTACTTGCTCGGCAGGGGAATGTCATCCTGCACGTGCTGCAAGGCTACACTAATGGCCGTGTCACCTTCAAAGGGCAGAACGCCGGTCATCATTTCGTACATGACGACGCCGAGGGAATAAATATCCGTCCGTTCGTCAATTTTGCTGCCGCTGGCTTGTTCCGGTGAAAAGTAATGGACCGAGCCGAGGACCGAGTTATCCCCCATATTGGAGGCCTTGGAGTTAATGGCCCGGGCAATACCAAAATCGGCCACCTTAATACGTCCCGTTTCAGTGACCAGGATATTGTGCGGTTTGATGTCGCAGTGTACGATGCCGTTGGCATGGGCATGCTCCAATGCTTCACCAATATCGAAGGTAATCTGGATGGACGTATTGATCGGCAAATGGCCGTGTTTTTCAATGTACTCTTTCAATGTTTCACCGCGCACGTATTCCATGACGATATAGTGCGCGTTTTCGTCGTAACCGACGTCATATATATTGACAATATTGGGATGTGAGAGCTTGGCAGCCGCCTGTGCTTCCTGACGGAAGCGCACGACGAAGTCATGATCGCTGGCGTATTTGCTGTGCAGGATCTTGACCGCTACTATGCGGTCCAAGAGGATATCCTGCGCTTTGTATACGCTAGCCATGCCGCCGCTGCCCACTTTTTCCAATATCTTATATCTGTTATCTAAGATATGACCAATCATCGTTGATTTCCACCACTTTCATAGCAGTTATCCATTATTCAATAGTTTTCAGCACGGCTGTCACGTTATCTTTAGCCCCGTTTTCATATACTTGGGTAAATAAATCATTGATGATTTCCCGTTCGCTGAGGGTGTAATCATCCAGCACGCGGTGCAGGTCTTCTTTGCTTACAAAGGACGTAAGACCGTCCGAACAAAGAAGGATTCGATCCTTGGGCTGTACCTGGAACATGCCGCTGTCGACGACGACGTCGCGGTCTACACCGACGGCCCGTGTCAAAACATGGCGTTTCGGATGTTCCAGTGCTTCTTCTTCTGTAATTTTTCCCTTCTCCAACAGGACCTGAACAATCGTATGGTCCGTAGAAATTTGTTTTAATTCGTGGTCACGGTATAGGTAAATGCGGCTGTCCCCGACGTGACCCCAAAAGGCCATGCCCCGGGCCAGTGTGACCAGGGATACAGTCGTACCCATCCCCTGGAGGGACGGGTCGATCATCGTCTTGCTGAGTATACAGGAATTGGCGTATTGTATGGCCTTTTCCAATTGTACAGGTGCCGCATACGTATAATTCTCAAAATAATAGGCAATGGCCTTGACGGCTGTCTTGCTGGCAATTTCGCCACCGACGTAGCCGCCCATGCCGTCAGCGACGGCCAGGACATCCCTGTTAGGGCTGATATAGAAGGAGTCTTCGTTGACCTTGCGTACCAGTCCTATTCTCGATTCACCGTATGTTCCCAAAACCTCACGTCCTCTCGACGGTGCTCTACTCTGATACTCACCTAATTCATAACATATCTGATGGTACCTGTCAATCAGATGTATCGGAATTCAGGTGTTTGATGCGCAGCTGGCCACAGGCCGCCTGAATTTTGCTGCCCATTTCCCGGCGCAGCGTTACAGGGATCTTGTGAGCCTGGAGGGTATCTACGAAGGTCTGTATTTCCTTCTTTCCCGGCCGTACCAGGCCTGGTGTCAGCGTATCGTTAATGGGGATGACGTTGATCAGAATGTTTTTGCCCGCCATGAGACGGCTCAATTCTTCGGCGCAGGCACGGCTGCAATTGATATTCTTGATGAGAATATATTCAAAGGTAACGCGCCGGCCTGTTACGTCAAAGTAGTGCTGTGCTGCTTTGAGAATATCCGGCAAGGCATAGCGTTCGGCAATCGGCATGATCTGCCGGCGGATCGTATCGTTTGGCGCATGGAGAGAAACGGCCAGTGTAATGGGCATGCCCGCTGCAGCCAGGTCATACATACGCGGGACGATACCCGACGTAGACAGGGACATATTGCGGTAGCCCAGGAAGAACGTGTCTTCCCTATGGATGAGCTGCATGAAGGCGATGACGTTGTCGTAGTTGAGCAGCGGTTCGCCAGTACCCATGAGAACGATAGAGTGCAGTTCCGGATCGACGTATTTACGAAAAGCCAGAAGCTGCGCTACCATTTCGCCGACACTCAGGTTGCGGATAAAGCCATTTTTGGCAGAGGCACAGAAGGCGCAGTTGACGGCACAGCCGACTTGCGTAGAAAGACAGATGGAATTGCCGTAATCGTGGCGCATGAGCACCGTTTCAACGGTGTTATTGTCAGACAGGCGCAAGAGCAATTTGACTGTTTCGCCATCAGGTGCGTCCAGGCGCGATACGACTTCCGGAATATACAGGGAGGCTTCAGCTGCCAGGATATCCCTGTCTTTCTGTGGCAAGAGACGCATGTCCTGCCAGTCCCAAATGTTTTCCTGATAAATGTAGTGAAAAATCTGGCTGGCCCGGAAGGGTTTCATGCCCTTTTCCGTAAGCCACGTGCGTAGTTCCTTCTGGGTCATGCTCAACATGTCGATCATTCGTTGTCCCTCCTAAGGCGGGCGATAAAGAAGCCATCCAGCTGGTCTTCCTGCGGCAGAAGCTGGATGTACGGACCCGGCTTAGCCAGGCCGCAGAGGCTGCCGATGTTTTCGGCGTGAAATTCCGGATGTTTTTCCAGGAAATGGCTGACGACTTTTTCGTTTTCATCGTCGTTCATCGTACACGTACTGTATACCAGGATGCCGCCGGGACGGACGCAGGCCGACGCGCTTTCGAGAATCTGCATCTGCAGGGCCGGCAAGGTGCGCAGGTCTGCTGCTTTCTTGCGCCAGCGCAAGTCGAGCTTGCGGCGCAGGACGCCCAGGCCCGAGCAGGGTGCATCGACGAGGACGCGGTCGGCCCGGCCGGCGTAGGACTGGCCAATAGTGCAGGCATTTTGCAGAAGCGGCCGTACCTGGGGCAGGCCCAAGCGCTGAGCATTATCCTTAATGAGCTTTAATTTGTGGTCGTAAATATCACCGCCGTACACGATGCACGACGGGCCGCCCAGTTCTGCCAGATGCGTCGTCTTACCGCCCGGTGCAGCACAGACGTCGAAGATCATTTCGTGCGGCTGAGGGTCGACGGCGTGGGCGACGAGCTGGGACGGTTCATCCTGAATGATGGCCAAGCCCTGCTGCAGTTCCTTCAGGGTATGAATGCCCGGGTTGTCATCGAGGTAAATACCTTCTGGCGCATACGTTGCCGGCCGGGCAGCGAGACCGCGGTCGCGGAAGCGTTGTAACAGCTCATCCCGGCTGATACGCGTCGTATTGGCCCGCAAGCAGAGGACAGGAATGGTTTCAAAATACTGACAAATGGCTTCTGCTCCTTCTGTCCCGTAGTCGGTGAGCCATTTTTTGATGAGCCACTTGGGCTGATGGTACGTCAGGGACAGGTGCAGAGGCAGGTCTGCTTCGGCAGAAGGAATAACCAGGGAATTGCGCTGGCGGATGCTGTTGCGCAAGAGGGCGTTGACAAAACCGGCCATACCGCCGTTGCCAAAGCGCCGTGCCAGCTTAACCGCTTCGTTACAGGCTGCCGAATCGGGTACCTTGGACATGCCAAAAATCTGATACAGACCCAGACGGACAATGGCCAAGCATACGGGATCGAGCTTGTTCAGCTTACGCGTGCTCAAATTATTGATGATCCAGTCCAGATAATTGAGAGAGCGCAAGGTGCCGTATACCAGTTCCGTATAAAAACGGCGGTCCCGGTCTTCCATAGGGTGTTTTTGTATGGTGTGGGACACCACGATATTGCTGTAGCCTTCATCCTTGCAAATAGCCAGCAAGCTATGAAATGCGAGTTCACGTACGTTCATATCGTTCTCCAGTCAAAGTTTCTAAAAGGACGCGCAACGCGTGCAGGTCCACGTCCGTATTAAAGCAAGGGCCGTTGGGACGGCGGTTTAAAAGGCCCAGCACGGGCAAGGGCATAACATCCTCCATGCCGCTGATAAGGTCGCGTTCACAGGCAATGGCGACGATCGCCTTGGGTCTGAGATCGCGCACGATTTGCCGGGCCAGGGTACCGCCTGTAGCGACGGCGAAGTGGGCGCCAGCTGCCTGGCTCAGGGCCAGGATAGCACCGACGGGACAACGGCCGCACTGACGGCAATTGTGTATATCCCGCGTAATCTTGTGGGGACACTGATCCCACTGCAGGCAGTGAGGTGTCAAAATCAGGATCTTTTCCGGACGAACGCGCAAATGGCGCCGCAGAACGAGCTGATTGAGGTAGTCAATATAGGCGTGGGCCAGGCGCTTTTGCCGTTTTTTCCCCGGCACGACGTGGCGCAGGAGGAAAAAGAGGAGGCGCGCATAGGTCCGCAAAAAAGGCTGTATTCTCTGCCCTGCCCGAGCTGGCACAGGGGCCAGAAAAAAGAGGCACAGCAGGACATAGGCCCCGACGTCTGTAGCGATGAGCAAGGCAAAAAACCAGTCGGCCGGCCGTACCAGAACGGGGGCATACAAAGCCAGGCCAGGCTGGAGCAACAAATGGCACAGGCCTGCCAAAAGGGCCAGCAAGAGGGCTGCCAAGGCAGCACCGGCCAAAAAGATAGACGTACTGCTGCGGGCGTTCATAGGCGCTTAGAGGCTGTCGCCCGGCGTCATATGGCAGCCTTGCAGGAATTGTGCCGTCGCCATGCGTTTGCGGCTTTCCGGCTGTACTTCCCGGATGCACAAGGCGTCCTTACCGGTCTGGACCGTAAAGGTCTTCTTCGTCACAGCGATGATCGTACCGGGAGCTGCGTCCGTACCGGACACGACGTCGGCCGACCAGATTTTGAGGCGCTTGCCGTCGTGCATGACAAAGGCACCCGGCTGGGGATCGAGTGTACGGATGAGCCGTTCGATGACGACAGCATCCTGCTTCACGTCGATTTCCGTCATTTCCTTCGTAATCTTTTCGGTGTACGTCGCTTCTGCTTCATTCTGGGCTTCGGCGTTAGCTTCATAGGTTTCCAGGTCGTTTAAGACGGGAATGAGCGTTTCTGCGCCGATAACGGAGAGCTTATCAAAGAGAGAGCCTGTCGTTTCCTTGGCATCGAGAACGACTTCTGTCTTCTTCAGCATCTTGCCCGTATCCATGCCGGCATCGAGGAGCATGATCGTCACGCCGCTCACAGGCACGCCGTCCTTAATGGCAAACTGGATTGGTGCGGCACCGCGGTATTTCGGCAAGAGCGAGCCGTGTACGTTCAGGCAGCCATAGGCCGGAATATCGAGGACTTCCTGCGGCAGTATCTTGCCATAGGCGATGACGATGATAACGTCAGGCTTTAAGGCCCGCAGCTCGGCAACGGCTGCCGGATCGCGGAAGGTCTGGGGCTGGTAGACAGGAATTTCCAGCCGTTCAGCCAGTTCTTTTACAGGCGACGCCGATACTTTCTTGCCCCGGCCCCGCTGCTTATCTGGCTGCGTATATACACCGACGACGTGATAGCCGACGGCGTGCAGCATTTTCAGGCTGGGTACGGAAAAATCAGGCGTACCCATAAAGACGATACGTAAATTATCCATTTACTCCTCTACTTTCCGCAGGTTTGTCGCTTTTTCGATAAAGAGCGTGCCTACGAGATGATCCATTTCGTGCTGGAAAATACGGGCCAGGAATCCTTCCGGTTCGTAAATGACGATTTTGCCGTGACGATTGAGAGCCCGAACTTTAATGCGCTGGTAACGGTTGACATCACCGTAATAGCCGGGAACACTCAGGCAGCCTTCAGGACCGAATTGCATCTCTTCCGATGTTTCCAGGAGTTCCGGATTGATCAGCTCGATCAGGCCGTTGCCGTCGTCGAGGACGATAATCTGTTGGGATTTACCGATCTGCGGTGCTGCCAGACCGACGCCTTCCGCTTCGTACATGGTCTGCGCCATGTCATCGAGGAGCCGTTTTATATTTTTTGTGATCGTTTTTACAGGAGCTGCCGTTTCCTTCAAAATAGGCGCGCCAGCCTTGACGATTTTCAATATTGCCATTTTCATTCACCTCAGTCAATCTAGTTCTTTCTTCGTATAGCAGTGTATATAGCGTATTACACTAATTTTTATTATACCAGCTTTTCCCGTAAAGTCATAGTCCTTTACCCGGCGCTGTCCACGTCGAGGAGGACGCCGGGACGGCGGAATTCGGCATGTTCACGGATGAAAGCCTTAGCCTCTGTCAAATCCTTTCCCTTGACGAGCAGGACGATGCGGTACTTATTGCGCACCTTTTTGATAATGTCCACAAAGGGGCCGATAATGGCCGTATCGCTGGCAGACTCTTTTTTCCACGTCTGCAGCAGGAGTGCCAGTGTATTGCCTGTCTCCCACAGTGTCTTTTCATTTTCGTCGACAATGACAATTTTCAAAAGCTGGTGGAAGGGCGGATACAATAATTCCTGGCGATACGCGATTTCCTGTTCATAAAAGGCTTGGTAGTCCTGCTTTTGGGCGCACTGGATGACATAGTGTTCCGGTGCGTACGTCTGCATGACGACCTTGCCCGGTATGTCGCCGCGGCCGGCCCGGCCGGCAGCCTGCGTAAGCAGCTGGAAGGTCCGTTCGCCGGCCCAGTAGACGGGCAAGTTGAGGAGGCTGTCTGCCGAAAGGATGCCGACAGCACTGACGTTGGCAAAATCGTGACCCTTGGCTACCATCTGCGTACCCAGGAGAATATCGTATTCTTCACGCCGGAAAGCCTCGATAATGCGGTCACCGCTGTTCTTGCGGGCCTTCGTATCCTGGTCGAGACGGGCAATGCGGGCCTGTGGAAATTGAAGCTGGAGCTGCTCTTCTACTTTTTCCGTGCCGGTGCCAAAAAATTTGATGTACTTGCTGCCACACGACGGGCAGACGAGGGGCACGTCCTTTTCGGCGTCACAATAGTGACAACGCAGGCGGTGCTGGTTTTTATGATACACCATGGCTACGTCACAGGTATTACACTTGACGACGTAGCCGCATTTGCGGCACATAACAAAGGTAGAAAAACCGCGCCGGTTCAAGAGGATGATAGCCTGCTGTTTTTTTTGCAGCGTCTCCGTCAGGAGAGCTACCATGGCGTCGGACAAAACGTTACGGTTGCCCCTGGCCAGTTCTTCCCGCATATCGACGACGGCTACGTCCGGCAAAGGCCGGTGCAGGACGCGCTCGCGCAGCGTAATGAGGACATATTCGCCCTGCAGGGCCTTGTAGTAATCACCGACAGACGGCGTGGCACTGCCGAGAATGACGGGACAGCCGTAATAGGCCGCCCGGCGGCGGGCCACTTCCACCGTGTGGTAACGTGGTACATCGTCCTGCTTATACGAGCTGTCGTGCTCTTCGTCGACGATGATCAAACCCAGATTGTGGAAGGCCGTAAAGACAGCCGAGCGGGCACCGATGCAGATGTGGCTTTCACCGTTGGCCATGCGCAGCCAGTTGTTGCGCCGTTCGCCCTTAGAAAGCTGACTGTGCATGACGACGGCGTCGTTACCAAAACGGCGCACGAAGCAGCGCACAATCTGGCCGGTAAGGGCAATTTCCGGCACCAATACCAGCACCTGGCCGCCCCGGGCCAGCACGTCGGCTGTAAGCTTCATATAGATTTCCGTCTTGCCGCTGCCTGTGACGCCGTGCAACAGATAGGTCTTGCCGCCCTGATCGCGCTGGATCGTCTCTACGGCGGCCTGCTGTTCTTCCGTCAGCTGCCACGGTGTATCTGCTGCCAAGGCATGCGTAAAATTAACGGTACGGCTCGGTTTTTCTGTCAGGCGGGCAAAGCCGTGGGCGCAAAGGTGGCGGATCAGATCGTGACTGTAGCCTTTTTGTACCCACGTGCTTACAGGCTGGGGTTCACTCTGGGCCAAAGCCTGTAAGAGTTCGGCCTGCCGGGGACTACGTTTTAACGTCCCCTCCGTATCGGCATGGTCAAAGGAAAGCCACGTTTCCAGCTTATCGGCCACGTTGTTTTGCTGGTACAGGTAATCCCGCAGGACCTGGCGGCTGTACAGGCCGGCCAAGACATCCGGGGCAAAGTGTTTTTCCAGTGTTTTTTTCTCGACGTGGCTGTGACGGCTCACATAGTCGAGCACCAGGGCTTCGGCCCCATCCAGGGCAACGGCATCCGGCACGGCTTCGACACAAGTCCGCTGGCTGATACCCTTCTTTTCGATCATGAAAAGGCGCAAGGCATCGGCCAGGCTGCATAGATAATACTGGCTGATCCAGAGTGCCGTTTGGATCATTTCTTCGCGAAAGCCTACCTGATCGGACAGGACTGCCAAAATGGGTTTGAGTGTGAACGTGCGCGTTGCCGCTTCCGTATCCTCATGAATGGAAAGGACGATGCCTTCTTCCTTGCGGCTGCCGAAGGGAACGAGAACGCGGGAGCCGGCGCGGACCTTCATACCTGCAGGAATGCTGTAGGAAAAGGTCTGTTGCAGCGCTTTAGCTGTAATATTGATACTGATTTCAGCGAGCATGTCTGCCTCCTGCCGTCACTGCGGCAACAAAAAAGCCGCCCTGTCTTTACCGGATAAAGCGGCTGAATACATAATTACCATAGGCCAGGCCTTTTTCTGTCAAAGCATAGCCGCGGCGCGTCTGCTGTAAGAGCCCTTGTGTTACCAAGGGGGCAAGCACCGTGCCGAATTCGGCCTCTACAGTCGTACCAAACTGGTCTTTAAAGGCCTTAGCATCGATGCCGTCACGCATCCGCAAGGCGAGGAAGCAATAATCCTCCGGGCCGCGCTTGGCATCGATTTCAACACGTTCCCCTATAAGTGACGCCTGACCGGCCAGGCGGATATATTGGGGAATGTTGGCAATATGGGCCTGGCGGCAGTTGTGCCAAAAGGAGTGAGCCGTCACACCGGCACTCACATAGGGCACGTACTGCCAGTATTTCGTATTATGCCGCGACCGGTTCCCCGGCCGGGCATAGCTGGAAATTTCATAGTGTTCGAAACCGGCAACTTCCATGGCCGCGTGTACGGCCTGGCCCATAGTTTCGACGCAGTCATCAGGCGGCAGCTCCAGCGTCCCCGTCGTCACATCATGATAAAAAGGCGTGCCTTCTTCCAGGATGAGACTGTAAATGGAAGCGTGCGTAAGGGGCAGGGCCAGAAGCTCTTTTAGGTCAGCGTCGACGTCGCGCAGGTTCTGTCCCGGCAGGCCGTACATGAGGTCCGCCGAAAGGTTATCAATACCTGCGTTTTTTGCTGCCCAAATAGCTGCCTTCCCTTCATCTGCCGTGTGGATACGGCCCAGGGTCCTCAGGAGGCCCGGCTGAAAGGACTGGATGCCGATACTCAGACGGTTGATACCGAGCCCGGCCAAGCCTTTGGCATAGGCTGCCGTCAGGCTGTCCGGATTGGCTTCGAACGTGATTTCTGCCCCGCCGGTGACGGCAAAATAGTGCCGCACGGCCGTCAGGATCTCTTCTACCTGAGAGAGGCTGAGGAGCGACGGCGTTCCGCCACCGAAGTAGACCGTATCGAGCGCCGTGCCGGCACTGCCGGGATGATCCCGGTCGCTGTCAGCAATTTCCCGGCACAAGGCTTTGACGTACGGCGCGATGTAATTATCTACACCGCCGTACGAAGGAAAATCACAGTAGCGGCATTTCTGCCGGCAGAAAGGAATGTGGATGTATAATCCTGTCATTATTTATCATCTACCTGAAGAACAGCCATGAATGCTTCCTGCGGGATTTCTACACTGCCTACCTGCTTCATGCGCTTCTTTCCTTCCTTCTGTTTTTCCAGAAGTTTACGTTTACGGGAAATATCGCCACCGTAGCACTTGGCCAGGACGTCCTTGCGCAGGGCTGCTACGTTTTCACGGGCAATGATCTTATTGCCAATAGCCGCCTGGATTGGGATTTGGAAAAGCTGGCGCGGAATAAGGCTGCGCAGCTTTTCGACGAGGGCCCGGCCACGGCGGGCAGCAAATTCTTTATGAACGATGACGCTCAGGGCATCGACGACTTCGCCGTTAATGAGGATATCCATCTTCACCATAGGCGACGTCTGATAACCGTTGAGCTCGTAGTCCAGGGATGCATAACCGCGGGTCGACGATTTGAGGACATCGAAGTAATCGTAGAGGATTTCGCACAAGGGCAGGTCGTAGATCAGGGACACACGCGTTTCATCGAGATAGTCCATGGTCAGATACTGGCCGCGGCGGTTCTGGGAAATTTCCATAACCGTGCCGACCATGTCCTTAGGGATGATGATAGTCGTCTTGACGAAGGGTTCTTCAATGTGATCGACCTTGGTCATATCCGGCATGAGAGACGGGTTGTCTACTTCCACCATCGTACCGTCTGTGCAGTAGACGTGGTAAATAACGGACGGCGCCGTCGTAATGAGGCTCAGGTTGTATTCCCGTTCCAGGCGTTCCTTGACGACGTCCATGTGCAGGAGGCCTAAGAAGCCACAGCGGAAGCCAAAGCCCAGGGCCGTCGACGTTTCCGGTTCAAAGAGGAGCGCCGCATCATTGAGGTGCAGCTTTTCCAGGGCATCGCGGAGGTTATCATATTCGTTTGTTTCCACCGGATAAAGGCCGCAGTAGACCATAGGCGTAGCCTTGCGGTAGCCCGGCAAGGGAGCAGACGCAGGATTTTCGGCCAAGGTCACTGTATCACCGACACGGCAGTCGCGCACGTTTTTCATGCTCGCCGCGAAGTAACCGACACTGCCGCATTCGAGGCTGCCTGTAGGCCGCATCTGCGGAATAAAGACGCCTGTTTCCGTCACTTCAAATTCCATGCCCGTCGCCATCATGCGGATGCGGTCACCTGTTTTGAGGCTCCCTTCCATGATGCGGATGTTGGCAATGGCCCCTTTGTAGGAATCGAAATGGGAATCAAAAATGAGGGCCCGCAAGGGCTTGTCGGCTGCGTCTTCCGGTGCCGGAATGCGCTGCACGATGGCTTCGAGAACTTCTTCAATGCCGTAGCCCGTCTTGGCGCTGACTTCGATGGCGTCACTGGCGTCGAGACCTATGACGTCTTCGATTTCCTTGCGTACCCGTTCGGGGTCGGCGCTGGGCAGGTCGATTTTGTTGATGATGGGAATGATTTCCAGGTCGTGCTCGAGGGCCAAATAAACGTTGGCCAGCGTCTGGGCTTCTACGCCCTGCGTGGCATCGACGATAAGCAGTGCGCCGTCACAGGCGGCGAGGCTGCGCGATACTTCATAGTTAAAATCGACGTGCCCCGGTGTGTCGATAAGGTTGAGGATATACTGATGGCCGTCTTTGGCGTCATAAACCAGACGCGCCGACTGAGCCTTAATGGTAATACCCCGTTCCCGTTCGAGATCCATCGTGTCGAGCAGCTGGTCTTCCATTTCCCGTTTCGAAACGGTGCCGGTCTTTTCCAGCAGGCGGTCGGCCAATGTCGATTTACCATGGTCAATATGAGCGATAATGGAAAAATTACGAATATATTTAGTTGCCACGTTTACCTTACTCCTCTACAACAATCAGATGATAACACCGCCACCCAGGACGCGTTCGCCTGTTTCGCGGTCATACAATACGAGGGCCTGTCCGGCCGTTACAGCCCGCTGGGGCTTTGCAAATTCTACGCGCAGGCCGCCTTTTTCCGGGTAAACCGTGCACGGCGCTTCCGGCGCGGCATAGCGAATCTTGCCCAGTGCTTCAAAGGGTCCTTGCGGAGCCCCTTCGACCCACGATACGTCGTCGGCTTTCACTTCCGTACGGAAGAGGTCCTGTTCCCCGCCGACGATGACCCGGTTGTGCGGCACGTCGAGGGCGACGACATAATAGGGGCCGCCGGGACCGCCCAAGTGGAGGCCGCGGCGCTGGCCGATGGTATAGCAGGGAATGCCTTCATGACGGCCTACGACGTGACCTTGCAGATCGACGAAATCGCCAGGCTTAAAGGTCTGGGGCACCCGTTTTTTCAGGAAGCCCTTGTAGTCGTTATCGGGGATGAAGCAAATATCCTGGCTTTCCGGCTTATTGAAAACGGGCAGGCCGAATTTCTTGGCCAATTCCCGCGTTTCTGATTTTTCCAGAGCCGCCATGGGCAGCATGATGTGAGGCAAGAGGTCCTGCGTCAATTCATAGAGCACGTACGACTGGTCCTTGCGCCGGTCTGTGCCGCGCAGGAGCTCGTAGAGTCCTTTTTCTTCGTTGAAAACAATGCGTGCGTAATGGCCTGTAGCCAGGCTGTCAGCGCCAAACTGCTGGGCCTGCTGCCAAAGGAGGCCGAATTTGATGTGCTTATTGCAGGCAATGCAGGGATTCGGCGTCCGGCCCAGCGTATAGGACTGAACGAAGTAGTCGATGACATCCTTGCGGAAGGGCTGACGGAAATCCAGTGTATAATGGGGTATGCCGATGACCGAAGCGACGGCTTTGGCATCGTCGACGGCCGAAAGGGAACAGCACGAATGGACGTTTTCGACGGCCGGGCAGGAAGGATCTTCTTCCCACAGGCGCAGGGTAATGCCGATCACGTCGTAGCCCTGTTCTTTAAGCAGCGCTGCCGTGACGGAGCTGTCTACACCGCCACTCATGGCAACGGCAATGCGTTTAGTCATGGTTTATCTCCTTTTTGTAACGGGGTCAAGAATCTGTTGCAGCGCCTGGACGACCGTATCGATCTGGTCCGGCGTATTTTCTGTGCCAAAGGACACGCGGATGCTGCTGCGCAGCCACTTTTCGTCGACGCCCATGGCCCGCAGGACGTGCGACGGTTCGACGGCGCCGGCTTCGCAGGCCGAGCCGGCAGAAACGGCAATGCCCTGCATATCGAGGGCAATGAGGACGATGGGGCTTTCCATGCCGTCGACGCTAAAGTCGATAATATTAGGCAAGGAACCCTCTAAGGTCCCGTTCAGGCGAAAGCGGGCATCACCTTTGATGAGGCCGTCGTAAAAGCGTTGCTTCAGCTGTGCTGCTGCGGCTATGCGCTGCGGCCGTTCTGCTTCCAAAAGAGCTACGGCTTCACCGAAGCCGACAATAGCGGCGACATTTTCCGTGCCCGCCCGCAGCCGATGCTCCTGCGGCCCGCCGTAAGCCTCTGACGTAAGCTGCAGGCCATGGCGGATATATAAGGCACCGATCCCTTTCGGACCGTAAATCTTGTGGCTACATAAGGTAAGCAGATCAATGTGTTCAGCCAAGGGCTGAATGGGTACATAGCCAAAGGCCTGGACGGCATCGACGTGAAAGGCAATGCCCTTGGCCGCTGCCAGTTCGCCAATGGCCCGGATGGGCTGGATCGTACCCGTTTCGTTATTGGCATACATGCAGGAAATGAGCACCGTGTCGTCGCGAATCGCAGCGGCTACATCGTCAATCCGGACGCGGCCCGCTGCATCGACTGGCAGCACAGTCAGGCTGTAGCCCTGCCGGGCCATAGCTTCAAAGGTATGTAAGACGGCCTGGTGCTCCACAGCGGTCGTAATGAGATGGCCCCCTTGAGGGAAATTAGCCCGCAAATAGCCGCGAATGGCCAGGTTATCCCCTTCTGTACCGCCACTGGTAAAGACTATATCGGCTGCTGCCACGCCCAGGCAATGAGCTACCTGCTGGCGTGCGCGCTGGACTGCCGCCCGGGCCTCTTGCCCAAAATAGTGCAGGCTCGACGGGTTTCCAAAGGCCGTTGTCAAATAAGGCATCATGGCATCTAAGACGCGCCGGTCAATAGGCGTCGCTGCAGCATGATCCAAATAAATGCGTTCCATATATATTCAACTCCAACTTTCAATCTAAACATATTGAGTCTATTTTATATAATAGCATATATGGGACTGCATTGCCACTGTATCTACTATAGGAAGTGCCTGATTTTAAGAATTATTTCACAAGAGATCTATAAAACACCTTGAATTTATTTTTCATATGTGCTAATATATTTGAGTACGTTATTGATATGCGCCTATAGCTCAGGGGATAGAGCACCGGTCTCCGGAACCGGGTGCGAAGGTTCGAATCCTTCTAGGCGCACCACATATACGCAGTGTCACCACAGGTGATGCTGCGTATTTTTTTATACTTCCCGGCACTACTAAGACAGTATATATAATAGTATTATAAGAAAAGAGAATTTTTTGTTTTTCTGTCTTTGCCCGAGGCGGCAAAAAAGAATGCACAGTCGTCCATATTGTGATAGACTATAACTGATACGCAAGGCAGGCCGCATCGTTACGACCTGCCTCCTACGCAAGCATCTGATTGGAGGTACAGTTTTTATGTCTAATTTAGCCAATATCCGTCTCAATAGAAAAAAGCCCCTCGTCTGCGTCCCCTGCGAAGGTGAAACCGTAGGCGATATTTGTTACCGCTGCCAGCAGATCATGGAAGAACCACACGACCTGATCGAATTTAACGCCGGCAAATTCAACGGCATGCCCAATTTATCCCAGCTCTGGAATGCCCTGCTCATGATCGCTCAGGTCACGAAGGAAGAACCCTTTATCTTCACGTGCCATATAAAGGATTTGCCCGAATATTACCAGACCGAACGGGACTACCGCGACATTCTCACCTTCTGTATCCGCAGCGGCCTGGCAGACATCATCGAAATGGATGAACACACCGATCCGGACACCCTCGCCGACCTGGCCGAACAGTGCAACGACACCGGCCTCATTCCCCTCATTGCTATTCATTTCGCTACGGCCCCGACGGCAGCTGCCGTGACAGAACGGCTCACGTCCCTGAGTGATCTGGAAACTCTGAACTTCCGCATCACCTTCCCGGCAGCTACGGCAGACGATATCCGCACGGTCCAAGAAGGCGTACGCGATTTTCTCAGCGATAACTACGAATACAAGGTCGTCATCAATCCGACCGGTCCTGTAGCCAAAGCAGAACTGCTAGCAGGTAACACCTTCGACTCGCCGATTCTCTACACGGAAATTCACGGCGGTACAGACGACCTGCCGTCGAGCCAGGAAATAACAGCAATCCTAAAAGAAAAAGGCATGGCCGTCAAAAAAGACTAAGGACAAAGAAAAGCACGTTCATCCCGGAAAATACTTCCACGATGAGCGTGCTTTTGTGTTTCCTGTTACCCGTGCAGTTCACGATCCAGTTCCTGTAACCGTTCGATCCGCTTTTCTGTAGGCGGGTGAGTGCTGAAGAGGTTCATGAGGCCGGAGCTGATTCCTGCAAAGGGATTGATGATGCACATGTGCGCGTTGGTTTTCGTCGCGCCCGGTAAGACGCGGTAATGGGCGTAGTTGTCAATTTTGGCAAGAGCCCGGGCCAGTGCCAGGGGATCATCGATCATGCGGCCCCCTTCTTCATCGGCCATGTATTCCCGCGTACGGCTGACACCCATCTGGATAATCGTCGCCGCCAAAGGAGCTACGATGATCGTCACCAACAGGCCGACGATACCGCCGTTGTCGTCATCATCGCCGCGGCCAAAGATAGCCGACCACTGGGCAATATTGGCAATCCAGGCAATGACGCTGGCAAAGGTCGCTACGATGGTGCTGATGAGAATATCCCGGTGCAACACATGGGACATTTCATGTGCTAAGACACCGCGGATTTCATCTTCGTCGAGCATATCCAGGATCCCTTCTGTCGCACAAACGGCTGCATGGGACGGACTGCGGCCTGTAGCAAAGGCGTTAGGCACTTCCGTCGGCATGATATAGACCCGCGGCATAGGCAGGTCAGCCCGTTTGGCCAAATCGGCTACGATATGATAGAGCCTGTGTTCAGGTCCTACAGGCTGGCAATGGTAGGCCCGCAAGACCATGGAGTCACTGAACCAGTACGAGAAGAAGTTCATGCCAATTGCTAAAATAAGCATCATGGTCATGCCACGCGTACCGCCAAAGGCCCGGCCGATAAGCATCATCAAGACTGCCAACAAGGTCATCAAGAAAACGGTTTTTAAACGATTCATACAACCTCTCCTCTATTCCAAAAACATAATCAAAAGTCAAAAGGTAAAATATTGACTATCTACATTATAGCAAAACCTGGCATAATGTCAACTGATAGGACGACAACCTATGCTTTTAAGACATGATTATTATAGCGCCGCAAGGTAACGGTGTAGTATCCATCTGCATCTTTCCGGCCATTAAAGCTGGTAACGATAGTCACGTCGTTCTGGACCCATGTGATTTCGTCATCACTCTGGCTATAGGGGAAATCTTCCATATTGGAGTAAATCGTCGCAGCCAGGCGGTCGTACATTTTGCGGGCTATTTTGCGGTCGTTGCTCTTGAAATAGTTTTCAAAGGCAATGGTCTTTCCCTGAGGCGTACCGTTGGCCGTCGTGATGGACAGGCCTTCGATGATCGTCGCCTTCCCGTCCGTCGTCGTCCGTTCGGCCTTTTCCGACGTGCCATCGCTGGCGTAGAATGTCCAGTCCGGCAAGACAGCAAAGTTGCGGGCAAAATCGGCTTTCGGCATGGCCAGGTAGACCGTATTATAGGCTGTCAAGGGATGCTCGCTGACTTCATCAACAGACATATTGTAATCAAAGGCTCCGGCTGCAGCCGGCACTAAAGACAAGGCCAGCACAGCCGCAGCTGCATAATGTTTCCATTGCATATAAAGGAACCTCCTTACAGAATGATGGCCTGGAGGATGACATAAAACAGGCCGTAGATAAAGCGTCCCAGCGGTACGAGGATGTAACTGAATACAGGCGTAGCCATGAGGACGATGAGGATTAAAAAGGTATACCGTTCCAGCTGGGCCAGCTTGTACGACCATTCGTAAGGCAAAAAGACCGTAAGCAAATGGGAGCCGTCCAAGGGTGGCAGCGGGATGAGGTTGAAAATACCAAAGTTAATGTTGTAGAGAACGATGAGATTGAGGACCAGAATAAGTCCCTGCGTACCTACATTCAGGCGGTACAGGACCAGCTCCAGCGCCAAGGCCGCAAAGGCGAGGATAAAGTTGGCCAGCGGGCCAGCCAGGGAAACGCAAATTTCACCGGTACGCCAGTTGCGGAAATTCGAGCTGTTGATCATGACCGGTTTAGCCCAGCCAAAGCGGGCGATGAGGAGCATGATCAGACCGAGCGGGTCAATATGAGCTACCGGATTCAGGGTCAGCCGGCCCATCATCCGCGGCGTGTTATCCCCCATCTTATCGGCAATGAGGGCGTGAGCATATTCGTGAATGACCAGGGCCATGAGGAGACCGGGAATACCGGCTACCATTTCAAGCAGGTTAAAACCAAACATATCATACCTCCTATGTATAGGCACTGCAATTTCTTTGAGTTTTTGGCATGTGTAAATAAAGTGCCTATTCTTATCATAACAGAAAGGCCCCGTGTGGTAAAGTGCCCTGTTCTCAGGAAAAACAAAACTGCCACCCAAAGGGGCAGCAGTTTTTGGAGCATGTATCCTCATTTTTCGTAGTGTTCGTGCCAGTTGTGATGGAACGTGCCGTCTTCATCGACGCGCTTGAACGTGTGGGCACCGAAGTAGTCGCGCAGGGCCTGAATGAGGTTGGCTCCGACGCATTCGCTGCGGTACGCATCAAGGTATGCCAGGGCGTTAGAAAAGGCCGGAATCGGCGTACCTACCTGGACGGCCAGGCTGATGATACGGCGCAGGCTGGCCTGGTTGGCGTTGATCTTTTCCAGGAAGAACGGCGCAAAGATGAGGTTTTCCAAAGCCGGATCGGCTTCATAGGCTTCGGTAATCTTGTTGAGGAATTCTGCCTGAATGATGCAGCCGGCCCGGAAGATGGAAGCGATTTTGCCATAATCCAAGTGCCAGTCGTACGTGTCGGACGCACTGCGATAAAGGGAGAAGCCCTGGGCGTACGCAACGATCTTGCCCAAATAGAGACTCTGCCGTACGGCTTCGACAAATTCAGGATTGTGCAGGGCCTGGCCGGCCGGAGCCGTAATGACTGCCTGTGCTTTTTTGCGCCCTGCCGCATTCGACGAAACGCGGGCGTTGCAGGCTGCCGTAATGAGGGAAATGTCGACGCCCTGGCGCATCGCTTCGATGCTCGTCCAGCGGCCCGTCCCCTTCTGTCCGGCAGCGTCGGCGATCTTGTCGAGTACCTGGCCGCCAGCCGGGTCGTCTTCGGCAAAGATGTCCGCAGCAATACCGATGAGGTAGCTGCGCAGTTCGCCCTGGTTCCATGCATGGAAAATTTGGGAAATTTCAGCGTTCGTATAGCCGCCTGTATATTTGAGGAGCAAATACGTTTCGGCAATGAGCTGCATGTCGGCGTATTCAATGCCGTTGTGGACCATTTTTACGTAATGTCCTGCCCCATCGGAGCCAATGTACGTGCAGCACGGTTTACCGTCGCCGGCCTTAGCGGCTATGGCTTCGTAAATCGGCTGGATTTCAGCGTACGTAGCTGCATTGCCGCCAGGCATAATGGACGGACCGCGGCGGGCACCGGTTTCGCCACCGGAAATGCCCATGCCGTAAAAATGGAGGCCATGGTCTTTGCAATAGTCATAGCGGCGGCGCGTATCGCCAAAGTACGAGTTGCCCCCGTCGATGATGATATCCCCCGCTTCGAGAATGGGAATGAGCTGGTCGATCATGCTGTCTACCGGCTTGCCGGCCATGATCATGAACATGATCTTGCGCGGCCGCTTGAGGGAGCTGACGAATTCCTTCAGATCGTAGTAGCCCGTAATATTTTCATGGGGCCGTTCTTTGACAAATTTTTCCGTCAGGTCCGGCGTATAGTTATATACGCTTACCTTAAATCCGTGGTCCGCCATGTTGAGAGCCAGATTGCTCCCCATGACGGCCATGCCAACGACACCGATATCTTGAGTAGCCATAATAAATACTTCCCCTTTCAACCATTTCCGGTCTTATATTTTCTTCTGGTATGCCGTAATTTCGGCAAATTCATCTTGCAGTTTATTGTAAAGACGGGCAAAAATGCCAAAGAGCTGTTCGTACGTAGCCACATTTTCTTCAATCGGCGCATAGAGTTTCTTCGCTTTGACCAGGCTTGCCGTATCGGCAATGCTCTGCATCTTGCCCTGGGAAATAAAGCCCAGGACAGCGGCACCGTAGGCCGCACCTTCACTGTTATCCGGCAAGGTCAGGGTCTTGTTGAAGACGTCTGCCAGGATCTGGAGCCACAAATGGGATTTCGTAAAGCTGCCGCTCACGCGGATATCCTTGATGTCGCCAAATTCCTGTAAGGCCAGGAGAACGCTGTTTAAGCTGTAGCAGACACCTTCCATGACGGCGCGGATAATATGGGAACGGCTGTGGTTGAGCGAGAGACCAAAGAACATGCCCCGCAGTTCGGAATTCCAGTACGGTGCCCGTTCGCCTGTAAAGCAAGGCAAGCAAATGAGCCCGTCCGCGCCGGCATCGATGTGTTCGGCCTTCATGGTCATAAGATCGTACGGATCGATGTCCAGGTCCTCCAGTTTGCTGCCGCCATAATGGCAAATCTTGTCACGAACCCAGCGCAGGATCATACCGCCGTTGTTGATGGCCCCGCCGGCAACCCACATATCATCTGTCAGGTTATAGCACCACGTACGCATGTTGGGATCGGTCTTCGGCTGGCGCGTGAGCATGCGAAAAGCACCGCTCGTGCCGATAGTAGCGCTGAGCTGGCCCGGCTGGACGGCACCGATGCCGACGTTGACGAGGACGCCATCGGTGGCGCCAATGACGATAGGCAGGCCTGCAGGCAAGTGCATGGCAGCTGCCGCAGATGCCGATAAAGGATGGCTGTACGTCGTAGAAACGACAGGCGGCATATAGGAAATATCAATACCGGCGTAGGCCAAAATATCTTCATCCCAGGCCAGGGTCTGTTCGTTGTACATGCCGCTCGTGCTGGCCGTCGATTTATCGATGACCCACTGGTCGGTCATTTTGTAAAACATGTAGTCTTTGATAGAGCCGACGAATTTCATCTGCTTAAAGAGGTCCGGCTGGTGGCGATGGAGCCAAATAATCTTCGTGAAGGGATAGCTGGCGTGGATCGGGCAGCCCGTCCGTTCGTAGAAGGAACGGCACAGGTCAGGATCCTTTTTCATTTCCTTGACAATATCCACGCTGCGGCTGTCAGCCCAGGTCTGCATGTCCATGAGCGGTTCCTTGTCGGCGTTGAGGCCGGCAAAGCTGTGCATGACCGTGCTCAAGGCGACGCCGCACAATTCTTTATTTTTATAGCGCAGCTGGTCTGCCGTCTGGCGGATTACCTGCTCTACCGATTCATAAATTTGTAAAGGGTTTTCTTCGGCCCAGTCCGGATGGGGCGTAAGGAGGGGGTAAAAGGCTTCGGCCGAGCAGACGTTCGTGCCATCAGCCGTATAGGCAATGGCCCGTACGCCCGTTGTGCCTACGTCGACGCCAATCCATACTTCCTGGTTTGCTGATTCCATACTCATAAGTAGCTCATCCTTTCTTCTCTTAGCAGCGCAGCTGGCCTACGAGGTCGCTGATCTGTTTGATTCCCTTTTCTTCGCAGTACTGATCCATGCCGCGGGCAATGTCGACGACAGCTGCAGGGTTGACGAAGTTGTACGCCCCTACGGCAACGGCACTGGCACCGGCCAGCATGAATTCGATCGCATCCTGCCACGTTGCGATGCCACCGAGACCGAGGATAGGAATCTGTACAGCCTGTGCTGTCTGCCAGACCATGCGCAGCGCTACAGGTTTTACAGCCGGGCCGGAGAGGCCGCCTGTAATATTGCCCAAAAGGGGCTGCCACGTCTGGATATCGATGGCCATGCCCGTAATCGTATTGATCAGGGATACGGCATCGGCGCCGGCCGCTTCGACGGCTTTGGCCATGACCGTAATGTCCGTTACGTTGGGCGATAATTTCACGATAACCGGTTTATGCGTGTGCGTCTTTACCTGTTCTGTAACGGCAGCGGCCGCTTTGGGATCCGTACCGAAGACGATGCCCCCTTCTTTGACGTTCGGGCAGGAAATGTTGACTTCCAGGGCCGCCACGCCATCTACGTCGAGACCTGCTGCCATAGCGCCATATTCTTCTGCCGTACCGGCCGAAATATTGACGATCAGTGGCGCTCCACAAAAACCGGCCTTAGGCAGGATGTCCCGTTTAAAAACATCCAGGCCGGGATTTTCCAAGCCAATGCAGTTGAGCATGCCTGACGGTGTTTCGGCAACGCGCACGCCCGGATTGCCCGGACGCGGCAAGGGCGTAATGCCCTTAGAAATAATGGCGCCTACGTGACGGAGGTCCAGGAAATCTTCGTATTCCAGGCCAAAGCCAAAGGTACCGGACGCCCCCATGACAGGCGTCGCCATGGGAATTCCGGCAAAGGTAATGGCCATGCGTTCTGTATTCATTTAAAAAACCTCCTTGGCGGGAAATACGGGACCGTCGGCACAGACCTTGTAGCGTTTGCCGCTGAGCTTACTGGCAAAGGTACAGCCCAGGCAGACACCGATACCGCAGGCCATGCGCTTTTCCATGGATACTTCGCAAGTAATGCCGGCTGTCTCGGCCGCTTGTGCTACGGTCTGCATCATGATCGTCGGTCCGCACACGGAAACGCGGTCGAGCTGGTGTGCAGCAGCAATCTGGGGAATGGCAGCGGCGGCATAGCCTTTAATGCCCCGGGAGCCATCATCTGTGGCAATGTATACCTGTTCTGCATAGGGGGCAAAGAAATCTGCCCAGAAGGTTTCTTCTGCCGTCCGGCCGGCTACGAGGACGACCGGTTTTTCCGGCAGTGTCTTGGCCAGGAAAATGAGCGGTGCCAAGCCGATACCGCCACCGACGACAAGAACCTTGCCCGGCGTCGTCGTGAAGGTACCGTCACCGAGGGGGCCTTCGGCATTAATGCAGTCACCGGCACGGAGGCGTTGAAATTCTGCCGTACCTGTGCCGACAATGCGGTAAATAATCGTCACTGCGCCACTTGCTGCGTCGGCGTCGACAATGCCAAAGGGACGGCGCAAGAAGGTCGTGCCGCCGTCGTAATGGACGTTGACAAACTGGCCCGGTTTCGCCTGAGCCGCCATTTTCGGTGCCCGGAAAACCATCTTCCACACAGCAGGAATAATCGCTGTATTTTCGAGTATCTCTGCCTGTTCTACATATTTCATGGATATATTCCTCCCATTTATAAAAAGCGTACACGCTTTACTTCTAGTCTATTGTACCATATCAGAACGAGAATTTATATGAGAATCCCCGTCCGGGCCATCGTAAAAAAAGGGATTGCCAGGCGGCAATCCCTTTCTCATTATACATGGTGTGGCAGGCCCTGTTATGCTTCTTCTTTCTTCACTGCATTCGGGTCCGTCCAGATGCCCAAGCGGGATACGCAGGCAGCAGCCGAAGCGTCCCACTTACCATCCTTCAAATGCTGCTTGTAGTCGTCGACGAGGAGTTTTACCTTGCCGCTCAAGAGGAAGATGACGATGAGGTTGCAAATAACGCACGTGCCATAGAAGAAGTCGAATGTCGACCACAGGGTCTTAGCGGCACCGATGGCACCGACGATAGCCCAGGCACAGCCAACAGCGTAATAAATTTTAATCCAAATACCTTCAACGCCGAGAGCGTTCAAGCAGATACCGCCGTAGTAGACGTTGACGACGCACGTCGTAAAGGCGAAGAAAGCGATGATGATCGAAACGAAGATAGCCGCTGCAGTTTCACTGCCAAAGGCAGCGGCAAAGCCGGCTGTCGTCAAAGCGGCACCGGAAGCACCAGAGTTCCAGAGGCCGGACGTCATGACGACCATAGCCGTCATGGTGCAGACGACGATCGTATCGAAGAATACTTCGAAAATGCCCCAGAGCCCCTGTTTTACCGGGTGGTTTACAGATGAGGACGAATGAACCAGCGGTGCTGTACCTGTACCGGCTTCGTTCGAATAAATACCGCGGGCCAGGCCCCAGCGGACTGCCAGCATAACCGTGCCGCCGGCAAAGCCGCCTTCAGCAGCAGCGCCTGTAAAAGCATCCTTGAAGATCAAGGCAAAGGCATGGGGAATCATGTCGATGTTGACGATAATAACGAAGAGACCGCCGATGATGTAGATAATAGCCATGAAAGGAACGACGAGATTCGCGAAATTCGATACGCTCTTCAAGCCGCCCAGGAGTACAGCTGCCATGAGGACGGCAACGGTAATACCGACGATGTACGGATTGACGGCAAAGGCCGTGTTGATAGCGTTGGAAATTTCTGCCGCCTGAATGGACGGGGCAAACATCATGCCGGCTGCCATCGTAACAGCCCAGATGACGGAAAGCCAGCGCCAGTTTTTACCCAGGCCGTGTTTGACATACCACGGGAAACCGCCGTGCCATACGCCGGTTACCGGGTCTTTTTCACGATAGGCCAGGCCGAGGGTTACTTCGGAGAACTTAACGATCAAACCGAGCATAGCAATGAACCACATCCAGAAGACAGCACCGGGACCGCCTGTAGCAATGGCGACAGAAACGCCGGCAATGTTGCCAACGCCCAGTGTCGAAGCCAAGGCCGTACAGGCCGCTTTGAACGGATTGATGTTGCCGTCACCAGACCCTTTGTCAAAGATTTTGCCAAAGGTGTTCTTCATGACGTGACCAAAATAGGCAAACTGGAAGAAACCGAGTCGGGCAGACAGGAATACGGCGACGAATGATGTACCGATCAATAAGGGCCAACCCCAAACGAAGTCGGCGTATGCCATCATACCCTTAGCAATTAAACCAAAAAACTCCATACTTACACACCCCCAAAAATAAATGTACTTCCATGATACTATATGAATACCATATACAGATACGGGTGTATGAAGTTAGTGCCACGTACAGCCGTATCCTTGAAGCCTGTGTGCATGTAGACAAGCATACCTCTTACTAGCTCGTCTTGCCTTACTATACGGTTCGTCTCTCCCCTTTGATTAATAATAAGAATGACTTAGACGAATGATAAACATACTATAGCACACTTTACCGTCACTTGTAAATATAGGCCGTTATATTTTCTAAATTATTTATGGATTTCAATGTGTCGCTTAAATTTCTTAAAGGTTATACGTTTTACTAAATATGGGAAAATAGACTGTTTTTATGGAATTTCTCTGTTTTTCCTCCATTTTTAAACATATAGTTATGATTTTTATTTATAATTATTGTTTTTCCTTATATACGCAAAAAAAGAACTGCCAGCCTTGATATACTATCAAGGTAAGCAGTTCGCATATAGTCATATTGGTGACCCAGTAGGGATTCGAACCCTAGACCCACAGCTTAGAAGGCTGTTGCTCTATCCAGCTGAGCTACTGAGTCACTACAAAAAAATGGAGCGGGTGATGGGAATCGAACCCACGTAACCAGCTTGGAAGGCTGACGCTCTACCATTGAGCTACACCCGCATGTTGATGGTCGGAGCAGCAGGATTCGAACCTGCGACCCCCTGGTCCCAAGCCAGGTGCGCTACCAAACTGCGCTATGCCCCGTCAACATAGAGTATTATACCTGTTCCATAAGTGTTTGTCAAACACTTTGTGCTTCAATTTTTTTGCAAATTTACCAAAAATTAGCCGATTTTTTTCAAATTTCCTTAAAAATGATGTTACCTACCGTGCCATTTGTAATCTCACAGACCGCATAGGTACCGCGCTTGTTATCCCGTGGCAAGGCAATGCTGCCGGGATTGACCAGGGTAATCCCCTGCTCTTCTTCCAGGAAGCGGCGGTGGGAATGACCGAAGACGACGAGAGACGCATCAGCCGTCCGGCCTAATTCCAACAGCTTTTTCATACGCCGTTCGCCATACCATTGGTGCCCGTGAATGACGGCAATGCGCACACCCTGCCAGGTGACGACGCGCCGTTCCGGTGCATCGGAGTCCCCCCAAAGGTCGTTATTGCCTAAGACGGAAAAGACGGGCACGTCCGTATATAGTGCCAGGTCATCGCCATCGCGGCTGTAATCGCCGGCGTGAATCCAGGCGCCTACGTGCGGTTCGGCATCGGCCATTTTTTCCAAAGCGCCAAAGCGGCCATGACTGTCACTGACGAGACCCAAGTACTGCGTATCACTCATGGTCCATCAGCTCCAACAGTTTTTTTAGTGCCTGGCCGCGGTGGCTGATCTGGTTCTTTTCAGCCAAACTGATTTCCGCCATGGTCTTGCCAAACTGAGGCAGATAAAAGAGCGGATCGTAGCCAAAGCCGCCGTCACCGGCGTAGAAATCACGGATCAGTCCGGGGCACGTGCCTTCAGCAGTCAGTTCCCGGCCATCTGGCCAGGCCAGGACGAGAACACATGCATAGTAAGCTGTACGCTGTTCCGGCGGAAAGGCGCTGAGCTCGGCGACGAGCTTTTGGTTGTTCTTTTCGTCGTCACATTTCGGACCGGCATAGCGGGCCGAATAGACACCGGGCCGGCCCTTCAGGGCATCGGCAATGATGCCCGAGTCGTCAGCCAGGCAGGGCTTGCCGGTGGCTTTCATATAGTAGTGCGCTTTCAGGCGCGCATTTTCCGCAAAGGTCGTCCCCGTTTCTTCCGGTTCTGCAATATCCGGCAGGAGATCGTGTACGGACACGACATCATAGCCTAAAGGCGCCAAAGCGCTTTTGAATTCTCTGATTTTACCGGCGTTGTGCGTCGCCAGTACGATCGTGTCTTTCATAATATGCTCCTTATTTCTTGTTTTCCCGGGCAACGGCAGCGTAATTCTTGATGACGACAATCGGCGTCTTCTGGGAGGCATTGCCAAAGGGGTTGTCAATGAGGATGCGGGCGATTTCCGACGGATTGAGGCCGCGGGAATGGCCGAGAACGGCAGACCGTTTGAGGTCGTTGACGTCAGCTACGCAGGCGCCATAGCAGCCCATGCGCTTCTTGATGGCTTCGGCTACGCCATCGGGATCTTCCGGGCCGTAGACGATGCACTTATCGAAAGGCGGCATCGTGCCTGTGACGTCATCCGTGAGGGAGGCCTGGCGGCAGAGCTTATACCAGACGCCGTTTTTACCGATCAATTTGGCCAGGAAACCGATGATAAAGCAAAAGAGCATCTTCCATTCGCCTTCCAGTTCCATGGCAGCCTGCATGCCATAGAGACTGGCCATACTGCCTTCACCGGGAACGAAGCGGCGCATGAGGCGGCACTGCCATGACGGTGTCAATTCTTCCGGGCGCGTGTAGCGGCGCTGCGTAATGGCAACGACACTTTCTGCAGAGCAGACGATATCGTCCGGGCCGACAATGTCCTTTGCATATTCTTCAATGACATCGACGATGTCATCTTTATCCGTGAGTATTCTCGTTTTTACAGGTACTAATTCTAATTCTGCCATATCTGCTATCCTTCCTCCTATGCCTGTTCCAATGCGCGTTTGACTTCTGCCGCTTTAAGGGTAATGCGTGCTTTGTGCAAATACCATTCACTACGGGAAACGGCCTGATAAATCAAATCGATGGCCATATCGGGGAATGTCTTCAGGTCTTCGCGAATGTTGCCACTTTTGCTGACCAGTTCGATGGTCACGCGGATGCGGCCTGTTTCACCGGGATTGATGATAACCGATTCCCAGTAGCCGTCATCCCGTTCTGCTGCTTTGTTGGCCAGCTGCGAGCGGACGACGACCTTGTCGTACTGTTCCTGCGGCAGCAAGGTGCGGGGGAAGAAATCCATAATGGTGCCCAGCTGTTTGCCGGCATTCTTGAACGGTACTTCTGTTTCGAAAACGGCCTTATCCTGGCTCATCATTTTCAGTGTAAAGGGATCACGGCGACGGGCTTCAATGACGAAGCGGGCATCACCCTGGTGCCAGGCGAACAGCCGGAACAGGAGGTACAATACGGCAACGATGCCGATGACGGCAATAACTACATTCAGCAAGAGGTATAAAATCACGACTCAGGACTCCTTTATCATATAAAATAGGCAATTTGACAGAAACAGTGCCTGCTTATTGCGCTGCTTGGTCTTTTTCGTACAGCGCCAGCAGTTTGGCATACGGTTCCGGTCCCAGGCGGGCAACCTTTCCCGTAGCTTTGTGGGTAAAGACGTTTTGCGTTTCTCCTGTAGCCAGGAGATGGCCGTCAGACTGGCGCACAATGCGGTAGCCATAGACCATTTGGGCCCGCGAGAGCTTCGTCAGGCGTGCCTGGATTTCTATGACGTCGTCAAAGTAAATATTATCGATGTATTCGCAGCTCACGTGCTTGATGGGAAACAGGATTCCTTCATCCATAAGCTCAAATAAATCGACGCCGGCTTCGCGCAGGTACGCACAGCGGGCACATTCAAACCAACGGATATGATTGGCATGATGGGCATTTCCCATCATATCCGTTTCACTAAAACGGACACGTTCCGTAACGGTAACCATATATGCATCTGCTCCTATCTGTACTTGACATACCCCGTTATTTTACGCTGTCACGGCCAGTTTGTCAAAACGTTTATTCCGGATGGCACGAAAAAAGACCTCCCCGCAGCAAGGCGAAGAGGTCTCTTTCTTACCAATCACATTTGGCAAAAGGAATGACGTGGCGGACCTTTTCGAGATGCTCGGGCTTGATATAAGCACCGGCAAATTTCAAGGCTGCCGCAATGACAGCTGCGTCGTCGAGCCAGCCGACGGCAGGGAAAATATCCGGTACGATATCAAAGGGCAAAATGACATAGCCCAAGGCACCCATGAGGACCAGTTTGACCGCTTTGGGCGTATCTGTGTCGCGCAGGCAATAGTAAATAGCCAAGAGGCGCGGGACAAAGTGGATCTTGCCCTTCGTACGGCGCAAGAATTCCACAAAGCGGAAGGGAGTGTAAAAACGAGCGAAAAATGTAATCATCTTCCACATAGTAAACACCTTCAATTATTTGTAGTCCAAGGAATTCTTCGCATCTTCTACAGCAGCCTTAGCCGATTCGGCAATGGACGGTTCGCCTGCCGTTTCCGGTTCTTCTGTTGCAGGAGCTTCTGTTTCCGGTGTTGCCGTTACGTCAGCCGTGACGTCAGCGGTTGCTTCTTTGGCTGCCTTTTCAATAGCTTCATCGGCTTCTTCCGTTTCTTTGGCTACGGCGTCAGCAGCTGCCTGGGCTTCTTGTTCGGCTTCCAGATCATCGACCGTATTGCGGCGGCGTACTGTGTTGACGACAACCTTGCTCTTTTCTTTAACCGTATCGAACGTATCCTTTGCCGTATCCTTAGCCGTGCTGCCCCAGCGTTTCATGAAATCAACCGTTTCATCGCCAAGGGGAACGTTCTTCAAGGGATTTTCTTTCAACTTATCGACCTGATCGCGGGCTCTGTCTTTCCATTCGGCCATCATGTCGATGTACGGACCCATGTCGGTCGGCATGCCGTCTTTCATCCAGCGCTGTGTCACGCGGCCTAAGCTGTACGTAATGGCTACGGCTACCGGTACCTGAACGGCACTGAAGGGAATGAGCGTCGTCAGGATGTTGCCGGCCATGCGGCTGCCCATGGCGCCGAGGAAGGCAATGACAGCCCGTTCGGACAATTTGACATTGTAGACGCGGGCAATGCGGCTGACGAGGTATACTTCGTTAGCCATGAGGGCAATCGTACCGACGAGGGGGGCAATGACGATCGCACCGGCGCGGGCGGCAGCCCAGCGGCAATATGTTTCCACCTGTAAATCCTGGTCAGCCGTCGATTTTTCGATCGATTCAATGACTTCCAGGGAGGCCGTCGGTTCTACCGGCGCGTGCGCTGCTTTTTCTGCCTTCATAGCAGCCAATTCTTCGCGCAGGGCATTTACTTCTTCTTGCAGAGCCTGTACTCTATCCATTTCTTCTGTCATATAAACCACCCCATCTTATAATATAATAAAAACAAGTTGTTAATGTTATTTTCCCATTTTTTTACCAGCTTGTCAAACCTCCATCGACAGGAATTGCCGTACCCGTCATATACGACGCGTCCGTACTAAGGAGAAAGGCAATCACCCGGGCTACTTCATCGGCTTCAGCCAGGCGGTACATAGGATATTGGGCGCGCAGGCTGTCTTCTGTCAATTCCGGGTCGGCTGCCATTTGCTTAGCCAAGAGAGGCGTCTTCACGTCGCCGGGACAGACCGTATTGACGCGCACGTTGTGCGGTGCCAGTTCGAGGGCCAGGGAGCGGCCGAAGGAAACGACAGCTCCCTTGGTTGCCCCATAGACAGAGCAGGCAATGTTACCCTGCAGGCCTGCATCGCTGCTCACGAGGACCATGCTCCCGTGCGTACGCTTCAGCGCCGTCAGCGCAGCCTGGCATAAGTAAATCGTACCGTAAACGTTGACGCGGAACATATCTTCCAGACTTTCGGGCGTTACATTTTCTAAGAGCTCTTCGGCGTAATAGCCGGCCGACGTGACGATACCGTCTAGATGGCCGAAAATCGCCAGGGTCTGGTCGACCAGATTGGCACAGTCCTTTGGGTTGCTCACGTCACCGCTAATAAAGCTGCATGGCCAGGCCGGGCCGCCTAAGGCTGCAAGAGCTGCTCCGCCGCGCTGGGCTGAACGGCCATTGATGACCACGCTGGCGCCTCGTTCCAGGAGCAGCCGCGCCGTAGCCAGGCCGATACCGGACGTACCGCCACTAATCAAATACACTTTGTCTTCCCACGTCATAGGTTCCACTGTAATCACCTCAAATAACACCGATATATTCCAAAAGTAATTTGCCAATGAGGACCGTCGTGACGGCCATCATGACGAAACGTACAAACCCGCTGCCGTGGCGGATAGCCATGCGGGAGCCAAAGAAGGCACCCAGGAAAATACCCAAGGCCATGACCAGACCGTACACGTATAAGACCTTGCCGGAAATGATGAAGAGAACAAAGGCCGTAATATTACTCACCAAATTGAGGATTTTTGCATTGCCCGCTGCGACGACAAAATCAAAGCCCAGCATGGCAAAGGCAATGATCAGGAAGGTTCCCGTACCGGGACCGATGAAGCCGTCGTAAAGGCCGATGACCAAGGCAAAGGCCGCGCCCTGCCAAAAGGTCTTCTGCGTCATGCCGGTATAGCTGCTGTGCTGTCCCAGGCCGCGGCGCGTAAAGACAAACACCGCTGCGGCAATGAGCGAAAGGATGACTAAGGGCTGCAGCGTTTCTGCTGACAAATGGAGCATGAAGAGGCAGCCTATAATAGCGCCGCCTAAGGTAAACGGCATGAGGCGGTATAACAGGTGCATATCCACCTTGCCGGCCTTGAAAAACTGGTAGGAACTGACTGCTGCGCCAAAGGTAGCAGCGAACTTATTCGTACCGATGGCATAATGCGGCGGTATCTGCAGGGCCAGCAAAACAGGCAGGGCAATGAGGCCGCCACCGCCGGCAATAGAATCGATAAAACCGGACAAAAAACCGCCGCCCAGAACGAGCAGCAAAATGTCCCAAGAAAAACTCAAAATATAGTCACGCCTTTCTTTTATGTTTGGCAAAAGCAAGGCCTCCGGCCCATACGGCGGAGGCTGCCTGCTTGCGTTTATTCCATAAGGCTCGTGGCAAAGACCAAATCGATACCTTCGTTATGGAGTTCATCTACCATTTCACTAATGGCCTGGGCTGTATTGGCCCGGCAATGACCGATGACGATGGCACTGCCGTTAGACTGGGCAATGCGGGCTGCCTGGCGCAAGCGGCTCTTAACCGCTTCTACGCTGGCATCGTTATCGATAAAGAGATTGTTGCGGCTCGTTTCTACTCCGTTGGAACGGGCCGTCTGTTCGCCTACAGACGAGCTGATCGTACGGCTGTC
This sequence comes from Megasphaera hominis, assembly GCF_014269395.1. Lineage (GTDB taxonomy): Bacteria > Bacillota > Negativicutes > Veillonellales > Megasphaeraceae > Megasphaera > Megasphaera hominis. The sequence continues at coordinate 66,573 of NZ_JACOGK010000010.1, forward strand.
CAGATAGGCCAGGCCACGGCTGCGCATGACCTGCATAATATCACTCATGACCCGCTGATCAGACGTAGCCAAAGACCCTTGATGGTTGTTCATGCCAATGGCATGGGGCACCTGGTCGAGGATTTCATTGGCCGTGGCCTTGATTTTGCTGTCGCTCATATCCGTGCCGATGTATACCGCTTCGGACGAGGCAGTCCCCTGGGGCTGCATGGGCATGTGTACGAAGATCTGCCGGCCCGCGCCATAGCCGCTGTTGGCACTGTCTGCCGTATGGGATTTGTAGGGCATGACAGCGTAGGTCAGGGGAACGGGAATATTGTTCAAATCCTGAAGAACACTCATGTTGCTGCCACAGTCGTCGATGACGATGGCCAGACGGCCCTTGACTTCAGCCGGTGCGGTCGACGCATTACCTTCCTTCTTCTCCTCTGCCGGCGGGCTCTGGCCGCTGACCTTGCCGACGGCTTTCTTAATCTTTTGGGCCAGACTGGGCGCTGCTCCCGGCGCCGTCACGTACAGGCGTACCGTGACCAGGTAGACCTGTTCTTTGTCGAGCATATCGAAGAGAGCAATATCATATTCAGTAACAGCCTGGCCATCGAGGGTCTTGCCTGTAACCTGATAGAGGACGGCCTTACCTTGGCTTTTCGCCAGTTCCTTTTCCAGGCTTTCCCGGGAAAAGGCTTCCTTCGGTGTCACTTCGAGCTGTTTTGTCGTCCAGAGGATCTTGCCGCCTGTACTGCGCCGCGGCTCTTCCCGTTTTTGCGTGTCGATTTCCGTCACGTCTGCATCCTGTACTTTGAGCCACGCCGTCACAGCGTCCTGTATTTCCGTAGCGGCATCCGTATAATCTGCGTCATTGCCTTTTTCCCGGACTGTATCGATATGCTGCAGCTTCGTATCGTCTGGTGCCGTACTCGGCCGGCCTTGGAAATACCACCAGGCACCGGCGGCGATGCAAAGTAACAGGAGCGTCGCAAAAAAGGCTTTCAGCCAGGCCGGCCGGCCACTACGGCCGGAACGCCGCGTTGAGCCCGTATTCCTGCGGGGCGTACGGGATGGTCGTTTGCGTTGCATATGGATCTCCCCTTTCCAACAAAAAAGCCGGAGACAGCTTCATAAACAGCCGCTCCGGTTGGGTATCGTTCAGGCATAGCATAGGTTGGCAGCTATGTATTCGCATACTCGTTATTCGTCGTGACAGCCGACGCTGGCGTCTGCGCCCCCCTGGAGGAGCTGCAAGACGTGCTGGCCTACGATCTGCGCACCGTTACGGTGACAGGCCAGGCTGGCCGCTGCCATTTGTTGTAATTCTTCTGGTGCATCCATGAGCTCATGCACGACGGCAGCCAGATCTTCCTGGCTGCGTACCCAGCGGGCACAGCCCTTCTTTTGCATGTACTGGGCATTGGCTTCTTCCTGTCCCGGAATGGGACTGTAAAGAATGACCGGTACTTGCACCGTCGCCGCTTCCGTACAGGTCAGGGCACCGGGCTTAGTCACCAAGAGGGACGCCCGCACCATGAGTTCGGGAATATGGTTGGTATAGCCCAGTACTTCAACGGGATGGCGCAGTTCCTTGCGCATTTGGCAAATTTCGTCGTACAGGTCGGCATTATAGCCCGTGACGACAGTAAAGTCGTCAATATTATCGAGCTGATCGAGGACCGACAAGGATTGGCGGATCGAACCCATCCCAAGGCCGCCGCCCATAATCAGGACGTTGCGCCGTTTGGCATGGTCTTCATCCCAGTGCCAGCGCTGCTGGCGGAAGGCATCCCGTACGGGAATACCCGAAACGATGACCTTGTGCGGCTCTACCTGCTGGGCTACGAGCTGGTCCTTGATTTGCGAGGCTGCAACGAAATATTGGTCAATTTGCGGATAGACCCACAGCTGATGGATCGTAAAATCCGTAATTACCCCTACCAAGGGAATTTGCAGTCTGTGCTGCCGCTTCAAAAGAGCCGCTGCACCGGCTGGAAACGGATGGGTGAAGACCAGCATATCCGGCTTCTTTTCTGCCAGAACGTGCAGCATGCGGCGTTTGAGGCCCCACGAAAAGAGGGTCTTTACGACCATGCCTTTCTTGTATCCCTGGGATGAGTAATACATGAGATCGTACAGCATCGGGAAAAGGTCAAGAATTTTCAGATACGTTTCTTTTACAATATTATCAATGGACAAAGCGTCATTACTGATAAAATCGAAATGCTCTACTTCACATTCTGCCGGTAAGGTTTTCAGATATTCTTCTATTGCATGAGCTGCCTGGGTATGGCCGCTTCCAATGGAAGCAGACATAATCAGCACTTTTTTCTTCGTCATCCAGATTCCCTCTTTTTCTTCCCAAGCTGGCCAAGGCCAGTGGAAGTATACCCTTTGAGACTAACGTGAGATGTCGGATTCGGACGGACATTCTATGTCAATTATATATCCATGGTACGACAAAATGCAAGAAAAGAAAAGGACCGTTCAGATCACGGTCCTCTCCAAGGTCATCCTTATTTATTGTTGACCAAGTCTTTGAGCTGTTTGCCAGCTTTGAATGCCGGTGTATTGGAAGCTGCGATTTTGATGATATCTTTCGTCTGCGGATTCCGGCCTTCGCGTTCTTTGCGATGACGTACTTCAAAAGTACCAAAACCGATGATCTGAACTTTGTCATCTTCCTGGAGAGCTTCGCTGATAGCTTCAAATACAGCTTTTACTGCTTTTTCAGCGTCTTTCTTCGTGATATCGGATTTTTCAGATACTTTGTTAATTAATTCGCTTTTATTCATTACAAGATCCTCCTTTAATTGGTCACATCAAACAGTTTCGTCCCGTCATTTCCCCGTCTGGCAAGAGCGTTCTTTTTCTTTGGCTTCTTTCCAGAACGAGTCCAGTTCGTCCAGCGTAAAAGCAGACCAGTCTTTTCCGGACGCATGAACGCAATCTTCAACGTAGGAAAAACGGCGGCGGAATTTGCTGTTAGCCCGATGTAACGCACACTCCGGTTCTATCTGATAGCGCCGGCATAAATTGGCCAGAACAAACAATACGTCTCCCGCTTCCTCTTCTTCGTGGGTAAAGTCACCTTCCCGGACAGCTTCCAGGAATTCGTTCCACTCTTCATGGACCTTGGCAATGACGTCCGCTGTGTCAGACCATTCGAATCCAACCTTAGCTGACTTCTCCTGTAATTTATAGGCTGCCAGCAAAGAAGGAAGGCCTGTCACTACCCCGTCGAGGAGGTGTGCGTGCTGCTGTCGCAGTTCGCCCTGTTTCAATCTATCCCAGTTTACCATACTACTACTAGTCTTTTCAAGTCTATCCGTTGTAAAAACATGGGGATGACGGCGAATCATCTTCTTACACACGTCAGAAACGATATCCTGTGCCGAAAAAAGGCCTTCCTCCTCGGCAATACGGGCATGAATGACCACCTGATAGAGCACATCGCCCAGTTCTTCGCGGATACCATCCGTATCTCCCTGATCGATGGCATCGAGCATTTCGTATACTTCTTCAATGAGAAAACGGCGCAGGCTCTGGTGCGTCTGGGATTTATCCCACGGGCAGCCGCCTTCGCCACGCAGTCTGGCCATGACGTCCACCAAGGGCTGCATATCAAAGGGCATGCTGCCGGATGCTTCTGCGTCTGCTGCATCATCTCGCGGCGCTGTAGGCGCATCCACAGGCGGCACAGGCAGGAAAAGGCTCGTCAGGTGGTCGATTGTATCGATGCGGTCCAGCTCGTAGAGCTTAATGGTCCGTATATCTTCGTCTGGCAGGCTGATATGGTAAATGAGCTGCGCTTCATATTCGTCGCCATAGAGGTCCATGAGGGACAGCTTTACATCTGAGGCGACGCGGCGGTCGTAGACCTGGGTCACGATGAGGGGCGTCTGCAAATCCTTAGGCAGACGATCTGCATCAGAGCTGTCGATAATGGTCACGCCGCCGACAGGGTCAAAGCGCAGGCGCGTATACATAACTTCGAGAAAGCTCATGCCCGGCAGGACATCTACGGTAACATCTGCAGCAGCCCCCTTTTCTTCCAGGAGCTGCACCGTCCGTTCGGCCACGACAGGGCTGCCCGGCACGGCATAGACGACGTCCTCTTTTTGAGCTGCTGCCAGCACGTAGTCAACGATGTGGCCATACACCTCTTCAAAGGTCGCTTCTGTTTCATAGAACCGGTCCAGTGCTTCATAAGCCAAACGGGCTTCATCCAGACGGGCTACAGACGGATGAATAGCCGTACGCAAGATGAGCCGCTTGGTTTGGCTCATGAGCTGCCACGCGTCAAGGGTGATCAGGCCGGCATCGCCCGGCCCCAGTCCTACAATATGAATAGTTGCCATAATCGTGCCTCTTTCTGTGTAAACGTCAGTAAAATCAAAGTTCCAGTTTCTTTACCCACGGGTACAGGCGGCGGCCAATGAACGGCAGTTTGCGCACGTCTTCCGACGACAAGGCCCGGAAGGCAAAGAGACAAATGATATAGATCAGCCCGGCGGCAATCATAGCGGCAATAGTCGCCAAGGCATCCGGCATGAGGGCCCGCAGGCCTTCATGGGTCAGCCAGGCCGTACCGGCCATGGCTGCGCCGGCCAAAAAGAGCTTGCCAATATAAAACCACTGCATACGATACTGGCAATAGCGGCGGGCAAAATACAGGTTCAGGGCAGCCGCCACGGCCAAATCGGCATTCGTCGCCCAGGCCGCCCCGACCTCGCCCAAACCGGGGATCGCCGTCAGGTGCCAGCTGAGGAAAATCTTGACGACCGCTGCCAGGGCCATATTGTATAAGGGAATGGCCGTACGGCCCAGGCCCTGCAAGAGACCGCTCGTCACCTGCTGGACACCGATGAGAAAGACCGACAGGCCGAGGACACAAATGGACGGACCGGCTGAGGGCGTCGCATACAAAAGTCGGGAAATAGGCACAGCCAGAACGGCCAGGCCCAGTGATGCCGGTACGGTAATGACGCAGGCAATGCGCATAGCCGTATGGGTCCGCGCCAGGACAATATCACTGCGGCCACTCGTCCAGGCAGCCGAAACGGCCGGTACGAGGCTCGTCGCCAAGGCCATGGTCAGGATGGCCGGCAATTGGACCAGGCCGTTTGCCATACCGGAAAGGTAGCCAAAGAAGGTCGTTGCCTCATGACTTGTATAGCCAATATCCATGAGGCGCCGTGGTACGATGAAGAGATCGATGCTGGCCACAGCCGGGAGCAGCATATTCGCTGCCGCAACAGGCACAGCCAGGAGGATCAGCCGTTTCACTACAGGCCACGCAGGCAGCTTGTCAAAAACGCCACGGTCCGCTTCTGCGCCCTGCCGTACGTGACGGGCGTAGAGCCAGACAATAGCCGCCAGACCGGCTGCTGCCCCGGGAACGGCGCCAAAGGTACCGCCGGCCGCGGCAGCCACGAGGCCCCGCGGCAAGAGCAGCCACGCCAGGGTCAGCATGACGCAAACCCGCACGAACTGGTCGATCATCTGAGACACAGCCGTCGGTGTCATGAGCTGGAGGCCCTGGAAATAGCCGCGGAAGCAGCAGGTCAGAATTGACAGGGATAAGGCCGGCGCCAGGACGGCCAAGGGCAGGTATGCCCGGGGATCACTGACGAGGCCGGTATCGACGAGAACGCGGGCACCGACGACCATGCCGATGCCGCAGAGGATAGCTACGACGAACATGACTGACAATGTCACGTGCAGAATGCGCCGCGTGCCACTGAAATTGCCACGGGCTGCCTGCTCTGCCACCATGATGGACACGGCAATAGGAATACCGGCGCCGACGATGCTCAGGAGCAGGATATAGACGGGATAGGCCATCTGGTAGAGGCCAATGCCTTCACCGCCAAGGAGTCGCGACAAGAGAATCCGGTTGATACCACCGAGAATCTTGACGACGATACCGGCGATGGTAAGGACCATAGCCCCCCGCAGGAAAGATACGTTAGCCAAGGGAACTCCCCTTTCTCAGTTGCTGGAAAGCCGTAAGAAGCTGGTCCAGGAACGGCAGGATTTCTGTCGTTCCGGCCAGGGATACGCGCATCATGAGGGGCGTACCCGGTACCATATGGAAACGCCGGCGCAGGGCTGGCGGCAAGTTGACCAAAGGCGGCATGTCTTTCATGGACTGCCAGCGCAGCTCCAAGGATTCCCGCTTTTGCGCAATCAGGGCCAGGCCCTGGTCACGGGCGCGCAGGCGCAGGCGGGCTGCCTGCAGCAGCGTTGCCACAGGCTGGGTAGGCCGGCCGTAGCGGTCGACCAGTTCCTTTTCCAGATCGTCCAGCTCAGAGAGGGACGTGAGCACAGCCAGGCGCTGGTACATTTCGATTTTCTGGCCGCCGTTACTGATATAGTCATCATCGATAAAGGCATCGATGTGAACTTCCATCACCGTTTCCGGCGGCGGCAGGACATCGGTCTGGCCGGCCTGGGCCTTGGCAATGGCCTTTTCCAGCATGCTGCAATACATAGCAAAACCGACGCTGGCAATGTTGCCGTGCTGTTCCCGGCCCAGGAGGTTGCCGGCACCGCGGATTTCCAGGTCACGCATGGCAATTTTAAAGCCCGAGCCCAGTTCTGTAAATTCCTTAATAGCCTGCAATCTCTTTTCGGCCACTTCCGAAAGGACCTTATCGCGGCGGTACAGGAAATAGGCATAGGCCATACGATGGCTCCGGCCTACGCGGCCGCGCATCTGATAGAGCTGGGACAAGCCGAAGTGATCTGCATCATAAATGATGATCGTATTGGCGTTAGCTACGTCCAGACCATTTTCGACGAGACTTGAGCAGACGAGCAAATCATAATGACCTTCGTAAAAGTCGAACATGACTTGTTCCAGCAAAGCGCCGGGCATCTGGCCATGGGCAATGCCGATGGAAATATCCGGCATAAGAGCCTGGAGCTGGTCCTTCATGCGTTCGATCGTCGCAACTGTATTGTAGACAAAAAACGCCTGGCCGCCGCGCCGTTTTTCCCGCATGACAGCATCGCGGACGATCATGGCGTCGTATTCCGTGACGTACGTCTGTACAGGGAACCGGTCTGTCGGCGGCGTTTCAATGACGCACATTTGCCGCAGGTTGACCAGGGACATGTGGAGGGTACGCGGAATAGGCGTAGCACTCAAGGTGAGAACGTCGATGTGGGCCGCCCAGGCCTTCCACTTTTCTTTCTGGGCTACGCCAAAGCGTTGTTCTTCGTCGACGACGAGAAGGCCCAGGTCTTTGAATTTTACGTTTTTATTGAGGATACTGTGCGTACCGATGAGGACATCGATTTCCCCCGTCAGGGTACGGCGCAGGATTTCTTTCTTTTCCTTCGGCGAACGGAAGCGGTTGAGGACGTCGACGACGACGCCAAAATTTTGGAACCGTTCCGTAAAGGTCTGGAAGTGCTGCTGGGCCAGGACCGTCGTCGGCACGAGGACGGCTACCTGTTTGCCGCCCATGACGGCCTTAAAGATCGCCCGCATGGCCACTTCCGTCTTGCCGAAGCCCACGTCGCCACAGACGAGACAGTCCATGGGAAAGGGCTGTTCCATGGACTTTTTGATGTCTGCCACAGCCTTGAGCTGGTCCGCCGTTTCTTCGTATGGGAAGGCATCTTCAAATTCCTTTTGGAAGGGTGTGTCCGGCGGGAAGGCAAAGCCCGGTACGATTTCGCGTTTGGCATAGACAGCGACGAGCTTTTCCGCCAGGTCCGTAATGGACTTCTGAGCCTTAGCCCGCGTCTTCTGCCAGTCGCTGCCACCCATCTTGTGCAGCTTTGGCGTTTCCCCTTCGTTGCCGATATACCGCTGCAGCAAATTGAGCTGTTCTGTCGGTACATACAGCGTATCCTTGCCGGCGTAGTGGATTTCCAAATAATCCTTGTGGACGCCATCGAGTTCAATGGTCTTGATGCCGATATAGCGGCCAATACCGTGTACCTCGTGGACGACGTAATCGCCAGGCTTGAGGTCCGTAAAGACGTTGATTTCCTGGCCCTTGGCCGTGTGGTGGCGCAGACGGTGCTTTTGCATGCCGTAAATATCCCGTTCGGCCAGGACAACCAGCTTGGCGTAGGGCAGCTCAAAGCCGCTGCAGATTTCGCCATCGGCCAAATAGATCCGGCCTGGTGGCAATTCCTTCTGCTGGTCATAGTCCTGCCCTTCAAAGCCGTGCTGTTTGAGCCAGCCATTGAGGGACGACCGGCGCTGGCGGTCACCAATGACGAAGACAACCGTATATTGGCTGTTTTGCCAATGAACCAATTCATCGCCCAAGAGATCGAACTGCTTTTGGAAGCTGGCCATGGTTTTGGCAGAAAAGCTGGCCGACGTGTCGATGTACATGTCCGGTACGGACTGGGCCATGAGGGACAGGACGACCTGTGTACCTGCCCGCTTTTCACCGGCCAGGCTGCGCCACGTCTGGAGCCATTTCTTGTACTCTTCACTTTCGCGGCGCGATTTGTTCAGGTTTTCCCGGCAGCGGTTCGGTTCATCCCAAATAATGAGACCGCCTTCAAAGTACGACAGGAGTGTATACTCCATCTTGTCGTCCTGCGCCAGGGCAAAGGGCAAAATGCGGATCGACGCTACGCTTTCCAGGGATTTCTGGCTGTCTGCCGAAAAATAGCGCAGGCTTTCCAGGGTATCACCGAAAAATTCCAGGCGCAAGGGCTGTTCACTGTTCACGGCGTAAATATCGATAATATCGCCGCGCACGGAAAAATGACCACGCCGTTCGACGAGGTCTACCCGTTCGTAACCGCTTTCGGCAATATGCTTGAGAAGCCAGTCACGATCATATTCTTTTCCTGTAGTCAGGGCCAGGACGGCCTGATCGACAGCGGCAGGAGCCACGATGTACTGCGCCGCTTCTTCGATCGTCGCTACGACGATGCAGTCGCTGCCGCCCCGCAAGGCTGTGAGGACTTCCATTTGCCGGGCCGACCGGTCCAGGCTGCGCGCCGTCGTCGTAAAGAGTGCCCGGTCGACGAGGGGGAAATCAAAGAGCCGCGTGTCCGGCAGGAAAAAAGACAGGTCTGTCTGCCAGGCCGTCAGCTGTTCCCGCGAGGGTACTATAATGAGAGCCGCGTTACGGAGCTCACTCAGAGCCCGGCCGACCAGGGCGCCTTTGACAGAACTGCCAACGCCATAGACGCTGTGACAGCCAGGCTCCTGGAAGACGTGGGCGCACGCCGTAAGATTCGCGTCTCCGTTCATCCATTTAAAAATTGTTTGTGTCATTAGTCATAACCTCATAGAAAAGGGGGCTTTAGAGATATGCTGCTAAAGCCCGGCAAAGCCAATATCGTTTTGACGGTTTATTATACCACAGCCCCCCTTTTAAATAAAGGGATGGGCAGCAAATGGGATTTTCCTTTACTTCCGCTCTATTTCTTTGTATAATTGTATGTACTGTATTTTTTTGTATTTATCATTTCATGAGGTGGAACATGTCATTAGTTGATGAAGTAAACAGCCGCCGTACCTTCGCCATTATTTCCCATCCTGACGCAGGGAAGACGACGCTGACCGAAAAGCTGCTCCTCTACGGGGGTGCCATACATTTAGCCGGCTCTGTTAAGGCCAGAAAGACGACGAAGCACGCCGTTTCAGACTGGATGGAAATCGAAAAACAGCGTGGTATTTCCGTTACCAGCTCGGTTCTGCAGTTCGATTATGAAGGTCATCATATCAATATCCTCGATACGCCGGGCCATCAGGACTTCAGTGAAGATACGTACCGCACGCTCATGGCAGCCGACAGCGCCGTCATGCTGATTGACGTTGCTAAAGGCGTCGAAGCGCAGACGAAAAAGCTCTTCCGCGTTTGTAAAGAACGGGGTATCCCCATCTTTACGTTCGTCAACAAAATTGACCATTTCGGCCGTAACCCCTTTGACTTGATGGACGAAATTGAAAATACCCTCGGCATTCACGCCTATCCCATGAACTGGCCCATTGGCCTCAACGGCAATTACCAGGGCATTTACGACCGCGCGACGGCGTCGATCGAGCTCTTTGAAAAGGATACGTCCCACGGCCAGCGCAAGCTCGCTTCGACCAAGGGTTCTGCCGATGATCCGATCTTCAAGGAACTCCTCGACGAAGATGTCCACCAGGGCCTCATCGACGACATTGAGCTCCTCGACATGGCCGGTGACGAATTCGACATGGAAAAGGTCAAAGCCGGCCAGCTCACACCCATGTTCTTCGGCTCGGCCATGACCAACTTCGGCGTCAAACCCTTTTTGGAAGAATTCCTGCGCCTGGCACCGCCACCGCAGCCCCGTAAAGCCAAAGAAGGCGTCATCGAACCGACAAACGATGTCTTCACGTCCTTTGTTTTCAAAATCCAGGCCAACATGAACCCTCAGCATCACGACCGCATCGTCTTCATGCGCATCTGCTCGGGCCAGTTCGAAAAAGGCATGACCGTTACGCACCGCCAGACAGGCAAGACGTTGCGCCTCATGCAGCCCCAGCAGTTCCTGGCGACAGAACGGACCATCGTAGACGAAGCCTACCCGGGCGACATTATCGGCGTCTTCGACGGCGGCACTATCGGCGTTGGCGATACACTCTACGCCGGCAAAAAACAGGTCACCTTCCAGGATTTCCCGACCTTCCCGCCGGAACTCTTCGCCCGCATCCGCGCCAAGGATTCCATGAAGCGCAAACAGTTCCTCAAGGGCATGACCCAGCTTGCCCAGGAAGGGGCCGTCCAGATTTACGAAAACCTCGGCTCCATGGAAAGCTACATCGTCGGTGCCGTCGGCCAGCTGCAATTTGAAGTACTGGAATACCGTCTGAAGCATGAATACGGCGTAGATCTGGAAATCAACAACCTGCCCTACACGGTAGCCCGCTGGATCCAGACCAACGGCCACGACTATAAAGACCTGAAAAATATTGACAGCGCCATGATCGTCAAGGATCACAAGCAGCGCGTAGTCCTGCTCATTGCCAACGAATGGCAGACGAACTGGATCGTCGAACGCAATCCAGATTTCACCTTCTGCACGACACCGGATGAAATGGAATTACCCGACGTCGAAGAAGAATAAAGCATCTAAAAAAGGCTGACTGATATGCTCCCTTCTAGGTAGACATGAGAAATAATAAAATCTCACTCTACTTGGAAGGGAGCATTTATTATGCATAGAACTAAGGTTTGTGCAGAAGAAAAACTACATACGGTGCTAGATATTCTTGCAGGAAAAGAATCAGTATCTCATGCTGTAGCACGATTGTCAGTAAACAAATCCTCTGTACAGGGCTGGATTACTAGTTATAAAGGAAATGGTGTAGATGCATTCATGCATACCCAAAATAAACCCTATTCCATCGAATGCAAAATACAAGCAGTAACTGCGTATCTCAATAAAGAAGGATCCCTTTCTGCTATCTGCGAAAAATTCGGCTTACGTTCAAACAAACAACTACGCAATTGGATTAAGAAGTATAATGGTCATGAGGAGCTAAAAGCTTCCGGGACAGGAGGAACTTCTATTATGACCAAAGGTAAAAAGACAACATTTGACGAACGCGTTGAAATCGCGGCATACTGCATATCACATGAACATAATTATGCGGAGACAGCAGAAAAATACCAGGTTTCCTATCAACAAGCTCGTAGTTACACCGTTAAGTATGAGGCCGGCGGTCTCGATGCATTAAA
>NZ_JACOGK010000011.1 GCF_014269395.1 Megasphaera hominis
GTTCGATTAGAGATTTTCCTGGTTTCCATCGGACATAACCTCTATAAATATCACAATAAAAAACTACGCTTGCAGAAATCCGCATAAACTGTAAAAATACTGCTTTATGGGGAAAGGGGCTTTGCGCCCATTTTTCAAAGGTCATTCTCTAAAAAAGGAAAAAGAGCATGAAAAAAAGGAAGTGGACAAAATGCTTTCGCATTTTGTCACACTCCCTTTTTGTGTGCCTGATCAGGCATTATCTGTATCTTCTGTTTTTTCTTTTTTGCTCAGGCCGTTGAAGATAAGGTTCAGGACGACGGCGGTGATACTGCCCAGGGTAATGCCGCTGTGCAGGACGATCTGGGACCACGACGGAAAGGCGTGGAAGAAATTCGGTACGGTCAGGGTAATCATGCTGACACCAATGCTGATAGCGACGAGCATGAGGTTGTAATTGCCTTCGAAGTTTACCTTGGAAAGGGCCCGGACACCACTGGCGATGATCATGCCGAACATGGCAATGCCGGCACCGCCGAGAACGGAGTTAGGAATGCAGGCGACGATGGCGGCCATTTTAGGCAACAGGCCCAGGCAGATGAGGATCAGGCCCGAAGCGGTGACGACGAAACGGCTCTTAATGCGCGTCAAGGCGATGAGGCCTACATTCTGGGCAAAGGCCGTGTAGGGGAAGCTGTTGAAAATGCCGCCAATGCAGGTAGACAGGCCGTCTGCGCGGAGGCAGCGGGCCAGTTCCTTGCGGCCAATGGGCTTATCGACGATTTCGCCGATAGCAATGCAGTCGCCTGTCGTTTCTACCATGGTGACGAACATGACGATGACCATGGAGAGGACCGAGCCGATATCAAAGACAGGGAAGCCGAAGGAAAAAGGCGTGACGATGTCAAACCAATTGGCCCGTGTGACTTCGGCAAAATGAGCCTGGCCGAGGATGGCCGCCACAATCGTGCCGCCAATGAGGCCGATGAGTACGGCAATATTACTGATAAAGCCTTTGCCGCAGCGGTAGAGCACGAGGACGATGGCCAAGGTGATGAAGGCCAGGAAGAGGTTCATCGGTCCGGCAAAGTCCGGAGACTGAGGACTGCCGCCACCGCCAATCCAGACGACGGAAACCGGCAAGAGGGTAATGCCGATGATGGTAATGATCGTGCCTGTAACGACAGGCGGGAAGAGGCGGATAAAGCGGCTGAAGAAGGGCGCCACGAGAAACGTCACCAGGCCGGCGGCAATGATCGCGCCGTACATAGCCGGCAGGCCGTGCTGGACACCGATGAGGCACATCGGTGTGACGGCGGCGAAGGTAACGCCCTGGATCATAGGAATACGGGCACCGACTTTCCAGAAACCGAGGGTTTGAATAAGTGTGGCAATACCACAGGTGAATAAGTCGGCGTTGATCAGGTGAATCAGCTGTTCAGCCGGCAAATTGAGGGCCTGGGCCAAAATAATCGGTACGGCGACGGCACCGGAATACATGGCCAGGACGTGCTGTAAGCCATAGGCGAAGAGCTTGCTGACAGGCAATATTTCGTCTACAGGATGCACAGAAGGAGTTGGTGTGAGAGAGTCCATGGTTTCACCTCAGGATTGGGAATGAAGGAAAGTGATAAGATTCTTGAAACATTGTTAAATTATAGCATATTTCCGGGCAATAACAACTTTTTTTTGACCAGGCCCTGTTTCTTGATGGATTAGCTGGATAAAAAGAATGCCGTTCCTGCTATGGGAACGATAATTACATAAAACGAAGAAATATAATCTTGCAGAAGGAACACATGTTTATTAAAATTAGATTAAAAAAGAGCGTTTCCTGTTGGCACGCTGGGATAAAACTAGTATGATAAACATATTCACTAATGTTTTTATGTTTTTATAGGATTCCTTTTTCGGAAAGAAGGTGCACTATGGAAAGTCGTGATAGTTTTAAATCAAGACTAGGGTTTATTTTGGTTAGTGCCGGGTGCGCCATTGGTATTGGCAATGTATGGAAGTTTCCGTATATTACAGGGCAATACGGTGGCGCTGTGTTTGTCCTTTTTTATTTAGCCTTTTTGGTACTGATGGGCATTCCCGTCATGACGATGGAACTGGCTGTTGGCCGGGCCAGCGGTAAAAGCGTGCTCCTCGGCTTCCGCAAACTGGAAAAGCCGGGAACGCCGTGGCATCTGCACGGCTGGGCCAGCCTCCTGGGTTGCTTTGTCCTCATGATTTATTACACGACCATTTCGGGCTGGATGCTCGATTATTTCTATAAGTTTTTGACAAACTCCTTTGCCGGGGCTACGCCGGAAGTCGTCGCCCAGACCTTTGATGCTATGATTGCCAACCCGCTGGAACTGACGGTCTTCATGGGTATTACCGTTCTGGCCGGCTTTTTCATCTGTTTTGGCGGTGTCGAAGAACGCCTGGAAGGCGTGACCAAGGTCATGATGATCGGCCTCCTGGGCCTTATTGTCATCTTGGCCATCAACAGTGTCCTCTTGCCCGGGAGCAGCGCCGGCCTTTCCTTCTACCTCATGCCTGATTGGGATAGAGCCATCGAAGCAGGCCTCGGCAATGTGGCTACGGCGGCGATGAACCAGGCTTTCTTTACCCTTTCTCTGGGCATGGGTTCTATGGAAATCTTCGCCAGCTACATGTCCAAGAATAACGGCCTGACGGGGGAATCCATGCGCATCGTTGCCCTCGATACGTTCGTAGCTATTATGGCAGGGATGATTATTTTCCCGGCTTGTTTTGCCTTTGGCGTAGAGCCCGATGCCGGTCCGTCCCTGATCTTTATTACCTTGCCGAATATTTTCATCAACATGTCGTGGGGCCAGTTCTGGGGCGTACTCTTCTTCGTCTTCATGACCTTTGCCAGCTTTTCTACCGTTACGGCTGTCTTTGAAAACCTCATTTGCACGTGCATGGATAACTTTGGCTGGAGCCGCAAGAAAGCCGTCTATATCCTGTTGCCGGCTATCTTCTTCTGCAGCCTGCCGTGCGTCCTGGGCTTCAACCTTTGGCAGGACGTGACGCTCATCGGTGACCGGGGCATCCTCGATAGTGAAGACTTTATTGTCAGCAACCTGATTCTGCCTATTGGTTCCCTCATCTTTGCCCTCTTCTGCTCGTGGAAATACGGCTGGGGCTTTGATGGCTACTTGAAAGAAGTAAACACAGGTGATGGCCTGAAAATGCCTGCCTGGGTACGGCCGTATTTCAAATATGTCCTGCCTGTCCTCATTGCCGTCATCATCGTGCGCGGTCTGATCTAATAGAAAAAAGAGATATTGCCTGGATGTGTTCCTTGGCAATATCTCTTTTTTTTACGGCTGTGCCTGGCCGGTGATACTGGCCCACTGTTCATTAATCGCTTCAGCCATGAGCTGTTTGCCCCGGCTGTTTAAGTGAATGCCATCGATGCCCAGCTCGTAAGGCAGGTCGTGGTCTTCGGGTATTTTTGTCGCCAGGTCAATATGGGGCTGCCGGCGGATCCATTCGTTGACCTTTTGGAAGCGTTCCCGCCAGTTTTCGGCTGTAGGCTCGTTGAAGGCGCGCTTGATGTTTTCCGGATTCAAGGGCGGCAAGGTCAGGAAAACCGGCTGGATGCCATTTTCCCGGCACTTTTCTTCGATGCTTGCCAGATTGCTGATAACCTCGTCGGCACTGGTCCAGCCGCGCAGGCTGTTGCTGCCTGTCATGATGATGAGATAGCGCAAATGGAAGGGCAGGACATCCCGGTCGAAGCGGTCCAGTGTCATTTGGCTCGTGTCACCGCTGTCAGAGAGGTTGATCGTATCGAAATCCAGGTAATATTGGTAGCTGTATTCCCAGTCTGACGGGGAATAGGATAAGTCGCCGCCACCGTGGCTGATGCTGTCGCCCAGGGTGCCGACCGTATAAGGTTTGTCAGGATTGATGCTCATAGGCTGGGGCGGGCAGAAAACACCGAGCGGCTGGCCATTCTTGTCCAGAGCCCGGACGCGCCAATAGAGCAGCTGCGTAGATATGCGGGGACTGTCGTCATACCAGTCGAACCAATGGGACACGCCGCGGCCCATGACCTGGCTGTCTGCTGCCGGTTCGTCCGGCCGGACATTGGCATCGGTGAGGATTTCTACATCATATGTCGCAGCGTTGTGTACGGGTACCCAGTTGTAGACCGGGTAGAGGAGGGCCGTACCGTTGCCTGTATTAAAGTGGCTCAGCGGTTCCGGATATAAAGGCGTCTGCACGGCCGGGTCGACGTACATCGTTTCTGCCGGCGAATAGGCTGTTATAGGCTGATTGTCGAAATTGAGGGCCCGCACGCGCCAGGTTACGTCGCCTTTGGGTGTGTTGGCCGGCAGGGCTGCGTTATAGCCGGCGACGAAGATATGCGCGTCGTGGATCGGTGCGGCGTTGGGTACGTCAATTTCGATTTCATAGGCTACGGCGCCTAGGACCTTGTCCCAGCGCAGCGTCGGGTGCAGGGAGGCCGGATTTTCTGCCGTGTAATGGGAAAGAATTTGCGGCGGTTCGTGGTCGTAGATTTCCCGTACCTTGTCAAGGGGAATTTCCCGTATTTCCGCTGTTGTGGCGGGTTTATCTGAGAGCGGCGCCTGGGCCGGCTGGGCGGCTGTCGCCGTGGCGGTCAGGCAGAGGGCAGAAAGGAAAAGTAAAAGCGTACGGTTTATAGACATAAAGGCCTCTTTCTTTTTCGTGAAAAAATAGATGGACGATACTTCTTCTTGTATTCTAGAGAAAAGTGTCCTGAATTTCAAGAGGCCCTTTTAGCCCTATAGACAGGATGCTGGCTTCAGCAGGCAAAGAGGCGTATAATGAGAAAAATGTAAGCTTCCAATACGCAAAAAAACGGAGATGATACGCACTATGGCGGCGCTGCATTTATCGGTCTGGCATATTATAATTTTATTGGCTACAGTGGCACTGGTCATCGGCACCGGCTTTTATGTGGGACGGTCTGTCCGCTCGGCTGATTCGTACAGCCTCAACGGCCGTTCGGCCGGTCCCTGGCTCGTGGCCGGCTCCATTGCCGGTACCGTAGTTGGCGGCGGCTCTACTGTGGGCACGGCGCAGTTTTCCTTTTCCTTTGGTCTTTCGGCATGGTGGTTTACCTTGGGTGCCGGCCTGGCCTTTTGTCTCATGGGGCTTTTTTACGCCAAGCGTCTGCGGCGTACGAATTTGACGACGATTCCCCAATATTTGTCCCTCCATTATGGCAAACGGGCTGAAGAAGCGGCCGGTATTATTTCCTCCGTAGGGATCCTCTTCAGTGCCGTTGCCAGCTGTATCCCCGGTATTGAAATCATCGCTGCCCTCTTTCGTATTTCTGCCTGGCAGGCAGCCCTCGTCCTGATCCTGCTCGTGGCGGGCTACACTTTTTTCGGGGGCATGAAGAGTGCCGGCGTAGGCGGCATCCTGAAGATGGCGATTATTTGGGTTTCTCTCGCTATTGCCGGCGGCTCGGCGGCCTACAGCCTCTGGTCGCTGCCTACCTTAGGCGTCAGCTTTCCTGCGTCTGCCTTTAACCTCTTTGGCCAGGGCGGCAGTACGGCCTTGGCGAACCTCCTGGCCCTCATCGTCGGTATTTTCTGTACGCAGACCTACATTCAGGCTGTCTTTTCGGCGTCGAAACCGGCCGTGGCTTCCCTGGGCTGTTTCGTCGCGGCGTTGATCGTCATTCCCGTAGGCCTGCCTTCTGTCAGCATCGGCATGTATATGCACTATTTTGCGCCCCAATCGCTGCCGGTACTGGTCCTGCCCTTATATCTGACGGAGCATCAGCCGGTCCTCGTCGCCGGCGTTGCCTTAGGCGGCATTATGCTCAGCCTCATCGGCTCCATTGGCGGCCTGTCCCTGGGTATTGGCACGATGGTGTCGCACGACATCCTGTCGCCGCTATTGGGAATCCGGGAGGATAAAAAGCTGCTGCGCCTGACCCGGGCCAGTGTCCTCGGCGTCATGGTCGTCGCCTGCGGCATCGCTATTGTCAACCAGGATACGGAGGTTCTCTTTTGGAATTATCTCTCTATGGGCTTGCGCGGTGGCGGTATTTTCCTGCCCCTGACGCTGGCTGTCTTTTGGCCGGGTCACGTGAAGGCCCTGTGGGTCGTCCTTTCTATTCTGGGTAGTACGGTGGCAGCCATGCTCGCTTCTACAGTTATTCCGTTGCCCTTTGATCCGCTTTTTGCCGGCCTCTTGGTGAGCCTGGCTCTCCTCGTACCGGGACTTCGCTGGCAAAAGCAGCCGCTTCTCGTACAGGAACGGCGTGAATAGTGTGTGCGTAGTACTTTATAGCGACAAAGAAGCCGCAGCGGGAAGCATTCCTGCTGCGGCTTTTATCAATTGGCCGGGTCTTTTTTTTCTGTTTCTTTTTCTTCTGTTGCCGGTGCCGGCGCCTGGACGTAGACTACGCGCTGCGGGAACGGAATATCGATGCCTTCGCTGTCAAAGCGGTCTTTGACGCGGGACATGGTGTCGTAGAATACAGGCAGGTAGTCGTCGCCATGTACCTGGGGATAGGCGACGATGCGGACGGAGCTGTCGGCAAATTCCTTAATGCCAATTTCCAATGTATCGTTATTGAGGATGCGCGGATCAGAGCGGAAAATATCCTGGAGTACGGCAATGGCGTGGTGATGATCGTTCTGATAGCCTATGTCGAAGAGAAATTCAATGTAGCGGTCTTGCTGATAGGAACTGTTCGTGACCTTCGTCGATGTAATGACCGAGTTGGGAATAAAGACTGTACGGTTATCCTTGGTAATGATCGCCGTATTCAGCATCTGAATGCCTTTAATGCTGCCGCTCACGTCGTTAATGGAAACCCAGTCACCGGCCTTGAAGGGCTTAAATATAAGAATCAGCAGGCCTGAAGCAAAGTTGGACAGGTTGTTTTGCAGGGCCAGGCCGACGGCGAGGCCGAAGGCACCAAAGGCGGCCAGGAAGGAGTCCGTCGGAATACCGGCCTTATTGAGGGCCGATAAGAGGACGATGGCCATCATGGCATAGTAGACCAGCTGGCTGACAAAGGTAATGACCGTGTGGTCGTAATTGGCATGGGTCATCATGCGGACGGCTATATTTTTTAAGCCTTTGGCAATATAGAGGCCGATGATGAAGATGACGACGGCATAGATGATGTCCGGACCGTGATTGATGAGGATTTCCTTCATCTGATCCAAGGCAGTGACACTCTGGGTCACCTGATTTTGTACATCTGTGCGTACAGCAGAAGCTGCTGTATCAGCCGTATTGGAAGCTAAAGCCATGGGCACTTCTCCTTTCAAACGATAAAAACACGGGTACGTATTCCATTTTAAGCGGTTTATCCTGCCTTGTACAGGGGGGAAGGCCGCATTTGCCCCAGGCAGGAGTTATTGGAATTCCCTGTGGCACGTAATGTGCCAGACCATGACGTACATGACGACCAGTAAGGCCGTGACCAGGGCAAAAGATGCGTAGAGACTGCTGTAGCTGGCAATATAGCCCAGAACGGCCGGCGCTACGAGAATGCCGGCGTAGCCAATGGTACTGGCGGCAATGGCCTCTGTTACGGGAACCAGCCTTTGCCGGCCCAGGAAGGAATAAAAGAGCGGTACCGTGTTGGCACAGCCGACGCCGATGCAGATATAACAAGAAAAAAGGAGCCACGGCGACGTGCCCGCGAGGAGGCCGCAAAAGCCGAGGCAGGCTATGGGCAGACTGGCCAGCAGAATCTGCCGGGCACCGATATGGCTGGCCAGGGCATCGCCAAATAAGCGGACGACGAAGACGCTGGCTGTAAATAAGGTCAGACCCAGGCTGGACTGCGACATGGGAACGGCTTTTTCCGTCGTCATAAAGATGCCGCTCCAGTCGTTGATGGAGCCTTCAATCAAAAAGGAGAGCGTGCAGATCAGGCTGACCATGAGAATCGGTCCTCTGGGCAGGTGCAGACGGGCAGACGTGCTTTTTTCCGATTGCCGCATGAGATGCGGAGAGAAATACAGTACCAGAACGAGGATGAGTAAACTGCTGACGAGTGTCGTCATGCGGTCTGATAGACGGAAATGGAGAAGCACGCTAAAACAGGCAGCACCGGCAAAATTTCCTAGCGACCAAAGCGCGTGGAGACCAGACATGATTCTCTTTTTGACCAGCCGTTCCATCATGATGCCGTTAATATTGACGACGACATCCATCAGTCCCAGGAGCGCCCCTAAGAGGAGTGCCAGGCAAACGGCACCCATATAGGAAGGGACGAGGCAGAGCCCCAAAAAGACCAGTGGCAAGAGAACTCCGGCAACGGTAAGGGGCCGGCGGCAGCCATAGCGGGACGCGATCTTCCCAGCAAAGACCATCATCATGAGCGCACCCAGGCCCAGACAGAGCAAGAGCAGGCCCAGATCGTCATCGGGAATGGCCAGGCGTTGTTTGAGGAAGGGAATGATGGCCGCCCACGTTGTAAAGCCAAAGCCGCCGAGGAAGTAAAAGGACCGGGCTGCGTTCAGTTGTCGTTTCGTTGTGGTCATGAAATTCACCTCGTAAAAAAAATCCGCATCGAAAGGGATGCGGAAATGGTGGAATTAGGGGGACTCGAACCCTCGACCTCCACGATGTGAGCGTGGCGCTCTAACCGGCTGAGCTATAATTCCATGCAATAACAATTACATTATAACGTATAAGAAAAATATTGCAAGGAAAAAAAGAAAAGCCTGTACAGGACGAAGGAAACTTTTTTGAGAAAAGGGAAAAAAGCTGTTGACGGATTCAGTAGCAAATGATATAATCCTTTTTGTAGTTATGACATGGGGGTATAGCTCAGCTGGGAGAGCGCTTGCATGGCATGCAAGAGGTCAGGAGTTCGATCCTCCTTATCTCCACCATATCAGAAAACACACTGTCTAAGGCAGTGTGTTTTTTTTATACCCTGCAGCAGGCCTGCAGGGCGTTTTCATAACTATTCATTATTAATTAATCGATATTTGCAACAAAAAGACATTCCTCCAATGAAGATTGCCTTAAAAAGTGGAAGATAAGCATTGCCTATGGTAAAATGAAGAAGATTATACGATAGATGTAGTACGGGAATACGCGGAAAAGGGAGGCCGTCATGGCGGGAAGAAGTCATAAAGTACTTTGTTTGGGCTTGCGGGAGGCCATTGCCTTGCCGCTCATACAACTATTTAAGAAAGAAAACTGGCAGGTCTTCTTTATGGGGAAAGACGCGCCTGCCTATGATGATGCCCGTTCCTATATGCTGGATATCATGGAAGAAGGGGCAGAGCAGGTCTTTCGTGTCCGGCGGCCGGACTTGCTGCTCGTCGGCTTGCGTGCCTTGAATGGTCCCCAGGGAGCCGCCCAGCTGGAGCGCATCCTTGCCTTAGCAGAAAAAAGTCATACAGGTAAGATCATCCTCCTCTCCGGGGCTGAAGTCTTCGCGCCGGAAACGGACGGCGCGACAGAAGACATGACGCCCAACCCGGTGACCCGGGAAGGCCGGGCCCTGGCCTGCTTGGAAGCCTTGGCCCTGGCGTGGAAGCACTATAGCCGCCTGCAGCTGACCATCGTCCGCGTACCCGAAGTATACGGGCCGGGCAACCGTGCCCAGGATGGCCTCATGGGCACCTTTTTTAGTGCCCTCGCCAAGGGAACTGCCATGCCGCATTGGACAAGGGAATACAAACGGGATTTTCTGGCGGCAAGGGATCTCTTTTATGGTATTTTAGAGCTGCAGAAGCGCCAGTATACTGATGATTTCCTGCACCTGAGTACAGGCCGGGGCCTGACCTGTCAGGAGTTTTTCCAAATCGCGGCCAAGAGCATCCCGCACTTGCCGGCAGAACTAGACGATGCGTCCCTGCCTTACGGCCAGGCCATTTTGTCACCGCAAAAAGCGGCCCGGACCCTGGGCTGGCAGGCCCGCCGCTTCCTGCCGGAAACGATACCCCTGCTGTATAACCGGCTGCAGACGGCTTTGGCGGAAAGCGCGGACCAACAGGAAAAACGGCAAAAGCATGGCTGGCAGAACCGCCTGAATGAAGAACGCATGCCCTATGCGGAAAATGTTGCCGGTGCCCTGTTGATGCTGGCCTTTCAGTATGTGCAGGGAAATACAGTCAGCTCCCTTACGGGTTTTGACCTTTGTTATGTATATATTGCCGCTATGGGCCTCTTGTATGGCCGGCGTCAGGCCTTGCTGGCCGTGTTTTTTTCCGTCCTCATTTTTGCCCAGCGCCTGTTCGTCCTCGATTCGACACTGCTGACGCTTTTATATTTGCCACAGCACCTGATTCATCTCGTTTCCTATGCCTTTGCCGGTATGGTGACGGCCTATTTCAAGGAAGAACAAAACTTCAAGCTCGCCGCTGCCAAATGGCAGGAAAAGCACGACCGTGAGGCCTATCATTTTCTGCGCAACCTCTTTGAAGAAAATGTCCAGATCAAGGACCAGCTGTATCGGCAGATCGTCAATTCCGATGACAGCATTGGCCGTTTATATTACATTATCCGCAAACTCGATACGGCTGAGCCAGAAAACCTCTTTACGCAAACGGCAGTCGTAACGGCAGAAATCCTCAATGTCGAAAATGTCATCATTTACGTCGTCAGCCCGAACCGCCAGTATTTGCGGCAAAAGGTACGCGTTGGCCAGGGAACCCTTGCGCGGGCCCGTTCCCTGCGCGTTGCCGAGTATCCCTATTTGCAGGATGTCTTAGCCGGCAAGAGTATCTTTGTCAACCGTGAGCTCAGCCGGGAAGCGCCGGATCTGGCTGCCCCCATCATGTATCAAGGCAGCGTCATGGCGGTGATCCAGGTGTACGACCTCGATTTTGATCAGTGGAGTATGTACCAGCAAAATCTGCTGGCCATTACGGCCCGCCTCGTATCGTCATCCCTGGCCCGGGCCTATACGTGGGAACAGGAAACGCAGGCCCGCCGTTACGTAAAAGGAACGCACATCCTGAAGGAAGAGGAATTTGCCAAAATCCGTGAGGAATACAGGAAACACCGGGAAATCCAGCGGGACTACAGCATCAGGCTGTTACAGGTCGAGGCACCGCAGGGCAATTACGAACGGCTCGATACGCTTCTCGAGGGAAACATCCGGGCGGAAGATTTCGTCGGCCTTTGGCAGGGAAAAACTTGGCTGCTCCTGCCGGATAGTACGGACGCGACGCTTACGCTCGTGCGGGAGCGCCTGGAAAAGGCCGGTATCCGGACCGGGGAAAGCAGGGAGATCGTATGACGGAACTGGCTTTTTGGCTTTTTTACGGCCTCTCGGCAGCCTTGTATGGTGTCTATGCCTGGAAAAAAAGAGATACCTCCCTGCAGGCCTTGGCAGAATTGGCCGTCGTCCTCTGCTTGCCTGTGGCCGGCGTCGTCCTGCTCAGCCTGGCCCGCTGTCTGCGCCGCTTTGTGCCGTCTGAGGCGTCCGTCCTTACGGAGGCTGTGCCGGAGGACGTCAATTTCGGCCTGGGCGACCGGGATTACAATGCCAACATGGTGCCTTTAAACGATGTCTATCTTTTAGGTGATGCCCGCATGAAACGCCGCTTTTTTACGGATTCCATTAAGCAGGACGTCGTCAGCAACCAGTCTATCCTGCGCCGGGCCATCCAGGATGAAGACCGGGAAATCGCCTACTATGCCGTGTCCTTCCTGACGGCGAAAATGGAAGCCTTAGGGGAAGAAATCCATAGCCTGGAAGAGCAGCTGCAGACGGCACCGGCAGAAGACCATGCCCTTATGGACCGCTACGCTGTGTGTCTGAAGGAATTTCTCACGAACCGCTACGGTGATGGGGCCACGCGTGCCCGGCAGGAACAGGCCTATATCCGCGTTCTCGACGTATTGGCACAGAAGATGCCCGGGCGCTCTATTTATTACGAAGAAGAAATCAAAGCCCTCTTAGCGGAACACCGGATTGACGAGGCGGCACAGGTATGCCGGCGCTTTTACCGGCACCATGAACAGGATGAACGGCCTATCCTCATGGAAATTCGCATCCACCAGGCCCGGCGGGATCCGCAGGCCCTGCAGGCGTGCATTCGCCGGCTGAAGGCCTTACCGCAAGCGCTTACGCCAGAGGCACTGGCGGTCCTGCGCTATTGGGATGAGGAGGCAAGCCATGAATAAACGCGGTATTTACATCCTCTTTTTTGTCGTCATCGTCTTAGGGTTCTTTTTTCAGTACACCCGTCTCGATGGCTTTTTGCACCTCAACCCGGCAGCTAACCGTTTTTTGCACCTGGAAGAAACCTATATGGATCCCGATTGGGGCCAGGCCGAAAACCTGCCTGTCGAAACGTATATCGTTTTTTATGATCCGGCTAGCGTACGCAGCATGTATACGCTGCATAACACGCAGGACATGCTCCTCAGTAAGAAGAAAAAGATTGAAGCCCATCCCTTGCAGGAAAAGGTGACCATCGACAAGGCGGCACAAGGCGTCGTCATCGCGACGGGCCGGGTGGCAGAAATCGCCTCCCTGCCGGAAATTCTCCACTATGTCGAACAAGGCGGCACAGCCGTCGTCCTGCAGGAACCGGTCGTCACCGGCGATAAGGCGCCGGCACCGGAACTGTTGCAGAAATTGGGTATTAACGGTCTCAAAGGGGATGGCAAGGCCAAGAGCGTCACTGGTCTTTCCCTGGTGACCAACTTCCTCATTGGCGGCAAGGGCGAGAAAATCACGACAGGCCGTTCGTACATGACCATGGCCCTGCCCCTTTCGCTGACGCCGGAAGCCATCGTGCACATGACCGACAGCAGTGGCAGCGTGCCCCTCGTGTGGCAGGAACCGCTGGGCCAGGGGAATATTTATTGCTACAACGGCCTGGAACGGGAGGATAAGTCCAACCGGGGCCTGCTCATGGCCATGCTGGCTCATTGCGGCACGGATACCGTCTACCCTGTCGTAGGCTGCAAGATCTTTTTCATCGATGATTTCCCGGCGCCTGTGCCCGAAGGCTACTACGAACGTATTTATAACGAAACGGGCCTTTCGACGTCGGAATTTTACCGCAAGGCCTGGTGGCCCTTTATGAAGGAACTGGCACAGAAAGAAAAGATCAAGTTTACAGGCGTCATTATTGAAAATTACAATGACCGCGTGACACCGCCCTTTGAACCGCAAGGCGGCCGTACGGCCAGAGATGCGCTCGTCGTCTATGGCCACGAGCTCCTCAATATGGGCGGGGAAATGGGCCTGCACGGCTATAACCACCAGCCCCTGGTGCCACCGGGCTATCAGGATCATGAACCGGAATACGTACCCTGGACCAGTGAACAGGATATGGAAGACAGCCTGCAGGAATTGCGCCGCTACGTATATAACGCGTACCCGAAGTATTCCTTCGAGGTCTACGTGCCACCGTCGAATATCCTCAGTCCGATGGGCAAGGAAGTGCTGAAACAGGTATTCCCGGAACTGCAGATCTTTGCCTCGCTTTATGACGGGCCGGCTGATGAACACGCTTACTATCAGGATTTTGTCCGCGAACCAGACGGCCGCTACGACATTCCCCGCGTGTCTTCAGGCTACGTGCCGGACCAATCAGCCGTCTATGAGGAAATCAACACGATTAATGCCTATGGCGTCTTCAATCACTTCGTTCATCCTGATGAAATGTTTTACGAAGAAAGTGCCAAGTGGACGTGGCAAGAAATGCGCGACAGCCTGTCGGCCTTCGTTCACGAGCTGGGCCAGCGCTATCCCTGGCTTCAGGCGGTGACGGCCTCGGAAAGCCTGCCTTACTTTGATACGTATTACGACCTCGATTACCGCATCGAACGATCGCCGGAAATGCTCGTCTTCCATTGCCGGAAATACGTGCAGGAAGCGCGCTTCCTCGTGCGCTCCCAACGAAAGGTCGATCACGCCCAGGGCTGCCGCGTAAGCAAGGTCGAGGACGGCGTCTATTTTGTCCGCGTTACGGACCCGGTGGCCCGTGTGTATTGGCAGAAAGGAGACTGACATGCTGCGGATTTGCCTTTTGACAGAAGGGTCCTATCCCTACGTCGTAGGCGGCGTTTCTTCATGGGTGCAAATGCTCATGGAAGGCTTGCCGGAATATGAATTCATCGTCTATTCTATCGGTGCCGAAGGGAAGGACCGGGGCCGCTACAAATATAAGCTGCCTAAAAATTGCGTGGCTATTTACGAGGTCTTTCTCGATGAAATCCTGAATCTAAAGGCCGGTACCAGGCAGTCCCATGTTCTCACACCGGCGCAGGCGCAGGTCCTGGAAGAGCTGGTCAAAGGCGATGCGCCCCTGGATCTCATGGGTTTAGTCGACATTTTTCGCAAAAAGCGCTGGGCCAGCCCCTTGGATATTTTTATGACTGCCGATTTCTTCGATGTCATCCGCAAGGTCTATGCCGAACGCTACGATTACCTGCCCTTTACGGACTTTTTCTGGACGCTCCGTTCTATGCTGCTGCCGCTTTTCTATCTCTTGCAGCAGGACCTGCCCGCAGCCGACGTCTACCACAGTATTGCCACGGGCTATTGCGGCATCCTGGGCGGCATCGCTGCCGCCGTATACCACAAGCCCTTCATGATTACGGAGCACGGTATTTATTCGCGCGAACGGGAAGCGGAAATCATCAAGAGCGACTGGGCCAAGACGGATTTTAAGTCCATCTGGATTCGCTATTTCTACAACCTGGCCCGTCTCTCCTATGAACAGGCAGACCACGTCTATACCTTGTTTGAACACAATGGGGAAATCGAGAAGGAACTGGGCTGTGCACCGGAAAAGATCGCCATCGTGCCCAACGGCATCCATATGGAACGCTTTGCACCTGTTCCGCCCCTGACGGACCATGGCGGCACCATCAACGTCGGTGCCGTCGTCCGCGTCGTTCCTATCAAGGATATCCTGACACTCCTCAGGGCTTTCTTTCTGGTCCATCAGGACTTGCCGGACAGTCATTTATATGTCATGGGCAATATGGAAGAGGATCCGGAATATGCTGCGTTTTGCATGAATACGCGGGATCTCCTGGGCCTCGGTGAGGCTGTAACCTTTACGGGCTCTATTCAGGTCACGGAATACCTGCCCAAGATGGACATCCTCGTCCTTTCCAGCATTAGCGAAGGCCAGCCCCTTTCGGTTCTCGAAGGCTTTGCAGCGCACAGGCCCTTTGTTACGACCGATGTAGGCTGTTGCCGCGAGCTTATTTACGGGGATAGCCAGGACACGCTCGGTGACGCCGGCGTCGTCGTGCCGCCTCTGGACTTTGAGTCCATGGCCCGGGAAATCCTGCGCCTGGCCCGCCATTTTCCCTTGCGCTATGAGATGGCCGAGGCCGGCTACAAACGGACGCTGCAGGGCTATACGTATGAGCATTTTATCGATTCCTATCGGCAGATTTATAAAGAGGAAGGAGAACTGGGCGCATCATGGCAGGCGTAGGATTTGAATTAAAAAAATTATTCCGTGCCCGTACGGCAGCCGGCAAGCTCAAGGCCTATTCGTGGTCCCTTATCATTACGACCGGGCCCTTTGTGCTGCTGGCCTCGATGGTGCTTTTCATCCAGCTGCTGTTTGCCTGGCTCGCTGTGCCTGAAAGCCAGTCGGACCTTTTTATTGGCACGACAGTGTATGCGTTTATCTTTTCCCAGCTCTTGGCCAGCGGCTTTGTGGCCGTCCAGTCACGCTATCTGGCAGACTGCCTGAGTGAGAAGAAATACGGCGATATGACGGCGTCCCTCTTTGGCGTACAGGCCATCCTGTTGGTGTTAGGTGCCCTGGCAGGACTTATCTTTTATGCCGGCAGCCCTTTACCCTGGCCGGATCAGCTCTTGGGGTATCTCTTTTTCAGCGAGCTCCTGCTCATCTGGAGCCAGGGCGTCTATTTGACGGCAGTGCGGCGCTTTAAGAATCTTATTTGGGGGTATTTGGCCGGTGCCGGTATAGGTGTGGCTGTCGCGGCGGTATTGCTTTTCCAGACGGCACTGCCGGCAGGGCGCTGTGCTACACTCGGTGTCGTCTGCGGTCTGGGCGTCATCGTCCTTTCCCTTTACCTTTCTATTTTTGCGTATTTCGGCTTGCCTGGCCAAGGGCGCGTCTTTTGGTTTTTGCCCTATTTGGACCGCCATTGGCGCGTCTTCCTGGAGGCCTGTTGCTATTCCCTGGCTCTTTTTTTGCCCAACCTCCTCATTTGGCAGGGACCGTGGAGTCAGGTGACGGCCGGAACGTACCGCTTTGCGCCGGTCTACGATGTCATTACGTGTTATGCCTTTATTTCCATTCTTCCCTTGCGGACCATGTTTGTCGTATCGGCCGAAACGGAGTTTTATGACCGCTATGCCGTGTACTTCGATGCTATCATCCACAAGGGAAATTACCGCGATATTGAAGATGCCCGCCAGGTTCTGCTTTTTACGATATGGTATGAGCTGCGCAAGGTCATGGGCTTTCAGTTCCTCTTTACACTTCTCTTTTTGGCCGGCGGGACCTATGTCCTCAACCTGGCCAACGTAGATTACGAAGCGTCTAATCTCTATAATATCCTGCTCATGGCCGCCTTTTTTACAGGCGTGACGGAAGTTGTGAGCATCCTCTTCCTGTATTTTGATGCCCAGCCGGAGTCACTGCGGCTCATGGCTTTGTTTTTGGGGCTCAACCTGGTCCTGAGCGGCGTGGGCATGTATTTCTTTTCGACAGACAGCTATGGCTTTACGTTCTTTCTGGCCAGCGGTGCGGCCCTTTTCTATGGCCTCCATAGCTTAAGCCGTTTTGCCGATAAGCTCAATTATTATATTTTTTGCGGGCAGCCCGTATTCTACAGGCCCCGGCAGGCCCTGATGACGAAAATCTGCCGCCGCCTGTACCCGGAGGCTGATACAGAAAAAGGAGGCCTATGATGAAGGACGAAACGAGACGGAAGCTGACCTGTGCACTAGCCCTTCTGGCCGGTTTTTCCTTTGGACCGGCTGTACCGGTCGCGGCCGTGTCACGGGATATGCTCCACGACGTAAGCGGTGAAATCGCCTCCCTGCGTCAGGCCCGGGATGAAATTATGTACTACCACCAGGCCCAGGCAGATGTGAAACGGGCCCGTGCCGATTTAGCTGAGGCCAAGGCGGGTCTTGCCGAAGCGCGGCGGGGCCGGGCCGAAGCAGCGGCCAATCTAAAGCAGGTTCGGGACAACCTGGCAGCTGTACAGAAACAATTGCAGGCTGCGCAGCAGGCCCTGGTGACGGCACAGCAAATCAGCAGTCAGCGTACGCAACAGGCTTTAGCAGCCCAGCGGGCGGTAGCCGCTTTGGCCCCGTCTGTCTGGCAGGCCCAGGCTGAGCGCGACGCCAGACAAAGACAGGCGGAAGCACTGCAAGCTCAGGCCGACGCCTTAGACCGGGAAGCTGAAGCGCAGGAAGCGGCACAGGAGGCAGACCTGGAAGCCAGGCGGGTGGCAGCCGTACAGCAGGCGCTGGCCGCCGTCAACTATGAACAAAACCGCCTCCTCGATGCGGAAGACATGGTCAACGACGCCATGGATCAGCTCGATAGTGATGATAACGGTACGTCCCGGGAATGGGAGGCCCAGATGGAAGCCCTGTCGCGGCAGACCGAGCAGGCGGAAGCAGCTCTTGAGGGAGCCGAACGGCGCTTGGATGAGCTGCAGGAACAGCTCGATGCCCTCGTCGACGCACGGGAACAGGCAGAGGATGCCGAACGGGATGCCCGGGAAACCGTACGGGAATATACGCAGGAAGTAGCAGATCTAAAAGGCGAAGAAGCACAAGGTAAAAAGGACGTTCAAGAAGCAGCTGCCTATGATGCCGAAGCGGCCCAGTGGCTGACGGACGCCGAAGCCTGGCAGCAAAGTGCCCTTAAAGAATCACAGCGCGCTGACTATGCCCTGGCTCATTTTGGTGAAGGTGCCGGCTGGCAGACCGGCCTTGAGTACGACAGCTGGCACGGTAAGGGCTCAGGCTATCAGCTCTACGTGCCCTATTCCTTCTCTGAGCAAGGCAGAATCCGCAACCGCCGCGTTGACTTTGGCCTGACGACAGGTTATATTACGTCGGATACGCATTTGAGCCATGACCATGTTGCCGGCTGGACGGATACACAAATCAGCGCGACACTTCACAATGACCACAAACAAAATAGCATCCGTTATAATCTGACCCTGAACCTGCCGACAGGGCAGAGTGAATTTTATCAAAATTCCATCGTGCCGGAGGACCTGGGCCGTTTTACGGATTTTGGTTCCGGTTTTCAGGTGACACCGGGCATTGATGTAATCCATCATTTTACGGAACGGGACAGCCTGACCGGGAGCCTGCAATATACATTCCGGTCGAGCTATGAGTACTCTCGCGAAGTGCCGGGGACACGGGTCAATCCGGGCAACGTCTTCCGCCAGGAGCTTTCGTATCTCCATGCCGGAGAAAAAGCCCAGTACCGCCTGGGCCTGGCCCATACGCAGACGGCCCGGTCCGAACAGGATCTCTTTGAAGAACGGCAGCTGGCCGAGGCCGGAGAAGCACCGGCTCTGGGCAACCTCGATCACCGGGGCCTGGGCCGGCCCTGGCAGCGGGCAGGCCGCTTGTCCTATAAGGACGGTGACGACTGGGAAGCCACGTATTTTTATAATAACCGCATTACCGATCGGGACGAGCTTTCCTTCTTTGGCCTTTGGAATCTTACCGGTGCTGCTTCAGGTTACCGCTCCCAGGCCGTTCACCGCAGCGGCTGGGGTGCCGGCTGGCGTCATCACATGAATAAGACCATGGACTGGCATGTAGGGGCAGCCTACAAGGATGTTACGTCCGGCTGGGACCCCTTGCGGCGTGAGCTGAACACAGGCGAATACAAATACTATTCCCTTCTCTTCGGCTGGAGCTGGCAAATGGGCGAAAAGGAAAAAATCAGCCTCGATGGGGAACACTATCGGCGCGAGGAAAAATTCGGCGACGATTACGAAGGCTGGAAAATGCTGTTTACGTATAATAAGACCTTGTAGAAAGGGGAGTTTATGAGAAATATTCTATCGGCCTGCCTCGTAGCCGGCAGTCTCGTGACACTGCTCCTGAGTGGCTGTGGCCAGGCGGCAGCTACAGCAGATACGGCAGTAAATCCTAAGCAGGAAATGGTCACTCTGGCAGCGGAGCTGCGGCACTACAGCCGGCAGCGACAGCCGTCCTTCCAGCTCGTTGGCAACGGGGCAGCAGGCCTCCTGGAAGTGACGCCGGACAATCCGCCAGAAGTAGCCGCTCTCCTGGTCCACAGCCTGGATGGCTTTCTGACGGAGTCTGTCTTTTATACGGAAAAGGATGGTCAGGACCAGCTCCAGGCGGCCGATACGGCGGCGTATCTCCAAGAAATCCTGGCGATTCCCCTGGCTGCGGATAAGGCCGTGTGGACTCTCGACTATGTCCGGGAGCAGGCCCTGCAGCAGGAAGATGAGGCCTTAGGCAAAAAAGCCGGCTACGTGA
Organism: Megasphaera hominis; assembly: GCF_014269395.1. Taxonomy (GTDB): domain Bacteria; phylum Bacillota; class Negativicutes; order Veillonellales; family Megasphaeraceae; genus Megasphaera; species Megasphaera hominis. Next base: position 19,430 of record NZ_JACOGK010000011.1, read on the forward strand.
GCATGGCCGTAGGGAATAAGAATCTGGACCGCCTGCCCAAAGGGAAGGTGCCGCATGTAAACAGCCGGGATATAGAGACCGTACAAGAAGCGAAAAATTTCCTCTTTCTCCTCAATCCGGAGCATTTTGCGAGCCGGGAAGCCTATTTGGCAGCCCTTAGGAACACACCCTATGATGTGCTGGTTCTGGATCTTGAGGCCAATGATGGTACTCTGACGGCTGCTGATGTAGCGTCTCTCAAGGAAAAGCCTCAAGGCGGCAGGCGTCTCGTCCTTTGCTACCTGAGCGTCGGTGAGGCCGCTACGTACCGGCCGTACTGGCAACAGGAATGGCAGAGACAGCGGCCGGACTGGATTGCCGAGGCGAACACGGCCTGGCCGGGCAGTTATCGCGTACGCTATTGGCGGCCTGAATGGAAACATATTCTCTACGGCAGTCCTGATGCCTATCTGGACCGTATCATGGCCAGCGGCTTTGATGGTGCCTTTCTGGATGTGATGGATGGCTGGCAAAGTTTTTTACCGCCTGAGTAAGGCACGTTACGGCAGGCGGAATAAAAGATAAATAGAACCTGCTATGACGTTACGGGCGCCGGCAGGAAATCAGTTCGTATGGTATACGAGGGATAGGATTATGGTGCAGGAACGACAATTTACATTACTCATCGTCGGGGCAGCTGCCCAGCGCAAGCAGCTGGCCGAGCTGTTGCAGGGACACTTTGTGCTGATTGAGCGGGATGACGGCCTTAGTGGTGCGGCAGCCTTAGTAAAAGCAGCCCGCGTCGATGCGGTAGTCATCATTTTGGCAAAGGGTCAGGAGCTGGCCGATTTTCAACAGCTGCACGATGACCCGGAATTTCACCGCCTGCCAGTCGTGTTTTTGGCAGAGCAGGTCAGCGCACAAAAAATGGAAGAAAGTTTTTCCGTAGGTGTTTTCGATATCATTCCCCTGCAGGCAGGCCCCCTGTTTTTACAGGCCCGTTTTGCCCGGCTGCGCTATGTGCTGCAAAGCAACAAAAATACGGCTTTGTTGCAGAGCCTTATCCGGCGGGCTATGAAGCAGGAAGACCCTGATCAGGTATTCTTGCACTTTCTGCGGTACTTGGGACTCATGACCGAAGCAGAACGGGCGTATATTTTTGAAGGCAACATTCAAAATCCGTATACGTGGAGCAAGGATCGCAACTATTCTCCCGGCCGGCGTAAGCTTGAGCGGACAGATTACGTAACAATGCGGAAAATCCTCAACCGGCTCTTTGCCCGTTATGGCAGTCTGGCCATTGAAAACGTGGAACAATGCCTGTGTGCAGACGACGAGAAAAAGCAGTTCCGCCGTCTGGGCATCCGCAATATCGTCGCCGTGCCGGTAGAATTCCATAACCGGCGCCTGTGCGTCATCAGCCTGGAAAACGTGCCTGCCCGTAAGCTGCGGGAAGTACGGCACTTGCTGGAACAGATGGTAACACCTCTTATCATGATGTTTGCCAATCGCAATACGGTCTTTCATTTGCGGGCCAACAGCGCCATCGACCAGATGACGGGAACGCTAAACCGCAATGCCTTTGACCGCGTCGGCTTGGAACTGAATCCCAGGGAAAGTATTGGCGTCCTCTTTGCAGATATTGATAACCTGAAAAAAGTGAATGATGAAAGCGGCCATGCCTGGGGGGACCGTCTCATTTGTGACGTAGCCGAAGCCCTCCTGCGTTTCCGCCATGGCGGGAATGTCTTTCGCATTGGCGGCGATGAATTCGTCATCCTTTGGCAGGGCCTGACGGAAAGACAATTCCAGCAAATGGGACGGCGCCTGCGCTCGCAGCTGGCAGAACGCAATCTGGAATTGTCCCTTGGCTTTTACTGGGCTCCAGACGTCAGGCAGGGCTTTGACGCCGTGATGGACAAGGCCGATCAGGAAATGTATAGCGAAAAGCAGCGGCACCGTCTTTTGGAGGTGCGTGCCAAGGGAGAAGGCAGGACCTGTTGATCCCGTACGTCTATACGTGGGGATATAGAAACAGTTGCCCATGGGGGAGAACTCATACTGATGCTTTGGGAAGAGCATGTTTGTGTAAAGTGAAAGTAACGACAGAGCAGGAAGATACCTGTATGGGAGAATTGCTATGAAACAGGAAAAACAAGCAGTAACAGAACTGATCAGCACGTGCCTGGAACAACTGCCGGGAGGGGTCATCATTTCCCGGGAAGAACCACTAGGTGAATTAGTATATATCAATCAATACGTCGTCGATTTTTTTGACTGCCGCAGCAAAGAGGAAGTTTACCGTTTGGCAAAGCATAACCTTCTGGGCCTGGTCCCGCAGGAGGAACGGGAGACACTCAGGAAGATCATGTACGCTGACCGCCAGTGCACGGCGGCTCCGCTGCACATGCGCTATACGCTCGGTACGCGTACAGGCCGCCTGCGTCATGTCGATGTGCTGGACTATATCGTAGAAATGGACGCTGGTGAACGGCTTCATTATCTTTTCAGTGTGCCTGGCGATGATCCTGTCCTGACGCAGGATGCCTTATCGGGTAAGCGCCGCTTTCTCACGTATACCAGGCAGATTCCCCAATTGGAAGCAGCCCGTCAGTCCATACCTGATTTGGCTATTTTATCCTTTCACATCGACCACTATAAGATGTATGCCATGAAATATGGCAGTGAAGCTACGGAAAAGATGGTCCTTCGCTGTGCCGCACTGGTACAGGAAATCTTTGCTCATACGTTTCTCTTTTCCCTGTCGGAGGAACGCTTTGTTTTCCTGGCCCATGAAGACGCACTGGAAGAGAAAATTTGCCAGGCCCAAGCTCGTATGCGGAGTGAATTTCCCGATCAAATTGTCATGTTCCACTTTGGCATTTACCGTCTCCATGAGCCTGGCGAAGACCTGAATCGTGCAATCACCTGGGCAGAACTGGCCTGTGACAATATTCGCGATGAGGTGTCTGCCTGCTATGAGGAATGTACAGCACCCTTGCGGGAGGAAATACAGATCCGCCGTCACGTGGTCAGCCATATTGATGAAGCCATTGAAAAGGGCTGGATTCGCCCGTATTATCAGCCTGTAGCCTGGGCCGGGGATTTGACCTTGCACGGCTTTGAAGCGCTGGCCCGCTGGCAGGACCCGCACTACGGTATGCTCCTGCCGGACACGTTCATTAAGGCTCTGGAAGACTCCCATCAAATCGATAAATTGGACCAGTATATGATTACCTGCATCTGCCGGGAGTACCGGCAGCGTGTCGATTTGGACTTGCCTGTATTTCCTATTTCTCTTAACCTGTCGCGCCTGGATTTCTTTCTCAGCGATGCCTTTCAGGTTCTGGAAGACAATGTCAGTTGCTATGATGTACCGCGGGAACTGATCCGTATCGAAATCACAGAAAGCCTCATGATCGGTGATGCCGGCCGTATGGAAGAGGAAATCAGTCGTTTCCGCGACGCCGGTTACCAGGTCTGGATGGATGATTTCGGCAGCGGCTATTCGTCGCTTCATACGCTGAAAAGCTATACCTTCGACATGATCAAGCTGGACAAAGAATTCATCCGCCCCTTTACGGATAAAGGACGGCGCATTGTCACCAGTATCCTGGCCATGAATCATGTCCTGGCCGTACCGACACTGGTCGAAGGGGTAGAGACGTGGGACCAGCTGGCCTTCCTGCGTAAACGGGGCTGCGAGCTGATTCAGGGGTATCTCCTGGGGGCTCCCATGCCTTATGAAAAAAGTCTGGAAAATTTCAAGCGTATCCAACAGCGCCTGCACGACGGTAACACATAAGTCCCTGTGTATATTAGTTATATATTAGTATATCATATATAATACTTCCTTTTTTTGAGAGGCTATAGTATAGTAAAGTTCTGAGTAGTTTTTGTTATATAGCATTATGACGCGTTGACGTGTACACCTGAGCTATATACCAACCAAAAGACCTGCTTATGCCACGGCGTATAGCGCAAACAGCGCCAGGCCGGGATTTGTATACGAAGCAGGTTTTGAAGGAGGTTTCATGACAGAGCAAGCAATAAAAGACCGCCAGGCCGTAGCTAAGGGTTTGGAATGCATCCCAGGCGGCGTTGTCATCTTTCGGGGAAATGAGCAGGGGGAATTGCTCTATGCCAATCCCTATGTAATAGACTTTTACGATTGTGCCAACGAAGCAGAATTTAAAGCCTTCACCGGTAATACTATTTATACTATGGTACGTCCGGAAGAGCAGGAAAACCTGCGCCAGTGCTTACGGGAAGAACGGACCGGGCCGGCTGCATATTACCGCATGCGTTATACAGCCTGCACTAAAAAAGGACGGCTCCGGCACCTCGATGTTATCGACCGGGTCGTACAGACGGCAGCAGGAGAGCTGCTGCATTACAGCGTGACACTGCCTGTATGGGATAATGAAGTAGGCCAGGATGCCATGACTGGCACAACGCGCTTTTTGACCTATGCCAGCCAGTTTTTGGCCTTTTATCGCCATGGCACGGCTATGCCGCCCATGAGCCTCATCTTTTTCAATATTGAGCGTTTCAAGCTCTACAATATCAAATATGGTATTGATGCGGGCAGCCAGCTCCTGGCCCGCTGTGCAGCTGTGCTGCAGGAAACCTTTGCCAATGATTTCGTCTTTTGTATTTCCGACGATCGCTTTGCCATCCTGACAGAAGCCGGACAGGTGCGCGAACGCGTCACAGCGGCGCGAAACGTTCTGCGCCAGGATTTTGCCGACCGTGTCGTAGCCTTTCACTTTGGCTGTTACCGGATTACGGACCCGGCAGAAAATTTACACCAGGCACTGGATATGGCACGTCTGGCCTGTGAAAGCATCCGTGGCAGTGTAGAAACGTACTTTTGCGAAGGAACGAAGGACCTGGCTGCCGGACTGGACCTGCGTGCGTATGTCGTCGGCCATATTGACGAGGCTGTAGAAAAGGATTGGATACGGCCGTATTATCAGCCTGTAGTGGCGCTTTCCGGCCTGCGCCACGTGGGCTTTGAGGCGCTGGCCCGCTGGATTGATCCGGTCCACGGCCTGATTATGCCGAAGCATTTTATTTCGGCCTTAGAGGATTCCCAGCAAATTGACAAGCTGGACCGTCATATGATCCGGGCTGTTTGCCGGGAATACAGGCAGCGCGTCGATGCAGGCGAGACCGTTCTGCCTGTGTCGGTCAATTTGTCACGCCTTGATTTTCTTCTTTGCAATGCCTACGAGGTGCTGGAAGAAAATGTCCGCGCTTACGGCGTGCCACGGCAGATGCTGCGCGTGGAGCTCACAGAAAGCCTGCTCCTCGATGAGGGCGAACGCATCAAAGAAGAAATAGCACACCTGCGCCAGGCAGGATATGAACTCTGGATTGATGATTTTGGCAGTGGCTATTCTTCGTTGAATACGTTAAAAAATTATGATTTTGATGTAGTAAAATTGGACCGCATGTTTTTGGAGCCTTTTACCGGGAAGGCAAAAAAAATCTTAGGAGCTGTCCTTTCTATGAACCAAGCCTTGGGGATACGTTCCTTAGGGGAAGGCTTAGAGACAACCGATGAACTGCGATTTTTCTGCCAGACCCGTTGTGAACTGGCACAAGGGTATTTACTGGGCCGGCCTCTTCCCTACGAAGAAAGCTTGGCAGAATGTGCAGAAAAACGACAGTGTATACGCCAGAATAGAAACTGCCTCCCAGGCTAGAGGCGGAGAAGTAGAGAAAAAATGCGATGGGACCTCGTTTTTCCCACCTCTTTTTTCCAGGGAAACGGCATGGGCTGTAGGTGAGCAGCCTATGGGACTGAGTGAGGGTATAAGGATGAGAGGGAAGAAAATACAATTGGTGTTAGTTGCCGATGCACGGCGACGAAGATGGTTAAAAGATATTCTTCAGACGGGCTTTGTTTTTTTGGAAGCCTGTGATGTGAATGAAGCGGTAGGGCTGATCCGTCAAAAACGCCGGGTCGATGCCATTATTGTGGCCCCCTCTAGAGGACGGGGCCTGACGACCTTGCGGCGGCTGCACGCTGATCCGCTTTGTCATCATATTCCACTGGCACTCCTCTTGGAAAACGCCAGTGCAGAAGAACAGGAGGAAGCCTTTTTGCAGGGGGCAGTCGATGTCATTTCCCTGCCGGCAGCCGATGCGATTATCCGCGCCCGTTTTAGCCGGATGGACTATGAGCTGCGCAAGCAGAATACCCTGCGCCTGTTACAGCGTATTGTCCGCCGTTCCATGAAGCAGGAAGATCCGGATCAGACTTTTCTGCACTTTTTAAAGTATCTGGGTATGTTGTCCCAGGCAGAAAAAGTATTCATTTTTGAAGGGGATTCCCATTCCCCGTACTATTGGAGTGCCAATGGTGAAACCGGTGTTGGCAGCCGCAGTGTGCCCCAGCGGGATTATGCCCAGCTGCGGGAAACGATGGACAGACTTTTTGAAAAGTATGGCAGCCTATCCATTAGAAATGTGTCCCAGTATGAAGCGGAAGAGCCTGAGGCAGCGGCTGTACTGCTGGCCTATGGCCTGCACAGCCTTGTCGCACTGCCTGTCTACTTTAACCGGCGGCGTCTCTGTGTCGTTTGTCTGGAGAACGTGCCGTCTGGCTGCATGAAGGGTACGCGTATGCTGACCAACCATATAAAGACGCCCTTGATCATGATGTATACAAACCGGAATTCGGTGTACCACTTGCGGGCCAACAGCTCGATCGATCAGATGACAGGCACGCTGAACCGTAATGCCTTTGACCGCTACAGCCAGTCCATTGAGCCGGATGAGAGCATAGGTGTTCTCTTCGCCGATATAGATAATTTGAAACGGGTTAACGACGATCTGGGCCACAGCTGGGGTGACCGGCTCATTTGCGATACAGCAGAAGCCCTCTTGCGCTACCGTTACGGCGGTACGGTTTTCCGTATTGGCGGTGATGAGTTTGTCCTGATCTGGCAGGGACTGGAAAAAGAGGCCTTTTTTGCCTTGGGCCAGCGAATACGCCAGCATCTGGCCGAACGGAATCTGAATAACTCTATCGGTATGTATTGGTCCCCCGATGTAAGGGCCGGCTTTGATGCTGTTTTACAGGCGGCAGACCAACAGATGTACGATGAAAAACATCAGCACCGCATCATAGAAGACGGGATGGATAAGGAACCGGGACGGTTTTCTGATGCCTTGGCTAACGGCGAGTTCACCTTTTATTTGCAGCCCTTTGTAAACCCTGCCAGCGGCCAAATTCTCGGCGCAGAAGTACTGGCCCGCTGGATTCGCCAGGATGTCGTCCTGGAGCCAGGCCAATTTATGGAGGAAATGGAGTCAGATACGTTTATTTTCCAGCTTGACGTGTATTTGTGGGAAGCCGTATGCCGTTTTCAACGGGAACTGCTGGATCAGGGCGTGCAACCCCTGCCGCTGGCTGTAAACGTAAATGCCCAAGACTTTTATTTGGGTAATGTACCACAGATTATGAGGAACCTTCTGAAAAAATACGACGTGCCTGATGATTTGCTTCTCGTGGAAGTCAAAGAAAAAGATTATCGGCGCAATTCCCACATTCACAGCTGTGTCGACGCCCTGTACGATGAAGGGATCTTTACGGTGATGGATCAATTTGGCATGGAGTATGATTCTCTTCAGGTCTTACCAACACTAAAAGCCCGCGGTGTCAAATTCTGTTACCATAGACGGCCTGATATTGCGGAAGAGTATAAGCAGAAAATCATAGAAAGCCTCTTAAATCTGGCAGAACGGCAAGGCATTCTGGTCAACGTGGCCGGCATGGAAACGGCAGAACAGGTGCAGCTTATCAACCGGCGAGGCTGCAGCTGTGCCCAAGGCTATTACTGGTACCGCCCTATGGAATGTGCGGCCTTTCGCGAGCTGATACAAATACCTGCGGCCGTACAATCCCGTCAGGACCTGCATATGTTCAATAAAAATGTAGGCACCCTGACGGTGTATCACTTGCTGGCTGAAAATATTATTAGCGAAGCCCGTTTAAATGATATTATCGGTCCTATGGCCATTGTGTCGGTCCAGCATAATGATGAACGGATTTATGTGCGGCAAATGAACCGTGCCTATTACCACCTCCTGGGCAAGAATCCCCAGGAAAAAGCCTTGAATCATGTAGATAACCTGCAAACGGATGAGCCAGGGCAGGACTTGATAACGGCATTCCATCGGGCAGACGACTGTCCGGATAACGGCCACCTCATTTCCTTCCGCTACCGTTGCCAGGGCTTGGAAGAGCCCCTGCACCTGGTAGCCCGTATCCTGCCGATCGGCAAGAACAAACGGTATCGGTATTATCTCGTGTTTTTACATAAATACCGATAAGTATACAGAACTGAAAAGACCTTTGCTGTCCTACCAAAATGAGGTAGCTGGCAAAGGTCTTTTGTCGGGTTGGTTATTTTCCTGTTTCGTAATCTAAGATGGCGACTTCTTCTGCCGGTGTGGTAATCGTATCGAGGAGCCGGTCAATACGGGCTGTAACGGCACCGTCGAAAAATTCTTCGCCGCAGTTTTCGCATTTCCGGCAGGGGACGTTCTGTACGATGACGTAGCGTTCCGGCAGTTGGATGAAATACGTAGAGGTTGTTTCTATAAGGTCAGGTGCATTGCACGAGGGGCAGTTCATGAGTGTCGTCCTTTCATATAAAGAGAGAAAAAGCAGCTTTCGCAAGCATTTCGGGAAAGCTGCTTTTTTGTTAGTCTAATTGACGGTCGTAGAGATCGCTCTTTTCGAGGAAGTCTTCGACTGTTTCAAAGCCGAGCTTTTTCAGCATTTCAATGACGTAGGGGTTTTCCATAGGCGTCCGGTAGAGGGCATTTTTGGCATAGGCCTGCACGTTGGCTTTGCCTTCTTCTTTCTTGATGATGGCCCGGGGACCGCCAACACAGCCGCCCTTGCAGCCCATGCCTTCAAAGAAGTTGCCGTCCCGGTTGCCAGCCAGGATATCGTTGATCATGGCCTTGCAGTCCGGTACGCCGTCAGCCTTGCGCGTCTTAATGTCGATGGCACGGTCCGGATTGAGCTGGTGCACTGTTTCTGCTACGGCACCGGCAACACCACCGGCGTAGGCATAGCTGATGCCGGCTTCCGAGGCGTGCGGCTGGTTATCTTCAGGCAGGCTGGCCAGATCGATATTGGTGACGGTAAAGAGGTCGCGCAGTTCCTGATACGTGAGGACGTAGTCGATGGCACCGGCCAGGTCCGGTTCTTTCATTTCTGCCTTCTTAGCCAGGCATGGGCCGATGAAGACGGTCTTTGCTTCCGGATGGAGGGCTTTGACTGTAAGGCCGCCGGCGATCATCGGCGATACAGAACCGGGAACGTTGGGCAGCAGCTGATGATAAAGCTTTTTGATCATGGCAATCCACATGGGGCAGCAGCAGCTCGTAAGCTGGAAATCGGCTTCGCTGGTAACCTTTTTGTCGAATTCCAAGGCTTCCTTCAAGGTCAGAATGTCGGCAAAGACGGCTACTTCCAGCATGCCTGTAAAGCCCAGGCTCTTGAGGGCTGTGCGCAGTCTGCCTGAGGTGACGTCCGGCCCGAACTGGCCGGCTACGGCAGGAGCTACGAGTGCATAAATAGGCCCGTTATAGTCGTGCAGTTCCTGAACGACAGGGATAATATCCTTTTTCGTCGTCAAGGCGTCCATCTTGCAGGCATCGATGCAGGCCTGGCAGCCGACACATTTGCTGTCGTCGATGGCAACGCCGTCTGCTTCATGATGGAAGGCGCCCCAATCGCAGGCGTCAGCACAATCAGCCTGGTCAGGAGGACAGAGACAAGGTTTTACACGCCAAACCAAGGGTTTGTCCTGCGGATGGGCCAGACAGTCCATGAGCTTTAAATCGCCATTTGTTACAGCTTTCACGTCTTTTCCGTCGACGGCCCGCTGTAACATGCTTTTGTATAACTCTTCAAGTGTTAACATAAGCTCCTCCTTACACGTACATAAACTTAAAATATATCTATGCTCTTATCATAGCAATTTTCATATAAAATCACAACTTGTTTTTAAGGAGAATGGGAAAAATGATACAAAGTTTTTATAATTTCACCAGGCTTCCCAGCCTGCTACGTCAGCGATGCCCAGACCCGGTGCATCCGGCAGGCAGAGCTCATTGCCGTCGTAGACAATGCCGCCTGACACGGGGTCAGCGGCCATGAGGTCGGCTGCGTCCAGGTCGTTCAGCGTGATGACAGGAGTGCCGGCAGAGAGGCTGGCAGCGGCAGTAATGCCGATTTTTGATTCAAGCATACAGCCCATCATGCACGTGACACCACAGGCACCGGCCAGGGCGGCAATCTGTGCGGCTGCCTGGAGGCCGCCGGCTTTCATGAGCTTGATGTTGAGCAGGTCACACGCATGACGTGAGAGGAGCTGGAAGACGTCATAAGGGCTGAAGGCGGCTTCATCAGCCATGATATCCGTAGCCACGTGGTCTGTAACGAACTTCAGGCCGTCAAGGTCCCGGGCGGCGACGGGCTGTTCGATGAATTCAATGCCTAAATCCAGATCTTCCAGACGGCGGATCGTACGGACGGCTTCCTTAGCCTTCCAGCCCTGGTTGGCGTCCAAGCGGATGGCTACGTCCGGACCTACGGCGTGGCGCACGGCCTGGACGCGGCGGATGTCGAGGGCGGCGTCTGTACCGACCTTGATTTTTAGGCTTGTATAGCCGCGCTGTACGGCCGCGAGGGCGTGGCGGACCATCGTTTCCGGATCGTTCAGGCTAATCGTCAGGTCTGAGGCAATACGAGTGCGCAGGCCGCCGAAGAAACGGTACAAGGGGAGCCCGTAGTGCTGGCAGAAGAGGTCGTGTACGGCTATATCAAGGGCTGCCTTGGCCGATGTATTATGGGCCATGGAGCGGCTGATGCGGGCCAGGATTTCTTCCCTGTCGTCTATATCAAGGCCTATGAGCTGCGGCGCCATGACTTCTTTAATGGCGGCGGCTACGGAGGCGTGACTATCACCGGTAATGACTACCGTTGCCGGTGCGCTGCCCCAGCCGATAGCACCGTCATCTGTGTGGACCTTGATGACCAGGTCTTCTGCCGTGTCGACACGGCGCAGGGCCGTAATAAAAGGTACCTTCAAGGGAATTGAGATTTTCCCTGCTTCAATCTTGGTAATTTTCACTATTGTACACCTCATCACATATGGGATACTTTGTATTGTACTGGCCTTGTAGCGTAAATTCAAGCACTGCAGGCTTGCAGAGGCGTGAATGTGAAAATTTTACCTTGAATTTACAAAGGGCCTATACTATACTGAAGATGGTCTGAACGCGGGTCTTGGGGGAGCTCCCTGGACCTGTTATATATCTATAATATTATATTAATGGCCAACATGCGAGGGAGCCCGTAGGCCGGGCTGAGAGGGTACCAGAGTGCCGACCGTCAGGTGAGATACCGGAGTGAACCGGATCCTTTTGACGCATGTTGCCTGCTGCTGAGAGAGGAACCGTATGTCCTCTCTCTTTTTTATTGCCCTTATTATATATTAAAGGAGTGTTGTATATGAAAAAATGGAAAATGGCAGTGGCCCTGCTGGCCTTGAGCAGTCTTTTGCTGGCCGGCTGTGGCAACGGTGAAAAAAGTGCCGGCAATACGAAGGAAATCCCCGAATTGAAGATTGCGATTTCTCCCTATCAGGATGCCGAAACGATTCAGACGAAGACCGAACCCTTAGGTAAGATGCTGCAGGCAAAAATGAGGGAAAAAGGCTATACCATCGACAAGGTGAGTATCAACGTCGGGACGTCCTATAATGCCGTCGGCGAAGCCTTGAGCTCTGGCAGCGCCGACGTAGGCTTCATTTCCGGCGCGACGTACGTTCTTTATGAAAAGGACGTCGATGTCCTGTTGACAGCACTGCGCGAAGGCATCAACAAGGATACGACAGACCTTGCTGTCTGGAACGATGGCCAGCCGGAAGTATTTACGAAGGATCTGGTCACGTATTACCGCTCGGCTATTTTCGTCGGTCCCAGTGCCAAAGGGCAGGCTATTCTGGCCAAGGTAAAACGCGGCGAAAAACCGACGTGGGATGAGCTGAATGATCTCACCTGGGCGGTCATGAGTCCGGCTTCAGCATCGGGATATTTATATCCGTCCTTGTGGCTGAAAGAAAATTACGGCAAGAAAATTTCCGATCTGGCCCATGTGGTCCAATCGGACTCGTACTCTACGTCGGCAGCACGTTTGGACTCAGGCCAGGTTGATGTCCTTACGGCGTATTCCCATTTCCGGGCCAAAATGGCTGAAGATTGGCAGACGAAGCTGGGCGGTACGTCTGATATTTGGGCCCAGACCGGGATCATTGGTGTAACCGGGAAAATTTACAACGACACGGTCAGCGTCAGCAAAACCAGCGATGTCATGAAGGATGAAGGCTTCCGCAAGGCCTTGGGCGAATCGCTCATCGAAATCGGCAAGACCGAAGAAGGCCTCAAGGTCCTCAAGACCATTGGACACAAAGGCTATGCCTGGGCAGACCCAAAGGATTACGACGGGGAACGGCAGGTACAAAAGGAACTGAAATAAGAAATGGGAGAGGAGAAAACTGCTGTGGAAGCACTGGAACTGCGCCATGTGTGTCAGGCCTATGGCAAAAAGCAGGTATTAGATGATATTTCCCTGACCGTACATGCAGGAGAGTTTGTTTCCATTATCGGCCCCAGCGGTGCCGGCAAGACGACACTTCTGCGCCTTTGTAACGGTATGCTGCAGCCCGCGTCGGGCCAGGTCTGGGCTGGCGGTACGCGCCTCGATGGCCTTAAGGGCCGGCAGAAACGGCAGGCGCAGCAACAAATCGGCATGATCTTTCAGGATTTTTGCCTCGTCGAAGAAATGTCGTGTTTGCAAAACGTCTTAAACGGTGCCTTGGCCCGTGTATCCTTTTGGCGCGCCTTAAGCGGCCGCTTTCCTCGGGCAGAACGGCAGCGTGCCGTAGAGGCCTTGGCTGATGTAGGTCTTAACGAACTGGCTGCTGCACCGGTGCGCACTCTCAGCGGTGGTCAAAAGCAGCGCGTAGCCATTGCCCGCACGCTGGTCCAGCAGGCGTCCCTCATCCTGGCAGATGAACCGGTGGCGTCTCTTGATCCCCGGACGGCACAGCAGGTATTGGCGCTCCTGCGCCGCCTGCAGCAGCGGCGGGGTCTGACCGTACTCATGAACAGCCATAACGTGGACCAGGCCCGGACCTGGTCTGACCGCATTGTGGGCCTCCAGGCTGGGCGCGTCTTTTTTGCAGGCCCGCCTGACGCCTGGGACGAAGCACGTCTGGCAGCCCTTTATGGGAGGGATCGTCATGAAGCATAGGGCCTGTTACACCGCCACCTGGCTTATCCTTCTTGCCTTTACGTTCGTGGCGGCAGCCAGTACCGGCTTTTCTGTCTCCTTGCTCATCCGGCGGGGCTCGTATTTCTTCGATATTGCCGCTGCCATGGTGCCGCCGTCGTGGTCGTACGTGCCCGTCGTCGTGGCGCCATTATGGGCGACGATCCGCATGTCCTTAGCGGGCACGGCCTTAGGCGCCTTGCTGGGCCTGGTCTTGGCTGTCGCGGCCAACGCGTACGTCAATCCCTGGCCTTTTTTCCGCTTGCCCCTTAAGGGCCTGATTCATCTGGTGCGTACGATTCCGGCGTTGATCCTGGCCCTCTTATGTACTTTCCTTGTGGGCATTGGCACCCTGGCCGGGACGCTGGCCCTCTTTCTCTATACGACGGCTGTCATGGCCCGCATCGGCTATGAGGATATGGAAAATGCGGACCTGACGGCAGCCCGCGCTTTGGCAGCTGCCGGTTGTGGCCGTCTGAAGGCCTGCGTGCGGACTGTTTTGCCGGCCGTGCTTTCAGGCTATTTGACGAACGTCCTCTATTTGCTGGAGGCCAACGTGCGCCATGCGGCGATCCTGGGCTTCGTCGGCGCCGGCGGCATTGGCCTGTTGCTCAATGAACGGCTGGCCTGGCGCGAATACGCTGACGTCGGCGCCATTCTCTTGCTCCTCTACGTCGTCGTCATTGTGACGGAAGGCCTGAGCGAATGGCTGCGCCGCGTCCTGGACGGAACCTGTCGCCTGGGCCGTGCCGGACGGTTTTGCACGGGTCTTTCCCTGGCCCTGTTGGTCCTCATCTCCCTGACGGCCCTGCGCCTGCCTGAAGCAGGTCAGACGAGCCAGGCTGCAGCCGGTGCCCTCGTGAGCGGTCTCTTGCAGCCCGATTGGTCTCTCCTCTTGGCGACGGACCATACAGGCGTAGCCTATTTATTGTATGAAACCTTTTGTATTGCCTTTTTGGGAACCTTAGGCGGTTTAGTCATTGCAGCCTTCTTTTCCTTTATCGCGAGCTTTCGCCTGGCGCCGTGGGTCCTTTCCGTGCCGTCGCGCCTGGTCCTGCTTCTCATCCGCACGGTGCCGGTCTTTGTGTACGGCCTCATGTGGATCCGCGTTACCGGGCCGGGGCCCTTTGCCGGCGTTCTTACGCTTACCCTTTGCAGTGTCGGTCTCCTGGCCAAGCGCTTCCTCATTGCCATCGATGACATTGACCGTCGTCCCTATGGGGCCCTCCTGGCTCTGGGCAGCAGCCGGCCTGCTGCATTGGTGCGGGCCATTGTGCCACAGCTGGGGCCACGCTATGCGGCGGCAGTCTTGTACAGGCTGGATGTCAACTTACGTGATGCCGCTATTTTGGGGCTCGTCGGCGCCGGTGGTATTGGTACGCCCCTCATCCTGGCCATGATGCATTACGATTGGCACGCGGCGTCGTCCCTCCTGTGGGGACTCATCGCCTTAGTGACGGTCGTTGAGATGGCTTCAGAATGGCTGCGTAAGGTGCGGCGTTTTTAAGGCAGGTCAGATAAGGTGATTACTCTTTGGCATAGATGCAGGAGTAATCGCCTTTTTTGGTATACTTTTCCTGCCATGAGGGCGTAAAGACTTGCTATTTGACAGGTTATGTGATATATATTTAAGTGTATATCTATGAGTGTATCCTATTAACTGTGTATTAGAAAAAGAAAAGGGGCTGTGGTATGTACCATATAAGCATTCTTACAGGTCATCAAGACGAAGACGATTTTGGAGAGCGGTTGGGCGATATTGCCGATGTTGCGTATTGCCCAGTTAGCGATGATGAAGAACAACTGGTAGACGAATTGAAGGATGCAGACATTATTATCTGCAAACATGAAAAGATAACGGCTTCACTCCTCGAAAAACTGGATGAGCTGAAGCTGATTGTGATTCTGCGTTCGCGTTTTGATAATGTAGACGTACAGGCTGCGGCACAGCGGGGCGTTAAAGTCCTGCGCAATGCCGATTACTGCACGGACGATATTGCGGACCACACGTGTGCCATGATTCTGGCCTTGATTCGTCAGATTCCGGAATACCAGGATGATATCCGCCGGCACAGCCGTTGGCAGTTTGGCAGCGTGAAATGGGAGTTGCACCGTGTCAGCAGCCATCTGATCGGCCTCGTTGGCTTTGGCCGTTCCGGACGCGCAGTAGCGGCCCGCATGCAGGCCTTTGGCTGTACCGTGCAGGCCTATGACCCGTTTGTAGAAGAAGAAGTCATGTTGGAACGGAATGTCAAACCCGTCGATTTCGATAAGCTCATGCGCACGAGTGATATTATTTCCCTCCACGTGCCGCTCAATGAAACGACGCGCTATCTTTTCCGGGACGAACAGTTTGATGAAATGAAAGAAGGCTCTATGTTCGTCAATTGCAGCCGTGGCGGCCTCGTAGATGAAGCGGCCTTGTACCACGCTGTCGACGACGGCCATGTGCGCAGTGCGGCTCTTGACGTCCTGTCCATGGAACACCCGGGGCCCATGATGCTTAAGATGATGACCCGGCAGGAGTTCCTGTTGACGCCGAGCATTGCCTCACACTCTGTAGAAGCAGAAAAGCAGCTGCATGATGATGCGGAACGCTATATTCGTGCCTTTGTGGCAGGTGAGACGGAAAACCTCCCGTTTATCCCGGCCAGTGGCGTCTGATAGCCGCAGCATTTGCACTGAAAGTGAAAATCCTGTAAAATATATAAACAGGCGTGTCGCCTGTTTATATTTTTATTTAAAGGAGGTTTCTAGACTCTTGCGTATTTGGAAACTAGTAGGGATGGCTTTGGTATGTCTGGCCTTGCTCGCCGGCTGTGGCTTCACGGGAGAACAGAAGCAGGAAACAGTGGCAGCTCCGGAACCGGCAAAGCAGGTGGAAATGGCTGTGCCGAAAAACGGTGTGCCTGTCCTGATGTACCATATGATTGGTGTCGATCCGGCAGATCCGCACAATCAGGCGTGCCTGACAGAAGAAAATTTCCGTAAGCAGATGAAGTTCCTCAAAGATAACGATTTTCATCCGATTACGATGGAACAGCTCTATGAATACATGGCGTACAATAAACCCGTTCCGGTACGTCCCGTCGTGCTGACCTTTGACGATGGCTACCCGGATACGTATTCTATCGTAATGCCTGTGATGAAAGAATATGGCTTTGCCTGTACCGTTTTTATCCCGACCTACGATGCAGACCAGAGTACGCGTCTGACGTGGCAGCAGATCAAGGAAATGCAGGCTGCCGGCATGGAGATTGCCTCCCACGGCTATCATCATGAACGGGTCAACGAGATGGGCGGTAATACGCTGGAAGCAGAAATACAAAAAAGCCAGGCTGAGCTCAAAGAGCACCTGGGCATTACGAATGAATATTTCTGTTATCCCTATGGCGGCTATAATCCCGCAGCGGCCAAGGTTCTGAAGCAGTTTGGCATCAAACTGGCCTTTACTATGGATCCGGGCTGGGCAAAATACGGCGATAATCCGTATGCTGTCAAACGCATCTGGATTGGCAATGAAGTGGATATTGATAATTTCAGGCAGCGCGTTACGACTGAAAAATATGAACAGCGATAGAGACAGTTGCGTGCGTATACGATGAGGTAATTATGAAACTGAAAGATATAGGGAAGTTTTTCGTTGTACTGCTTGTATTCTTTGCGGTAACCTCTCCGGTTGTCGTACTGTTCGGGCCTTTTGATAATATTAAGCGGACCGTAGTCGGCGCCATCTTGAAGAGCCGTCACCCGCAATATATTACGTGGCTTTTTACGCAGGATGAAATCGATAAAATCTTAGGCGGTATCAGTACAGCTCCGAAGCAGGAATTATTTAAATTCAAGGTCCGTACGGACTCTTCGTTAAAATTGCAAAATATCGAATCCAGCCGTTTCAAGGGCTTTTTGCTGGAAATCCCTGATCCTAAGCGGGTCAAAGTGGGAACGGCAGAAAATATGGATGAAAAAGGGGAAACGACGAGTGGTATTGCCCAGCGCTACAACGCTGTAGCGGCCATCAATGCCGGCGGCTTCTATGATGCTAACGGCACCGGTACAGGCCGCAGTCCCTATGGCTTTATCGTCCACGACGGCAAGTTTATCCTCGGCGGCAACACGGCCGACAGTGAAGTCAATGAATTCATCGGCTTTACGAAAGATGGCAACCTCGTAGCCGGCAACTACAGCAAGGGCGAAATCATTTCCATGGATATTCAGGAAGGGATTACCTTCGGGCCACCGCTGATCGTCAACGGCCAGAAAATGATCACTGTCGGTGACGGCGGCTGGGGCGTCGGTCCGCGTACGGCCATTGGCCAGCGCAAGGACGGCACGGTCTTGTTCCTGGTTATCGATGGGCGTCAGCCATCGTACTCCATTGGTGCAACGCTCCGCGACCTGCAGAATATCATGTATGAACAGGGCGCGTATATTGCAGCTAATCTGGACGGCGGTTCCAGTTCGACCTTATATCTGAATGGGAAAGTCGTAAACAAACCGGCGGATCTTCTCGGTGAACGAATGATTCCGACGGCATTTATTGTGAAGTAGGAGGGGAATCATGAAGCTGGGAAAAGTGCTTTTGGCATTCGCCATCGGCATCGGCATTCAGGCCGGTGTGTACTACTACCTGGATACAGTCCTCTTTGCACCAACTTCGGATTTCCAGATTGGCAGTACGAATCAACAGGAAAAACTGGGCTTCGGTGTAGAACCGAATGGCCAGACCTATTATTCCTATGATAAGCGGTTCATGGCGACGATTGTCGACGATGTCGTTTCTATTTATGAAGCCGGCAAGAGTTCGGAACCACAGCGTATCAGCCTGCATGGACGCAAGGTGTCGTTTTTCGAGTGGCTGCCTGACCGCGATTTGGCTATTTTTGCAACCTACGGCAAGGATGAAAAGACAGGCCGTTATGGCGTATATATTGCCCAATATAACCCGATCTATCCGGACCGGGAATTGGATACGCCTATTGAAAATGCGCCTCAGGGCAGCAAGATTGTCGACGTAGCCTATTCGACAGCGACGAACGTCGTCTATATGAAACTGGAAGTGGACAAGGACAAGTATCGCATTTACCGTACAGATGCTAACTATGATACACGCCGCATTAACGTCCAGGCAGAAAATATCGGCCGCATTGCTGTCTTCTACGACCAGGATATTTTCTTCTACGATAATCTGCGTACCGGTGTCGTATACATGTTTGACGGAGCAACGAGCAGCTGGCGGGAAATTTCGCCGAGCGGCAAGTTCCGCCTCATTGGCATAGACGGCCAGGAAATCTTCATTGCCGAAATGAATTCGGATAATGAAGTAGTGGCAGCGTACCGCGGCCGCTTGAAGAAGGGCTTTACGAAGATTGCAACGTATAAGACACCAGAAAAATTCTCGGATATTACCTTGAACAGTATGCGTGAAGCTGCCGATAAGGTAGATAATAACAAATAACCAGAGCGGGCGCCGTAAGGGCGCCTGTTACTGCATAGGAGTGAGTTAGATGGCAAAAAATAAGATTCCTAAAAACCGTTCGCTGGAAGACATGTTTGCCGGCGTAAAAGAAGAAGTTACCTTTGAAACGGCAGACTGGGACGACGAAGAAACGGTGGCCAAGCGCCCTGTCGCTAAGAAAAAAGGCACCGGTACGTCGGCAGAAGATTTCCGCAAGCAGTTCTTTACCGATGAATTGCAGCAGCGTGTAGGAACGCTGCTCCTGGAAATCAAGATGGCCTACTATAAGGACGGCGTAGGCGATATTTCCCTGGAAGTCGTCAAAGACGGCCGCAACGTAGTGATTAAAACGGCACCGAAAACGAGCAAAAAGCTGAAAAAATAAGCGCGAAATAAAAATAGGACGCACCCGCTGGGTGCGTCCTATTTTATAGGGCATTATTGCTGCTGCCGTTCGGCAATGCGTTTGGCAATGGCGTGATACATCATGGCCGATAAGGGGACTGCTACGTGTACCTTTTCTGCCGTGCGGACCAGGAGACCGCTAAAGGTATCAAGCTCGCTCTTACGGCCGGCCATAATGTCATTGGCCAGGGAACTGTAGACGTCCTTGTTCTTTTGGGCAATGACGCGGCCATAGATCGTTTCGACCAGGTCCTCCGGCAGGGCAATGCCTGTGGCGCGGCCGACGTTTGTTGCTTCTTCGAGGAGTGTGTGGAATTGTTCCTTTCCGTCGGGCCGGGCGAAGATGGCACCGATCGTTTCTTCATAATAGGCGGTAATGACGTTAAAGGCGCAGTTCGTAATATATTTGATCCAGATCTGCGTGCCGATGGCAGCGCCTTCGTTATGGATGCGCAGGCCTTCATGGGCGAGAATTTCTTCGACACGCCGGCAGCTGTCTGCGTCGTCGGAGCCAAAGAAAATACGGGCAAATTTGCCGCTTTGTTCAATGGAGAAATCGTCATTGTATTTGGAGTTAATATAGACTGCGGCATCGATGATATGGCCTTGGGGGACGATCTCCCTGGCCTTTTCTGCATGGTCAATGCCGTTTTGGATGAGAAAGACGATCGTATCTGCACCGATGCAGGGAATGACTGCCTTGAGGGCAGCTTCGAGGGAATAATTTTTAACGCAGACAAAGATTACGTCCTGAATGCCTGCGTTGGCCGGTGTATCTGTCACGGCCGGATGGGTTACGTGTTCGCCGAAATATTCGCTGTGCAGGACGAGCCCTTTGGCAGCCAGCGATTCTTTACGGGCCTTACGGGCAATCAGTGTTACCTGGCCGGGATAATAGGTGCTGAGGAACGAGGCTAAATAGCCGCCTACGCCACCGATACCGGTTACCATTAATTTCATATATGTGCCTCTCTTTCTTTTAATCCTTCATAAAAACGTTCTGTCAGGGGTACGGCTACACCCAATGCGTGAGCCTTGCGTACGAGGACGCCGCTGAATGTTTCCAGCTCACTGGGCCTATGGGCGGCAAAATCGCGGGCCATAGAACTGCTTAGGTCGAGGCCTCGCCGGTTGAGAAAGCGGTCATAAATGCGGGCCGTCAAATCATCAGGCAGCTTGGCGCCATCGGCTATGGCAACGGCATAGGCTTCATCGAGAAGGGTCTGGAATTCCTTTAAGCGCGCCGGCGGTTCCAGCAGACCCCGTGTCGTACAGCCGTAATAGGCGGTAATGGTATTATAGCCGCAGTTGACGATGAATTTGTGCCAGAGCTCCGATTTCATATCGTCGGCAATGTAGCAGTTTATTTCGCCTTCGTGATTGAGAACGGAAACGACGCGGGCAGCGGCCTCTGCTTGTGGTGCTGCGACGATGATGCGGGCATAATTGCAATTATGGTCAATGGAGTAATCAGGCCGGTAATTGGCCGCAATGTATACCAAGGCATTGACAACGATGCCGCCTTGCAGCAGAGAACGGGCCGTTTCGTAGTGATCGATGCCGTTCATGATGGGGACGACCAGCGTCTCCGGGCCTACGCAGGGCTGTACAGCCGCCAGCGCAGCGGGCAGGGAATAGTTTTTCGTGCAGATGAAGATCATATCCTGAATGCCTGCTTCAGCCGGTGTATCCGTAACAGCCGGGTGGAAGACCTGTTCTCCCAGCAGCTGGCTGTGGACGACGAGGCCTTTTTCCCGTAAGGAATCACGGCGCTTCTTGCGGGCAATGAGCGTCACTTCTGCATAGTGTGAGCAGAGAACGGCTGCGACGTAGCCGCCGACACCGCCAATGCCGGAAACCATGAGCTTCATAATAACACCCTCTTTGTTTGGTATAGGTACGATTTTATTATAGCAGAAAAAAGGCCTTACTCCTATGAGTAAGGCCTTGATTTGGAGCGGATGAAGGGGATCGAACCCTCGTACCAAGCTTGGGAAGCTCGTATTCTACCACTGAATTACACCCGCATGATAGGTACTTATATATTTTACCAGCAAATACTATATTTGTAAAGAAAAAGAGCCCTATCATCTGTGATGGGGCTCTTGTATGTCAGCGGTTTTGTCCGTACGGTACATACGGATTAGGCTGCTGCTTTTGTTGGTTCTGGGATGGCGTTTGGTTTTGTGGCGGATTTTTCAGATTCTTACTGGCTTTTTTGGAATCCTTTTTATTGTCTTTCTTTACTTGCTTGTAGTCCTTGTTTGTATCCGCTTTATCCTTTTTTACGTTGTCGGTTTTATTTTTCTGGCTGTTCCATTTTGCCGTAGGATTAGCCTGTGGTGCCGGCTGTTGTGCCTGAACCTGCTGACCCTGCCACGGGTAGGACGTATAGGACTGCTGGCCCTGGGCAAAGGCGAAGCTGCCGCTCATGGCAGCCGTTATAGCCGTCAGAACGGCCATGTGTTTGATCATGTTCTTCATCTGTATTCCCCCTTTGAAAGTAACTATAGTATAGTCTTTTTTTGTGACAAATATGTTGCAAAAGAGTAGCAATATGAAAACAAAAAAGCGCACTGACTGGGGATGCAGTGCGCTTCTTTGTTATGGTATATAGTAACCCGGTTAACAGCCTTAGTGTGCTGTAGGAGCCGGAGCCACTTCCTGTTTGCGGGCAGCTTCTTTTGCTTCGTGTTTATCCATGTTGCGGGCGAAGAGGCCGGCCAGCATGGAACCGGTGATCTGGTGCACCGCAGCACCTACAGCAGCCGGGATAGCGACGGCCGGAGCGAAGTAGACGGAGCAGATGGAAAGAGCCAAGGCATCATTCTGCATGCCGACTTCCAAGGTAACGGAATGCTGCTGCCGTTTGCCAAAACCGAGCTTGCCAGTGATGAAATAGCCAAGAGCAAAACCGAAGAGATTGTGTAAGAGAACGAGAACGACCATGAAAACACCAAGCGATACGATTTTAGCACCGTTTACGGCAACGACACCACCGAGGATGGAAAGAACGGCAAAGGCAGAGACGAGAACGAGTACTTTCTGGAGCTGGGCCAAATATTTTTCACCGACTACACGATGGACGAGCAGACCTAAAACGAGCGGTACGAGGATGACCTTCATGACCGTCAGAGCCATGGAGAGGAAGGAAACCGTAACCCACTGACCAGCCAGTGCCCAAACGAGGAAGGGCATCATGATCGGGGCGAGGAGCGTAGAAACGGTCGTGATAGAAACGGCCAAAGGTACGTCGCCTTTAGCGAGGAAGCTCATGACATTCGATGCTGTGCCGCTGGGGCAGGAGCCGAGGAGTACCATGCCGACGGCTAATTCCGGCGAGAGACCAAAGACCATGACCAAGGCGTAGGCTACGAGCGGCATGATCGTATAATGACAGACCGTGCCGGCCAAGACTTCGCGCGGACGCTGCAGGATGAGACGGAAATCAGAAGCGTGAAGCGTCATGCCCATACCAAACATGACTACGCCTAAGAGCCAGACCGTATTGGAGACGGCCCAGGTAAAACCGGAAGGAACGAAATAGCCGCCTACGATGGTGAGTAAGACAAGCCAGGTAAGATTTTTTCCAACAAAACCGCTTAATTTGGTAACGAAATTCATCATGATAACTACCCCCTGAAATAGAAAAAAGATAATGGATTCGGCAAATAACAAACGGCTGATTGTATTACCTGGAGAATAAAAAAACGCTTTGTCTCTTCTGAAAGAGACAAAGCGTTAAATGCTCTGCGGTACCACTCTTATTGTCGTCTAAAACGACCCCTCTACAGACATCACCGAAAGATTTCTCTAACGTTCAATGCCGGACAAGATAACGGTTGTCAATCGGCCACACTTACTTGCAACGGACGCGTTCAGCTGGCAGCTCCTGGGTGATTTTCCTCATAGTCTTTACATCCCGCCTCGCACCATACGGCAGGTTCTCTGTAATGTCAGGGTCTGTAAGTACTTTTCCCAATCAACACTGTTTGGTTGTTTGCTTGTGTCGTATTATACGCAATGACGGGAAAAGAGTCAAGTACTTTATTATTAATTTATATAAATAACGAAAATAAATAAACGTTATATATATGGTATAAAAGGATATGAATATTCCAAAATAGAATGATAAAATTAATAAAATGATATAGTTTGGGAATGATGTTGCGTTAAACGTCATAGGTCGCTTAATGATGGGGGTACAGCCGGTTTTTTTGCGGTCTTGGCAAGAAAAAAAGAGGCCTTTACAAGACGGAAAAGAGTGCTATACTGTCAAACATAAAGTTTGAAGCGATGATTTCGTGAAAATCATCGGCATAAACTTTAATATATTAATATATTTATATTTCTATTAAAGGGGAAACACAAAAGGGGTGTATGCATGATGGCACATTTTAATCCGGTCACACCGGAACTGGTAGCAGACCTGAAACGGGTCCTCAGTGATAAGCAAGTAAAGACAGACGAAGAATATCTTACAGCCTATCAAACAGACGAAGAAGGCAATTCTTATTATTTCCACAAGCCTGAGGTAGTCGTCTTTCCGGAAACGACGGAACAGGTAGCAGACGTCGTCAAATTAGCGAATCAGTACTTGGTACCGCTTACGCCGCGCGCAGCCGGCTCGGGTGTTGCCTGCGGAGCTATCCCCGTGTACCACGGTATCGTTGTCGAATTGGAACGCATGAATAAGGTGCTTACCTTCGATGCCGACAATATGTATGCTGTCTGCCAGACCGGCGTGCGGACCAGTGACCTTCAGGAAATGGCCCGGCAGCATCATTTGCTCTATGCCGGTGATCCATCCAGTGCCGAAAGCTGCCAGATCGGCGGCAACGTGGCGAATAATGCCGGTGGCAATAAGGCTGTTAAATACGGCACAACACGCAACCAGCTCTATAGCCTGAAGGTCGTTACGCCGACGGGGGAAATCGTAACGGCTGGGGCGCGCCTGCAAAAGAGCTCGACCGGCCTCTGTTTGGAACAGCTCTTTGCCGGTTCTGAAGGGACACTGGGGATCATCACGGAAGTGACGGTCAAGCTTCGTCCCTTGCCGCCTTATCGTTTTAACGTGGTGTGTGTCTTTAAGAGCGATGAAGAAGCCTTTGCGCTGCCCAATAAGATCCTTAAGGCCGGCATCGACCCGACGAGCATTGAATTCATGGATAACGAAGCCCTGGTCATGACGACGAAATTCCTTTCCATGCCTATGCCTCATGTCGATGAAGGGGCAGACTACGTCATCGTCACGGTAGAAACGTTCAGCCAGGATGATGCCGACCGCAAGATGGAGCAGCTCTGCGATCTGGCAGAAGCCAACGGTGCCGTCGATGTCCTCGATGCAGACGAACGGATCTGGAAGCTGCGCAAGCAGTTTGCCGAAGCAGCGCGGGACGTGGATAAAATGTTCCAGACCGAGGATTTTGTCGTTCCCTTGGACCAGATTGCTGCCATGACGGCCCAGATTCCGGAACTGCGGGAAAAATACGATCTCTATTGCGTCACTGTAGCCCATATCGGTGATGGCAACATTCATGTCCTGCCCCTGAATGCCAAAGGCCTTTCACCGGAAGCATGGTTTGAAAAAATCAAAGCCTTCCATGCAGACCTTTTCCCGCGCGTCTACGCCTTAGGCGGCAAGATGTCCGGCGAACATGGCATCGGCTACAAGAAACTCGAAGAATTTGCCAAGTGCACGCCAGCGGCAGAGCTGCACGTCATCAAGGCTATCAAGAAAGCCTTGGATCCGAATAATATCATGAATCCAGGCAAACTGGTCGATATGACAGGCGATTTCGTTGCCGATTAATTGAATAGTTATGCAAAAAAGACGCTGGCTCCGAGGGGGAGCACAGCGTCTTTTTTTAGAAATGCCGTTGTTCTTTTACGGCTTGGTATTGAGCCAGGAGATTGGGCTTTTCCGGGCTTTGATAGACGTAATCCGGACAGGCAGCCTGCGCCTTTTCTACGGCAGCCTTAAAATCATAGTAGACCTGCCATTTTGCTTCAATCAGGTCTTTGCCTGTTTGCCGCAGGAGAAAGGCCGGGTGATACGTTGGCATGACGGGAATACCCTGCCAGTCGAACCACTTGCCGCGGTTGCGCATGATACTGGCAGCGTGGCCGTAGAAATACTGAAAGGCCACCTTGCCCAGGCAGACGATGACCTGCGGGGCGACCAGTCCGATTTCCCGGACGAGATGGATGTTGGCACAGCCCTTGCCTTCTTCCAGCGTCGGCGTACGGTTGTTTTTGGGCCGGCATTTGACGATGTTCGTGACGTAAATACGGTCCCGCGTGAGGCCGACGCTCCATAAAGCTTTATCGAGGAGCTGGCCTGACGGGCCTACGAGAGGAACACCATATTCATCTTCCACACCGCCTGGCCCTTCGCCGACGAACATGATGGGTGAGGCCGGATCGCCCGTAAAGCCTGTAGGACCGCGATTGCCTTCGTGGCGCAGCTTACACGCTTCGCACTGGGCGAGATCCTGCAGCCAGGCTGCCATCTTGTCGCCGCTCATCGTACGCGCCCTTCTGTGAGTGTTACGTCCTTCATGGTAAGATCCGCCAGCACGGCACCGGTCACTTCCATGATGGAGGCAGCCGGTAAAAATACCTGCTGTCCCCGCTGGCCGGCACTGATGCTGATGGCGTCATACGTTTCTGCCGATGCATCAATATACGTTGGAAATTGTTTTTTCATACCAATAGGCGAGCAGCCGCCGCGGATATAACCGGTCAGGCCGGGCAGGTCTTTGACATGCAGGAGCTGCACGCTTTTATTGCCACTGCAGGCCGCCGCTTTTTTCAGGTCCAATTCTTTATCGCTGGGAATACAGAAGACGACAGGGCCGGTCTTATTTCCTTGTCCGACGAGGGTCTTAAAGACCTGTTCCGGATCCATGCCCAAGGCTGCTGCCGCGTGGACGCCGGAAAGGTCGTCTTCCGAGTATTCATAAGCCTTCGTTGTATAGGCTATTTTTTGTTTATCTAAAATGCGCATGACGTTTGTCTTCTTTAATTTGGCCATGCTTTCGCCTCCCTGCATTGATTTGTTTCACTTTACTATAGCATAGGGACGTGAGAAATGCCAGGGTACCTGCCAGGTGACGATTTTGGCTAAATCATATATTGCATTGCAGGAACAGCTCGCTTATAATAGAATATACAGCAATTATGATTTTATTCACACTCTGAGGAGGTGCACATAATGAAGATAGCAGCCGTACAGGCAGCCATTGCCTATGGAGATGTAGAAAAGAATTATGCCTTAGCAGCAGAGAATATAAAAAAGGCGGCAGCTGCCGGAGCCGGCCTCGTTGTCTTGTCGGAGCTTTGGAATACGTCCTTTTATCCGCCAGATATTATGGATCTTGCCGACCGGGATGGTGTCCGGACACAGGCCTTTTTGGCAGAAGAAGCAAAGCGCTACGGCGTTCATATCGTTGGCGGTTCCGTTGCCAATCGCCGCGGTGACAACCTGTACAACACGACCTTTGTCGTAAATAAGGCAGGCCAGGTCATCGCTACGTACGACAAAGTCCACCTTTTTACGCCTGGAGGAGAGGACACGGTGTTTACGCCGGGCGATCATCTGAATGTATTTGAATTAGACGGTATCAAAATGGCGTCGATCACTTGCTATGATATCCGCTTTGGCGAATGGGTGCGTATGGCAGCCCTGGCAGGTGCCCAGATCTTATTCGTTCCGGCCGCCTGGGCAGAACAGCGGCGGCAGCATTGGCTGATACTCAATCAGGCCAGGGCCATTGAAAACCAATTCTACGTCGTAGCCGTCAACAGCTGCGGAACGACCGATACCGTGCGCTTTGGTGGCAGCTCGCTGATTGCCGACCCGTGGGGAACCATGCTGGCCCAGGGCGGAGCAGACGAAACGATCCTCCTGGCAGATGTGGATTTTTCCATTACGGAACGAATTCGCCAAAAGATCAACGTCTTCCGTGACCGCCGGCCCGATTTATACAAATTATAACGAGTTAAGGAGTTGAGGTCCTCATGGAAGGGGCTATTCATGGCCTGCAGGGTATTTTTGAGGTCATTTTTATCATTGCAATTGGCTTTGTCTTGTGCCGTAAGGGCTGGTTTGACAGCAATACGAGTGCCCTCTTGACACGCATCGTCATGAAGGTGGCTTTGCCGCTCTACATGGTGGTCAATATGGTGCGCGATTTTACGCACGATTCGCTCGTACAGATGGCACCGGATTTGCTGCTGCCCTTTGCGTCTATCTTCCTGGCTTATATTGTCGGACGCATAGCGGCGAAGGTGTTGCATATCCGTAAGGAACGGCAGGGCATCTTTATTACGTGCTTTTTTATTGCCAATACTATTTTTATCGGCCTGCCGGTTAATCTGGCCCTCTTCGGGCCGAAGAGCGTGCCGTCGGTTATGCTGTACTATATGGCCAATACGACTATGTTTTGGACGTTAGGGATTTACCATATTGTCAACGATAGTACAGGTGGCAAAAATATGCCCCTCTTTTCTATGCAGACCTTGAAAAAAGTATTCTCTCCGCCTCTTGAGGGCTTTCTCGTAGGCCTGATTCTGGTCATGCTGGAAATACCCTTGCCTGATTTTCTCGTCATGAGCTTTCAATACGTAGGCAATTTGGCGACGCCCTTGTCCCTCATGGTCATCGGCATCGAAATGAGCGGCATCGTCTGGGCGGACATCCATTGGGACCGCGATATTATCGGTGCTCTCGTCGGCCGTTTTCTCGTCTGCCCTTGCTGCGTACTGGCCCTTTTGCCGTTTATTCCCATTACGGACATGTCGGCTAAGGTCTTTACCATGCAGGCCAGTATGCCGGCTATGACGCAAATGACCGTCGTGGCCAAATCCGTCGGTGCCGACGTACGCTATTCGACAGAAATCAGTTTTATTTCCATTGTCTTAGGTCTCCTGGTCATTCCTTTGTATATGACCATCGTCGGGGGCTGACAAGTTGTATTCATGTGCCGGCAAGCGTATTGCCGGCCTTTTACTGTGAAGAAAGGACGTGTATTGCATGTCATTATGGGATGCCTTTTCTGCCAATGTGCAGAAATTTGCACCACAAGCCTTTACCTTAAACTATGAAATTGCCAACGATCCGGAATTATCCGGACAGGAATATCACGCCTGCGCCCGTCATGTAGCGGCGTGCCGCTCGTTGGGGATGGACGTGGAAGAACACTTTAGCGGCCAGCCTACGGCGTATAAGGCCGTCGTAAAACAGCCCCGGCAGCCAGCTCTGCGGGTCGGTATTTTGGCTGAATACGATGCCTTGCCGGAAATCGGCCACGGTTGTGGTCATTCGGCCGGCGGCGCCGTGAGCTTTTTGGCTGCCGCTGCTTTTCACGCCATGCCTGATCTGCCGGTAGCCGTCGATCTCTTCGGTACGCCTGATGAAGAACTGCACGGCGGCAAAGTACCCATGTGCGAGCAAGGCGTCTTTAAGGACTATGATCTGGTCCTCATGGTGCATATGTCGTCGTGTGAAACGACGCCGAATTCGCGCTTTTTGGCCTTAGATGATTATCGCGTCCGCTTCCACGGCCAGACGGCTCATGCCGCAGCCCATCCCTGGGAAGGCCGCAATGCCTTGAACGGCGCGACCTTGTCCCTCCATGCCATCGATATGCTGCGCCAGCACGTCCTGCCCGATACGCGTATCGGCACGTATATCGTCAACGGCGGCACGGCGTCTAACGTCATCCCGGACTTTGCCGAACTCGAATGCTGCATCCGCCACACGACGCGGACCTACCTCGACCAGGTCGTAAAACGCATTATGAACTGCTTTGCCGGCGCCGCCTTGGCGACGGAAACGACGTATGAAGTAGAACAAGTGGGGTATAAATACGACGACCTCATTTGGAATGAAACGGCAACGGAAGTGGTCCGTCAGGTTCTCCGGGAGATGAAGATTCCTTTCGTAGAACCCGGTATTGGCGGCAGCTCCGATATTGCCAACATTAGTCACCAATGCCCGGTGCTTCATCTCCATTTGGCCATGGGCGATACCTTCTATCCGGACCATTCCCGGGAAATTGCCGACTTGGTCAAAAGCAAGACGATCGAACCGGTCATCGTCCAGGGAGCAGAAATCATTGGCCGGACCGTTTTGCGCATTGCTGCTGACCCGGCTCTTAAAAAAGCGATTCGTGCAGAATTCGACAAGTCAGAAAAATAGGACATAAAAATAAGACAGAAAAAATTCCAAGTTTGCCAGAGCAGACTTGGAATTTTTTTTTATGGCAAGGCACAGATTCCCGGCCGGCGTAACGACAGGTATTGCTTTTCCTGGCGCAAGGCAGCGGCTTTAGCGAAGTCCAGGTCGGCCAGGAGCAGTTCTTCCCCTGTACCGGCCAGGGCAACGACGCTGCCATCCGGGCCGGCTACGAGACTTTCGCCGCAAAAGTCCATCATGCCTTCCCGGCCTGTGCGGTTAATCATAACCGTGTAGAGGCTGTTTTGAAAGGCAGGAATGCGCATTTCCCATTGGAAGACGTCACGGGGTTCACTCGTTTCGTTGGCTACGGCTGTAATGATGACGTCTGCCCCCTGCAGGGCCAGGGAACGGAAGCTTTCGGGATAATGGCGGTCAAAACAAACGATGAGGCCTATGCGTCCGGCCCTGGTGGGAGCGACGAGAAAGCCGTCGTTTCCCGGCGTGAAGTAATCCTGTTCATAGAAATGGGGCGCCCGGACAATATGATTTTTGGCTGCTGTCGTGACTAGTTGCCCCGTTTCGTCGATGACCAGCATGTCTGAATAGATGTGCCGGTCTTTTTCTCTGAGGGCAAGAGAAAAGACGCCGACTATATGATGTTCCCGGCAGGCCTGGCAAAAGCCCTGTATATACGGATGGGTACGGGAGATGGCAAAGTCGTCCCCTGAAAGACCGGCATATTGGGCAATGTACTGGCTGAGCTGACCTTCGGGAAAGCAAATTATGCCAGCACCAGCTGTAGCGGCGCGGCGGACATAGTCTAAGGATTTTTGATAGTTTTCTTCCATATTGGCACTCATGGCCATTTGGGCACAAGCAATACGAACCATAGCAATCACTCCTTTACGTGAGGCAGCTGTTCTTGCAGATATTGAAGAAAGACACGGGTCACGGCTGACATAGCCCGGTCCCGCAGTACTGTTACCATACGCCGTGTCTCCAGTCCCGGGCCAATGAGGGGACAGCAGCAGATTTCTTCGGCCAGCTGGTCCGGCCGGGCTGTACCCACAAAGATGGCGGCGGCTGTGCCGGACAAAGCCCAGCGCAGAGGCAGGTAGCGGGAGGCAGCAGTCAGGCGGATACGCGGTGTAAAGCCGGCACTTTGACAAATTTCCCTGATTTTTTGCTGGAAACCGCGGGAAATGGCCAGAGGAATATCTTCCAGGGCTGTTACCGGCAAGGCTCCTGCTTTGGCAGACAGGCCGGGCAGATCCCGGTGAAAGGCAATCATCAGGCGTTCATCCACCAGGTGAGGCGCAGTAAAACGCGGCGGCAAGGGAGCCGCCCGGCGGATAATAGCCACTTCAATCCGTTCCTGATCCAGCAGGGTCAAGAGCTGATCCGAGTTTTCCTCGCAAATATCAAAGTCGATGTGCGGATAGGCCTTGCCAAAGGTCATGAGCATGTCGGCTAATTCCGAATCAGGCCACGAGGGCGTCAGGCCTAAATGAAGGGTACCACGCGTCCCTGCAATGCAGGCGTGGATTTCCTCCTGCGCTGCCTGTTCCATGAGGCACATGCGCTTGGCCCGTTCGTAAAGAATCTGGCCGGCGCTGGTCAGGGAAATATGACGGGCACTGCGCTTTACCAAGGCTGTGCCATAGGCCGCTTCCAAGGTTTTGAGCTGATGGCTCAAGGCCGGCTGGGCAATACACAGTTCCCGCGCTGCGGCAGAAATCGTGCCGGCATCGATGATTTTGACGAAATTACGATACGTTTCCAGATTCATGGGAACCTCCTTTGTATATTTTGAAGAGAAATTTTTCTCTTTTGTATTTTTACAGGAAACACTAAGCGTGACTGCTACGTTGCGG
Organism: Megasphaera hominis; assembly: GCF_014269395.1. Lineage (GTDB taxonomy): Bacteria > Bacillota > Negativicutes > Veillonellales > Megasphaeraceae > Megasphaera > Megasphaera hominis. The sequence continues at coordinate 50,695 of NZ_JACOGK010000011.1, forward strand.
ACAGAGAAAATCGGTTGAGCTTATTATACGCGTTATATCCTATAAAATCCATATGGATATAAGGACAAAAAAGAGAAAAGAGGACAAAAGAGAGGATAAGATATAAAATTTCACGATACTTCCTATGAAATTCCTGTATTTTTACGCTGCCGGTTTTACAGCTATACTATGAGTAAAAAGAAAGACAAGTATATAAAAATGTGAAGCTTAGGAGGCGTAACGTATGATGGCACAGGAACATAAAGAATTTGTGTTAGATCGTCATCTTTGTAAAGGCTGCGGTATTTGTACCGCCTTGTGTCCTAAATCTGTTCTGGATACGGATGAAGCCGGGAAGCCCGTTTTTGCACGGCCTGATGATTGTATAAGCTGTATGTTGTGTGAACTACGGTGTCCCGATTTTGCAATCAGAATGTTAGGAGGAAACTGAGATGGCAAAAAAATATGAAATCATGACGGGCAATGAAGCGTGTACACGGGCAGCTCTGGCAGCAGGCATGCATTTTTTTGCCGGGTATCCTATTACACCGGCTACGGAAATTGCCGAATTGGCATCGGAATTACTGCCCCAGGCAGGTGGTACGTACATGCAGATGGAAGATGAACTGGCGTCGATCGCTGCGGTTATCGGCGCTTCAGCAGCCGGCGTCAAGGCCATGACGGCTACGAGTGGCCCCGGTGTTTCCCTCATGCAGGAAAACCTGGGCTATGCCATTATGGCTGAGATTCCCTTAGTGCTTGTCGACTGTATGCGTCAGGGACCCTGCCAGGGTGTTGCTACCGTACCGGCTCAGGGCGATATCATGCAGGCCCGCTGGGGAACCAACGGGGACCATCCGATTATTGCCATTGCCCCTAATTCGGTAGGCGAAATGTACAGGGAAACGATTCGCGCCTTTAATTTGGCCGAAACGTACCGTAATCCCGTGTATATTCTCAGTGATGCCATGCTGGCCCATATGAGTGAACGCGTTCAGATTCCCGACCCGGCCACGTATGAAGTGGTTAGTCGCAAGCGTCCGTCGTGTCCGCCGTCTGCGTATAAGGCCTATGCCGATGATGGCACAGGCATTCCGCCTATGGCCTCCTTTGGCGACGGCTACCGCTGGTTTGTCACCGGTATGATTCACGATGATACAGGCTTTCCGGTGACCAACAATCCCGATCGTACGTCGTATCTTGTAAAACGGCTGCATAAAAAAATAGAAAATAATCTCTCCCGGATTGAACGATACGAAGAATATCGCACAGACGATGCGGACATTCTCCTCGTTTCTGCAGGGATTGTCTCCCGTTCGGCAAAGGCTGCCATTGATGATATTCGCAGGGAAGGCATTAAGGCCGGTTTGTTCCGGCCCATTACGGTATGGCCGTTCCCGGAAGCGCGCCTGGCAGCGCTCTGTCAGGGCGTGCAGAAGGTCATTACGTGCGAAATGAATGAAGGACAGATCTATCATATAGTACGGGAAGTGGCAGGGAAGACGCCTGTGGGTATGATCAATCAAAATAATGGCGTGATTTTATCGGCGGATACGATTCTGGCCGGTTTAAGGGAGGAACTCTAAATGGCACATGTCTATGACAGATATTTACGGCAAGATAAACTGCCACACATTTGGTGTAGCGGCTGTGGCAATGGAATTGTGACCAATGCGCTCATCCGGGCCGTTGACAAAGCGGGAATTGACCCGGATCAGGTCGTCGTTATCGCCGGAGTCGGCTGTTCCAGCCGGGCCAACGGGTACCTGAATTTTTGCGGCCTCCACACGAACCACGGCCGTCCCTTAGCCTATGCGACAGGCGTTAAAATGGCTAACCCCAAGCTGCATGTCATCGTCGTTACCGGTGATGCGACTGCGCTTCTATCGGTGGCAACCACTTTATTCATGCCTGCCGGCGTAATCTTGATATTACGACGGTTATTTATAATAATGACAACTATGGCATGACCGGCGGCCAGTATTCGCCGACGACGCCAACGGGGGCCAAGTCGAAGACGACCGTATACGGGAATATCGATGCGCCCTTTGACCTGTGCCAGCTGGCCCAGGCAGCCGGTGCCACCTATGTAGCACGTTCAACTGTATACCATGTACAAATGCTGACGGATCAGATAACCAAAGGTCTGCAGCATAAGGGCTTTTCTGTTATTGAAGCCATGAGCTCGTGTCCGACACTGTTTGGCCGTTTGAACAAATTAGGCGGCCCGGCAGAGATGCTGCAGCACTTCAAGGACCAGTCTATCATGCTGGCCCAGGCCCGGAAGCTGCAACCGGAAGAAATAGCGGGAAAACTGGTTCTCGGTACCTTTGTCAATCGTACCGACCGGCCGGAATATGCCGCGCAGTATGAACAGCTGAAAAAAGCAGCAGAAAGGCAGGCAGACGTATGACACACGATCACTATGAAATGAGATTTGCCGGTTCCGGCGGCCAGGGCATGATGCTCATGGGCGATATTATGGCAGAAGCGGCCGGCGGCTTAGATGATAAGGAAATTGTCCTGACCCGTTCCTACGGGCCGGAAGCGCGGGGTGGTGCATGCCGTTCGGAATTGATTATTGACACCCGGCCGATTGATTATCCGACTGTGCGGCATCCGGATTTTGTCCTGGCCATGTCCCAGGAAGCAGCCGATACATACTGCAAGGATGTTTCCTCCCAAGGTATTTTCTTAGTCGATCCCGGTTTTGTGCATGACATACCGAAAACGAGCGGACAGGTGTATGCCATTCCCTTGACAGAGCTGGCTGAAAGCGTGACGGGTAATACCCTGGCTGCTAATGTTGTAGCCATTGGAGCTATTGCAGCATTGACAAAGGTGGAAAGTTTATCTATTGTAAAGTCAGCAGTACTCGACCACTTTAAGCCAAAGCTGCGCCCGCTCAACGAAAAAGCCTATGACGCCGGCGTAGCTGCAGCCCAAGCGCTAATAAAATAAAGAGATGAGGGATTCATATGATCGACATTGCAGCGCGTATACGTAATCAGAACTACCTGTCAAAGGTTATGACACCGGAAGAAGCCGCCACGCTTATTCATCCAGGCGATGTAGTTGCCGTTTCGGGTTTTACACCGGCAGGGTATCCTAAAGAAGTGCCCCTGGCCCTAGCCAAACGGATGGAAAAGGAGCCCTTTCAGATCACCTTGTATGCCGGCGCCTCTTTAGGCGATGAAATTGACGGTGCCTTAGCCAGGGCCCATGGTATTTCCCGGCGCCTGGCCTATCAGACGAATAAGGACTTACGCCGTCAGGTTAACGACGGCAGCGTAGCCTATGCGGACTATCATGTCAGCGTCTTTGCCCAGCTGATCCGCCAGGATTTCATTCGCCGGCCCGACGTAGTGATTGTAGAAGCCGTCGCCATTACGGAAGAGGGCAACCTCATTCCGGCTACGTCTATCGGCACGACGCCAGCCATGATTGCCGCCTGCAATAAGGTGATTGTAGAGCTGAATGTGACCCAGCCGCTCAGCCTGGAAGGTATGCACGATGTCTATGAAGTAGCCAATCCGCCGGCGCGTGAACCGATTCCCATTTGCCATGCAGGCGACCGTATTGGCAAAACGTGGATTACCTGCGGCTGGGACAAAATAGCTGCCATCGTAGGCAGTGATATTCCCGATGCGCCCCGTTCTTTTAAGCCCGTAGACGAAAATGGCCAGCGCATGGGCGATCACCTCCTGGCATTCTTCCGTGAAGAAGTCCGGCACGGGCGTTTGCCAAAGAATCTGCTGCCCCTTCAATCCGGCGTCGGTTCTGTGGCCAATGCGGTTATTCAAGGCCTCATACAAAGCGAATTTGAACATCTCTCTATTTATACGGAAGTCCTCCAGGACGGCATGCTGAAACTGATCGATTCCGGTAAGGCCGATGCCGTTTCTACCGCGTCTATTTCCGCTTCGCCGGCAGGTCTCAAGCATTTTTATGACCACATCGATACGTATCGCAAGAAAATTGTCATCCGGCCGCAGGAAATCTCCAATAATCCCGAAGTGATCCGCCGTCTCGGTGTCATTTCCATGAATACAGCTGTGGAATTTGATATTTATGGACAGGTCAATTCGACGCACCTGTACGGTACGCGCATGCTCAATGGCATCGGTGGCTCCGGAGATTATGCCCGGGCCGGGTATTTGACCATTTTCTTTACCGGCTCGACCGCCAAAGACGGTGCCGTCAGCTCCGTCGTCCCCATGTGCTCTCACGTAGATCATCCGGAACACGATGTGGACATCCTCTGTACGGAACAAGGACTGGCTGACCTGCGGGGTCTTTCACCGGTAGAACGGGCCCGTACCATTATTGCCAACTGTGCCCATCCGGACTATAAGGACCAGCTGACAGACTACCTCGATCGGGCGATAGCAGCGACACAGGGTGATCATGAACCGCACATCCTTGCAGAAGCTTTGTCGTGGCACGAACGGTTTAAAAAAACAGGCAGTATGAAAATATAAAAAAGGAAAGGAAAACAGGGGATGAGAAAAGTGTCTCTTGTCCCCTGTCTTCTGATTTTTTATACAAGCAATCGTCAGGCTGTATTTTTTATGCCTAAAAAACGTATATTAATGATTACAAATGCATAAAAATTAAATAAAAATAATGGGAGGCGCTACAAAATGACTATGTATATGGCAAGTCCTGCACGGGAAGGAAAAAAATTAAATGATGTTATTTTTCAGGCCGGGGCCAAGGTACAGGCTGCGATCGCTGCGTACGGAAAAGAACGGGTTGTCAATGGCACACTGGGAGCTTTTGCCGATGATGAAGGAAACGTTGCCTGTATACCGACTGTAGAAACACTTTTCCGCTCTATGGATATGCGTGACTTTATCTGCTATGCACCCCCTGTCGGCCTGCCGGCATATAGAGATGCTGTTTTGAAAGCAGCCTTTGCAGACCAAAGACCCGATGCCTATGTGGCAGCTGTGGCTTCAGCTGGTGGCACCGGTGCCGTTCATATGGCGATTGCAAATTATTCTGACGTCGGCGATTATGTACTGACGACCGATTGGCGCTGGGATGCGTATGGTGCCTTGTGTTCAGAAATCGGACGAAACCTGACGACGTTTCCTCTCTTTGACGATACACGTCATTTTCATGTGGCTGCTTTGGAAAAAAAGGTAAGTGAACTTTGCCGGCAGCAGGATTCCCTCTTGCTCATTTTAAATACACCGGCCCACAATCCGACCGGCTTTGCCCTTTCCGAAGCAGACTGGGATGCCGTACTGGCTATTGCCTGCAAGGAAGCCGCCCAGGGCAAGCGGATCAGCATTCTCGTTGATATTGCATATATCGATTATGCCGGTGAAAAAAATGACGTACGCCGGTTTATGAAAAAATTTTCTTCCCTGCCGGATAAGGTCTTCGTCATGCTGGCGTTTAGTATGTCGAAAGGATACACCATGTATGGCCAGCGGGCCGGGGCCTTAGTGGGAATCTCAGCGAATACGTCCGTTATCGATGAATTTAACGATGTCGTCTTGTATTCGGCCCGGGCTGCCTGGTCGAATATCAACCGTGGCGCCATGACGTTATTGACGACGATCCAAAATGATGCGGCCTTATGCCGGCAGTTTGAGGCAGAACGCCATGCCTTCTATGAAACAATCCGTCGTCGCGCAGCTGTCTTTATGACCGAGGCTAAAGAATGCCAATTGGCTGCCTTGCCGTATCAGTCAGGCTTCTTCATTTCGATTCCGGCTAAAAATTCAGCGCTCGTATGTGATAAGCTGGCTGACTCATTGATCTTTGCCGGCCCTCTGGCCATGGGTGTGCGCTTTGCCGTGTGCTCTGTTTCGGAACGTAAAATGAAAGGCGTCGCAAGTGCGATGAAACAAGCGTTTATCGCGGCCGGTGAGTGACCGGATCGTATAGGGAAGGGAGGGCTTCAGATGGTTAGCTTTGTTATGAGTGATATAGGGATGCTTTTGCTTGTCATCTTCGTTATCGGTGTAGCCGGTTACCTTATCGGTCATGTCACCGTCAATGGGGTCAATTTGGGAACGGTAGGCGTCTTCGTAGCAGCCTTGGTAGCAGGTCACTTTGGTGTAGACATACCCAGCGGGATTACGAACGTAGGACTCATTATCTTTATTGTCGGTGTCGGCCTTAGTGCGGGCCCCAGCTTTATTGCCAGTCTCAGAAAAAACGGCATTAAATATTCGTGTCTTTGCTTGCTGACTATTGGTGCCGGTGCGGCTGTCTGTGCGCTTATTGTAGCTGTGTTTGGCGTGCGGCCCGAATTGACTGTCGGCATGATGAGCGGTGCCTTTACGACGACACCGGGCATGTCGGCAGCCAGGGAAGTCGTGGCCGCCAGCAGCGATGCCGTGACCTATGTTGTTACGGGGTATGGAATTATCTACCCCTTGGCAGCCTTGTTTAAAGTCCTGTTTATGCAGGTTTACCCAAAAGTTGTTCATGCAGATATGGCCTATGAACGGAGCTTGATACAGATAAAGTCGCTGGCTACTCCGTCGGAACTGGCTAAGAAGGCAAAACGGGTATTGCAGGTCGACCCACAAGGCATTTTTTGCCTGTCTGCCGCATCTGTTGTCGGTGTCGTTGTCGGCGCCTTTACGATTCCCTTACCCCATGGTGCGCAGTTCGCCTTGGGAATTACAGGCGGTCCGCTTATCGTGTCGCTTCTTATGGGGCATTTTGGGCATCTCGGCCCCTTTGATATGCATGTAAGTAAAAGCATTTTAGATCCGATTAAAGAAATTGGCCTGTTTCTGTTTTACGTCGGCGTCGGTACACAAGGAGGCCATAGTATGGTCCGGATCATCATGGAAAATGGAATGACCCTGGTACTTATTGGTATGCTTCTGGTCGTGATCCCCATGATTTTTGGGGCTCTCTTTGGCACACGTATTTTGCGGCTGCCCTTGTTGAATTGCCTGGCCTGCAATGCTGCCAGCATGACCTTTACGCCGGCTATGGCGGCACTGGCAGAGAAGTCCCAGTGTGACGATGTAGCAGCTGCCTATGCTTCAACGTATCCGTTAGCCTTGTTGACACTCGTTTTGACGTGTCAGCTATTGGTAACGATACTTTGAATATACTTCAAACACACTCTCTGCAACAAAACACACACGTGCTGCCCATGGTGGCACGTGTGTGTTTATTTATAAAACAAAAATAAACAGCATATACTAATAAAACGAATTCAAATAGGAAAATAAATATTGTCATATACATACGCCTAATACTAGTCTATTTTCTGATTATCATGTACAATGGAAGAGTATAAAAAACGTGCATCATACATCGTATACAACGAAACGATACCAGAGAAAAAGGGTGACATAGTATGACGGAAAATTATCAGGGATACTCAGATCAGTATATCAGGTATTTGGAACTCTTAGCGAAGGAATATCCGACGCAGGCAGCGACGTTTACGGAAATCATTAACCTGCAGGCTATCGTTAACTTGCCTAAGGGGACGGAACATTTCATGAGTGACCTTCACGGGGAATATGATGCCTTTTATCATATTTTGAATAATTGCTCCGGCGTTATCCGGGAAAAAGTAGAAATGCTCTTTAACCATTCTATGACGAAGGAAGAGCAGGATAATTTCCTGACCCTCATTTATTATCCAAAAGAAAAATTGGACCTCATGAGCCGCAAAGGGGAGCTGAACGATAAGTGGGCCCGCAAGACCTTGCACCAGCTGATCCGCCTGGCCAAGCTGCTGTCGTCCAAGTATACCCGTTCGAAAGTGCGTAAAGCCATGCCGCAGGTCTTCCGCTTCGTCATCGATGAATTGCTCCATGCCCAGGTCGATGAAGATAAAAACCGCTCGGTATATCATTCCAAGATCTTAGATACCATCTTGGAAACGGGCAGTACGCGGCAGTTTATCTACGCCCTGACTGCGTTAGTAAAACGGCTGGCTGTAGACCATTTGCACATTATTGGCGATATTTACGACCGGGGGCCTCATGCCGATAAGATTATGGATAACCTCATGCAGCACCATTCCCTCGATATTCAATGGGGCAACCACGATATCCTCTGGATGGGTGCTGCGGCAGGCAGCCCGGCGTGCATTGCGAACGTGCTGCGCAACAATGTGCGCTACCATAACATGGAAATCCTGGAAAGCGGCTATGGCATCAGCCTGCGGCCACTGGCCCTGTTTGCCCTGAAGAATTATACCCATGATGACGGTATGGATCCCATGGTCAAAGCGATTAATGCCATGCTGTTCAAATTGGAAGGGCAGGTCATTTTCCGTCATCCGGAATACAATATGGATGACCGCCTCTTATTCCATAAAATCGATTTGACAACGGGGACAGTGACCCTTGATTCCGGCACGTATGAATTGACGACGACGGATTTTCCGACCTTTAATCCGGCCGATCCCTATACGCTTTCGCCGGAAGAACACTGCATCATGACAGAACTTCAGAATGAATTTATGCAGAGTGAACGGCTGCAAAAGCATATGCGCTTCCTCTACAGCCACGGTTCCATGTACCGCTGCTTTAATAACAACCTCCTTTTCCACGGCAGCCTGCCGCTCAATGACGATGGCAGCTTTAAGGAAATTTATTTTGACGGCCGTCCCTATAAAGGCCGTTCCTTTATGGATCATGCCGATCACGTAGCCCGTCAGGCCTTCCTCAAACGGGACACGGAAAGCCTCGACTATATGTGGTATATGTGGGGCGGTCCTGATTCGCCCGTTTCCGGCCGTGTCGTAAAGACCTTTGAACGCAGCTATATTGCCGATCAAAGCACGTGGAAAGAACCGGAAAATGCCTATTTCCATCTCAATCGCGATAAGGATGAATGCGTCAAAATCCTGCATGAATTCGGCATCGATTCGCCGCAAGGCCACATCATTAATGGTCATACACCGGTCAAAGTAAAGAAAGGCGAAAGCCCTATTCGTGCAGAAGGTAAGGAAATCTGCATCGATGGCGGTTTTTGCAAAGCCTATCAGAATTCTACCGGCATTGCCGGCTATACGCTCATCTTCAATTCCCACGGCATACGCATTAAATCGCACTATCCTTTCAAGGATGTAGACCAGGTGCTGCGGACCAACGTCGATATGGAGTCGGACTCCATGCAGGTCGAGCTGGAACCTAAGCGCGTCATGATCGGCGATACAGATAACGGTAAAAAGATTTTACAGATGATCGATGACTTAAAGGCCTTGCTGCAGGCCTACAGAGATGGCATCATTATGGAACGTAAAGAAGCCAATTAGGCAGACAAAAATAGAGAAAGCCCGCCCGTTTGGGGCAGGCTTTCTTTGTTTTCTCCCCGAAGCAGCCACTACGGATCCGGCGTCCGGGCGCAGACAAAAAAGAAGCTGCACGAAAAGGATGACTCCTTTTCGTACAGCTTCTTTTTATATTATGAGGTGGTTAGGTATTAGAATACACCTTGCTGCAACATAGCATCAGCAACACGTTCGAAACCGGCGATGTTAGCGCCTGCTACGAGGTTGTAGCCTAAGCCGTTCCGTTCTGCAGCGTCAACGGAGTTCTGATAAATCGTGTTCATGATTTCATGGAGACGATCGTCAACTTCTTTTTCTGTCCAAACGAGGCGTTCGCTGTTCTGGCTCATTTCCAGAGCGGATACGGATACGCCACCGGCGTTAACAGCTTTGGACGGAGCAACAACCATGTTCGGCTGAGCCATTAAGAATTTCAGAGCATCGTTCGTTGTCGGCATGTTGGCAACTTCGATGTAGTAGCGGATACCGTTAGCAACGATCTGTTCTGCTTCTTTCATATGAACGTCGTTCTGCATAGCCGACGGCATGATGATATCGGCTTTTACGCCCCACGGTTTTTCACCAGCATGGAATTCGACGCCAAATTTATCAGCATAATCTTTTACGACGTTGCGGCCGCTGGCACGCATTTCGAGGAGGTAGTTGATCTTTTCTTCTGTCGTAACGCCATCGGGATCATAGATGTAGCCATCCGGACCGGACAGGGTAACAACTTTAGCGCCTAATTCAGCAGCTTTCTTGCAGATGCCCCAGCAAACGTTACCGAAACCGGCAGCGGCGATGGTTTTACCTTTAATATCTTCGCCATCATGTTTGAGGACGTTTTCCAGATAATATACAGCGCCATAGCCTGTAGCTTCCGGACGGATACGGGAACCGCCATAGCTAAAGCCTTTGCCTGTGAGGACGCCGTTTTCGAAAACGCCTTTCAGACGACGATATTCGCCAAAGAGGTACCCGATTTCACGGCCACCAACGCCCATATCACCAGCAGGAACGTCGATATCAGGACCAATGTAGCGATACAGAGCCTGCATGAAGCTCTGGCAGAAACGCATTACTTCAGCATCGGATTTGCCAGCCGGATCAAAGTCGGAACCGCCTTTAGCACCGCCGATAGGAAGACCCGTCAGGGAGTTTTTGAAGATCTGTTCAAAGCCCAGGAATTTGATGATGCCGGGGTATACGTTCTTCTGGAAACGGAGGCCGCCTTTGTATGGCCCAATAGCGCCATTGAACTGGCAACGATAACCTGTATTCGTATGGAATTTGCCGTTGTCATCTTCCCAGACAACGCGGAACGTAAACATGCGTTCCGGTTCAACGATACGATTCAAAAGATCATATTTTTCATATTCAGGATGACGTTCTACTAACGGTTCCAGCGAAGATAATACTTCTTCTACGGTCTGGACGAATTCCGGTTCGTTAGCGTGTTTTACTTTTACATTTTCGATTACTGATGCGAGATACTGGTTCATAAATAATCACCTCATTTAAAATAATTTGGACTTAATAGGTTACCTCGAACTTCTCTCTACGGCCTTATCATAACACTTTTTCTTTTTTTTGCAAATACCGCAATGTGAAAATAAATTACGTAAAATGAATGATAAATTAATAATTTAAAATAAATTCAATAAGAGTAATGAAATATGATGATATTTTTTGAAAAAATAAAAATAAGTACCGACATATACCTTAAAATTATTTTTTACATGATTTCTGAGAATGCATGGAGAGTGTATTATGTTACTTTGCTATAAATGACAATAGTATATGTTACTATATCTGTTTTTGAAATAAATAGAGGTATAATATAAATAAAACATTATATAGTAAAAAAGTATTAGAAACACGAATCGTAATGGCGCGAGAACGATTGCAGCGCACGACAGGGAAACATAAAATCCCTGCGACAGGAAAATAGAACGGGTGTTACCAAAGGGGAACTCTATGGTATAATACAAAGTGAGTATACTAAGGAGTGGTAACGATGAATACTGACAGTAACAGCAAGGCAGCTTGCTATTTTTCCCTGAATGATCGATCGACAGAGCGGGTGTCCCTGATTCATCGTGAATATACAGAAGAAGTACAGGCTCATTTTCAGGGCCTGTTTCCAGCACGACAGTGCGTAATTATACAGGATGAATCTGATTGTCCCTTACCGATTGATCTGGCAGTGATGTATCCTACAGAGGAAGAGCCCTTTTACTTGGTCTACACGCTGGGTATGAGCGCGGCGCCTATGAAGTATCCTGCCGGTCCGGAAATGCCCGAAGGACGGGAATCTTACAGTGAGCTGTGCATTATTTTGCCGGCCGACTGGTCTTTAGCTGCCCATGGACAGATAGATGTGTCAGCCCAGCACAACTGGCCGTTGGCCATGCTGCGTTCGCTGGCAAAGTTTCCGCATGTACACCAATTGTGGATGTCCTACGGCTTTGTTCTGCCCAATTCGGAAAACGGGGAAACCTTTGCACCGGATACGGAACTGAGCGGTGTCCTGATCGTGCAGTTTGAAGGGGAACTAGGCGAGCTGCATATGACCGATGGTGCGGTCGTGCAGATACTAATGCCTGTTTTATTGTATAAAGATGAATTGGATTTGTATGATGAAATCGGCCCGGATACGCTCTTGGACCATATTTTGGATTGTACAGATGGCTCCTTTATGCTTAACGTAAAACGGCCCGATACGGCAAAATTGACAGGATTTTAATCTATGAGAGGAGTGGATCCCTGTGGTCTCCAGCGATGGCATTATTGTGCCCAAGACACCTGCTGAAGCATACAGCGCCTATAAAACAGTAAATTCAGCTGTTTTAGTGGCAGGCTCTCAATCACTAAAGCGTCAGCAGGCACACTATACATTGGCAATTGATTTGAAACAGACCGGCTTGAATTATATAGAAGACAGAGGCGATGAGATCGCCATTGGCGCCATGACGACCATGGCCGAGTTAGAAGCGTCACCCTTATTGCGTACCCTGGCAGGAGGTGTGATTCCGGCGAGCCTGAAAGAGTGGAGTGACAAGGAATTAAAACGCCAGGCTACCTTAGGCGGCCTGTTGGCGTCTAAACCGCATTTTTCCGTGTTGATTCCCCTTTTGCTCTCGCTGACCGTCGACGTCGTCTTGCAGGATAAGGGGCGCATGGGTCTCAACGATTATTTATATTGTCCGCCTATGGGGGAAATGATTACCGAAGTCGTCATTGCCCGGGAATTTATCTATACGGCCTATACGGCCTGCCGCACGCAGCCGGGCCAGATTCCTTATTTAGTAGGCGCCGTATCCCTGCAGGAGGACCGCTGGAAAATCGTCGTCGGCGGCCGTCCGGGCCTGGCGATGCTTGCTGAAAATGCCAGTGCCGAGCTGACCGATAAAGGCCTGGCAGCCCGGGAAAATGTGGCCCATATGGTCAGCGAAGAACTGGAATTTGGCAACTATGGTACGTGCTCCGAAAACGAGCGCCGCCAGCTGACCATCGATATGGTGCGGAGCCTGATTAAAAAGGCCTGGAAGGGCTATAGCCGGCAGAACAGCCAAGGGACAAAGAAATAATCGTATAACGGCAAGCGTGAATTCAGAAAGGAAACAGCAAGCGTGAAACTAAAATTATTGACCGGTGTACTGGCTATTTTCTTTCTGGCCTGTGCAGCCTGGTTCTTTTCGACCCGTCAAGATACCACGGCCCCTTCAGGCAATGCCGAAGCGCGGACTGTCGTCCAGGTCAAGGAAGCCGCTGTGGCCTGGCTGGGTGATGATTTTTCTTTGCCCGATAAGGCGAATGAACGGCCTGTTTATGATGCGTACACATTGGAGCAGCGCCGGCATAAAGGGCTGCCTATAACATACGCCGGTACGCGTCCTTATTGGTATGGCGATCATGTGGCATACCTTACCTTTGATGACGGACCTAGCGATAAAAACACAGAGGCTATTCTAAAGATCCTGCAGGATGAGCATATTCATGCAACGTTTTTTCTGACAGGGAAAAATGTAGAGCGCTACCCGGAAGTGGTCAAGGCCATTTATGCATCGGGCAATGCCATTGGCATTCATTCGTACAGCCATGTATACGATAGGATTTATGCTTCGCCGGCAGCTTATATGAAGGAAGTAGACCAAACGGCAAACCTCATTTATCAGGTTATCCACGCCCGTCCTATCATCAGCCGGGCTCCGGGCGGTACGGCCGGCCATTTTACACGCTCCTTTTGGGATGCCTTGCGGGCTCAGGGGTATATTGAAGTAGGCTGGAATGCACTGACCGGTGATGCCGACGGGACCGGGAAAACGGCGGCAAAGTCCGTTGAAAATCTCAAAAAACAGCTGCAACAGCGGCCGTACTTGCAAAGCCATTTAGTCATTCTCATGCATGATGGTGCCGGCCATGAAGCGACGGTAAAGGCGTTACCGCAAATTATCAAATTGTTGAAAGAAAAAGGCTATACCTTCCGCGTGGTCACGACGGCGATTCCACCATGCTGGTAAGGAGCGTAAGAACACACCGAAATCTGTTCAGGTGCACGGCCATGCTGGAAAACCTGAAGGATTTTGGTGTGTTTTTTTATTTTTCCTTGACAAAGGGCGGGTAAAAACTTATAATGAATAAAAATTCAATAAATTATTATTAAAAAACAGCTACTTCTTTTTTACTGCGAGGTGTACCCATGAAAACAAAGGTCTTTATTGATGGACATTCAGGAACTACAGGATTACGGATTTATGAACGGCTGGCTGAGCGACAGGATATAGAAGTTCTGCAGATTTCTGAAGCCTTGCGTAAGGAGCCGTCAGAAGTAAAGAAATACATGGCTGCTGCTGACATTGCCTTTCTCTGCCTGCCCGATCAGGCGGCGATCGAAGCTGTCAGCCTGGCAGCGGAAACCAAGGTGCGCATCATTGATACGTCCACGGCCCATCGGACCGCACCGGACTGGGTCTATGGTTTTCCCGAATTATCTCAGATACAGGCACAGCGCATCGCCAAAAGTGACCGTGTAGGCAACCCCGGCTGCCACGCCAGCGGCGTCATTGCCGGTGTCCAACCACTGACGTCTGCCGGCATCTTGCCGCCAGACTATCCCCTGGTCTGTTTTTCCCTCACGGGCTACAGTGGTGGCGGTAAGAAGATGATCAGCCAGTATGAAACAGCTAAAACAGACGACCTCCTGGCACCGCGGCAATACGGACTGGGGCAGACCCACAAGCACTTAAAGGAAATCGTCGCCATTTGCGGCTTGAGCCAAAAGCCTGTTTTCTCTCCCATTGTAGACGATTACTATTGCGGGATGGAAGTGACAGTACCGCTTTTTACGGCGCTCCTCAAGGGGAAGCCGACTTTACAAACGGTGTGGGAGACACTGGCTGCCCACTATGAAGGCTGCGCGTTCGTCCACGTCCGGCCCTTGGGAGAAGATAAGGGCGGTTTCCTGGCTGCCAACGATATGAGCGGCCGTGACGACTTGGAAATTTTTGTTACCGGCAACGATGAACGCGTACTCGTTACGTCGGTCTTTGATAACCTGGGAAAAGGCGCTTCCGGCGCAGCTATCCAGAACATGAATTTGATGCTGGGCCTCGATCCGAAGACAGGCCTGAACGTTGGCGAATAAAGGAGAAAGCTATGGCAAATGTTTCATTTACCGATCACGATATACAGGCAGTAAGCAATGCGCAAAAAGCACGGATCCTGCGGGATGCCCTGCCGTACATTAAGGAATATAACGGCAAAGTCGTCGTCGTCAAATACGGCGGTAATGCCATGATTAATGAAGACCTGAAAAAAGCCGTCCTGGCAGACATTGTCCTGCTCAACCTGATTGGTGTAAAAGTGGTTTTCGTCCACGGCGGCGGACCGCACATTAAGGAAGTCTTAGCAGAAATCGGCGTGGAATCCAAATTCATCAATGGCCTGCGCGTAACCGATGAAAAGACGATGAAGGTAGTACAGATGGTGTTGGCCGGCCAGGTAAACAAGGACCTGGTCAATCTCTTAGGCGATTTGGGCGGCAAGGCCATTGGCCTTTGCGGTATTGACGGCCAGATGATACAGGTGGAACAGCAGGATAAGGAATTGGGCCTCGTAGGCAAAATTACCAAAATCGATACGGCCCTTATCGAAGACAGCCTGGCCAATGGCTATATTCCCGTCATTTCCTCGGTTGGCACTGATGGCCACGGCCAGTCCTACAATATCAATGCTGATACGGCGGCAGCAGAAATTGCCGGGGCGCTCCAGGCAGAATGTATGATTTCCATGACCAATATTGACGGTGTTCTGCGCGATCCGGCGGATCCGTCGACGCTGTTCCATTGCCTGACCATGGCCCAGGTGGAGAGCCTGACGGAAGAAGGTATTATTGCCGGCGGCATGATTCCTAAGGTAAGCTGCTGTACCGATGCCATCAAAGCAGGTGTTAAGCGCGTTTTCATTATTAACGGCACAGTGCCGCATGCTATTTTGATTGAAATGCTGACCGAAGAAGGGTTAGGTACTATGTTTGTAGAAGCCTGAAATGAAGGCTGCAGGGAAAGGGGCATGTACGATGCATAACGAATTTGAACAAATGGATAAAGAATATATTGTCAATGTCTATAACCGGCTGGATGCCGTGCTCGATCATGGCAAGGGCTCTGTATTGTACGATGTAGATGGCAAAGAATATATCGACCTCAGTGCCGGTATTGCCGTCAACATCTTCGGCGTCTGTGACGATGTCTGGCAGCAGGCCGTCATTGCCCAGCTGGGCAAGCTGAACCACATTTCGAATGTCTTTTATACGGAACCACAGATTATCCTGGCGAAGAAGCTGTGCGAAAAGACAGGCATGAAAAAGGTCTTTTTCTCCAATTCCGGTGCGGAAGCTAACGAATGCGCCATCAAGACGGCCCGCAAATATTCCCACGATAAATACGGCGACGGCCGCTATACCATCATCACCCTGAAAAACAGCTTCCACGGCCGTACCATTGCGACCCTTACGGCCTGCGGCCAGGACTCGCTCCACCAGGACTTTGGTCCCTTTGTAGACGGCTTCGTCTATGCCGATGCCGATAATTTCGACTCTGTAAAAAAACTGGCCGAAGAAAATAACGTCTGCGCTATCATGATGGAACTGGTACAAGGCGAAGGCGGCGTTCACCCCTTGGATCCTGCTTTTGTCCACGCCGTCGCAGACTATGCCAAAGCCCACGATATCCTCGTCGTCATCGACGAAGTACAGACGGGCAATGGCCGGACCGGTGCCCTCTATGCCTATATGAAATACGGCATCGAACCGGATATCGTCACGACGGCTAAGGCCATTGGCGGCGGTCTGCCCTTTGCTGTAACTATGTTTGCCGATTCGTGCCAGCATACGCTGACGGACCATACGCATGGCTCGACCTTTGGCGGTAACCCTATCTGCGCTGCCGGGGCCATTTCCATCGTCGACCGTCTCGATGACCAGCTCATGGCAGAGGTTACCAAGAAGGGCGAATACATCAAAAAGGAACTGGAAAGCTGCCAGAACGTCGAATGGGTATCGGGCCTGGGCCTCATGCTGGGTGTAAAACTGAAGAAGGACCTGGCCGAAGTCGTCAACGGCTGCGTCGACGCCGGCGTGCTCGTCCTCACGGCCAATGGCCTCCTGCGGCTTCTGCCGCCCCTCAATATCCCTATGGATGTCCTGCAAAAGGGCATTGAAAAGGTGAAGGCTGTCATCGATAAGTAAAGAAGGGAAGGACTTTCCTGCCTGTGCGGGAAAGCCCTTTTTGTTGCAACTACAGGAACTTTGGTTCCTGCGTTAAACGATTGTGTTGAAAAAATGAAAGAAATTCCTTGACAAGCCGTACGTGCGGGGTATACAATGTCCACAACGAAAAGGTAAGTAATATGTTGCAAAGGGTGAATTGTCATGAAAACGTCTATGCTGCGTCAGACAATTGAATACGTCTTTACATACTTTGGCTGGAGCTATCTGTATTATGGCGCCGGCTATTTTTGCTACGACAAATTCAATAGAACAGACAGGAGCATGAGGGACAATCTACCATTTCTTTTGCAGGCCGCCTAGAGGTAAAAACGGGCAGAAAGCAAAATGGCATATGGACAAATCTGGGAGCAGACTCATGTGAGTCTGCTTTTTTTATTATCAGAAAGCGAGGGGCTTTACTATGATTATCGTTTTAAAACCAGGTGCAACAAAGGAACAATCCGATGCGTTAATAAAGGTAATACGGGCCCGAGGCCTGCAGATCGACGTCAGTAAAGGGGCCAGCAAGACCGTCTTAGGCCTCGTAGGCAATACGAGTGTCCTCGATATGGAACAGCTCCAGGGCTATGAATGTGTCGACCAGGTCATTCGCGTCGATGTACCGTATAAGCGGGCCAGCCGGGCTTTTCATCCGCAGGATTCGGTCATTTCTGTCGGTAAGGGCGTCAGCGTAGGCGGGAAAAAGCTGGCTGTCATTGCCGGACCGTGTTCCATCGAAACGCCGGAACAAATCGAAGGTGTAGCCAAGTCCGTCGCTGCTGCCGGTGCCGCTATGCTGCGAGGCGGGGCCTTCAAACCGCGGACCTCGCCGTATTCCTTCCAAGGACTGAAGGATAAAGGCCTCGACATGCTGTGTGCCGCCGGTAAAAAGGCAAATCTTCCCGTCGTAACGGAAATCATGTCGGCTGATAAGTTGCCGCTCTTCCTGAGTGATGACGTAGATGTCATTCAAATCGGCGCCCGCAACATGCAAAACTTTGATCTCCTCAAAGCCGTAGGCAAGACGAATAAGACGGTCCTCTTAAAACGGGGCCTGAGCGCTACCATCGAAGAATGGCTCATGTCGGCAGAATACATCATGGCCGAAGGCAATCACAACGTCATCCTTTGCGAACGGGGCATCCGGACCTTTGAAACGTACACGCGCAATACCTTGGATTTAAGCGCTGTCCTGGCCGTCAAGCGGCAGAGCCATTTGCCCATTATCGTCGACCCCAGTCACGCTACGGGGAAACGCTGGATGGTAGCTGATCTGGCCCGGGCGGCTGTAGCCGCCGGCGCAGACGGCTTGATGATTGAAGTACACAATGATCCGGACAACGCCTGGTGTGACGGCGCCCAGTCGATTACACCGGCCATGTTCGCAGAGCTCATGGATTCGCTGCGGCAGCTGGCACCGATTGTCGGACGGGAAATATAAGGAAAACAGGGGGAACTGATGGAAATGACAGACGGTGGCTTTGGTACGAATCAGACAGTAGCAATTATAGGCTTAGGCCTAATCGGCGGCTCCTATGCCAAAGGCTTACATAACCTGGGCGTGCGTCATATTATAGCCGTAGATCTGGATACGGCGGCCTTAGAACAGGCAAAACGGGACGGCGTCATAGAGGCGGCCTACACGTGCGGCAACGAAGCGCTCCGGCAGGCAGATCTGGTGATCTTCTGTATGGCCTCCCAGATAATGATCCGCTTTTTGGCCGATAACCGGCACTACTTTAAGCGCGGTGCCTTATTGACCGATGTGGCCGGCATTAAGGGCCATACGGCAGAAACGATTGCCGCCTTGCTGCCTGCAGGTGTCGCCTTCGTGCCGGGCCATCCTATGGCCGGCCGGGAAGGACAAGGCTATGGCATGGCCAGCGCCGATATTTTCCGGAATGCCAATTATATACTCGTACCGATGCCACAAAACGGAGCTGAGCAAACCGACGCTGTTGCGGCCATGGCCAAAGCCCTTGGCTGTGCTCATGTAGTCCGCGTGACGCCGGAAGAACACGACCGGCTCATTGCCTATACGAGCTCCCTGCCGCACGTGCTGGCTACGTCCCTCGTAAATAGCGAGGCCATGACCAGCATGACTAAATATTTCATTGCCGGCAGCTTTCGCGATGGCTCACGCGTAGCTGATATCAATGCCCCCTTATGGACCAACCTGTTTTTGGCCAACAAAGAAAATCTTTTATATGAAATAGACCGCTTTAGCACGGCCCTGCAACAGTTTGCCACACTATTACAAGAAGAAGACCGCACCGGCATATGTGACTTTTTGCAACAGGCCGCTGTACGGAGAAGGGAACTGATCCATGAAACACATACACGTTGAGTTAGGAAAAGATTCATATGACATCCACGTCGGTAACGGCCTCTTAGACCGGGCTGGCGACTATATCCGTAGTCTTACCCATACCCGTAATATTGCCGTTATCAGCGACTCCCACGTAGATGGTCTTTACGGCCAGCGCCTGGAAGACTCCCTGGCGGCTGCCAACTTTACAGTACACCGCATTGTCTTTCCGGCCGGCGAAAAGAATAAATCCGCCGCCTCTTTATTGGACTTATATCGTCAATTGTCAGAAGCGGGCATTACCCGTATGGATTACGTCGTCGCCTTCGGCGGTGGCGTAACCGGTGACCTCGGCGGTTTTGCTGCGGCTACCTTCTTGCGGGGCCTGCCCTTTGTACAGATTCCGACGAGTATCCTTGCCCAGGTGGACAGCAGTGTCGGCGGCAAGGTAGGCATTGACCTGCCGAGCGGCAAAAACCAGGCCGGCAGCTTTTGCCAGCCCCAGGGCGTACTGATTGACCCGCAGCTCTTGCGGACATTGCCGCCGCGCTACGTACACGATGGCTTGGGCGAAGTGATCAAGTATGGCTGCATTACAGACTTGCAATTATTTGAACTGCTTGAAGCCGTAGATGAAGAATCGATCTTTTCTCACTGGGAGGAAATCATCGAACGTTGCTGTTCCTGCAAGGCCCGCCTCGTTGAACGGGACGTCCTCGATTTGGGAGAACGCATGGTGCTGAACTTTGGTCATACCATTGGCCACGCTA
This sequence comes from Megasphaera hominis, assembly GCF_014269395.1. Lineage (GTDB taxonomy): Bacteria > Bacillota > Negativicutes > Veillonellales > Megasphaeraceae > Megasphaera > Megasphaera hominis. The sequence goes on from NZ_JACOGK010000011.1 coordinate 70,794, forward strand.
TCGAACGGTATTACGACTACGGTGTGTATACCCACGGAGAAGCTGTCGCTGCAGGCATGTCCATGCTCACGGGGATGACTGAAGAAATGGGCCTGACTCAGGCCGGGACGACGGCGCGCTTACGCCACCTGCTGCAGCGGTACGGCCTGCCACAGGACGTCGATGCCACAGCGGCAGAACTGCTGCCGTTCATCAGCAATGATAAAAAGATGCGGGGCCAGCACATGACTCTCGTCATCCTGAAGGAAATCGGCAAGGCCCGGTTGTTGCCGCTCGATGCGTCGGAGCTGCCAAAATTCATACGAAAGAAGGGGGCAAAATGAATATACGTATTACACCGCAGTTTTTGCGGGGAACGGTTGTTACGCCTTCCTCTAAAAGTATCGGTCACCGCGACCTGATTTGCGCAGCCCTGGCGTCAGGGGAGAGCGTCGTAGATAATATCTCTGTATCCCAGGATATTGAAGCTACGTGCCGCATCTTACGGTCCTTTGGTGCAGCTATTGAAGAAGTTCCTTCAGAATACCCGCACCGCAGTGCGTATCGCGTTCGCGGCGGCCTTAAAAAGCAGGCACTCCCCTTTGCCGCTGATGCAGGCGAATCAGGGTCGACCTTGCGCTTTCTCATACCGGCAGCCCTCTTGAGCGGCAATACGGTGACCTTCACAGGTCATGGACGGCTCGTAGCACGGCCTCTCGATCCCTATTACCGGCTCTTTGACGAACGGGGCATTGCCTATGAAACGACTCAGGGACAACTGCCGCTGACCGTAAAAGGACAATTAGAGCCTGGTAATTATGCGCTGCCCGGTGACGTGAGCTCCCAGTTTTTCACGGGCCTGCTCATGACGTTGCCTCTCCTTTCCGGTGATTCCCTCGTAAAGAGTACGACGCCCCTTGAATCGGCGAGCTACGTCGATATGACCATTGACTGCCTGCGGCAGCATGGTGTGGAAATCGAGAAGGAATGGAATGGCTCTTACCATATTCCAGGCGGACAGGCGTACCGCAGCGGCCACTATGTCGTCGAAGGGGATTACTCCCAGGCCGCCTTTTGGCTGGCTGCAGGAACTCTGGGTAAGGCTGTCTGCTGCACAGGCCTGCGGCCTGACTCGGTGCAGGGGGATAAAGTAATCGTTTCCTTCATCCGGCAAATGGGCGGGCAAGTGGAAGGGAAAACAGAATTAACGGCCTGCCCGTCTGACCTGGAAGGCTGTGTACTCGATGTAGAAGATTGTCCCGATCTGGTTCCTATTCTGGCCGTGCTCGCTACCTGTGGCCACGGCGTGACCCGCATCATCCGTGCCGGCCGTGTGCGCCTGAAGGAATGCGACCGGCTCCACGCCATTGCAACGGAGCTCAACGCCCTTGGGGCAGATATAGAAGAAGAACCGGAAGGCCTGCTCATTCACGGCGTCGGCAGCCTGCACGGCGGCCGCGTCAGCTCCTGGAACGATCATCGTATTGCCATGGCCCTGGCCATTGCGTCGCTCCGCTGCAGTGACCCTGTCGTCATTGAAGGCGCTGAATGTGTACGCAAATCGTATCCGGAATTTTGGCAGGATTTTGCCTCTTTAGGCGGTGCGTGTCACGAGGAGGAATGACCGATGAATACCTTTGGAGAAACGATTACCTTAACTATCTTTGGGGAATCCCACGGGGCCTCAATCGGCGCTGTCCTGGACGGCCTGCCGCCGGGAGCAGCCCTTGACTGGGACGCCGTACGGGCAGAGATGGCCCGGCGGGCACCGGGAAAAAATGATATGTCGACAGCCCGCGTAGAAAAGGACGCCTTTGAAATTCAAAGCGGTTTTTTCCAGGGCCACACGACAGGAACCCCGTTATGTGCGATCATCCGCAACGGCGATCAGCGCTCGAAGGATTATGATCAGCTGCGCCATGTCATGCGGCCGGGCCATGCCGATTATTCCGGTAAAATACGCTATCATGGCTTTAACGATTACCGGGGTGGCGGTCACTTTTCCGGCCGGCTTACAGCCCCGCTGGTTTTTGCCGGTGCCGTAGCGTCACAAATCTTGCAGGGCTTTGGCATCACCGTTGGCGCTCATATTCGCCGCCTGTCTGATGTGGAAGACAGGCCCTTCCGGGAAACGGGAGAACCGGCGGCAACCCTTGCGGCCTTAAAGCAGCAGACCCTGCCGGTCCTCAACGCCGGCACGGCAGCCATGATGGAAAGCCGTATTCTGAAGGCCAAGGAAGAGCTGAACTCCCTGGGCGGCATTATTGAATGCATGGCCCTGGGCCTGCCGGCAGGACTGGGAGATCCCTTTTTCGATTCCGTAGAAAGCCAGTTGAGCCATATGCTCTTTTCTATTCCGGCTGTAAAAGGGGTAGAATTTGGCAGCGGCTTTAGCCTGGCCGGCTGGAAAGGATCAGAGGCCAACGATGCCTTTTATTATGACGACGACAGTTCCGTCAAGACCAGGACCAACCATAATGGCGGCATCAACGGCGGCATAACGAACGGCATGCCTGTCGTCTTCCGCCTGGTCGTTAAACCGACAGCCTCCATCAGCCTGCCTCAGGAAACGATCGATACGGATACAGAGGAAAATTGTGAGCTCTCGATTACAGGCCGCCACGATCCGTGCATTGTCCAGCGGGCTGTACCGGTCGTAGAAGCGGCTACAGCCTGGACCTTGCTCGATATCCTGCTCAGCGCTAAGGGGAGGCAGGCCTTATGATACATGCACCGGAAGAACCCATGCGTATTGCCTGCTTTGGCCAGGCCGGCTCGTATACGTATGAAGCCATGCAAGACTATTTTAAAGGCCAGGCCATTACACCGGTCTATGCTTCTCATTTTGAAGATGTCATTGAAGCAGTCATGACGCGGGAGGTACGTTACGGTGTCGTGCCTTGCACTGGTCAACAAAACTTGGACACTAAAATCTAAAAAATTAGAATCAGAAATATAATTTGACGCAAAGTTGAACAGTACTTTTTAATAAGTTGGACACTGCCTGAGGTAAGACTTT
>NZ_JACOGK010000012.1 GCF_014269395.1 Megasphaera hominis
GTACAGAGGATTTGTTTACTGACAATCGTGCTACAGCATGAGATACTGATTCTTTTCCTGCAAGAATATCTAGCACCGTATGTAGTTTTTCTTCTGCACAAACCTTAGTTCTATGCATAATAAATGCTCCCTTCCAAGTAGAGTGAGATTTTATTATTTCTCATGTCTACCTAGAAGGGAGCATATCAGACCGCTATGAACGAGTATAAGAGTGTTTATTTTGTTAGCTTAAATGTTTCCCCGGCGAATCAGCCGCTTCTTCTTTCATGACGGCCAAAAACTGAATAGCATTCTTATACCCCAGGTCTGCCGATATTTGCATCCAGTACTGGCCCTGTTCCCGATTCTGACGCACGCCGTCACCTAGGAAATACATGGAGCTCAGCTGGAACATCGCTTCCGCATTGCCATGGTCAGCGGCGCGCTGCATCCACTTGTACGATTGTACGTCGTCCAGAGGCACAGTCATGCCGGCGAACGAGCCTTCCATATAGAGATAACCCAAGGTAAGACAGGCCGAAGGATGACCGCCTGCTGCAGCCTGACGAATCCAATGCAATCCCCTTTCGGGATTCTTTTCAACGCCACTGCCGCTCAGGTAATGCACGGCCAGGCGTTCCATAGCCGATAAATGGCCGGCTTCGGACGCACGCTGATACATGGACACGGCCTGGGTAACATCTTTATTAGTATAAATGCCCAGATCATACATGAGACCTGCTTCATAAAGGGCATTCCGTTCCCCCTGCTCAGCAGCCTTACGCATGTAAACAAAGGCATCCTTTTCATCTGTCGCCCCTTGCGTATTAATATCGGACGCACAGAGCTTAGCCAGGAGATAATTATCCCTGGCAGAGCCGTTTGCCTTCAGCTTCGCCACTGCGGCAGGCCGGCGATAGGGCATGAGATCCGGTTCATTATAATAAAAGAACGGGTCATACAGGAACATGCGTCCCCGTTCATTCCCCGTCGTAGCCGCCTTAACGGCCCAATGCAAGAATTTATTGAGACTCCGCTGCTGTCCCCGGCCATAGCGATAGAGATCACACAAATGGATCATGGCATCGTCATTGCCGTGAGAACTGGCATCACTATACCACGTGAAGGCGTCGTCGTAGTGCGGCGGATCCATGCCGTATTCATAGAGCTCACCCAAAAACAGCATAGCCCATTCATCACCGGCATTGACGCCCTGCTTATACCAGCGTATAGCCTGTTGCAGGTTCTGATCCAAACCAGGCCCGCCCTGACTATAGAGATTGCCGATTTCCGTGCACGCTGCGTCTACACCCAAATGAGCCGCCTGGATAAAATACGTCAGAGATTCGCTGTAATTACAAGGCACGACTTCACCAATACGGTAATTCATAGCCAGCTGGAAGGCTGCCGTGCCATTCCCGGCCTGCGCTGATTTGCGATACCACATGTGGGCAATTTTAATGTTTTCCCGGATTCCTTCACCTTGGAAATACAGATCACCCATCCGGCGCATGGCTTCACTATTCCCAAGGTCGGCCGCGGCCTTGTACCAGCGCCGGGCAAGGCGGTACTTTTCATCCATATACGAATCTTCTCCCAGGAGGAGCATGGCATCCGAATTGCCAGCGTCACTAGCTGCGAGGAGCCACTTTTTCCCGCTCTTTTCGTCGTAATGATCACCACGGGTAAGATAATATTTCCCTAATTGCACCATAGCATGAATATCGCCCTGTGTCGCCTGATCGATGACCGTATGGAGTTCACATTCCTGCAGATTACTGCTAATATGCGATGTATATTTCAAACCTTCAGTACGATACATACAACTCCCTCCCCTCCATAACGATTTGTTATTATTTCATATACGAAACAGCGTCACACACTTTACACCTGATTTCTTTCTCGTATGTATCCCTTATCCTGCCTGTATGCCTATCCTCGTCCGTCTCTGATATGCCCGTTGCAAGATAAAAACAAGCCGTTCGTTACGGAGAAAATCTGCCCTTCCCGGCAGACTGGCCCTGCGTCGAGATGATTCTGCGCTTCCTTTCTAAGGGGCCGCATCAGCCATAGTTTCAACTGATATCTCCGTCTTCTCCTTCTATTATGAGTAAACATTTTGTTTTCGTCAAGGGAAAATACAACATATTTTACTCTTTCGTCATAAATCGCTATGTTATTTTAGCATAATGCCCTATAACAGAAAAACAGCCCCTGCGGCATTATACCGTAAAGGCTGTTCTTCTATTACCACTCATACGTCCTGGCAAAGCTCATTCGGAATGGCTTTTACAAAGGGGCTTACGGCCAGGGCATGGTCGCCTTCGCCTGTGTGCCAGCTCAGATAAAGGCGCTTTTTCGCCCGTGTCATAGCCACATAAAAAAGACGTTCTTCTTCCGACAAGTCGCCGCGACGCACGGCCTGGTACGTAGGGAAATGTTCATTTTCAAGACACGCTAAGAAGACATAGTCATACTCCAGGCCTTTAGCCTGATGAATCGTCAGGATGGGAATCTGTACTTTTTTTGCGAGCATTGTATCGAGTTCGCTATTCGACAGGGACGTAACCTTGAGAAATTCCGTCAAGGCGTCACGGCTGTTCTGTGCCGCATCATCCCCTTCAGCAGCAATCCGGTAGAGACGGCGTATGGTTTCTACACGATCCATTGGATATTCAGCCGCTGCGTTATCGAAAGGCTTATGCTGTTCATAATAGGCCTTGACACCGCCATCATTCATGACCGTCGCCACCAGGTCCTGAGGCCGTGCCGTATAGGACAGGCCGCGGAGACGTTCGATAAAAGCGGCAAAGTCCGTAAATGCTGGAGCATACCGCGCCATGGCCTGACGCCGTGCTTCTGTTTGAGGCACAATATAGCTGGCCAGGGCATAGCGCAAAATCGCTGCCGTAGCCATGATATCATCGAAGGCATCGTGACTGGGCTGGTCCGTTGTATCAATGAACTCACTGATCGTAGCGAGCTTGTGATTGACCAAATTGGGCTCAAAGCGGCGATATATATCGAGTGTGTCATAGTAAGGCCACGTCGCCGGTCCGCCTATATGAAGGCGCTGCCGTTCACTGTAAAGAATAGACAGGTCGTACGTTACATTGTGGCCGACGATGACGGCATCCTTGGCAAAGTCCATAAACTCCTTTATGGCTTCGCCGGGCTCCTTCCCTTCGCGCTGCAGCTGTTCGTCGCTTATGTGATGAACGTAATAGGAAAGGCCTACACTTTTTGTCGGCTTTACATAGGTCATAAACTTTTTCTGCACAGAGCAGCTCCCATTGAGACGGATAGCTGCAATCTGGATAATATCATCTGTCGTCGTATCGGTACCCGTACTTTCTACGTCAAAGACGACAATCCGCCCGGCCTTCAAGGCCTCCTGCAAAAGGCCGTAGGGATCACCATAGCGCAGGCTCTGGCTATCGGCAAAATCAGCCAGCGTCAGACCCAGCTGGCGGTATTCCTTACTTTCTATCGTCTTTAGGGCTTGCCCGCCTACGCCGCGGACAAAACGATCGGCAATGCGATGCACGCTCAGACTATCGTGCCGGTTAAGGCAGAGGCGCAAATAGGCAACGACATCCTTGCTTTCCTGCCGCTTAAAAAGCTGGAACTGATCTACCGTCGTAAAAGGCAGCCGCCCTGCAGGCGGTACATTTTCATTGTGCGCGCGCACGCAGTTCCAGATCATCTTGGCATCCTTATTAGCGCGCACGAGAATACAAATGCGCTGCCACGTATCCTTGGGAAGCTTAGCGATTTCAGCAAAAATCCAGCGTCCTTCAGCCATAAATGTAGGCGCTTCGTGACGATAAATAGGTTCACCCGGATCCGTCTGGCCGGCCTCGCTGTGAATATGGCCGACGTCCTTAAAGAAGGTCTTTAAATAGGCTTCACTGGCCTGCAGCAAAAGCGGTGTAGCCCTGTAATTCGTCGTAAAAGTGATTTCCCGTGGCCTATACCCGGCCCGGAACCGCTTGAGAATATAATCAGGCGACGAACCGCGCCATTCATAAATCGTCTGATACCAGTCGCCGCAGAGCAGCACTACCCGGCCGGGAAACAAGCGCTCTAAAAGAGTATACTCAATTTCACTCGTATCCTGTACCTCGTCGACTGCTATATATTTATACCGCTCGCGCCAGCGCTGGCAACAGGCTTCATCCTGTAAGAGCTCGTAAGCAATCGTAATGAGGTCCGAATAATCGGCACCGTGATTAGCTGCCAGGCGCTGTTCATATGCCTGAGCGAAGGCTTTACCGTGTGCCTCCAGCCAGCTTTGCACCGCCTCGTCAGACGCTTTGGGCAAAACCAGGTCAGGCAATATACGGTGCTTCTTCTCGTTTTCCAAATAAGACTGTAAGGCCCGCACGCGCAAAGGCGCTCCCATGTCCCGGGCCAGATCCTTCACGATCTGCTGGCAGTCTTCGTCATCTAAGATGAGGAAATCACTGTACATGCTTTCACTCGCCTTGGCTTCTTCCCGCACCAGGTTGTAACAAAAGCTGTGAATCGTACGCACCTCCACAGACAAGCCATTGTCTTTAGCCTCTGAAAAAATCCGCGTTTTCAGCTCCTTACAAGCACGGTTCGTAAAGGTCAGGCACAAGATCTCCGGTCCGGTTGCCAGGCCGGCCGCTAAAATATGGGCCACCCGCTGCGCCAGGACACTCGTTTTGCCCGTCCCGGCTGGTGCCCACAACAGTATAGGCTCCGTCACATCGTATACGACGTCACGCTGCGCTGCATTAAGCTCCATAGTTTCACATCCTACCTATAATATATTTCTTATGTTTACCCACATTATACTACAGACACGCTCAATGCCAAAAATAACGGTACCACACACCCGTTCCCATGCTAAAAGCCCATCTCAGCCTTAAGACTGAAGATGAGCTTTTAGAAAATCAAACCTACATATGCTCACTGCCGTCATCATTTCGTGCTACGACGGAGAAGATGTCGATGTTCCCTGGCAGGGAAAGCTTATTCAGGTACAGTGTATGGGCTGCGTAGTAATTCGTTACCGCTTCATTGTTCCGTTTTTCATTGATAATGACGATATTATTTTTTTGAGGCAGTACGTCTTCAATGGCCATAAAAGGCATGACGTTTTTAGCATTCCAGCTGATCTTTCCCGGTTCCATGCCGGCAATTTTTCCGGCTGGTTCACCCCGGTAGATTGTCTTGCCACTGTAAAAGACGGCACCTGTACTATAATCTTTGTAATAACAAATGACGGCATTGTCCGTGTCCATCTGCTTTAGCTCCAAGCCGATTTCCTTGCCTGAATGCTGCAGCATCAACGGCGGTGCTACTACGACAGCAATGACCATATAGGCCATACCCGTGGCCCAGGCGATTTTTCTCCACCCCATGTGCCAGTCGCGGAACATGCGGGCTGTCAGGATGGACAGGGAAAAGACCATGGGATAGGTATAGGTCGTATATTTCGTCGCTACAATATTGAAAAAGACAAAGACCACTGCCGCATATATAGTGAGGAGAACAGCGCACGTATCCTGCCGTGTTACAGGCCACGTATGGCTCTTCTTGTACTTCCACAGAGCGTAAGGCCACGTAAAGCTCCACGGTGCAAAACCGGCAAAGAACATGGCAATGTAGAAATACCATACATCCTGTGCCGGATGTTCCGGTACTGTGGCGCGGAGGAAATTATGAACACCAAAGAAATTGAGCAGGAAGTCATTACCGTGCAGCTCATACATAGCCACATACCAGGAACCGGCGAGAACAAGGAACAAGGCCATACCGCCCAGGAGATGGACATGAACCAGCTCTTTCCAGTCCCGCTTCAGTGCCAGGAAGATGAGAGCCGCCAATCCCGGCAAGGCAAGACCGACAGGCCCCTTCGTAAGTACCGCCAAAGCAGCAAAGACATAGCAGAGCCAGTACCAGCGCCGGTTTTCCGTATATCCCAAGTAAAAGAAGGCTACAACTGCACTTTGAAAGAGAAACAGCGTCGCATCTGTAATGACGGCCTTAGACATAACCCAGCCTTCGACACTGGTCATGTAAATGACGGCTGCCGCCATGGCGATTTTCCTGTCATAGACGCGAGCTGTAAACCAATACGTAAAGAGTACTGTTACCGTCCCTGTGAGAGCCGCCGGCAAACGGGCAGCAAACTCGTTAAAGCCAAAGACCGCAAAAGACGCTGCCAATTCCCAGTAATAAAAAATAGGCTTATCATACCAATAATGACCATAAATCTGCGGTGAAATCCAATTTCCCGACAAAACCATTTCTTTTGCCGTCAAGGCATAATTCGACTCAGCCGAATCGGTAATGGCCAGAAAATTATTGGCCACCAGGAACAACGTCAAAGCGCATACTGTGAGCAACACATAGGGATGCCGTTTCAAATACTCCAAAGCTTGCATGAGGGATACCTTCCTTCCAAGTTGTTGCCTCCTAGTATAGCAGTCGGTTTTTACTGGAAATGTAAGGTCTCCTAAAGAAAAGATAAAGAAAGATAACAAAAATTTGAACAAATTATACGCTATGCTTGGTCTCATATTTCTATTTCTATAAAAAAGGATTCCTGACACATTTACTGAGAGTCGGGAATCCTTTTTATAGTATCATCTATTAATTGTCCAGCATTACCTAATTTATGCCAATAGTGCTACAATGAGCGGCCCCATAACCGTAAGGAGAATATTGCCTGCCGCGTAAGCCGGAGTATAGCTCAGGGCAAAAACACTGGAATTGGTTTCTTCTACGAGACCATTCAGGCCGGCTGTAATCGTTCCGGCACCGGTAAGGGAGCCAAAAATATCAACAGGATCCATGTGCAGGACGTATTTTCCAAAGAATACACTGATAAAGTGCGGCACAATGGAAATAACGGCACCAATGAGGAGAACAGAGACGCCCATCGACTGCAGAGCCGAAAGGAAGTCGGCTCCGGCACTGAGGCCAACGATGGCAATAAAGAGATTGAGGCCCACGCTTTTGAGGAACCAGCGTGTTGCCGACGGAATCAGACCCGTGTTTTGGTGCTTACTTTGATACCAGCCAAAGAAAAGGCCTGCAAAGAGGGCGCCACCGCCGGAACCAAGGGTAATAGGGACCTTGGCAATATTAATAGAGATAGCACCGATGAGAAGGCCTGCAACGATCCCCCATGAGAGAAAACTTACATCTGTATCGTCGCCTGTATCCTTTGCATAGCCAAGTTTCTTCTGAACCTGGCTGATCATCTTTGGCGGCCCTGCCAGTTCTAGCTCGTCGCCTACGGCATAGGCTGCTCCGTCCGGGATAGGCGAACCGTTGCGGCTCGTACTGACAACGTAAATACCCAAGGCTGCAAGGTGGTCCAGCGTGTCCTGAGAAAAACCCTTTGTCAGGAAGATAGTTTTCTTTACTAAAGGCAAAGATAAACTATCTGCATCAACAATTTCCTGAGCTCCTGATTTTTCTACATCTACCATAGAGGCCAGGGAACCCATGAAGGTCACGCGATCCCCTTTTTCCAAGAGAACGTCGCCAAAAGGCTGCAGTTCCTTGTCATTACGGATCAATTTTTCTACTGTAAGTGTATTCTTGTGATAAGCTTCTAATTCATCAATTGTCTTACCGACGAAATTCGTCTTGTCATCTACAACGAATGCCCGTGCCTTAATCAGGCTCACCGTCTGGCCGGCAGCACTGGCTTCCTTATAATGAATGGCTTCGATCTTTTTCTTCGTTGCCTCTTTCAGATTGACACCGCACAGAGCCGGAGCAATGTTACGGATAAAGATAATTACACCGGCTGTACCAAAAACATACGTCAGTGCATAGGCTACAGCCATATTACTTTGGGCCTGAGCCAGCTGCGCCCCGGTCAGCACTTCTTTTAAGGAAGAATCGGCGGTACCAAGGACCGCCGACTGGGTCAACGCCCCGGCAATAATGCCTGCGCCCTCACCGGCACCAATGTGCATTGTAGTGAAGACGACGTATGCTGTAGCAAAGGCGACGGCGGCAAAAAAAACAGAAAAGATAATGATCTTCACGCCTGAGCTTTTCAGACTATGGAAGAACGACGGTCCTACTTCATAGCAAATAGCAAAGATAAAGAGGCTGAAGAAAATAGTCTTCACAAGTCCGGAAATTTCAAAGCGGCCGACAGATGCCAAGGCCAGGCTGAGGAGCAGCCCCGCCAGGAGGGTGCCTACAGTAGCACCTACCCTAAAGGAACCGATTTTGATTTTCCCTACCCAGTAGCCGACGGCCAGGCAGAGAAAAATGGCAATGGCAGCATTGGCCAAAAGATAATGTCCTACATCACCTGGGGCAACAGCAACAGCGTGCCGGGTAAATTCCAGTGCTTCTTGGGACCAAAATGTCAAGGTCATGATAGATCGCTCCCCTTTCTTAGCCCTGTTTTACGTATTCATCATGATATTCTTCCAAAAGCTGTAAAATACGGTGGCCAATCTTGGCATAGGCTGCTTCCGGGAGATTAGCTTGAGAGACACGCATCGTACCTGACGGTGCATCGAAGCTTAATCCTTCCATGAGAACGACGCCTTCCTCTTTAGACAAACGCAGGAGAAAATCAATTTGTTCGTAATTCTTTTCCAGGTATTCCCGGAAAGCTTTGTCGTATTTGACTTCGGCAATGTGGTACATGTCGAGGATTGTGTAATACTTGGCATTCGTTATGCTATCGTCTTCAGGAATACCTAACGCGTTGTAAAGCGTATGATAGCGTCTGGCTACGAGGTTGTCTGCCGCTGTGAAGTACGGGTCCGGATCTGGTGCCAGCAGATGCGTTAAAGCAAAAAGGCCCATTTGGATCTGCTGCGGTGTCGAAAGGCCGCTCGTGTGATAGAGGCCAATAGAACGGCTGTCGGCACAAATGCGATCAATCATGTGTAACTGCCGCGACTCCATCGTGACGATAGAATAATCCGAGTCGAGGATCTTCTTTGTATCTTCAGGCAACGTATCCAAGATATGATTGAATACGTTGTCATCGTGAATACCAATGACGCCGAGACGCCAGCCCGTGCAGCCAAAGAGCTTAGAGAAGGAATATACAAGCAATGTATTGTACGGAGCTATGCCATAGACGGACGTGAAGCCATTGACAAAGGTACCATACACGTCATCTGTAATAACGATCATATCCTTGCGCTGGTCCATGATGGTTTTAAAACGTGTCAGCGATTCCCTCCCAAACGCATGGGAGCCCGGATTAGACGGATTGACGAGGAAGAATGCCTTAATGGATGGATCCAGAAGCTTTTCCATTTCTCCCACCGGAATTTCCCACAAATCGTCTTCTGTTGACGTAACATTAATCTCAGCCAATTCAAAATTTGTGAGGCGAGGGATCTGAATATACGGCGTAAAAATAGGCATATTGATGGCAATCTTGTCCCCTTCTTTAAGAAGTCCATTATGCTTCAATGAATCAAAGATATAGACAATAGCTGCGGTGCCGCCTTCGACAGGGAAGAGGCGCGTATGCTGGGCCAAACCCGTTCCCGGATATAAAGCCCGTTCCAAATATGCATTGAGGACCTTTTCCAGGTTGACCAGGCAACGGCTGGGAACAGGATAATTGTTGCCTACAGCACCGTTAGCAAACTCGAGAATAACTGCCTGCCGGTCTAGCTGCAACGTATCAACCATGTAATCAACGGACTTTTTGATAAACGTACTAACCTTGTCATTGCCGGAAAAGAAGTCTGCGAAACGTTCGACAATGCCTTCGCCATCAATATAACCGGCTAAATCTCCTTCAAGCATACTCCGTTCCGACTCACTCACACCGAATTCTACCCACTTGTTAAAAGCCAGACGGCCTAAGGAGTTGATCCAGTTCGGATTACCCCGGCCGGCATTGAGAAAGGTCTTATGCTTCTCATTTCCCTGTGCCAGTGTAAGCATATTATTACTGATTTCAAATGCACCTAATGTTTCCAATTTCCGTTCAAATGCCTTGGTAATCATAACGGTCAACCTCCTTTGCCAGATAAAAGCTAAATATTTATTTTCTTATATTATAATCTTTTATGTTACTATAAACAATTTGGATTACTTCTTAATAATTCATTTAAATAAAAATACACATTCCCGGGCCGCAAAGGTAAGCAAGCATGAGTTTCCTCCGTTGCACAATTTACGAGCAGTCACCGAAAATGTGTATTTTTCAGATTCCATTATATAGTATACTCGTTCTTAATCCAAGATGTTCTGCCTTTTAGGTTCACGTCAAGGGCTTTTTTTCCTTTAATCCTATCGGCCGTATTATTCTGCCATTTCGTCTGCATCGATGACTGCTGCTGTGAGCCAATGGATTCGTTCAAACAGGGAGTCTACGACGGCGAATTCATCTGTCGTGTGATGCCGGTCACCTCGGATACCACACGAGCAAAGGACGGGAATGCCTGCCTTTTGGATAAATGCCGCATCGGAGCAGCCACCTACTTGGGCAGGCTGCGTCCGGGCATAGCCATAGGTTTCTGCCGTTTTTTCCAAAAAATGAAAGAGCTTCATTTCCTTTTCGCCGGTTACAAAGGGCGGGAACAGGTGTTGTTCTCTATACGAGCACGTGGCGCCTGTGACGTGACTTGTGGCGCAAATGACTTCAATAGCCTGACGTACGCGTTCCAGTTCATCCAGCGTCGTAAAGCGGACGTCGAGTTCACATGTGCAGACACCAGGTACGGCGTTGGGCACTGTACCGCCTTTGATGACGCCTGTATTGACGGTAGTGCCTTTTTCGGCATCCGTCAAAGCCTGAAAGGCTACGATTTTATGGGCCATTTCTTCAATAGCATTGACACCTTCAAAAAAGGCCTGGCCAGCGTGGGCCGCTTTGCCCGTCACTTCCACATCAATGCCTATACCGCCTTTACGGCCGACTGTAAGGGAGTTGTCCATAAGACCTGTTTCCATGTTGAAGGCAAAGAAACAGCCTGCCGCTTCTTCCGTCAAGTAGTCGGCAACGTTTGTAAATTGGTGGGACCCTTCTTCATCCGGTACGAAGAGAATTTTCAAGGGCCGTTCGTCATAACCTACGGCATTCAATGCTTTCGCTACGTATAAAGCAATAATCAGGCCGCCCTTCATATCGACGACGCCAGGACCATAGGCTTTACCTGCTTCGATACGGAACGGCTGTTCTGCGTAGAGTTCCGAAGCTAAGGCCGTATCCATGTGGCCGCTGAATAAGATAGGCTTACCGGGACGGTCAGCCCCTAAGGTGCCGACGAGGGCATTGCCTGCTTCCGGCGTAAAGCTCACGAGGCTGCAATCAAAGCCAGCGTTAGTGAATTCCTTTTTCAACCATTCCCCAACGTCATCTACGGCTCTGGCATCACGCCAAAAGTCCTTCAAATTGACGAGTTCCTCGTATTTAGCGAGGATTTCTTCCCTATGCTCTCTTACATAGGCTTCTACTTCTTTTACTACTGTTGTATGCATAATGATTCCCCCTTACTTCCCACGCGGGCTACGCGTGTCGCTTCCTATTGTACTACCATTAGACAAATATGAAAAGAAAAAGGAAATTCCCTATTTCGTTTCCATCGCAATGGCACGTTTTTTTGGATACAGGGAATTTCCTTCCTTTTTATTTTTATACTACGTATATTATAGGAATGCTTTCTTTACTTGCCGTAAATTTCTTTAGCGCCACGATACGACAGATAGCACGACAGGAAACAAATAACGACACCTGCCATGATTGTATAGAAGCCAGAGTTCCAGCCCCAATGGTCGACGACAAAGCCAAAAAGCGTCGTTCCTAAAGAGCTGCCTACGAGGTAGCTCATGAGATCGCGCAGGCCAACGGCCGAACCGAGGGCGAAACTGGGAATGACTTCCATAGCCTGTACGGCAACCATAGACTGAGGGATATAAATAAGGCAGCCTGTAATGGTCGCAAACAGCGTAATGGCTACAACGGAATTAGATGTCATGTAACCAAAGACGCACAAGAGGACGACGACGAGACACGACATAGGCAGGAGCATGACACGGCCTTTGAAGTACTTGTCGACGATAATGCCAGCCAGGATCGTCGAAGGAATAGCTGCCCATTCAAAGAGCATGAAGGAAAATCCCATTTCCCCACGAGTTAGCCCCTTTTCCGTCAAGAGGTACAAGGGAATCCACGTAATCATGCCAAACCGGACCATGTATGTAAAAATATCAACAAAGACGAGATACCACGAGTTTTTGTTCTTGAAAACGTATTCCCAGAAAATCTTGAATGGCGACATATCCTTCGGCGCTTCTGCCGTGTGTTCCAGCACCTTTGTCGTGACCGATTCTTCGTGATACATCTCTTCTACTGGCGGCAGCCCTTCTTCAACAGGGCGACGTTTGACCAGATACAGGACGAAGAAAATGACAATAACCGCCACACCAGCCGGCACAAGATACGCGGCTGTACGCCAATGTTCTGTGCCGACATAGGCCATAGCTCCGCCAACGAGCGGTGAAACGAGGCCGCCACCGAGATTGTGAGATACGTTCCAAATGGTGCTAGCCCGGGCGCGCTGAGAACGGGGAAACCAATGGCCAACCGTAATGATAGACGGTCCGACGCCCATGCCTTGGCACAAGCCCAGGAGCACGACAAGTCCTGTAAAGAGATAAAAACTCGTACTGAAACCCATGGCAATATTGACGAGGACGCATAAGAAAAGGCCCGTAGCCATGAAGTAGCGGGGATTGGCCTTATCAGCCAGCATACTCATGAAGCCCTTGGACAACCCGTACGTAATAAGCATGCAGCTCGTAAGCAGGCCGATTTCCGTAGCGCTCAAATTAAGTTCCTGCTTTAAGTAAGGCGTAGAAAAGATGAAGTTATTGCGAACGATGTAGTACGCTGCATAACCGATAAAGACACCCAAAAGCGATTCATACTTGAATCGATTAAATTTCGCTTGCAAGGCTGCTTCTTGATTTTGATCCATAGAATGACCTCTCTTTCATTAAGTATAAGTAATTTTTATTATCATATAATATACGTTTTCTACACGTATCATATAGAAATGTAAAGTTTGTGTCAAGATTCTGTAAAGAAAATAGCTTTCCTATGCAAGATTCGCATAATACAAAAATCCCCTTCTCTGCTTCGCGGACAGGAGTACGCGTGCAAAGAAAGGGATTTTTCAACGATTGTAGTACTAAGAGAACGAGTTCCCGGGCTTAGATTTTAGCTAAAGCCTGTTCCAAATCAGCAATGATGTCATCGGCTTTTTCCAGGCCAATGGAGAAGCGGATCATGCCGGCCGAGATGCCTTCTTTCTTGAGGGCTTCCGGCGGATAGGCACGATGGCTTGTCTTGACCGGATAGGACAAGGTCGTTTCGAAGCTGGCCAGGCTGGGGACGAATTTAATGTACTGGCACGCAGCAATGAAAGCTTCCGCTGCGGCTGCGCCGCCTTTGATATCGGCACTGAGCATACCGCCGCACATGCCATCAGTGAACTGTTTGACAGCCAGGTCATGATGCGGTGCACTGGCCAAGCCTGCATAGTACACCTTTTCAATCTTCGGATGATTTTCCAGATATTCAGCTACCTTTTGGGCATTTTCGCTGTGCTGGCGAACGCGCAATTCCAGCGTCCGCAGGCTCCGCGTCAAGAGGAACGAATCAAAGGGACTAAGGAGGCCGCCATACAAGGTTGCATAACGCTGCATGGCCTTGATATTTTCTGCATCCGATGCAATGACACCGGCTGTAATATCACTGTGGCCACCGAGGAACTTCGTCGCACTATAGACGACAATATCAGCACCGAGCTCGCACGGTTTGCAAACCACCGGCGTAGCAAAGGTATTGTCGATGATCATCTTGCATCCATGCTTATGAGCAATTTCTGCCGTTTTGGCAATATCGATCACGTCCATAGACGGATTGGTAATCGTTTCCGTATAAATGACCTTCGTATTCGGCTTAATATACGCTTCAAGATCTTCCTTATCGAAGTCGACAAAATCGACCGTTACACCCCAGCGCGGTAATTCATTAGCGAAATAATCATACACACCACCGTAGAGGACAGGCGAAGAAATGATATGGTCACCAGAGCTGACATTCGCCATGATAGCCATGGTAATCGCCGTCATGCCCGACGAAAAGACGATAGCCCCATCGGTCCCCTCAGCAGCACTCAATACTTCTTCTACGGCATCCAGGCTCGGATTTGCCATACGGCTGTATACATAGCCGTCAGCACTTCCGTCATAGACACTATCCAGCGTCGGTACATCATCAAAACTAAATACACTGGACGTAAAAATAGGAATCACCTTCGGCACGGAAACAGAAGACTGAATCTTCTTAGCCAGCTCATGGCCGCCGGCATGACAAATGCGAGTCGTTAAATCTGAAGTACTCATATGTAAACTCCCCCTCTTACAATAAAAACCTATTACCTGTTTCAAAAAACAATAAAAAAATTGTGCTTACAAATATAATACTATATAATAAACCAGAAGAATAATAGTTTTTCACAATAAAGTAATAGGTTTTTCCTAAGTATCACCTGCGTAAGATGACTATCCGCAGGGCGATAAAAGAGAGGTAAGCAGCCAACATGTTGCTGCATTACAGTATCAGCAATCTGCTCCGTGCCACATACGGCGCCCTTCACCAACACAAAAAGGCCTGCAGTCCCAACTCTGCAAGCCCTTTTGCGCGTGTTTTATTTTTAAGGAGTGTGGTGATTATTTAGAGAAATTACTTGCGTTCAGCCAGTGCTTTGTACGATGCCAGGCGGTCTTTCATATCTTTTTCCGTCTGTTCGTAGAAGCCTTCCGCTGCTTCTGGGAAGACCTTTTCCAGGGATGCATAGCGTACTTCGCCCATGAGGAAGTCCCGCAGTTCGCCCTTCGGATCCTTCGAATCGAGGGTAAAGCCGTTCTTCCCTGCTGCTTCATCGTCCGGGTTGTAGCGATAGAGGTGCCAGTAGCCATTTTCTACGGCCTTCTTTGCTTCCTTCTGGCTAAAGCCCATGCCGGCTTTGATGCCGTGGTTGATGCACGGTGCATAGGCAATGACCAAAGACGGTCCCTTATACGCTTCGGCTTCTTTGATGGCCTTGATGCACTGGTTCATATCGGCGCCGAGGGCTACCTGGGCAACGTAGACGTAGCCATAGGTCATAGCCATGCGGCCCAGATCCTTCTTCTTCGTCCGTTTGCCGCCGGCGGCAAATTTTGCAACGGCACTGGTCGGCGTAGCCTTAGAGGACTGGCCGCCTGTGTTGGAGTACACTTCCGTATCCATGACCAGGACGTTTACGTCTTCATCCTGTGCCAGGACGTGGTCGAGACCGCCGTAGCCAATATCATAGGCCCAGCCGTCACCACCGAAGAGCCACTGGCTCCGTTTGACGAGGTAATCGCGACGGTCGTAAATGCGCTGGCACACTGCATCATGATCTTTAGCCGCTGCTGCTACGGCTGTTGCCTTATCGGCGCGATCCCGTGTGTCTTCTGTATCATCGCGATGGTCATACCAATCCTGCAGGACAGCCTTGTCTGCTTCAGACAGGTCAGCGTGCTGAATGGCTTCCCATACGTCCATGGCCAGTTTTTCCCGTACCTGGTGCACACCGAGGTACATGCCCAGGCCATATTCGGCGTTATCTTCAAAGAGGCTGTTGCCCCAGGCCGGACCACGGCCGTCCTTGTTCGTCGTGTACGGCGTAGACGGTACGCTGTCAGCCCAGACGCAGGAGCAGCCCGTGGCATTGGCAATCATCATGCGGTCGCCAAAGAGCTGCGTAACGAGTTTGGCATAGGGCGTTTCGCCACAGCCGGCGCAGGCACCGGAGAATTCCAGAAGCGGTTCTTCAAACTGGCTGCCTTTGACGGTAAACTTGTTGAACGGATTGTCTTTGACGGCAACGACTTTCTGGCCATATTCCCAGAGAGGTGCTTTTTCTTCCTGTGTCCCAAAGGGTTTCATGACCAGGGCTTTCTGCGGAGCCGGGCATACTTCGGCACAGCTGCCGCAGCCGAGGCAGTCGAGGACGCTGACGGACATAGTGAAATGGAGACCTTTGGCGCCGACGGCGTCTTTGGCGGCAAAGCCGGCCGGTGCGTGCTGCAATTCTTCATCTGTCGCAAGGACAGGACGGATTGCGGCATGGGGGCAAACGATGGCGCACTGGTTGCACTGAATGCAGTTTTCAGTCTGCCATTCTGGTACCATAATGGCAACACCGCGTTTTTCATAGGCTGCTGTGCCCTGCGGGAAGGCACCATCTTCCAGGCCGGCAAAGGCGCTGACCGGGAGGGAATCCCCTTCCTGACGGTTAATGGGCTGCTGCAGTTTCGTAATGAATTCGGGTACATCCTGTGCGGCCTGCGGTGCATCGGCTGCACTGGCCCAGGCGGCAGGAATGTCGACGGCAACGACTTGGGCAATGCCTTCGTCAATGGCGGCATTGTTCATATCGACAACTTTCTGGCCTTTCTTGCCATAGTTCGTGACCACTGCGTCTTTCAGGTATTTTACGGCATCTTCTACAGGAATGATATCGGCAAGCTTAAAGAAGGCTGACTGCATGATCATGTTGAAGCGGCCGCCCAAGCCGATTTCCTGAGCAATCTTAACGGCATTGATCGTATAGAATTTGATCTGTTTCTGTGCCAAGGTCCGTTTCATCGCTGCCGGCAAGTTGGCTTCGAGGCCCGCTGCATCCCAAATGGTATTCAAGAGGAATGTGCCGCCTTCTTTGATGCCGGCCAGGACGTCGTATTTCTGTACGTACGTCTGCTGGGAGCACGAAACGAAGTTGGCCTTGTTGATCAGGTACGACGCCGTAATCGGTGTCTTGCCAAAGCGCAGGTGCGATACGGTAATGCCGCCGGATTTCTTCGAGTCATAGGCAAAGTAGGCCTGGGCGTACATATCCGTATGGTTACCGATAATCTTGATGGCCGACTTGTTGGCACCGACTGTACCATCACTACCGAGGCCCCAGAACTTGCAGGCCGTCGTGCCTTCTGGCGTCGTATCAATATCCTGCGTAACCGGCAAGGACGTATGCGTTACGTCGTCGACGATAGCTACCGTGAAATGATCCTTCGGCTGCTCCTGCTTCAGGTTTTCAAAGACGCTGAGAATATGGGTCGGTGTCGTATCCTTACCGCCTAAGCCGGCACGGCCGCCGACGATGAGCGGTTTGTTGGCAACCGTGCTGTAGGCCTGGGTAACATCCAGATACAGCGGTTCAGCCAGGGAGCCCTGTTCCTTCGTGCGGTCCAGAACAGCAATCTTTTTGACCGTTTCCGGAATGTATTTGAAGAAATACTTGAGCGAGAAGGGACGATAGAGATGTACCGAAAGGAGGCCCGTCTTTTCGCCGTGGGCGTTCAGGTAATCGACGGTTTCCTTCGTGGCATCGCAGAGGGAGCCCATGGCAATGACCATGTATTCCGCATCCGGTGCGCCGTAATACGTGAAGGGATGGTATTCACGGCCCGTCATTTCAAAGACCTTCTGCATGTATTCTTCGACAATATCCGGCAAGGCTTCGTAGTACTTGTTCTGTACTTCCTGCTGCTGGAAGTAGACGTCACTGTTTTCCAGGGAGCCCTTCAGGGTCGGATGATCCGGTGCCGAACCGCGGTCACGGAAGGCTTTGACAGCATCCATATCCACCAGTTTAGCCAGATCGTCGTAATCCCAGGCTTCGATCTTTTGAATTTCGTGAGACGTACGGAAGCCGTCGAAGAAATTGAGGAACGGTACACTGCCCTTGATAGCTGACAAATGAGCGACAGCCGAAAGGTCCATGACTTCCTGAACGCTGGCTTCGCACAGGAGAGCAAAGCCCGTTTGGCGACAGGCCATGACGTCGCGCTGATCGCCAAAGATGGACATGGCGTTCGTAGCCAGTGCCCGGGCAGCTACATGGAAGACACCCGGCAGGAGTTCGCCGGCGATTTTATACATATTCGGAATCATGAGCAAAAGGCCCTGTGATGCTGTATAGGTCGTCGTCAAAGCGCCGGAAACGAGGGAACCGTGCACGGCACCGGCAGCACCGCCTTCGGCCTGCATTTCCTGTACCTTGACTACCTGGCCAAACATATTCTTGACGCCCTTCGTCGCCCATTCATCCATTTTTTCTGCCATGGTCGAGCTCGGCGTGATGGGGTAAATGGCAGCCACATCGGTGAAGACATACGACACGTAGGCCGCGGCTGTATTACCATCCATCGTCATCATTTTCATTCCCATTGTACAAACCCTCCAATTCTTTAAATCAATCTTGTTTTTCTATGACATGATTATATATCATAGCTATAACTAATTTCAAGATACCCTTTTCTTCAAAAAGCACTGCAAGAGCCTGCCGTTTCTCGCTAAAATCCCTTTATTTGGCGGCATTTAGGCCCGCTCATCGATTGAAAATCAGGTGTTATATATAATTTTATTATGAAATAATATAGTTTTCAATTATATATAAAAGCTATAACTGTGTATATGTGCTTATACATTTCCACTCCTTTTATTTATATCATGTCTGACAAGATGTATATGAGAGTATTATACACAACGAAGCTGCATATTTCAAGCCAAAAGAGGAATTATCATGAAACTACAACAACTTATTTATGTCAAAGAAGTCGCCCGCTGCCGCTCGATGAATAAAGCTGCCGTCAATCTCTACATTTCCCAGCCTACCTTGTCGGAAGCCATCCGCAACCTGGAAGCCGAGCTGTCCATTACCATTTTCGACCGTTCCCGCTCAGGCGTATCCCTTACCGGTGAAGGAATTGAATTTCTCAACCTGGCTGAAAAGGTGCTGGCCGATACAGAGGAAATTTACAATCATTATACGAAAAAGAAGAAGCCCCTGGAATTTCAGATTTCCTGTCACCACTATGCCTTTGTCGTCGACTTCTTCGTTCAGTTCCTCAACCACATCGATGCCACAGCGTTCTCCCTGTCCCTGAAGGAGACGGAAACCATAACAGCACTGGAAGACGTATACCTCAAAAAAAGTATCCTCAGCGTCATTTGTCTGACGCCGGAAAACGAGCACTACTTGCGGCAAATCCTGGACAAATGGGATCTCGTCTTTCACCCCTTAGCCAGCGTACAGCCCTATGTTTTCCTGCGTAAGGACCATCCCCTGGCCCGGCAAGCGACGATTGCCCTAGAGGACCTGTCCCCCTATCCTATGCTCATCTTCTCCCAGGGCAGCCAGACGAATACGCTTGCTCAGGAAGAACTCTTCGTCCTGAAAGATCATACTAAAGTCGTCTACTCCTACGACCGCGGTACGACGAACAACATTCTTGCCCACACAGACTGCTTCAATGTTGGTACGGGCTACATTATTCCCGGCATCATTCCCGATGAAATCACAGCCCTGCCTCTATCCGGTAACACACAGATGTCGGAACTTGGCTGGGTTCATTTGCGTACACAGGAAATCACAAAACTCATGTCCACCTTTGTCCAGGGCATTGAGCATTCCCTGCGTACCTACGCGCCCCATACGCCCATCTTGTAAGGCCGGGCTACACATAAAAAAGCTGCCCCACACAGCAGTGTGAGGCAGCATAGGTACGAGTAGCTTATTTCCATTCAAAGACGCCCCGGTTAAGGACCGCTTTGCCCGTATTCTTATTGACGAATTTGAAGTACGCCTGATGATCGCTCATCTTCCAGAGCTGCAGCTGCACTGGCGTATCGGGGAAAAGAACCGACGTCATCTGGGCAGCCATGCGGGTCATCCGTTCCGGTTCCCCTGGAATGAGGGCGCTAATGGCCATACGGCACGAGAAGCCAAAGGAGCAGAGGCCCTGCATGAAGGGTTTTTCAAAACCCATTTTCTGCGTGTATTCCGGATCGACGTGAACCAGGTTCGTGTCACCTGTAAGGCGGTACAAGAGGTTCTGTACAGGGCTGATGTAATCATCGACGGTTACGTCCGGTTCGCGGTCGGGAATAACGACGGAGCTTTTGGGCATCGGTACGCCGCCAAAGCCGCCGGCTTCGTGGAAGAACGTCGTCGAATAGTTCGTGCACACATCGCGGCCCGCTTCGTCACGGACGACAATCTTCGTCTTGACGACAGCGCCTTTGCCTTCACCGCGATCGTATACATCCGTAATTTCATCCTGCCACTGGAAGGTCCCTTTGATCGGGTCAATGGGCCGGTGCATAATGATTTCGTGATCCATATTGAGGAAAGAGATGGTCGGCTTAATAATGTCATTAGCCAGCATAGACGCAGGCAAGGGCATCCACTGGTACGGCCGTACATTGACAGTGCCCCAATACGGAACAGTACCGTACGTAGGAATGGCCTTCAGGAATTTTTCATACGTATAAGAAATATCTTCCCTGTGCGCGCCAACAGCCAAAGCATACAGAATAATATCGCGCCAATTATATTCCAAATAGCGCGGTTCCATTTTCTTGCCAACAAGCATTTCATCTAAACGTTCTTTCATCGTCATAGCCTCCATTCAAGTTCCATCAGTTTGTCTTAGTATATTTTATCATGTTATGGGACAATGTGACAGACCGGCCCGGCACTTCCAGCGGATTTTTTTCTTCTCTGAGAAAATTTCCTTCCCCCTTGTACGACAAAAAGACCTGATTCCTGCATCAGGTCTTTTTGCAAGTCCCGGTCTCTTGCGAGCCGGCAAGGACTTTTCTTATTTGGCAAAGCTTGTCAAATGCGTGTTGTCGTTGTTTTTGGTCTTTCCCGAACGCTGTAGGACGTGTTCCGTGTGGCTGGCCGTGCCGATTTTTTCCTGGGCCATTGCCGTCGCGCCACTAGGGCTCACTGCACTGGCAGTCTGGTTTTCGTGCCATTCTTTAAGGGCCGGGAAAACAGGAGCATTAACCTTAGTCGTCGCTACAGGGCTTTCGTCCATGCGGCCTGTATTAGCCTGCATACCGGCAATACGCCAAATATCCTGGCGTGTATTTTCTACAGTCTGGACGTAGTTCATGGTTTCTGCATAATGAGGCACGCCACCGGCGCGGTCTACAGCTCCGGGACCGGCATTATACGCAGCCGCTGCATACATAAAGGGCTTATCCCAGGTCTTGTAACGATCCATCATCTGGCCCAGGTATTTTACGCCGCCAAAGATGTTTTCTCGTACATTATAGGGATTGACGTTGAGATACGCTGCCGTATCGGGCATGAGCTGCGCAATGCCGATAGCGCCAACGCCGGAAACTGCCGTATTGTCAAAATGGCTTTCTGTCGTAAAGACAGCCGTCGCAAAGACCGGGTCTACGTGATACGTTGCCGCAGCATCACAAATATTCCGGGAAATATCCGCAGCCTGTTGGGCACTAACGTACTTGCTCACCTGGTCATACACTAATTCTTCCGGTGTAATGGCCTGGGTAGCTGGTAAAATCGCCATGAGGCTGAAAACTAAGACTGCTGCTTTGCGTTTCAAATTCCAATTGATCATCTAATGGGTTTCCTTTCTCTTGTACACTGGCAAGGTACAAGGAAAATATCTTTTCCATTATACCACAAGCCATATCGCCAAATATGTCGGGATTGTTACAATTTCGACTTATTTTTGTCCTGTATTATAAGTCATTTCTCTTTTTTGCAGGCCCGGCAAAATAGGTAAAAAAAGGCGCCAGTCTGTTTTGCAGGCCGGCGTCCATCTGCTTGCCGTAGCTTATATTTTTTGGGTAGCCTTGGTCACGGTGATTTCCATAACGCGGTTCGGAAAATCAAGTTTCTTCTTCATGAGGTCAAACTCCGGCCCTTCGCTGAGGAAACGGGCTGTACCTTCGACGATAAAACCTGTACCCTCGTAGCCATTGTAGCCTTCCACCTCTTTTGAACCTACAGAAAGCTGTACCTTCGGATTGACAGCTACATTCTTTTCCGTCTGTCTGTAGCCAAAGGCCGGTATGAGGATGCGGTCGCCGTCGACGATTTCGAGGTACGAATTCCACGTATTGACCAAATGTGGTTCTGCCGTAGCGCCCCAGGAGAGAACAGTCACTACACCTTCATGAGCAAGAACAGCGCGAAATTTATCATTTAAAATTGCCATATAGATAAGGCCCTCCTAATTACGGATATTTTTTGTCTGTGATTATCATACAGGAAAGTCTTTACTTCGTCAAATGACAATTCGGAATACAGATAATTTATATCTGTAATTATTAAAAAATAGGTTGACCATAACCATACTTATACCTTATCATAAAAGAGATAAGGAGGGACTGCCCCTATGAAATTTTCAGTAGGCCTGGAATATGCACTGCACTGTCTGCTCTACATGGTAGACCTGCCGGAAGGGTATTCTGTCGGTGTGCGCGAGCTGGCACACTATCAGGGTGTATCAGAAACGTATTTGGCAAAATTTTTTACAAAACTGCGCAAAGCCGGCATTGTCAAGGCTGCGCCTGGTGTAAACGGTGGCTACGAGCTGGCCTTAGCACCGCAGGACATCACGTTTTGGCACGTCGTCGAAGCCATCGAGGGCAAAACGCCCCTCTTCCAATGCGACGAAATACGGCAACGGGAGTTGCTCCTCGATCAGGACAATCTGCCTGACGCGTACACGAAATGCCCATGCCTCATACACACGGTCATGAACGAAGCAGAAGACCGCATGCGGCAATACCTTAACGAAAAAACACTGGCCTGGCTCCATGGCCAGACCATGACTAAGATTCCTCAAGACCACAGAAAAGCTATGCAAGATTGGTTTATAAAAGAGTAAAAATGTACGAAGACCCTGGCAGCATGCAGAGAAAGCATGCCGCCAGGGTCTTTTTTGTTTGCTCCGGTACATGTAGCACAATATAGAATGCCAGCCAAACTATGTTTAAACATATTCTGCCAATAAGCGCTTGCTGTCCTTTTTAGGTGGGTAGCCGAACATCCGAGAGTACTCGCGACTAAATTGTGACGGGCTCTCATAGCCGACCTGAAAGGCCACATCAGTTGCATTTACAGTACCCTTTAACAAAAGGAGGCGAGCCTCCTGCAAGCGTAATTTCTTTTGAAATTGTAACGGACTCATGGCTGTCACTTCTTTAAATTGACGATGTAGTGTCGGCACGCTGACCTTTGCTTTTTCCGCCAGTTCTTCTACGCGGATAGTTTCATTATAATGAGTAATGACGTACTGAACGATTTCCTGAATCTGGCAGGCAGTGCTGCCCTTCATAGCGAATTGCCGCAACACATGGCCGTGCGGGCCTATGAGCACGTAATAGAGGATTTCTTTAATGTAAATAGGCGCTAATACGTCAATGTTATCCGGCGCATCCACGAGACGTACCAAGCGTGCCATGGCATCCATGAGCGGCACCTCAATGGGGCTGACGTGGATAGCCCTGTCCTGTTTCTTTTTGGGATTTTCCTGATACTTATCATGAATCAAATCGACGATTTGATTCATAGTAAATTCCAGTTTCAAGGAAATGTAGGGCTCTGTCTCGGTAGCCTCCATAATCTGCCCGATAACTGGCAGACCTACAGCGGAAATGAGATATTCTGAAGGGCCATATTGAAAGCATTCCTTAGCCAGACAGATTTCCTTCTTCCCTTGCAGGATGATACAAAGGGATGGCTTCTGGAAAATATGACTTGGCTCGCTGGCAGAAAATTCCCGCACGAAGTACAGCGACGGGACAGCCGTTTCTATCCACGTTTCCCGCTTCATGTGACGACTGACAATTGCAGCCATTTCCTGTCTGTATGCAGACAACTTCGTTTCCATAGCACTCATCTCCTCTTCTGTCTCAGAACTAAAAGGTGTGCCATGCTCCTACAAAAGGTATGCAGAGAAGCATAGCAGGGACACGACTTTTCTTTATTTCACATTTTAGCATATCATTCGTGACCAGCAAGTCCCCTTGTGGAGTTCTACTGTTTCGGATAGGCTCTGGCCTGGGGATTCAGGTAGCCTTTGATAATCTTGGGCGGATTGGCTTCGGCGTCTTTGGCGTAGAGGTATTTCGGGTTGATAGCAACGCTATTGGGATCGACGCGGTAGTCGCCATAGGCGAACATGGTCGTGGAGCCGTAGGTCGATTCCGGCGGTCTGATGGAAGGAACCAAGGCGCTTTCGCCTTTGTCCAGGGCATTTTTCACGGTGGCGATTACATTATCCAGATATTTCATATCTAAGGGTAAAGGATTATGGCCTGTGAAAATGCGTTTAGCCCGGCCGTTTACTTTTTTCCTTAGGTCAACAAGCGCCGTGTAATAGCGGTCCAAAGAGCATTCGATGCCAACATCGTCAAGGAGTCCCGAATTAGGGCCAATGGGGTCGTTACTGCCCAGCGAGTCCGATGTGTACAAATCGCCGGTCTTGGGATCCAGGAGGACCATGCTGCCTACGGTATGACCCGGTACAGCATAGGCGGTCAGTACGGTATTGCCTAAATCAAAGGTGTCCCCTTCTTTAGGATCGAGCGTACCTTGCGGAATCTTGTCACCAAACCAGCTGAGGTCCTTGTGCGGAACATAGACGCGGATGTGTTTGTCTAAGAAGTTTTGTGTCTGCGCTGCATGATCGCCGTGGCCATGGAGAGAAATAACATCAAAGGGGAGGCCACCTGTGAGCTTTTCTATGAGAGAATACAAATCTCCTTTTGAATCGAGACCGCTATCAATCAGCAAGGCCCGTTTGGAGCCCACTACGAGGAACATGTTTACACGGGCGTAATCGGAGATCCGGATCAGAGCCGGCGTGTCCGGTGCAGCCTCGCGGAGGACTTCATAGCTGAAGTATCCCGGCTGGTTGACGACGAAATTGTATCGTAGCGTGGCTACGTCGCTGGGTGCGGCGCCTGCCGATAAGGCAATAGCTTTGACGACGACAGTCTTTTCTGTCTGTCTCGTATTATTGGCGCCGGCGCCAAATTCCAGGATGGGGATGGCGCCCTTTGCAGGATCAAAGACGGGGCTGTCTTTTGTAGGCTCACTGCCGTCGAGAGTATAGTGGATGACTGCGTTGGGCGTGGCTGAGCCTAAACGGATATGGCTAAAGCTGATTTCGTACGTCCCAGGCATAGGATAGGCACCGGGCATGGCCGTCTTGGGAAGAGCCGCCGGATCCGGCACGTTGGTCTTTGCCAGGCCGGCCTGACCTGGTATAGCGGCGGTTAGTCCCTGACCGGCCGTAGTGCTTCTAGCTGTCCCTACAGTCTGCTGCGCAGCCCCTGCTACCTGCGTAGTTGCAGCATGGGCAGGTACAGGCTGGCCAAAGAGCACCAGTGCTGCGACAAAACCGGCCGCTAGGATTCCCAGATTTCTTGATTTTCTCATACATATTCTCCCCCTATTTTTGTAAATCGCTGTATTCTGTCCAGACGAAATCGGCCTTTCGCTTCTGAATCAGCCATTTTCCGTCCTGTTTGACGTATTCGTCATGGTAGCGCACGCCGCCGGAGCGTTTGACCTGCTTGCCATTTTGTGTGCTGATCAGTACGACGTAGCAATAGCTCGTGCCGGTTGCCGTATTGCCTTTGATGTCTACGACCTGCTGGCCGTTGATGTGGTAGACGACGTCCTGGGTCTTGAGAAAATCGTCAAAGGCTTTGCCGATGTTTTCCCGGCCTTTCAGGGAGGTCATGAGCTTGCCATCGGAGTAGTTTTCTACGACGGCATCCTTGGTGAAAAGCGGTTCCTGGGCAATGCCATCCTTCTGATCGGCCAAGATAGAAAAGGTATCGACCAGTTCCTTCAGGGCGATTTTATCGGCTACGAGGCTGCCAGCTTCTTTCTGTGTCTGGACCGCTGCAGCATTTGCTACGGGTACAGTGGCAGCATGGGCCGGGGCAGGCTGCCCTAAAAATACTACGACGGTGGCTAAGCTTGCGGCGACGATGCCTATATGCTTCATGTGTTTCATGTATGATTCCTCCTTATTTTTTATTCTTCAAATTTGTATTCAGAAAACCCAAAATCACCTGTTCAACCTCCGGCTGCACCCAGTACTGGTCGGAATGACCGGCTCCTTCTACGACATAACGCGTAGCAGGAATCCCTCTTTTTTGTAACGCATTATATAGGAGTTCAGTCTGGCTGGGCGAAACAACCTGGTCGTGATCCCCATGCATGAGCAGAAACGGCGGTGTTTTTGGTGAAATATAGGTCACGGGATTGGCTGCTTTTACGTTTTCCGGATGGTCCTGGACGCTGCCGCCACCTTTAGCAGAAAAGGATGTACCGTTGATGAATAAGGCTTGCAGCGCTGCCGGTGATTCATGGCGCTTTTGCTCTTCCTTCGGAAAATCTGCAGCTACCTTGCTGAGATCTGACAGGCCATAAATGTCAATGGCGGCCTGGACGTCGCTGCTCTGGTCCAGATTATCGCCCTTGTCAAAGTCCCTATCGCCGTTCGTCGTCCCTACCATAGCGGCCAGATAGCCCCCGGCGGACTCGCCCATAACGGCAATACGCTCTGGGTCGATGTTGAATTCATCAGCATGGGCCCGCA
Source organism: Megasphaera hominis (assembly GCF_014269395.1). Lineage (GTDB taxonomy): Bacteria > Bacillota > Negativicutes > Veillonellales > Megasphaeraceae > Megasphaera > Megasphaera hominis. The sequence goes on from NZ_JACOGK010000012.1 coordinate 26,452, forward strand.
AATAGCGGATGGCTGCTTTGACATCAACGACAGGATCCGGAAAAATACCGTTAGGAATGACACGGTATTCTACGCTGGCCACGAAATAGCCCGCTTCTGCCAGATGCACACGCTGCTGCAGGTAGTTTTCTTTTGGCGAAGCCACGAAGCCACCGCCGGTGACAAATACGACGGCCGGCATTTTCTGCTGTAATTGTGGCTGCAGGATGTCCATCTTTAGGAAGGTCTTCGGCCAAGCGAAATACTGGGCGTAGGTAACGTCTGAAATGGCCCGAACCTGAGGCCGGGTAATGCCGAATTTCAGATGCTGGCTGGGAGCCGCTGCGCCTGCAGGAGCTACCATGCCGGTCCCCCATACCAGTATGGTGGCTATTGCACAAACCAATATTTTCCTCATCTATCACCTCTCCTTTCACATATCCTTACGCCTCTATTTTACCTTTTTTCAGAAGTAGTACGGTATATCATTTCTCTCATGTCTCTTGCCTATTCCTATCATTCTATTAACCAAAGGCTCCTCATTTCAACGCTAGGATACGTTAGCAGTTTCTATAATGCCTTATTCACGGAACCACAAGCAAAGTTTTTTTAGCTCCATCTATTAGTTATTCGTTTTGCTATTTTTTGCTTCTTTATGTTACTATAATCACATATAAAAAATGCTTTTTTTACATGCCAAAAAGGAGCAAACGAAAGAAATGGAAGAAAAGAAAACCATTGTCATCGTCCGCATTCCTACGCAGCTGCACGAAAAATTCGTCACCCTGGCGACGAATAAAGGCCAGGTTCCGTCCACTGTGTTAGAACGGCTCATTCGTGAATACATCATCAACGAATCGGCCCTAGGCGAACCATGACGCCCCCAAATCGATGAGAAAAAGGAGCGAGCAAATGGATAACGAGGAAAAGGTAGTCGTCTTAAACATGCGTGTCCCCCGCAGCGTAAAAGAACAATTTACGGAAATCGTAAATCGCAAGGGGCAAAAACAAAACTTCGTCTTGCAGCAACTGGTCAAGCGCTACATCCGGGAAGAACAGCAAAAGCTGGCCAACAGTACAGATGAACTCTATTGAAGGATAAAAAACATCCCAGCCTGCATGAGGCTGGGATGTTTTTGTTAGGTCTGGTTATATTTTTTCTTTAAGACACTGATATGCCTCACAAGGGCATCGATGACGGCCAGATAGTCAGCGTCAGGTTTGCCCGTCGGATCAGGAAGGTTCCAATCTTCCCGCCAGGCAGCCGGTACATATGGGCACTGGACACCACAGCCCATAGTGACGACGCCGTCGATATGGCCGGGCAGGTCCGTGAGTGCTTTGCTGTACTGCCCTTCTGCTATCATGTCGATGCTGTAGCGATCTTTAAGAATCCGGCAGGCGTCCTTGTCGATGGCCCCAGACGGATGGGTACCGGCAGAAACACTGATCCAGGTGTCAGCTGCGAGGTGGCGGGACAAAGCTTCAGCCAGTTGGCTGCGACAGGAATTATGCGTGCAAACAAAGGCAATGAGTGGTTTATTCACTGATTTCCGGGTTCCTTTCTGTTGCGTTGTTTATGAAGCTAAAACCGAACCGTGTCCTAGTGACAGTGGTTCGGTTTTAGCATGTATCAAGTGTTTAGAGGGACGCAAAGAGCTTATTCTTCGTCCGTTCTGCTTCGTGTTTGATTTTTTCTATATCTATGGTCGTAAATTCCTTATTTCTCAGGAGAATCTTGCCGTTGACCAGGACAGTATCGACATCGAAGCTGTTAGCTGCATAGGCCAGAAGGGACATCTGGTCGTTTCGGGGATACCAGTGCAGTCCAGAACGGTCGATAAGGGTAATATCGGCTTTATAGCCCGTTTCCAGACGGCCAATATCCGTGTAGCCCAGAGCCTTGGCGCCACCTTCAGTGAGCATGTTGACAGCCGTTTCAGCAGGAATGACCAGTGGATCAAGCGTATTGGCTTTATGGATGAGGGCTGCCAGGTGCATTTCTTCCATAATGTCCAGGTTGTTGTTGCTCGATGCGCCATCCGTGCCGAGGCCGACAGTGATGCCTTTTTCCAGCATCTTGCCAATAGGAGCGATGCCGCTGGCGAGCTTCAGGTTACTGCCCGGATTGTGGGCCACGCGGACGTGCTTGCGGGCCATAATATCCAAATCATCAGCATCGACCCAGACACAATGTGCTGCCAGGCAGCCCGTATCGAAGAGGCCCAGTTCATCAAACCAGGCGATCGGCGATTTACCATATTTTTTGCGGCATTCTTCTACTTCACCCTTCGTTTCTGAAAGATGCGTGTGGATTTCGGCACCCAGTTCTTTGGCCAAGGCGACGACACGCTGCAAATAGGCAGCCGTGTTCGTATAAGGAGCGTGCGGCCCCAGCATGACCGTAATCCGGCCATCCCCCTTTTTATGCCAATCGAGGAAAAGCTGGCGGTTTTCCTTGAGTGCTGTTTCAGCACTGGGCGTAATGCCTGTCATGCCCCGGGAGAGGCAGGCGCGGATCCCCGATTCCGCTACAGCACGGGCTGTGTCGTCCATGAAGAAATACATGTCGGCAAAGCTCGTCGTACCACAACGAATCATTTCGGCAATACCCAGCATAGTTTGGTTATAGACGACGTCACTGTCCAGGTGATCTTCAGCCGGCCAGATTTTCGTCTGCAGCCAGTCCATGAGGTTCATGTCGTCAGCGTAGCTGCGGAAGACTGTCATGGCAATATGGTTGTGTGTATTGACGAAGCCTGGCGTGGCCAGCATGCCGTGGCCGTCGAGGGTTTCGTCATAGACCCGGTCCAGGAGGTCTTTATCAGTAGGAAAACCGCTGATGCGGTCGTCTGTAATTTCAATGTTCTGGTGTTCTTTAATGACGTGGTCCTGATAGAGGCCTACGTTTTTGATAATCGTCTTCTTCACGCGACGGCCTCCTTAGTCGAGATTCAGGTATTGACGCTGTTCTTCGCTCAACGTATCGATATGGTAGCCCATGGATTCCAGTTTAATCTTGGCGATTTCCGTATCGATTTCGTGAGGCAGGACATAGACGTGGTTCCCCAATTCAGCGTGATGGTCGAGAATATATTTGGCAGCCAGAGCCTGTACGGCAAAGGAAAGGTCCATAATTTCTGCCGGATGGCCATCGCCGGCAGCGAGGTTAACCAAGCGGCCTTCAGCCAGGAGGTTCAAGATGCGGCCATCAGCCAGTTCATAGCCTTCAATATTGTGACGGGCTTCGAAATGGCGTACAGCCAGATCGTTCAGGTCGTTTTTATTGATTTCTACGTCGAAATGACCGGCATTGGCCAAGATGACGCCGTCGTGCATCTTTTCCAGATGTTCCTTGCGGATGACGTCTTTGTCGCCTGTAAGGGTAACAAAAATATCGCCCACTTTGGCAGCTTCTTCCATGGTCATGACTTCAAAACCGTCGAAAACAGCTTCAATAGCCTTAATGGGGTCTACTTCCGTAACGATGACGTGGGCGCCCAAGCCTTTCGCCCGCATAGCACAGCCGCGGCCGCACCAGCCATAGCCGGCAATGACAACGCGTTTGCCTACGACCGTGAGGTTCGTCGTACGCATAATACCGTCCCATGTGGACTGGCCTGTGCCATAGCGGTTATCAAAGAGGTATTTGCAGTACGAATCGTTCGCTGCAATCATAGGGAATTTTAATTTCCCTGCTTTATCGAGACCATGCAAACGGTTGACACCGGTTGTCGTTTCTTCCGTGCCACCCAGGAGGTGTTCCATGGCATCGGCCCGTGTCGTGTGCAAGAGGTTTACCTGGTCGCCGCCGTCATCGATGATAATGTCCGGATGATGATCGAGTGCTTTATTGAGATAGCCAAAGTATTCTTCATCTGTGCAGGCATGAGTTGCATAGACCGTCAGGCCATCTTCGACGAGGGCCGCAGCCACGTCATCCTGCGTAGACAAGGGGTTGCTGCCCGTTACGATGACCTTGGCACCGGCACGGTGCAATACTTCGGCCAAATAAGCCGTTTTTGCTTCGAGATGAACGCTTACGGCAACGGTTTTGCCTTTAAACGTCTGGTCAGCCTTTAATGTATCACCAATGGCGTTCAAGGCCGGCATATAATGATTGACCCAGCTGATTTTTTCGTGGCCGCTCTTGGCCAGTTTGATATCGCGGATGATTGATTCCATAAACTATATACCCTCTTTTCTAAAAAATTCATGCAGAACCTGGCTGTCCGGATGGTGCAGGACGCCATGCTCCGTCACGATAGCTGTAATATATTCGTGCGGCGTCACATCGAAAGCCGGATTGAAGACAGAAATCTCCGGCAAGGCCGTAGCGAGACCACCGCACTGCCGCACTTCGTCGGCTGCCCGTTCCTCAATAGGAATCCCTGTCCCATCCTCCAAGGTTCGGTCGAAGGTGGAAACAGGTGCGGCGACGTAAAAGGGAATCCCGTGAGCAGCTGCCAGCAAGGCTACGCCATAGGTGCCAATCTTGTTGGCCGTATCACCATTGGCAGCAATGCGGTCAGCACCGACGATAACTGCATCAATGCCTTTGGTCTTCATAGTCCACGCAGCCATATTATCCGTAATGAGTGTTACGGGAATGCCATCAGCCGCCAGTTCTGTCGTCGTCAGGCGGGCTCCCTGCAATAGGGGCCGCGTTTCATCGGCGTATACCATGCGCACCAGCCCCTGCGCATGCAGGGCCCGGACGACGCCTAAGGCAGTACCAAAAGCAGCGGTAGCCAAGGCGCCGGCGTTGCAGTGCGTAAGGATCGTCAACGGCCGGCCCAGCTGTGCCAGCTCGGCAGCGCCAAATTGGCCCATACGGCGGTTAATCTCCCTGTCAGCCTCATCAATGCGCATCGCTTCTGCTTCCAGTCGTCCAACGACGGCAGTGCAGCTGTCTGTTTTTAAGGCCGCAGCCGCTACATCACGCATACGTGCCAGGGCCCAGTGCAAATTGACTGCCGTTGGCCGCGTTCCTTCCAGAGCGTCACAAACAGCCAGGAAGCGGTCACCAAAAGCAGCGGCGTCCGTCGTTTCCCCGGCAATTTTCTGCGCCCCCAGGACCGCACCATAGGTAGCGGCCACGCCAATAGCAGGCGCGCCCCGTACAGCCAGGCAGCGAATAGCGTCGGCTACGGCGGGCCAGCGCGTGCACGTCAGGTACGTTTCCGTCAGGGGCAGCTGCGTCTGGTCGAGCAAATATAACGTATGATCTTGCCAGCGTAGGGTCTCCATCAGATTGTAAAGCCTCCGTATTCCTTCAAGGTATGACGGCACATGCAATCCCGGTCGTCATACAGTTCTACTGTGTGCAAAATGAGGCGGCGCAGCCGTTCGGCATTTTGCTCCATCTGCTCGACGACTTCCTTGTGTTCCATAGGACGCTTTGTAATACCGGCGGCATAGTTCGTCACGATGGAAATGGTGGCGTAGCACATCTCCGCTTCTCGCGCCAGACAAACTTCTGGCACGCAGGTCATGCCAACGACATCGCCGCCGAGCATGCCAAACATGCGGATTTCTGTCGGCGTTTCAAAGCGTGGTCCTTCTGTACAGACGTAGGTCCCCGTTGGGTGCACATCGTAGCCCAATTCACTCGCCGATTCGAGGACGGCTTCACGCAAGGTCGGACAAAAGGGCTCCGTCATGTCTACGTGCACGACGCCGTTAATACCGCCGTCAAAGAACGAACCGTGCCGGGAATGACTCGTAAAATCGATAAACTGATTCGGCAGGACAAAATCGTTAGGCTGGTCGTCCGGATTGATAGCGCCTACAGCCGTCGTCGAAAGGATGGCCGAAACACCCAATTTCTTCAGGCCCAAGATATTAGCCCGGTAATTGATGAGATGGGGCGGAATGGAATGGTATTTCCCATGTCGTGCCAAAAAGATGACGTTTTTTCCCTTATACGTTCCGCGCGTGAAGCGGATCGTACCATAGAAGTTTTCCATTTGTCCACTCGTCACATGGGACAACATTTTGGGGTCACAAAGGCCTGTACCACCGATAATGGCAATATCCCCCATGGATCATCACTCCTTTTACTTTTCCTTTTTCTTAAAAAGTTCCACCAGCTCATCGTGGCTGATGACATACTTACTGTTACAGTAATGGCAGGTCATTTCAACCTGCGGATCGTTGAGGAGCTCTGCCTTATCTGCTTCCTGTAAGGATAACAGCACATTTTCAATGCGTTCCTTCGAACACGTGCAGCGCCACGACAAAGGCATGCGGTACAGCTCGTGGAAATGCATATCACCGTAAATGAGGCTGGCCAGCTCTTCTGCGTCCTGGTGTTCATGCAGGTACGACGTAATCGGACCGATAGCGGCAATATTTTTCTCTACCCGTACCAAATCTTCATCCTTTGCACCGGGCAGGGCCTGAACAAGGAAACCGCCTGATGCGGCAATGGAGTAATCGCGGTCTACGAGAACACCTAAGCTGATCGTCGAAGGAACCTGTTCGGATGTAAGGAGATAATAAGCTAAATCTTCAGCAATTTCGCCAGAAACAATATCCGACTGGCTCGTATACGTCATTTCCTGAGGCGTAAAGCGCGTGACCGACACTTGGCCATCACGGCCTACAGCTGTACCGACATCGAGCTTGCCATTTTCCTTGAGTGGCAAATCGACAATCGGATTATCGACATAGCCCCGCAAATACTGAGAATCGAAACAATCGGCATGAACCACACCCAACGGACCGCCACCGCTAAAGCGCAAGGACACGCCTTCATGACTCTTATAGTCGCCTGCCAAAAGAGCCGCCCCGGTCATGGTCCGGCCTAATGCTGCAGCTGCTACAGGCGACAAATTGTGGCACTCCCGCGCTTTCTGCGTAATTCCCCGCGTCACAGCCACGGAAACACGGATCAATTCATCTGCTGTATAGTGAATAATTTTATCATTTGTAGTTGCCATATAGGGTATCCTTTCTAATTCAAAAAGCTCTTTTTATTATACTATTTCACTATAGATTCTACAAGATATACCACGCCAGCTAAGGCACACTGTAGCGACTCCGGCGCGGAAGAAATATAATCAAAAAAAGACCGCCAGCGCTTATACGCCAACGGTCTTGTACTCGTATATCAAGCCTTCAAAGCAGCATCAAACGTCGCCTTTACATGAGCCTTGATTTCATCGTAGCTCTGTCCAGGCTGTGCTTCATACAACTTTTCCTGGCCAATAAACAGAGACGGCACATAATAATAAGAAAACTGCTTAGAAATTTCCGGATGCTCCGTTTCTTCATACCATTCAACAGGAACCTTCCCATATTCCGGATTTTCCTTGATCAATTCTTCTATCGACAACCGCGCATTCTTGCAATACGGGCAGCCATTTAAATATAAGCCAATAATCTTCTGCATTGTTATCGCCTCCAATTACCTATATTATCAACTAAAAATTATTATTTGTCAATCCTAAGTCTTCTCCAACTTTAGCGAAAGGGCCCGCAAGGTGCTTGAGGTTGAAGACAAAAACCACAAGTGAACAGCCTCAGCCCCTGCGACTCGTGCTTCCGTCATTATGGCTCCCTGCGTTTCCTAACCTTACCATAAACCAGCAGTATAATCCCCAGTCCTACGCTCCCAATCATCACCACAGGCCAAACATGCAAGGTAAGCACAGAATTGAACTGAAATAGGCGGGATACATACATAATACTCACGCACACACTGGCAATTTCCCAAAAACACAGGCTTCGCACAACGCCCAAGGCCCGCAAGGCATACGTCAATACCAAGAGGCAAGGCACGATAATGATACAGCCTCCCATAGCCCAGGCAAAAAAAGAAAAAAGCCCTAAGGGACTCGTCAAAAACGCGAGTGGCGCAGATACACATACGACTGAAATAAGGGCACAAAAAATAATCGTCCCTGCAATAAACCGAAGTGCTCTCACTATCTCTCCTCCCAACTATACGATATGCTATATTATATCAAAGAAACTGATGTATTCCAACCATTCCCCCTTACAAAAAAATGGCAGATCAAGACAAAATATGTCCTAACCTGCCAAGTCTGATTTCAGAGACAAACATTCACCAATGGAGAGCCCGCAGGCCCGGAATGGTAAATTCAATTTTTTCATAAATACGTACGATAAAAGCTGCCGGTTTCATCAGAATCACTCTGCCTTTGTAGACGACTGTCATGGCCGCAATGCCTATGAATGCACCACCGGTGATATCTAGGGGATAATGGGCACCGACAAAAGGACGGGAAATGCCGACGAGAATGGCAAAGATACCAAAGACGATACCTGTCCTCTTGTCATAGAACCAGGCAGCTGTCGTAATGGCAAAGGCTGCCAAGGCATGATGCGACGGGAAGGATGCATCTGCTCCGTGTGGCAAGAGCATATTTACTAAGTGAACGGTGAAGGGACGGGGACGGAACCAGAGCGTACCGATTACCTGGCCTATAGCCAAGGCGAATACCGTACCGGCAATCGCTAAGATGACGAAAGTACGGTGATCTCTTTGATCTGCTGTACCTGCACGGCCTTTAAACCATAGGTAGACCAGAAATGCCACAAGAATTTCCGGACTGTAGCGGGATAAGCCTTTCATGAGCCAATCCAGTATAGCGTATTGGCCGGCCATATTGTTGATGAGTGTAAAGGCGTGGTAATCCCAAGCGCCCAGTTGTGTCAGAAACATAAGCGTCCCCTCCTCTTATCGACCGAAACGGCACGTATAGACCAAGGCCGGCGGGAAATTCTTGAGCACGTACTTCGTCTCAATAGACGGGAAATAACCGGCCAAGAGAGGCCTCAAAAACGGCGTATACTGAAAGAGGACAAAAACTCCCTCCGGAGAAAGGACCTGCCAAACTTCACGGATGATTTCTTCCCGCAAAGCTTTCGGAAACGAAAGGAATGGCAACCCGGATACAACGCAATCAACATGCTGTAAGCCAGACTGGTGAACCATACGGGTCAGTTCCTCAGCCCGCTCCTCTACAACAAAATCAGGAAACTCCTGCTGCAGGTCATAGCGCATTTGCCAATCCTGCTCCACTAAGATTACACGGCAATCTGCACGCACGCGATCGGCCATAGCCCGCGTAAACGTCCCTGTACCGGAACCCAGCTCGATGACACTTTGCACATGCTGCCAAGGAACCTGGTCAGCCATAGCCTCCACCAGCGCAGCCGAACTGGGCGTAACACTACCGATCTCCGTGGGATGCTCTACAAACTTCCTAAAAAACGTTACTCGTTCCAAAACACCTGCCCGAGTTGCTAGCATACAAATCGCCGCCTTTCTCTAAACTGCTTCAAGATTGATGCTTGTAAGTATGCATCATAAACCTTTCTAAAAGCTAAACAGGAACATAACTTTTTCTTAGCTTTATCCCAGCTTGGAGGTGAAAGATAAAAAACGGCAACAACGTATCCGCAAATCTCACTCTTTGTTTCCTCTTCTAATAAGAAAAATACAAGCCAAATATCAGCTCCTCCTAAAAAGGTTACAAAAAAAGTGCCAGCCTCGGGATACATTGTATCCGAAGCTGGCGCTTTTTTGCTCTCTTTTACCCGAACAGTTTAGTAAAAAAAGGTGGAAGAGCCTTTTTACAGGCTGCCTTGTCCCCGCGTCTGACGCAGAAGGTTCATTTTCATTTCATAATAGGCCGGACTCATATCAAGATAATGGTGGTGAGGATTTTCAAAGCGTTGTTCTTCCGGCCAAATCTCATGACGCAGCTGGTCCTGGACGTACGCCCGTATATCCGAAAGTGCTGGCAGGGTTTGGACGCGTTTGCCTTGTTGGATGTACGTCTGGTGCAATTCTTTTGCTGTGCAATGGCTGAAATGGGACCGTTTCCAAGGCTTTTCCGGATCGACGAAGACGTATTCCGTGCGCACATCCGGCTTTTCGTCGGGATTAGTCAGGAGGTCTGCCCGGGCATGACCGATTGCGTCGTAAATACGCCAGATCTTCTTCCGGCCTGGATTGGTAATCTTTTCGAAGGATTCAGAGAGCTTAATTTTAGGGCGGCACGCTTGTCCGTGATGAACGGCCGTAAGCTTATAGACACCGCCAAAGACGGGGTCGCTCTTGGCAGTAATGAGCCGTTCGCCGACGCCAAAGGAGTCGATGCAGCCGCCCTGATCGAGGAGGGAGCGAATTGTGTATTCGTCGAGACTATTAGAAACGACGATGCGGCAATCTGTCAGGCCGGCATCATCGAGCATACGCCGCGCCTCTTTTGAAAGGTAGGCCAAGTCGCCTGAATCAAGACGGATACCGGCCAAGCGTTTGCCCATGGGCTCCAGAACTTCTTTTGCCACACGGATGGCATTGGGCACGCCCGACGTGAGGACATTGTACGTGTCCACCAGGAGGACTGCCTGATCCGGATAGATTTCGGCAAAGTGCTTGAATGCGGTATACTCGTCGTCGAAATACATGACCCAGCTGTGGGCCATAGTACCACTTACGGGAATGCCAAAAAGCTGGCCTGCCAAGACCGTAGCCGTACTGTTGACGCCACCGATATACGCCGCCCGTGCACCGTAGACAGCAGCATCCATATTATGTGCCCGTCTGGCACCAAAATCCGAAACAGCCCGTCCCTTGGCAGCCTGGACAATGCGGCGCGCCTTCGTCGCAATGAGGGACTGGTGATTAATCTGGGCCAGAATAGCCGTTTCTACAAGCTGGGCTTCAATGAGCGGTGCATTGATGGTCACCAATGGCTCGTTTGGGTAAACAATAGTACCCTCCGGCATGGCCGTTACTGTACCGGTAAAGCGGAAGTGAGCCAGCCATTCGAGGAATTTCTCGTCGTAAAGACGAAGAGACCGCAAATAGTCAATATCCTCCGGGCCAAAGTGCAACCCTTCTAAATAATCCAAGACCTGCTCTAATCCGGCAAAGATAGCAAAGCCTCCGCCATCCGGATTTTTCCGATAGAATACATCAAAGGTAACAGGATCATAAATATCGGCCGTGTGAAAATAGCCGTTGGCCATAGTCATTTCATAGAGATCCATGACCATGGAAAGATTGCGTGTGTCCATCTGCTTCATCGTTTATCCCTCCTCAAGACCGTCTGTCCAGACGGCATGGGCATAATCATAGAGCTGACGCGCTGCTTCACTGCGCAAATAACGCACATCCAGGCCATCTGGCCCGAGGCGGAAGCGGTCCAGCGCATCGGCATCCTTAAAGGCTTGGTACACGAGCCCTGCATGCGGCGAAGCAGCGTGCTCACGTATGACGGCCAGGCCTTCCTCGTCAGCGTGATCGTGCCAAGCCATCACATCATAAGCTAGGCGGTAAAAGGGCAAGGCCTCGGCTTGGCAGGCCTGCCGGTAGTATTCAGCAGCCCGTTTCCCATGGCCAACGTCGAGCCAATCATCGTGACGCCGCGAATCATGATACACAGCAGCGTGACAGAGGCTCGTCGTTTCCGCTTCAGTCAATTTCAGCTTCCTTGCCAAGATGAGGGCATACAAGAGCACCCGCTCGCAGTGGGCCTTCGTGTGGATGACACTGGCACCATGGGAAAAATCTACGTGCTCATGCATATACGTCTTCCAGTACACATAGTCCTCCCGGATGGAAGCGGGAATTACCTGTCTCATAGGCACGTCACCAGCTCATGGACTACCGGTTCCAAATACCCATCCAGACCGTAGGCCCGGTCTTTAATATCCGGCGTAATGAAAATTTCGCCCAAATTAATCGTGATATACGTAGCCTGCGCTTCTGCCGCCGTAAGCCGCATGAGCGGTGCCTTGATAAGCTGGTTATTTTTGCCAATTCCCAATTCTAAAATAACCAGGTTTTTGCCGTGGTATTGCGTGAGGAAATCCTGGAACCGCCGTCCTGCTTCGTGGTCTGGCAAAAAGTTCTGATCCAAGCACAGGTGTACTGCCATAGGACCGCCGCAATGTGGGCATTTTGGCACCATATCTGCAGGGATGCGGCCATCCTGTTCTGCATCCGCCATCTTCCCTGCCAGGTCTGACCAAGGATATAATCCGGCATGGCAGGCATGAGCACATTGCAAAGCGAGCCACGTTCCTTCAATTTCATAAATTTTTTCTTTAGCAAAACCACTCTTCTCAAAGTGCTCTTCCCCATTCGACGTAACGATGAAATACTCCTTGTCCCCTACGAGCGCTTTCAAATCATGCATGACCGGCGTAGGCTGGTACTCATTACAATAATGCTGCACAATGCGGCTCCAAAACGCCCACTTCACTTCTTCCTCAGGCCAGCGGGCACCCATGCCCTGCAAGAGAGACCGCAAGCCATACCGGGACTTGAAGTCACCTAAGAGATCCTGCAGCGCCTGGTTATCAGCAAAGAGATGAATCCCTTCCGTAATGGAAAGGCCATTGCTGGCACCGATGAGAATGGCGTCGGCCGCTTTGATTTTTTCTGCAATTTCCTGATACATTGCCATTCCTATACCTCCTTAATTCGTCTTCCTGTTGACCATGGCATCCGCTGCATCATGGAGCACTTCCGCTAAATCACCGTGGATGACAAAGCCTTTATCTTCAATATCCTTCGGCAAGAAAGCATAGCGGTCGTTTACCGACACGTAGTACGCCTGGGGCAAATTGAGCGTCAGGTTCCAGAACGGTTCCTGAATAAACATAGGCGTCAAGCGGCCCACACCGAGTTCGAGGAAGAGAATCTTCGCATCTGCGTGTGCCTGGACATACTGGGAAATTTTGGCATACTCTTCTTCATACTTCGTTCCTTGGAGATAATTGCCATAGCCCCGGACCCACGGGAACGCTTCACCGCCGCAATGGGGACAACGGGGAATCATATCACTGGGAATAGAAAGGTTATCGTCTGTCGCTTTGATAATTTCTTCAATAGGCTGTAAGGCATCCCACGTATCATCACAGCAAGGACGGGCGCACTGGAAAAAGCGATGGTCCCCTTGAATTTCACTAACCTTGGCTTCCGGATACAGCTTGATAAACTGCGTGTCCTGATTCGTCGTCAGAATATGAAAATCCTTATCCCTGATGAGAACATCCAAATCCTTATAAGGCTGACGGACCGGCGCATGCTGCGTCGTATACAGGAACGTCGCCAAGTAAGCCCAGAATTCTTCTCGCGTGGCATAGGGATACTGCATGCCATTAAAAGCACCGGCAAAGCCATACTTCTTGGCAAACTTGCCGAAATACTGACGGAACGACGGCGAATCCTCATAATAGAAATCACCACCGCCGGCAGCGGAAAGTCCCGAAGCACCCCCGACAATTACACAATCTGCCGTATTGATCTTCTCAATCAAAGCAGCAATCTGCTCCTTATACGGAGCACAAGGCTTGTCGCTCAATTCATAAGGTGTACGGCCCATCATATACAGGCGATAATATTTGTTGTAATTCATCTGCGTTTTCATGACAAGATCTTCGTAAAAGCTCATGGCTATATCCTCTTTTCTTTGCTGTACATTTATTTCTAACATCAAATACAGTGTAACACCGTCTTGTATCTTCGTCAACAGGATGTTAAAATAAAATCAACAGCAAGGAGGAAATTCCCATGAAATACTCAACCAAAGTCAGCGACGCCGTCCACATTCTGGCCTTCATCAATTTGAATCCGGACCTGCCCCTCACGAGTGAACGCATTGCCATCAGCGTCCAAACCAACGCCAGCTACGTCCGGCAGCTCATGTCTACACTGCGCAAAGCCGGTCTCCTGCGTAGCATCAAAGGCCACGCCAAACCAGAACTGGCAAAAGAACCAACGGAGATCACCTTATTAGACGTCTACCGCGCCGTCGAAGGCCGCAAGCCCCTGCTCCACCTGGACACCCACACTAACCCCAACTGCGGCGTAGGCGTCCACATTCAAGAAGCACTCCAGGACTCCTTCGACCAAGTTCAAAATCGGGCCGAAGAAGAAATGGCCCACATTACACTGCAAAATGTCCTAGATGAATATGAAAAGCGAATTCAGAGACTAGAACATCCCGTAAAGCCAGCAAAAAAATAAAGGCTTTTTCCAAAATCGGGAAAAGCACTGCGAGGCGGGGATCGTGGTTGATTTTATAGAGGTTGATTCTGTTAACTTATTTGCACACACAAAAACAGGGCCTAAGGAAATAGCAAAAGCATTTCCCTAGGCCCTGGCCACATTCTATCCCAATAAAAGATAAAGTTAAAATCTTCCCTATCCCTTGCATTCCATCAACACATCCAGAAGTTCTTCCGTTGTGAATTTCTTGCAGCAGTTGGGCGTGAGAACCGTACTTTGAGCAATAGCCTTATAATCTACGTCATTGGAAATCCCCATTTCAGCAAAGGTGGTTGGCAAAGTTGCTTCTTTAATGAAAGCTGCCAAAGATTGAACAAACGCTTCGGCAAGTTCTGCCTGGCTCTTTCCAGAGGGATCAACTCCCCAGACATTGACAGCCAAACGAGCGAACTGCTCTTCCCCTTCCGTGAGCATATGACGATACAAAACAGGATGGATAACCGCCAAGCCTTGGCCATGGTTGCAATCCGTATAAGCACCGAGTTGATGTTCCAGCATATGAGCCTGGAAATCCGTAGCCTTGCCGATTTTTAGAATACCATTTTCCGCCATGGCTGCCGCCCAGATAAGTTCGCTACGGGCCTGCACATCCTGGGGATTTGCCAGAGTAGCCCGTACATGGGCGATAATATTGCGCTGACACGCTTCGTTAATTTCATCGGACAAATTGCTTGTCCGCGGTTTTCCCATATACGTTTCCATACAATGACTGAGCGAATCGAAAGCCCCGGAAAAAACTTGCTTCAAGGGCATCGTCATCGTATAAAGCGGATCAAGAATAGCAAAATCATAAAAAGCTCCCCATAAGGCTCCTTTGATTTTCTTTTCCGCATGCGTAATGACGGCACCATTATTCATTTCAGAGCCAGTGCCAAAAGCCGTAACGACAGCACCCATAGGAATAAATTCCGCAGGCTGCTTCTTTTCACCATACTCAAAACTCCACAGGTCCGTCGTTAGCTTAGCCTGAGCCGAAACCACCTTGCAGCAGTCCAGGACAGATCCACCACCAACAGCCAAGATAAAATCAACACCTTCTGCCTTAGCTAGCGCTGCCCCTTCCTGAACCTTGGCATACGTTGGATTAGACATAATACCGGAAAACTCAACAATCCGTTTCCCAGCAGCCTGCAAGACACTAAGAAGCTCATCATAAATCCCGTTCCGCTTAATAGAGCCACCACCATACGCCAACATGACCGTCTGCCCAACCTTAGATAACTCTGCCGGCAAATGCTTAGCCGCGGCTTTTTCACCAAATAAAACCTTTGTAGGATAGCTATAGACAAACTCGTTCATAACGGCATTTCCCCCTTACATTCAATATATGCTTAATTACTTTTACTTTTCATACACTATTATAGTCATTAGGCAAACGCACATCAATTCGAATTTCGGGAGAATACAATAATGAAATCTAATTTTCCTGACGTACTTTCTCTAAGATTTGAGAAAGCGCTGCGTACCAGGCTGGTACAATAACTTCATACGGGCATTGCAGCCGTACTACTATTTGATTGAAGGATATCCATCATTTTCGAATAGAATAGCTGGCAGCGGCAGCTATAGCACAAAGGATAATATCGGCTAACCAAATCATATCGTACGAACCAGTTTGCGTGTAAAGAATTCCGCCCAGCCAGGAACTGATGAAACCACCCGTTTGGTGGCAAACAAAGGTCAGGCCAAAGAGAAAGGCCATAGATGCAGCGCCAAAGCGGTTACTAATGATTTGTGATGTCGGTGTCACCGTGGCATCACCGGTCATGCCCAGGAGGAGGGCAAAAAGAGCCAGCCAGATTGTCGTCTGCGGCACAAGAAAAATGAATACGCCTACAGTGACGACGCGCAAGGCATAGAGCGTCCCCAAGACGGTGCGGAGCGGGAAGCGCAGACACAGTACTCCGCAGAGGATAGAGCCTAAAATGGAGGTAATGCCAAAACCCGTGTAGATCATGGCAGCTGTAGCGCCAGGAATGCCCAAGGATTCCATTTGTGGGACTAAATGGGTCTGAATAATGACCATGTGAAAGCCGCACGTACTGAAGCCAATGAGGAGTGCCTTGTAATCCCAAGTCCGCCAAGCCCGTTTCAGGTTTTCTGCAATGCTGATTCTGCCTTCTCCTGCTGTCGTTTCAGCAGCTACGCTAATGCCGGCTTTTTTCTGCAGACCACAGAGCCACCAAACGACAGGAAACAAACAGGCCATAGCGCCGCCCAGAATAAAAAGGCCCTCCTGAATGCCAACAGCGCTATTGAGGCCTTGCATGACTGGCGATAAAATAGCACTGCCGATACCGCTTGAGGCATTGAGAATACCAGAAACAGCCGAAGCCCGCTTAGGTCCAAGGATGGGAGAAATCGTACCCATGACGAGACCAAAGCTGAGAGCACCCGTACCGGAGGCCAGAATAATGCCCAAGTATAACGTGAGCGACGAAACACTATGTGCCAAAGGCGTCAGGATTAAGCCTGCAGCCATGAGGAGAACACCGCACAAGAGAACCAGGCGATTTCCTTTCCGTAGTGCAAATGCGCCCCACAAAGGCTGGGTCAGACCATACATGAGCTGTGCAATGCCAAAGGAAAAGCCAGCATCAGCATAGCTAATCCCGGACAGAGCCGTCAGTGGCTTAATCACGATCCCATAAATCCCCCGCACACCCGCACCATAGCCAAAAAGCAGACACGCCGCCACGACTATGAGCAAGATTTCCTGACGCCCTTGCATCGTTTTTGTTTCCATTAAAAGCCCCTCCCAATCCACACTAAAACCACTTCGTGCGTCGTCGTTTTCTAGCTAAAACTACTCTTTTTGATGTATGTACATCATATTATCAATCCCCCTATTCCCTGTCAATACAATTCATATTACACAAAAATGCACTGAGTGAAACAGGCTTCGGTCAGATAACCACCAAAACGAACCGCCGCAGGCTTTCTCCGAGACCGGAGAAAATGCCGTGAAAAAGCTCATAGAGGTTGAATCCACAAAATGCACGGTTAATAGGCTTCGGTCAGATGACCACTAAAATGAACCGCCGCAGGCTTTCTCCGAGACTGAAGAAAATACCGTGAAAAAACTCATAGAGGTTGAATCCACAAAATGCACGGTTAATAAGCTTCGGTCAGATGACCACTAAAATGAACCGCCGCAGGCTTTCTCCGAGACCGGAGAAAGTCCCGCGAAGCGGGGATAGAGGCTGATTCCAAAAGTTAAATCTGACACAAAAATAGGACCCAAGGAACCGCTTTTGTAGTTTCCTTGGGTCCTGCTTTTTGTATCTCTATCAGCGGGTAGTATCAAAAGGCTCTGCCAATAGTAAGGGTATAATCAATCCCTTTCTTCATGCCTACCCAGCCTCTAAGTTTGACGTCGGCATTCCAGGGATTGTCTTTGTGACTTTGGCTGGACCAGCCCAGTTCCAGGAAGCCCGCGTCGCCCTTGCCATCTTTTTCAGGGAGGTCGAAGTTGTTGTACGTGGCTCGGGCCGTGCCGTCGAATTCGTGGTCCCAGCCCAGGCCTAGGTAATAGGTTTGGTTTTCCTGGTAATGCTTCGTCCAGCGGAAGCCGATGCGGCTGCGGACGGAGTCGGTGCTGTCAAATTGGTATTGGGCCTTACCCAGATCGCTGTAGATGTCTACGTTGTCGCTAAAGAGGTGAGACCAGAAGAGTTTCGTGTAGATATCGTAGTCGTTATCCTTATGGGTATAGAGTTTGCCCAGCCCTAGTTGGGCTGCGATGTAGTTCGTGTCCGTGTCGTAGCTGATGTGGTGCCCGGCGATATCGGCATGGTAGTCCGTATTGAGCTGGCCCGCGCGGAGGACGGCTTCGTAGTGCATGCCGTCGGTGCGGTCGCGACGGACGAGGAAACCAGCGCCGATGTACTGCTGGTTACCATCACCGCGGGCGCCCTGATAGCGTTCGGTGTAGTTGCCGTTGCCGTATTCTAAAAACGGCATGTAGGTGTCGATGTAGTCGTCGTGATAGGACCGTTTGACGAAGCCCAGTTCGCTGTTGAAGCCTTGCGTGTTGGTGGTCGAGTCCGTGTCGTAGCGGAGGTCATTGCCGCCTAAGAGGACGTACGGTGTGTATTTCTTCCAGACCTCGTGGTCTTCCCAGCCGGCATGGCTGCCCATTTCTGCGTTCCACGCAGATATGGCTGTTTCGTAGCCACTGGTAGAAGCCGTGTCTGTGACATCCGTGACGGTGCTGATGGCGCGGTTGCGTTGGGACGTCATGAGCTTGGTGGCCGGGATAAGGGTGCCCTTACTGTCTTCGGGGATGTAGAGGACGACCGTTTCCGGGTCTTGTTTCTTGATGAGGACGTCGTAGCGGACCAGGCCCGGCGTGAGGACGTAATCTTTGTCCGGCATCATGGAATAGGTCGTGTTTTCATCGGTGGTGACGCCGTTGGCGCTGTCGTGGATGAGGTTGATGACTTGACCCGGGCGGATTTGCGTGTTGTTGTAGACGCCGGCTGTGATGTCGGCACCGCTGACGTCGGCATTATTCGTGACTTCGATCATCGTTTCCCCTGCTGTTGTGCCTTCGGGGACGTAGAAGTTGAGGTTTTGGAAATAGTCCAGATTTTCGACTGTATTTCCTTTGGTGTACATATTCAGCGTATTTCCTGTGCTAGCTGTTTTGGTCGGTGTGTAGCCGCCGTAGAGGCTCATCATTTCCCCTAAGGTGCCGCCGGTAACGTTGACCGTGTTGTCTGCGGCGCTGCCACTGTCCGTGTAGCCTGCGGCGATGAGGTTGCCGTTAGCAATAGAGTTGCCTTCTTCATCTACGGCATCTGTCGTGCCGATGGTGCCGCCGCTGATGTTTAACGTGTTGCCTGAGACGTCGCCTGAGGGTGTGGTGCCGGCTACGACAGTTTCTTCCACCGTACCCCCGTTGATGGTGACCGTGTTCTTGTTGGCATTTCCTTCATTGGCAACGAATCCACCGTAAACCTTTTTCGCCATAATACCCTCACCCATGGTGACGCTGTTGCGCAGGGCTTCGCCGGAGGTAGTGTAGCCGCCGTAGATTTCACCTACGTCGACGGAGCCACCAGTGATGGTAACGGTGTTATCATCGGCGGCACCTGAAACATCCCCAAATACGTCACCACCAGCCAGGGCCGGCAGATTCGTGATGGTCGCATCTGTTACAGTCAGCGTATTATGGCTGGCTTCGGTATCAGTTCCATAACCTATAATTGTTCCAGCTGCCAAATTCAAACCATAGTAATACTCCTGCGCCAATTTGGCATAGTCGTTATAGCTGATATTGCCGCCTGTAATGGCCAGTGTATTATAATTGCTTTTTTGAAATGACACAGCAGTGGTTATCTGCCCCATCACATTGTTAATGGTCGTATTGGAGAGTGTCATCGTATTATTTGAAACAATGGGATTTGCATATCCATTACCAGGTTCCGTAGTATCAAAATTCCCTACTATTGCATGGGGATTTGAAATGACAGCATCTTTGATGGTGAGCGTATTATCACTGCTTAGTTTTGAGGAGATTGTGCCCAAAAAGTCCCAGCCTTCGTCGTCAGTGCCGCTCATGGAGCCGCCCGTAATGGTAATATCGTTGCCCGTAGTTTCCCCACCTGTAGCCTCGCTGCCATAAAACGCAGTAAGACCTGTTACAGTGGCATTGGTCATAGTAACCGTGTTATCATTGGCCCCGGTGAGCCCTGTGGCTCCGCCCATAAGCATTTGATTACCGGAAATAGCGGAGTTTTCAACATTCAAAGTATTGCCATTGGCATAGGATACCTTGGCTAAATCATCTGTTATCGCCCCGCCGGCACTGGCTGCACCATCTGAGTTGGGAAATTCCCAAGGGCCACGCTTCGGATTATTCGTGGAGCCTGCATAGAGGAAGCGAACGTTTTCCACGTTGCTCTGGTTTGTAATGGAAAGAATATTGTTTGAGGCCGTACCGCCGCGGGCCACGCCGCCATAAACGCCGTATTGGCCTGCCATTGTATCTGAATATTCGAGCTCGCCAACAGCGCCGACATCTACCGTCGTATTGCTGATGGTGATGGTATTGTTATCGGCACCATTGACACCAAAACCACCTGCAATAGAATTTTCTCCATAGACCAGCTTCTGCTGGTCACCGATGTGCCGGTAAAAATTTCCTAAGGTGACGTCGGAATCTTCGATGGTCACCCTATTGTTGTTAGCCTGTCCTTCTGCTAAGCCGCCTAAAATACTGGTAATGTTTGGACCTACGGTGCTGTCGGAAATATGCACTTCATTCTGCTTAGCCAGACCGCCATAGTATTCTTCGTCGGTCATGGATTTTCCCAAGGTAACGTACAGTTTAAACGTATTGGCGGCACCGCCAACGATAATACCTTCTGCTGCAGGTGCCAATTTGCCTATAGTATCTTCCGGCTTTAGTTGAGAAGAAATCGTTCCTACATTACTGTTATAGACATACACTTTATTGCTTATCGCATCGCTAAGTCCTGATTCGCCGCCATTGATGGTGGACGTGACCTCCGGCTTTACCGAAGAGCCCGGTACGCCAATGGTCACGGTGTTATCAGTAGCTTTGCCCTTCATCGTAAAGGCAGCAAAAATATGATTGGCCGTACCGCTAGGCATGGTAACCGTATTGCCGGATAGGTCCTCATCATATAACGCAGCGCCGACTACCTGGGTATTATCACCTGTGACGACCGTATCGGCCGCCTGGACGGTCAATGGTTGCAGACCTAGGCCACAGACGCTGGCTAAAATCAAACCTGTTACTAGATTTCTACTGTATTTCATACGTATTCCTCCCCGTGAAAAGAAAAACTATATCCACGCTGCCGCAAGGAAAGCAACGCTTTCCAGCCCCCACGGCGTGAGACAGATTGGATTATCTGTTTTCATTATACTATAATTTATATTTATTTGAAATGTTACACTTCCTTTTGTTTTTACACATTACAAAAAAGCAATCTCTTTCTGTCCATCACGTAATGTGATGACAAAAAGAGATTGCTTTAGTCTATTTCCGAGTGCCGGCCGCGCAGCGTCCGGTGAGAGGTGCAATGCCCCTGTGCGGGCATTGCGGCCTTACTTCTCCCTGATGGAGAAACTCAAGCATGGAGCCAATTAGTAGATGCGATACCGGCCCCTAGAGGTTGAATACACAGAAATAAACCCCTTGAGACCCAGTCGCTCCGCGACTGGCCCAGCTCCCCCATAGGTGGCGCCTTTTTTTTAGAACGCCCGGCTAACGGTCGCACTGTAGGTCACGCCGCGTTGTGTTCCAGCCCAGCCTGTAAAGCGGATATCGGCACCCCATGGATTGTCCCGCGTGATCTTGCTCTGCCAGCCTAATTCTAAAAGGGCGCTGGAGCCTTTAGTACTCGGGCTGGGCGTATCAAAGGTGCGGTAGCGGGCTTTGGCATCGCCGCCGAATTCGTAGTTCCACGCCAAGCCAGCGTAGTACGATGTCGTTTTATCTGTGTTTTCTGTCCAGCGGAAGCCCAGACGTGTACGGTACGAGTCGATAGTGTCGAAGTCATACTGTGCCGTGCCAATATCGCTGTGGAGTTGGACACTATCACTAGCCAAATGGTTCCAGAAGAATTTTCCATAAAAGTCATACGACGAGGTTTTTCCAGCCGGAATCCTTTTGCCCAAGCCGGCCATGGCACCGACGTAGGCAGCGCTGCTGTCATAGTTAGCTCTATAGCCTTCAATGCTTCCCTTGAAATCACCGTTCAGGCGGCCCGCGCGAAGCATTCCTTCGTAGTGGAGGCCGTCAGCCTGGTCTCGTCGGACGAGCAGGCCAGCACCGACGTAGCGCTGATTACCGTCACCGCGTGCGCCATCATCGAGATGGCTCGTGTAGTTGCCGTTGCCATATTCGACGAAGGGCATGATCGTATCTGTATGGTTGCGTCCGTAGTTCTGGCGGACGAAGCCTATATCTGTATTGATGCCGTTCGTATCGACGTAGGAGCCCGTGTCGGCGCGCAGGTTGTAACCACCCATGGCAACGAAAGGCGCAAAGGCACCTTTCAAGCCGTGTTCTTCCTGATAAGCGGCAACAGCACCGGCAAACCCATCTGTCGCAGCAAAATCTGCCCCGTTAAACAAGGTACTTACAGCAGCTGCCCGGCTTTCGGCTATGAGTTTCGTATCAGGCGAAAGGGTACCGATGGTGGCATCAACCGGCGTAATAACCAAGGCCGTCGTGCCTTGTTTTTCGATAACTGCCGGACGAGTAACAAAGCCTGCATCAATGGTTTCAGCCGAATCAGCGGCCATATTGTACGTAATGCCGTCCATGTCAATACCATTTTCATCACGTAAAAGGGTAATGAATTCGCCCGGATTAAGGGGTGTCCGAGCCAGTAATTTAGCTGTAACAGCAGCATTGGTAATGGTCGCTGTATCGGTTACAGTAAGGAGCGTATCGCCAGCGCGGCTTCCCTTGGGTACGAAGAAATTCAAGTTTTGGAAGTAATCCAAATTACTTACGCTATTATTCAGATTGGAAACATTCAAGGTATTATCCGTACTGGTAGTGCCTAAGCCGCCGTAGAGACTGTACGTGGTCTTGAGGGCGTCGCCTTGGAGGTTGACTGTGTTGTCCGAGGCGTCTCCTGTACCGGCGTAGCCACCGGCGATGTAGTTGACAAATTTTGTAATGTCCGTGGTCTCTTTCGTCTCAGTGTTTTCACTAGAGCCAAAGGTGCCGCCGGAAATAGTGACCGTGTTGCCCGTAGCATCTCCTTTGTTGGCATAGCCGCCGGCTACATATCCCTCAGCGCTATTCGTGCCAATGGTGACACCGGAAAGGTTCAACGTATTGTTGTTGGCATTTCCGCTCTTATCTGCCAAACCGCCAGCCACATAGGCCTGGTTGCCAGTGCCAATAGTGCCGCAAAAAACGGTGAGCGTATTGTTGTTGGCATTTCCTTTTCCAGCATAACCGCCGGCTACATAGGCCTTGTTGCCCGTGCCAATGGTGCCGCCAGAAATGGTGAGCGTATTATCCGTAGCATCCCCTGCGCCAGCATAACCGCCGGCCACATAGGCTTTCGTACCATTTTCTATGCCTATAGAGCTATTCAAGACAGTCAGGGAATTTCCTGCAGCCTTGCCAGCTTTTCCCGAATAGCCGCCGGCTGTATACGAATCGATACCGTTTAAGGTACCAATGCTGACGCCGCTAAGGATTGCCGTATTATCCGTGGCATCCCCGCTCGCTGTATAGCCACCGGCTACAAAGGGCTTGCTGCCTTGTACCGTGCCAATGGTACCGCCTGAAACCTGGAGCGTATTGCTGCCAGCTGTCCCCTTGGCCGTATAACCGCCGGCTACATAGGAGAAATTACCTTCGATGGCGCCGCCGGTTATGGTCAGGGAATTGGACTCAGCATCGCCGTCAACGGTGACCATACCGCCGGCTACGTAGTTATTGTCGGCTTTAGTGGTGCCGATGGTATTGTTCGTGAGGGTGGCTGTATTGCCCGTGGCTTTGACGGGGACGAGGTCACCTGGAATCCACCCGTCGTTGTTATCATAGACAAGTGATTGACCTGCGGCAATGCCGCCGGCGATGTAGTTCTTGGAACCGGGTACAGATTCACTAGCAGCTCCAATGGTATTCCCTGATGCATTGAGAGTATTGTTCGTGCTGTCCTTAATGCCCGTCCAGGGGCCAACATATTCTCCGTTTACACCGCCGGCCAAGACGATGGTAAGGTCACTGTCTTCATTGTTTCCACCTGTCGTTTGAATAAGATTGTTCGTTATATTCGCTGTATTGTTTGTGACGCTTCCCTTAGAGGGCTGATTATTATTGTCATTCCAACCATCGCCACCGGATAAGACAATATACGCATTGTCATATACAGAGGAATACGCATACACATTACTATCCGAAAGGGTCAGGCTATTATGTTCTGTGTTAAAATAATCCGAATGGCCACCACCGATTTCTACTTGATGATATTCGTAATTAGCCCCAATAGTACTTTGCTGGATGGTGGTGGTATTATCCCTGACGGTAACGTTGTCGCCTTCGCCCCCATCCGCATAGCCGCCATAGACCTGGACCGTTGAGGCGTAATTATCTGCATCCATAGTGCCGTTGGTCATGAGTACGCTGTTGTTGGCTACAGTACCCGTGCCGGTGTACTCACCTACTTTGTTCAAATACGCACCATAGAGGTTTTTCCCCACAGTACCATTGTTAACGGTGACGCTGTTGTATTCCAAGTCGGCGTCGGTGGTGCCGCCTATGGCATAATACCCACCGGCAACAACGTGACCATAGCCGCCACTTAAAATATCCACATGGTTATTGGTTACCGACCCCATTTGCAGCGTATCAGTATTACCAGTATCTAAATACGTTATAAACGCGCCGCCATAGACGTTGTTGGCCATACCAGTTCCAGAGATTTCTACTTTGTTATCATGCACATCGCCAAACCTTGTGGTATTTCCAGCAGTGGGAAGATTGGCCTCAATGAGACCGCCATAAACGGTGCCGCCGTTACCTACACCTGCCGATATATTATATCCCCCGCCGCTAATGGTGACGGAGTTGTTCATTACATCGCCGGTCGAGGTAAACGTAAGATCTTCTACATACCCGGAAAAATAATTGCTCATGGATTGAGGTAAACCATACTGACCATCCACCAGCCCCTGAGCGCCGCCGTAAACGGTACCACCAAACTTGCCGCCATCGATGTTTACGACGTTATCAGAGACGGTACCCGTATAGGAATAGCCGCCGTAAAGGCTGCTTACAAAATGGTCACTATACGTACCGCCAAATTCCGTAACGCCGTTCAAGGTGACAATATTCTTTGTGGCATTCCCGATAACAGTAAAACCACCTATCATGTCGCCTTGTACTCCCACCAAATAGTTAACTTTCTGGGCGTCGGGCAGGTTTACGGTAACCTTGTTCTGATCTACCGTTTTGGTCATAGCCAAGCCACCTGCCAACCACTTGGAGATTAGTGGGCTGTCTCCTTCTGTTGTATCATTCAGTGTCAGGGTATTGCCTGTCACGGTTTCTGTCATTCCCGTTCCGATGGTTTCAGCGTCTGGGCTGGTAATGGCTGTACCCGCACTGAGGTCAGACTGGGAAATGGTGGAACCTGCCACAGCACCGCCGACGGCGCTGTTCGTGATAGTCAGTGTATTATTACTGGCCGTGACAATCCCTTCTTTTTCTTCATTACCTACATAGATTGCTGCTGTACTCGTTTGCCCATCCACTTTCACTTCCGCCTGAACCGGCATGACGACAGGTCCTAGACTAGCAAGGCCGGCTAATACTAGTATAGTTAGCAACTTCCTTCGATTTTTCATAACTCTTTCTCCTTCCACTAAGTTCCACAGAATGCGCCCCCAAATACGCCTACAAAAAACATCTCATTATTTTATATTATATATTTTTTTTATATATATTAGAATGCATTCAGGTATAACGATTATTAAGGAATTAATAAGAAAAAAGCCAGGTCGCTCTCTTTGATGAGAACGACCTGGCTAATTTGGTATTGCTAATGATTTAGTTGCACTGTCACGACTTCATGATTGAAGCGTGCTTTCCCCGCATTGCGGGGAGAGTGCCGGACGCGCAGCATCCGGCGAGAGAGGCGCAATGCCCCTGTGCGGTCATTGCGGCCTTACTTCTCCATGCTTGAGAAACCCAAGCATGGAGCCAACTGGTAACCCAACGCCGATGCGATGCCGCGAAGGCTTTCTCCGAGACCGGAGAAAGTACCGCGAAGCGGGGATAGAGGTTGATTCTACAAAAATACACTAGGTGGCGCCTTTTTAAAATGCCCGGCTAATAGTGGCACTATACGTCGCGCCGCGTTGTACGCCTGTCCAGCCTGTGAGTTTAATATCAGCACCCCATGGATGGTTCTTAGTGATCTTGCTCTGCCAGCCAATTTCTAAGAGTGCACTAGAGCCTTTGACACCGGCTGTTGGTGTTTCAAAGGTGCTATAGCGGGCTTTAGCATTATCGCCGAATTCGTAATTCCAGGCTAAGCCTGCATAGACCGAACTAGTAGCATCCAGGTCTTTCGTCCAGCGGAATCCCAGACGCGTGCGGTACGAGTTAACCGCATCGAGGTTGTACTGGGAAGTGCCTTGATCAGAGTGCGTCTGTACGGCATCGCTAGCCAGGTGGGTCCAGAAGAGTTTACCGTAGAAGTCAAAGGAGTCCTTGTCTTTCTTGACGATCTTCCCTGCTCCAGCCATAGCGCTCACGTAGGTGGCACTGCTGTCGTAGCTCACCATATGACCATGGATAAGGCCGTGGAAATCACCAGTAATTTTGCCTGCATGGACCATGGCTTCGTAGTGGAAACCGTTATTGAGGTCCCGGCGGGCCAAGAGGCCAGCACCTACGTAGTGCTGGTTACCGTCGCCGCGGGCGCCATCATCGAGGTGGCTCGTATAGTTGCCATTGCCGTATTCGAGGAACGGCATGAACGTGTCCGTGTAGTCTTTCTGGTAGGTCCGGTTGACGAAGCCCAGGTTGGCATTGAAGCCATACGTGTCGATGTACGAGCCCGTATCGGCACGCAGGTCGTGGCCGCCTACAACGAGGTAAGGCGTGAATTTTTCTTTAACTTCGGAGTTATCGTTCCAGGCCATAAGTGCGCCGTCATAGGCGTTGGTAGCAGCGAAGTCAGAGGCCGTGTGGATGTTATTGATGGCCGCTGCCCGGTCTTCGGCAAAGAGTTTCGTATCCGGATTAATTGTCGGCACATCGTCTTCAGGAATTTCCAGGACAATGGTGTTGTCGTCCAGGCGGCGGATTTCTACTTTATGCTGAATGAAGGCATCGTCCATGACAATGTCCATACCAGAAATCATGCTCAGAGAGGCTATTTTCGTGAGGTCGCTCGTGGTTGTGGGCGTAGTGACGACGTTGCTCTTGAGGCTCATCTTCCGGAGCGTGCCAGCCGTGCTGGCTGTGTCGGTAGTGCTCGTATCTTCTGTCGTCGACGTCGTGTCTTTTACGGCAACGTTGATGAGCTGGCCTACGTTTAGTTTGACCGCATCAGAAATCCCAGCCTGGACGATGACGCCATCGACGTCGGCGTTACCTGTGACCGTGAGCATTGTGTCTCCGGCGACCGCATCAGGAGCTATGTAGAAGTTGATGGTCTGGAAACCGCCCAAATTGGTGACGGAATTTCCTTTACTATATACGTTCAGGGTATTGCCCTTGCTTTCCACAGAGCTGACACCGCCGTACAGGCTGACATTCTTGTCAAGGGTGCCGCCGTAGAGGTTGACCGTGTTGTTGTTAGCTGCGCCGGAATCGGACTGGCCGCCGGTGATGGTACCTGTGATGGTGCCGCTGTAGAGGTTCACCGTGTTGTTCGAGGCGTCGCCGCTCTTATAGGTAATGGTTTCTGTTTCCAGCGTAGACGGGACAAGTGTTCCCGTGCCTTCCTGCTGCACCAGGCTGGCCTCCAGGCTATCCGATACTGTTATCATAGTGCCAGGGTCGGTAGTAGGGATTTTATAGGTTGTAATGGTCGCGTCCTGTGCATAGCCGCCCCAGACAGAGCCTACGGTGCCGCCGCTGATATTTACGGTATTGCCCGAAGCGGTCATGCCGCCAGACGTGGGCATCGCACTAGGGCCTGCCATGAAGATTGGGGCTTGGGCCATACTCATCATGATGGATTGGATGGCGTCCAGGCCAGTGTTGCCGGTTCCCCCGCCGTATACAACGTCAACCTGGCTATTGGCCAAAGAAACGGTGTTTCCCGTCGCCGTGCCCAGCAGGGTATAGCCGCCAAAGACGTTTTTGGACGTACTGCCAGACAGGACTGTCTGGTTGCCTTGGGCATTTCCCGCAGCTGAAAAACCGCCAAAGACGCTTTCGGCCTGGGAGCCCTGGCCCAGGTAGACCTGGTTTTCTGCAGCCGTTCCTGTGGCAGCGATGGCACCGATGATGCCTTGTGTCGCTGTAGAGCCGGACAAGGTGACGCGATTATTGTTTGCCGTTTCCGTATTGGTATAGGTGATAGCCGTGTCTTGGTCCGTTGACCCGGCGGTCGCCATGGCGCCGATAATATTGGTAACAGTGCTGTCTGTGAGCTGTACCAGGTTGTCATTGGCACTAACGTTCAGGGACAGTTTATACGCCGGGGTTTCCGCGTCTTCCGTGAGGCTGACTGCTTCGTCTTCCGCTACGGTGACGTCACTTATACCAATTGCTATGCCGCCCAGAACCGTGTCTGCCTGGCTGCGGACGAGTGAAATCCGGTTGCCATCGGCATGCGTGCTGGCCGTATAGGCTGTTGTATCGGCAGCGAGTTCTGCTGCATAGTCATGGTAGGCGTAGCCGCCGATGATAGATATCCCCGATGCAGCCACAGGCAGGTCAGCCATTTCTTCTGCATAAGTTGTCACGCTGCTGTCGATAAGCACTACCTGGTTGTTGCTGGCGCTGGCCGTGGCGTTGGCTGGTGTTTCCAGTGGGGACATGC
Organism: Megasphaera hominis; assembly: GCF_014269395.1. Classification (GTDB taxonomy): domain Bacteria; phylum Bacillota; class Negativicutes; order Veillonellales; family Megasphaeraceae; genus Megasphaera; species Megasphaera hominis. The sequence goes on from NZ_JACOGK010000012.1 coordinate 54,997, forward strand.
TGCCCTGATACGCTGCGCCGCCGATGACACCGGCAGTCTCTCCAAAGGGCGAGGACATGCTGTAGCCGTACGGCATATATCGATACGAGAGGTAGGGATTGGCTACGTCTACGTGGTCCAGGGCTACGCTGTTGTTATCTGCGCTGCCCATGAAGGCCGAGCCGCCAAAGGCACTGGAAATCGTTACATTGGGCGCCGTTTCGCCGTCAGCTGTGACAGTTTTTCCCGTGATGCCCACTGTATTCCCACTGGCATCGCCCATAAAGGACTGGCCGCCGCCGACTTGGGCGAAGGCTGCCGTCGCATCCTTTTGGTACGAAATCGTGACGTGGTTGTCGTTGGCACTGAGTGTAGGAAGGTTCGTGCTGTCCATATAGATGCTTCTCACGAAATCTACATAGCCGCCGTACACATTGCCGCCAAGCAATTCATCTCCATAAGAAGTGGGTACTACTGCTCCAGTTACTGCCGAGTTGATGAGGGTCACTGTGTTATGGTTGGCCCCTGTTTCTATGGTGCCGGTATTGGCGGTGCCGGTACCGGTTACGGCCGTCGTGTCTGCTGTGGAAGCTGAAGTGGTTTCTACAAGGCTTGTGGCCAGCAGGCTGGCTGCTGCACTCGATCCATTGGAAACAGCAACTCCTGTCATACCGGAAAGGCTGCTACTGCCCAGACTTACATAGCCGCCGATGACATTGCCGCCGTAAACCAGGGTGGAATAAGGAGAAACGGTGGCCGTCTCAGAAATAGATGAATTTAATTCTCTTGCCGCTTCTAAGAAAGACTTGTTGAAACTGCTCACGTCACTATTGACCAGTTTTACCGTATTGTTGTTGGCACTGAGCGTATACGCAAGCGACTCTGCATTGGTGCCTGTGCTGACCACGTATAACGAGGTCCCCAGTAAATCGCTGGTGGCTATGGTCAGCGTATCTGTCTGTAACTCCGTATCCACAGCAGCAGAGGTGCTCGTAGCATCGGTATTCCCCTCATCATACACCGTTTCATTAAAATAGTTATAAGGCGTGGTGCCGATAAAACCACCCACTACATTGCCGGCAACGGGAGAATCGGTCAGTCCCACCGCATTGTGATCTGCCTGCAGCGTATAGGACGCCTTGAGGGTGGAGGCACTATTCATATTAAGGGAGTCCGGGGTTGGCAAAGAAACATAGCCGCCATAGACATCGCCTTTTGATAAGACATAGCCTACCCTGCCCGTAAGAGGCAAATCATCCCCGTCCGATGTCTTATGCCAGAAATTCGCAGAGAGTTCGCTCGTGACAGCTGCATTGGTAAGGATCACTTTATTGCCGCTGGCGCTTTGGCTGGACGTGAGCGTGGTGAGCGGTGTTTCTGTCTCTGTGGCGTCAGCCGCGGTCTGCACAGTATACAAATAGATAGGGATGTATAGGCTGCCGCCGTCTCCGGCATAGCCGCCGTAGACGCTCCCCTGTATAGTTGTGTTTGTATCTAAGGTGACCGTATTTCCGTCTGCTTTAATAGAAATCTCCGGCGAGAGCGTGGCCATAGTGGTTGAGAAATACGAGGACGAACTATCCCCGGCTGCGCCGCCATACACGGATCCAGACACGGTTGTGCTGCTTGCCTGCACAGTATTTTTATCGGCCTGCAGCTGCAAGCTGGTCAGTCCTTCGGGGTCTACGTATGAAGGAATCGCTTGCGCACTCACCAGAGATGAACTCAGTAAATCTGTCATATCACTGGTGGAGGTTGTATTCGTATAAGCTGCTGCAGCCACCTGTCTAGAGTCGGTAAGGTCACTTACGCTGCCGCCAGCCGCACCGCCGTAGAGGTCGCCGGATGCACTAGCATTTGTGATAGACACATGGTTCTCCGTGGCCGAGCCGCTTTCCACGGCGCCGCCGTAAACTGTTGTCAGTCCGATATTAGGTACCTTTTGGGTTCCAGCAGCTGTGCTCTGCACCTGAAGTGCGGCTATTTCCTCGGGGTAGGACAGCAGGGTTCCCGTAATGGTCACGTAGTTGTTTGCCGCTTCGCCAAAGGTGTTGAAGCCGCCTACAGTGGTCCCATACCAGCTGCCCTGGCCATTTTCATCTCCTGTGATTTTCACCTGGTTAGCATTAGCCGTGAGGTTCGCCGCTTGTGCGCCATTTACGACATAGCCGCCAAATGTAGAGGAAACGCGTTCCATATTAGTCAGGGTCACCGTGTTGCTGTTGGCCCCGCCATCCGTATATTGAATTGCAGCAATGCTGGCAGGAACAAACGGTGTATACACAGACGGTGCATACACCGCCCCGCCATAAATGGCTCCCGCAGCTGCCTGGGTTCCTATTACTTCATTCTCTGCAGCACTCAAGGAAACGGTTGTCAATTGATTGGCTGTGTCGGAAGAAAGTTCACCAGTGGTCTCAGTCCCGTTTGCGGTCAGGCTATCCGCCAACGACAGGTTGGAATTGGTGACATACTCTTCTTCTACAGGAAAATCCTCAGAGGAAAGGCCGAGAGCAGCGGCACCGCCATAGACGGCATCACTGATTTCGCTGCCTTGGTTCAAGGTAACCGTATTTTTGTAGGCCGAAAGCGTCAGCTTTTCCGGCAAGGTGGTATCAGAAGCGGCAGCTACAGTAGCAGTTTCGTCTAGCGAAGCTGTGAGGCTGACTGTCATAAGCTCCACCATGCCTCCGCCATTACTGCTAGGAATACTGCCGGAACCGGCAAAACCGCCGTAGACCGTGCCTGGTGCTGCACCTGCATTGATAGTTACGTCATTGCTATAGGCATTACCGGAGTTGGTTTGACCACCGTAGACAGTGTTCGCTTCTGCATTTGTCAAGGTTACATGATTATCATAAGCATTGCCGGAATCCGTTTGGCCGCCATAAAGAGTGTCTACATATCCACTCGCATCGCTCTCTTCTTCGCTGCTAACCTCTTCCTTGATAGTCACGTGATTGCTATAGGCATTGCCGGAGCTGGTTTGGCCGCCATAGACAGTGCTTGCGTCGGCATTTGTCAAGGTTACGTGGTTGTCATGGGCATTGCCGGATTTTGTCTGGCCACCAGCAACAAAATCATCATCTTCTTCAATGTAAATGTTGTTGTATTTATCTATATACGCTCCAGTAAGCTGGACCGTATTGCCGCTGGCCTCTCCTGCGTCCGTATAGCCGCCCACTACGGAGCCAAGGTACACATCCTGCAAACGGTCATCCGTAATGGTCACCGTATTGCCATTGGCGGTGAGCAGCGTATCCTGTGTATTGCCGGTCACGTAGCCGCCATATATGGAACCAACATCGATTGCATCTGCATCGGTCATATCCGTATTGGTAATCGTAACGGTATTGTTATTGTCACCCTTCGCGTCAGTGCCGGAACCAGTATCCGCGGCATCCAAGTAGCCAGCGGCGGTAAAGTCGCCCAGGAGCGGGTTATCCGCAGTCATGCCGGTAACGGACAGGGCGTTGTAGCTGGTCTGCTTCGTATAGTCAGTGCCATACAGCGAATCTGCAGGCTCAATCGTAGTAACGTATGTTACCTTTGTCAAATCTGCCGGGTCAATTTTCCCGATGGTAATCCCGGGCTTTGTCTCCGCCGTTGTTTCTGCTTGGACTGTCTGGACATTGATGGCCAGACCGAAAAGGCTGGCCAAAACCAAGGCAGTCAAGGTGCTGTACTGTTTTTTCATTTCTCTCTTTCTCTCCTTTTTGCACATACCAGGCACATATCACACGCTAAGTCTTACGACTCCCCCAATGTGTGCCAGTACCTTCCTCCAACACTAATGTAAAAATTCACCTTCTGTATTTTGGTCGCACAAAAAGGCAATCTCTTACAATTACTTGTACGCGCACAAAGGGATTGCCCAATAGACCTATGGATCTACTACCTGCACGTACCCGTTACATTCCCATATTTCCACGTGCAGAAATTAGTAGACTATTCTGCTCTATTATAAGGGAAACATAGCAAAAAGGAAAGTGTATTCATTATGCAAATTAATCAATAAGGGTATGATTTCTATTAGTATGCGTTATCGTTAACTGGCTAACAATCCGCATTATATCACATAGTTTTATTATTTTTAGTTATAAAGTGAAATTGAAGCCGTATGTTTATAACAAAAAGAAATCCCCTGTATACATCCAAACCAGGAAATATACAGAGGATTTCAATCTGATATTCTAATTGTAATAGCTTTCTCCGAGAGCGGAGAAAGTGGTTCCGAAGGAACCGATAGAGGTTGAATACACAGAAATGAACCCCTTCAGACCCAGTCGCTCCGCGACTGGCCCAGCTCCCCCATAGGTGGCGTCTTTCTTAGAACGCCCGGCTTACTGTCGCACTATACGTTACGCCCCGTTGTACGCCAGCCCAGCCGGTAACGCGTACATCGGCGCCCCAGTCATGGTCTTTATCGATCTTGCTTTGCCAACCCAGTTCCAGTAAGCCACTCGAACCCTTGACGCTGGCTGTAGGCGTTTCGAAGGTGCCGTAGCGGACCTGCGCATCGCCGCCAAATTCATAATTCCAGGCCAGGCCTGCGTAGTACGAGGTCGTCGGACTTACGTCTTTTGTCCAGCGGAAGCCGAGTCTGGTGCGGTACGAGTTGATGGAATCGAAGTTGTACTGGGACGTTCCCAGGTCAGAGTGCATTTGGACGCTGTCGCTGCCCAGGTGGGTCCAGAATACTTTGCCGTAGTAGTCGATGGAGGTCGTGTCTTTCTTGACGATCTTCCCTGCTCCGACCATGGCGCTGATGTACGGGGCGCTCGTGTCGTAGCTGACCAGGTGGTTGCGGACGAGGCCGTGGAAGTCGCCTTTCATTTGACCAGCATGGATGAGGGCTTCGTAGTGGAAGCCGCTCTGGAGATCTCTGCGGGCCAGGAGGCCGGCGCCTACATAGTGCTGGTCGCCATCGCCGCGGGCGCCGTCGTCGAGGTGGCTCGTGTAGTTGCCATTACCGTATTCGAGGAACGGCATGAGCGTGTCTGTATAGCCCTTTTGATAAACCCGTTTGACAAAGCCCAGGTTGGCATTGAGGCCTTGTGTATCGATGTAGGAGCCTGTGTCGGCGCGGAGGTCGTGGCCGCCCATGACGAGGTACGGCGTGAAGTCGCCTTTGATGGCTGTATCGAAGTTCCACGCTGTGAGGGCACCGTCGTAAGCATCACTAGCAGCGAAGTCACTGCTGTTGTTGACGAGGTTCATCGCCGAGGCTCTATATTCGGAGAAGAGTTTCGTGTCTGTGTTGATGGTCGGCACGTCGTCTTCAGGGATTTCCAGGACGATGGTGTTGTCGTCAATACGATGGATTTCCACTTTATTCTGGATAAAGCCGCTGTTCATGACGATGTCCTTATCAGGCATCATGCTCAGGGAGGTTATTTCCGTGAGGTCGTTCGTAGTGTCAACGCTCATGAGTTTCATCACGCCTGTGTTTTCAGTTTGGGAGGCCGGTTCTTTCACGATGAGGTGGATGTGCTGGCCTTTTTCCAGTTTTACCGAGTCTTCTACGGCGGCCTGCACAGCGGCACCGTCTACGTCGGTCGTGCCGGTAACGGTGAGCATCGTATCTTCGGCAACTGCATCAGCCGGCACGTAGAAGTTCATGGTCTGGAAGTTGCCCAGATTGGTGACGGTATTGCCCTTGGTATACAGGTTCAGCGTGTTGTCTTTGCTTTCCGTGGAGCTGACGCCGCCGTAGAGGCTGACGCTCTTGTCCAAGGTGCCACCGTAGATGTTGACGATGTTGTTGTCAGCTGCGCCGGAATCGGACTGGCCGCCTGTGATGGTACCGGTAATGGTACCGCCGTAGATGTTGACGATGTTGTCCGAGGCGGGGCCGCTCTTAATGGAGATGGATATCTGATTGGCGTTTGCATCATTTGGTGCAAGGCTTTCAACATTACTTTCTATTTCATCGGCAACCTCTTCTTCCCCATCTTCTTCTGTATATGTAGGCAAAGAAAATTCCACATCCTGCGCATAGCCGCCCCAGACAGAGCCCACCGTGCCGCCGCTAATGGTGACAGTATTTTGGCTGGCTGTAAGATTGGCATTTTCCGGCAGAAGCTGCGCAAGAGTTGAGGTTGATAAACCAAAAGTTACTCCTTCGGAAAATATCAAGTCTGTACCCAACTGCTGCAGCGCAGAGGCATTGTCGTTGAGGCCCGCTGTGCCGCCATAGACCGTTGTAGCTTCGCTGTCAGAGAGGAGAACGCTGTTGTTGTCCGCCTGGCCCCGATACATCACAAAACCGCCAATGACAGCGCCTGCTTTTGAGCCCTGCTGGAGGGTTACTTTATTTTCCACGGCCGAGCCTAGGGCAGTCATACCACCAGCGATGCTGTGACCGGCAGTGGTTCCGGACAGGCTGACCTGGTTTTGGTTTGCCGTAGCAGAGCTGGACGTCTGCAGCAGGTCCGAAAACGAGGTTGTGCCAGAATTTGCTGCAAGGTTTACTACGGACAGGGCGCAGCCGCCTAGGACACTGCTCTCAACCTTGCTGTCGCGCAGTACCACCTGATTCCCGTTAGCCTCGGCCCGGGTAGTCACAGTGATTTTTTCAGGAAGCGTTACTTCTTCCAAAGCCGCAGCGCTAGGCAAATACACTTCATTCTGGCTCTGGGCATAGCCGCCCAGGACCAGCCCGGCAGTGCTGTCTTCCAAATATACCTGGTTGTCATTGGCTGTCGCGGTTTCTGTATACCCTATAGTAGATTGCACTGAGCTACCCAACGCGTAAATCCCTTGAGAAACATTGATGTTGGCATAGCCACCATAGACAGAGCCGCCGCGCCGTATGGAATCAATGGTACTGCTGCCGTCGGAAAGCGTGATGGACTCTGCCAGCGGAACGGTCACGCTGGTGGCCGCAGATTGGAGCAGTGTCACGTGATTGCGGCTGGCGTCCAGGGTAATCGTAGTGTCGCTACTGCCTTTTGCTTCACTTGCCGTATCGTTTGCTTGGTCCACTGCCTCCGCGCCTGCTACAGAAACTAACTGCACATCCAGCAGGGAGGAGCTATCCGTTGCTGCAAATTCTTCAATTTCATCAATTTCCTGCTCAGTTTCATCCTTCGTCGCTGTTTCCACTACGTAGGGGCTGTTTGTAGGCGATATGCTTGAACCGAGAATCCCTGACGTATCAAAATTGGCAAAGCCGCCATAGACATTGCCGCCGTAGACAATGGCGGAAACACTGCTGTCCACATCTACACCCTGGGCGGACAGATCTTCACTGGAAAAGCTTTTACCGGCAACGGTACTATTCTTCAGCCATACGCTATTGTCGCTGACGCTTCCTGTCAGGGAATTTGTCTCTGCGACGGTGGAATCCACCGCAGACGGAGAAAAGGGCCCACTGCTGGCCAAGGACGTGTTCAAAAGCTCCGTATTGCCGGTCGCCTGGTCTGCAGTCAACGCATTCATTTCTGTAGTTTCTTCTTCCAGAGGAACCCTCACATCAGAAATAGCGTTGCCCATGAAACCGCCGTACACCTGGCCGCCTGGGAGTGTTGTCTGATCCAGGGACACCTGGTTGGCTTTCACGTCCACGTTTAGAACCGTATCACTGCTCCCCGTTATATGTATAGTAGGAGTCGTCTGCACTTGAACCGCTGCCATACTTATAGTGCTGTTATCAGTCACTATATAGGAATTTCCCGTATTGAAATGTACACTGCCGCCGTAGACATCGCCAGCTACGCTCAAATACGTATTAAAAACATTATTTACCGCACTGAGGGTGCTGCCTACGGTGCTCTGGCTCAGCTGCACCGTATTTTGGCTGGCGCTCAGGTTTACCTTCTCAGACAAAGCTTCATCATAGTAGGTATCTGTGGCAGTCAGCATAGACGCATTGAGGCTATACGCTGCATTAGAAATGATGCTGGAATTAGAAGAACTATAGGCTACGGCGTCGACCAAGCCGCCGTAAATGCTGCCAGCTGCTGCAGCCCCTTGTTCCAGCAGGACCTGGTTTCGGTCCGCACTGCTTGTCACAGTGGTACTTCCTTCAACCTTCGGAAATGGACTAACAGATATAAGGCTGGGCATTTCTGTTGTGGTTAGGTAGGTTTCTACTTTGCCGCCGTACACGTTGCCGCCGTGGGTAATAGTTTCACTGCTGGACTTTGTCAGCTCACTAAGGTCGATAGAAACATTCTCGACAGCTCCGGCGGTCAGCTGCACCGTATTGTCATCGGCCTCAGCAGCCATCGTAGAGGTGCTTTTCCATTCTGCCTCTGCTGCAGTTGTATTTTCTTCACTAACCATGGAGGTCCCCAGGAAATCTGTGTCCTGTGCTGCAGTTAGGGCATAGGACGATACTCTGACTTGCTCTTCATCCTCATCTTCCTCAGCAGCGACCTGTACTGTAGAAATAGCCCCCACCGTACCACCATAGATGCTGCCGGTGATAGCCGCCTTTTCGGCCCCTACATGGTTGCTGTCTGCCTGCTGCGAGTAGCTGTTCTCAACGTCAGGGCCTCCGACTGGTCCCATTAGCATCGTGCCGGCTGCAGCACCGCCATAGACATTGCCCGTTACGGTCACAGAAGGCTGCAGCTGCACGGTATTCGTATTGGCCTGCTGGGTTATAGCTACCGCACTGGTGGTCGGGATACTATTGTCTGGTATGACTTCCTCCAGTATAGAGAACCTGGACAGTCCTGCTAGGCCAGTACTATTCACCAGGCCGCCGCCTATATTGCCGCTTATACTGGAAGCTCCGCCTATGCTGACCGTATTGTTGTTTGTGCGTTGCGTGAGGTAGGCTGTCATGTCAACCTCTGTCGACTCATCTTCGTCGGCATCAGCCGCTTCTGCTAACAACGATGTTTGGAGGCTAGTATCCATCACTGCTATATTACTCTGATTGTAATTACCGAAATCGATAATAGCATCCGTGTCTTCGTCCAGGAGGCCGCCATAGACGCCAGCTGTATTTGCCGAAGTTACGCTTACCGTATTGTAATCTGCACTGACGGCCGCGTTAATAGTCACGTCTGTCAGCATACCTGCATCATCTTTTGTCAAAGCCAAGGCATTGCCCGTGAGCAAGGGAGCCCCTACAGCGAAACCGCCAGCCACAAGCCCCTTTGTTTCTGCCACAGAAATGGTAACGTTGTTAGCGTTGGCACTGCCTTCCTCAGTCATGCCGCCGATGACATTTCCAGAGACCAGCAAATTGGGGCTGGATCCATTCTGTATTGGTAGCGCCTGGCCGGCCAGGGATACCTTGTTTGCATTGGCATCACCATAGGTGGTATAGCCACCTGTTACGGTACGATACAGGCCGGGCGCAATCTCTTCGCCCTCAGTCTGCGGCGTATGGGTCAGGGTAACCTGATTTCGGCTGGCACTTAGAGGCGCTGACACTGTGCCGTTCACCTCTACATAGCCGCCGAATACAATGAATCCTTGTCCCAGGTTGTACGAATTAGAGGTATCGTCCAGGACAGTCGTCTGTTTTATGGTGACGGTATTGCTGTTGGCTCCAGCTGCCGTATCTAGCGTAGTCGCAGCCGTATTGGCCGCCAAGGCAGTATTAGCCAAAGCTGCCACCTGATTGCTCGTTGGAATTCCGGACGTACTGGACGACTCGGAATCATCTATCGTAAGGGAGACATAGCCGCCGTAAATTGTTGGGTAATCAATGGGTATTAATTGGGATGCTGTGAGATTTTCCACGCTTACCATAGCACTTTCCACGTTTATTGTGGGATTTTCCACACTTACCGTATTATTATTGGCGCTTACGTCAAGCTGCGGTAAGGCCGTACTGGTGCCGGCGCTTTCTGCAGAGGAACCTTCGTCCGTAAGAGAACCCACCTCCAGGGTCATATAGTCCTCGGACAAGCTGTTGTTTTGAACCAGATTGCCCGCCAACAAGTCTGCCACATTTACTGTCATGGTGTCATAGCTTTCATTAGTAGTATCTTCGTATTCTGTTGTTCTATACGTCACAGAGCCGCCGTAGACATTGCCGTTCACGCTGGACGATTTCAGCGTAACCTCGTTGTGATCGGCATGCAGAGAAACAGGTCCCGTAACTGTGCTTCCGCTGCCTGTGGAAGGTGTACCGCCTGCTACGTTAACCAGGCTGGCCCCCAGGAGATCCTCCACCTTGACCGTTACCGTTTCAAAATCAGTTTCTGCCGAAGCGTTTAGCGTAACTTCACTATTGTCACTTGAATCCGTAATAGCCCCATAAGCGACAGCGCCGCCGTAGACTGTGCCTGCGTCGGCATTTGTCAGGGTTACATGATTGTCATAGGCATTTCCGGAATCCGTTTGGCCACCGTAGACAGTGCTTATATCTCCAAAAGCACCGCTGGTCCCTTTGCCGCTAACTTCTTTCTGGATAGTTACGTAATTGTTATAGGCATTGCCGGAGCTGGTTTGGCCGCCATAGACCGTATCTGCATAGGGCGCCGCATCGCTAGCCTCTTCGTCGCTAACCTCTTCCTTGATAGTCACGTAGTTGTTATAGGCATTGCCGGAGCTGGTTTGGCCGCCATAGACCGTGTCTGCATCGGCATTTGTCAGGGTTACTGTATTGTCATGGGCATTGCCGGATTTTGTCTGGCCGCCTGCAACAAAAGTATCATCATTATATCCAGCGAAAATGTTGTTGTAGCCATAGTTACCCTCTTCGTCTTCCGGAATATACACCCCAGTAAGTTTGGCCGTGTTGCCGCTGGCCTCGCCTGCAGCCGTATAACCGCCCACTACGGAGTCCATGAATACATCATTCTTACGGTCATCTCTAATAATAGTTACCGTATTGCCATTGGCAGAAAGAGGCGTGTCCTGCGTGCTGCCAGTTACGTAGCCGCCATAGATGGAGCTATATTCAACTTCAGTCACTTTACCAGCATTCTCATCATAAGTTCCTGCTTCACTCTCATTCAACATAGCCGTATTGGTAATGGTAACGGTATTGTTGTTGGCCCCCGTTGCAGCAGTGCCAGAGCCAGTAGCCTCAGCATCCAAGTAACCGCCGGCCGTAAACGTGCCCAGCGGATTATTCTCCGTCAGGCCGGATATGGTCAAGGCGTTGTAGCTGGTCTGCTTGGTATAGGTAGTGCCATACAGCAGATCCGGAATATCGTCCCCAGGCTGCAGCGTCTTTACGACTTTTACCTTTGCCGTATCTGCCGAATCCACGGTCCCCATCGTGATCCCGGCAGTCGTTTCCGCCAAGGCCGGTGGTCCACTGATAGACATACTAAATAGACTGGCCAAAACCAGCATGGTTAATGTACTGTACTTTTTTCTCATAGCATTTTCTCCTTCCCTAACTGGAAGGCACAAAACGCCACCATCTCATACAAGACAGCCCCCAAAAGGCGGTATTGTACCCAGTTTCTCCACACTATCACAAGACGGACACGGATTTTTTTAAACCCATAAAGCAGCAATCTTTACTTTTGTCACGCACTAACAAAAGCAGATTGCTAAAAAAATACGTGTCCAAACCATTGACTATAACATTTTATTGTTAATTTTATAGTCATATCGTCTTGTCACATAAATTATAATTATATTATAACCCATACGATAAAATTATTAAAGCGTTTTATTATAGAATTTTTCATATAGATTTTATTTATCATTTAAAGTTATAAAAACAAGAACATATGTCAATTTAATTTATAGTGCTAAAAGGCAAAAAAGATTCCTCTTGCAAAACCAATACAGTTTTGCAAGAGGGAATTTTTCAATCTCAACGCTACTGCGATGCCGCAAAAGCTTTCTCGTGCTTTCCCCGCATTGCAGGGAGAGTGCCGGCCGCGCAGCATCCGGCGAGAGAGGCGCAATGCCACGAAGGCTTTCTCCGAGAGCCTTCCCCATGTGGGGCGAAATGTGCCTGTGTGCACGATACGGCCTAACTACTACTAGATTGAAGCAATTCAATCTAGTAGCCAACTAGTAGTAATAATTGTTGATGTGATAAAGCAAAGCCGGGATAGAAGTTGAATACACAGAAATGAATCCCTTCAGTCCCAGCTCCCCCATAGGTGGCGCCTTTTTAGAACGCCCTGCTTACTGTGGCACTGTAGGTGAAGCCGCGTTGTACACCAGCCCAGCCAGTGACGTGGATGTCGGCGCCCCAGTCATGATCTTTGTCGATCTTGCTTTGCCAGCCCAATTCCAGTAAGCCACTGGAACCTTTGACGCCGGCAGTAGGCGTTTCGAAGGTGCCGTAGCGGACCTGCGCATCGCTACCAAATTCGTAGTTCCAGGCCAGGCCTGCATAGTACGAAGTCGTCGGGCTCACGTCTTTCGTCCAGCGGAAACCGAGTCTTATGCGGTACGAGTTGATGCTGTCAAAGTCGTATTGCGACGTGCCTAGGTCAGAGTGCATCTGTACGCTGTCGCTGCCCAGGTGAGTCCAGAAAACCTTGCCGTAGTAGTCCATGGAGTGGTTATTTTTCTTCATGATTTTCCCTGCTCCCAGCATAGCGCTGACGTAGGCAGCACTCGTGTCGTAGCTGGCCAGATGCTTGCCGATTTGGCCGTGAAAATCGCCATTGGTGCGACCGGCATGGATGAGAGCTTCGTAGTGAATACCACTAGCCAGGTCTCTGCGGGCGAGGAGGCCGGCGCCGATGTAGCGTTGGTTGCCGTCGCCACGGGCGCCGTCGTCGAGGTGGCTCGTGTAATTGCCATTACCGTATTCGAGGAACGGCATGAATGTATCCGTATAGCCTTTTTGGTAGGTCCGTTTGACAAAGCCCAGGTTGGCGTTGAGGCCGTATGTATCTACGTACGAGCCTGTGTCGGCGCGGAGGTCGTGGCCACCTACTACGAGGTAGGGCGTGAAGTCGCCTTTCGTGTCTGTGTCGAAGTTCCAGGCGGTGAGGGCGCCGTCGTAGGCGTTGGTGGCGGCGAAGTCGCTGCTATTGTTGACGAGGTTCAATGCTGCTGCCCGGTCTTCAGAGAAGAGCTTCGTATCCAGGCTAAGGGTTGGCACGTCGTCTTCAGGGATATCGAGGACGAGGGTGTGATCGTCGAGGAGGCGGATTTCTACTTTATTCTGAACAAAGCCGCTGTTCATGACGGTGTCCTTATCGGGCATCATACCCAGGGAGGCTATTTTCGCGAGGTCGCTTGTGGTAAGGTCGCTCACGGTGAGGTCGTTTGTGGTGAGGTCACTTGTCGTGTTCACGCTCATGAGGCTCATGAGACTCATGGTGCTGGTTTCGGTTTGGGAGGCCGGCTCTTTCACGATGAGGTGGATGTGCTGGCCTTTTTCCAGTTTTACCGAGTCTTCTATGCCGGCCTGTATGGTAGCACCTTCTAAGCTGGTGGTGCCGGTGACGGTGAGCATCGTATCCTCAGCACCTGCATCAGCCGGTACGTAGAAGTTCAGCGTCTGGAAGTTGCCCAGGTTGGTGACGGTATTTCCTTTGGTATACAGGTTCAGCGTGTTGCCCGTACTGGTCGTGCCTACGCCGCCGTAGAGGCTGGCACCGCTAGCCAGGGTGCCACCGTAGATGTTGACGATGTTGTCGTTGGCTGCGCCGGAAGCGGACTGGCCGCCGGCGATGGTCCCTGCGATAGTGCCACTGTAGATGTTGAGAATGTTGCTATTGGCTGCGCCGGAATTGGAATACCCGCCGGTAATGCCGCCATCAACAGTACCGCTGTAGAAATTGATCGTATTGCCTGTGGCTGTGCCGGACTGGGAATAGCCGCCTGTAATACCGTTCTCAACAGTACCGCTGATGAAGTTCACCGTATTATTATTGGCGTCCGATTCTGCCTGACCGCCTACAATATTCGTATTGTTAGTGCCACTGTAGAAGTTCACTGTATTGCCATTGGCCGTGCCAGTTTCAGATTGCCCGCTGACGATACCTGCTGTAACAGTACCGCCAGAGAAGTTCACCGTATTATCATTGGCATCCAATTTTGCCTTCCCACCAATGATGCTTGTAGTTTCAGTGCTGCTGGTGAAGTTTACCGCATTGCTATTGGCCGTGCCAGAATTGGACTTGCCGCCGATGATGCCTTCCGCAACAGTACCTCCGAAGACGTTCACGGTATTGTTGTTGGCGTCTGATTCTGCTTGTCCACCAACAATATTCGTATTGTTGGTGCCACTGTAAAAGTTCACTGTGTTGCCATTGGCCGTACTGGAATCGGACTTGCCGCCAATGATGCCTTCCGCAACAGTGCCGCTATAGAAAGTCACCGTATTGCCATTGGCAGCGCCGGACTGGGAATAACCGCCGGTAATCCCCTCATTTACAGTACTGGCGTCGACGTTCACCGTATTGTCATTGGCATCGCCACTCTTGTAGGTGGTCTCGGTTGAGCTTAAATCTTCCGCCGTCATTATGTCCATCATAGCATCGGAAGCTTCGACCACCTCTCCCGTGACTGCATCGACCATTACGTCGTCGTCTACATTATAAATGATTTTTATCTTCGGTTCTGCTGTGTTTGTATCCATCACAGAATCCACCGCATAGCCACCGTAGATGGCGTCCACCGTGCCGCTGAGCAGGTTCACCGTATTGCCGCTGGTGCTGCTCACAGAGCCTGTTACTGTGGGTACGTAGGCTACATCCGTTAAGGTTGCCGTGCCTTGATCCACATAGTCTCCCTCTTCCCGACTATACTTTTCAATCGACGTGTAGGCCACAGTCGGCAGACTTTCCAGCAGGGTGCTGCGAAGGCTGCCTGCGTCCGTGCCCAGGAGGCCCGCTGCGCCGCCGTAGACGTTCTTTGCCGTGCTGCCGGAGATGGTGACTGTATTGCCCTTGGCTGCGCCTACGCCGGAAATACCGCCATAGACATCAGCGGCCGCAGAGCCATTGACCAGGGTGACCGTATTGCCTTCGGCCGTGCCCTGCATGACCAAACCACCCAAAACCGGGCCATTAGCCTCTACCTTGGCCAGGGAGACCGTATTTCCCTGAGCGCTTTGGTCCGCCGCAGCTGTGAGAGAAAGAGCCCCTGTATCGATTTCTGTAATGTGAAAATAACTCACGGGCCCGTCTTCGCCGCCATTATAAGTTACGCGATTATAAAGCGATTTCTGCGTGGGCAAGACTGTTGTGCCGCCTACGACGCTGCCGCTGACCTTAGCATTGGCCAAGGCTACGCTATTGCTGTCTGCACTAGTGCCGCCGGTGTAGCCGCCAATGACGCTTTCCGCCGTGATAGTACCTTTTTCCGTGCCTTGGAGAATGACCTTGTTGCTATTGGCTGCCCCGTAGAAGGCTGCGCCGCCCAGGACCTCTCCATAGGACGTTCCTTGATCCAGGGTTTGAACCAGCTGTACAGTATTTTCGTTCGCCTGCGCTTCTGCAATACCTGTATATTCTGTGGGCACTACATAGCCGCCGTAGACAGCTCCCGTGGAAGAGGCATTTGTCAGGAAAACCTGGTTCTTATTGGCCTCTATCCCATCAGCCTGAAATAATTCGCCTGGCTGAAAATCAGTATCATACGAAAGCCCTGACAGGGTGATGCCTACAAGGCCGCCATAGACGTTGTTGTTTAAGGTCGTATTGGTCAGGCTCAGGGTATTTTCATTGGCTGTGCCGTATGCGGCAATGCCGCCGGCTGCAGCTACATTGATAGCCGGTACCTGAGGAAGCCCCGAATCCGGCCCCACTTCCCACGTATCAGAAAGTAAAACCTCAGATTCCGACCAGATGGTCAGATTGGTGCCGCCTGCTTCTAGCTGCTTGCCACTCACGGTGACCTGGTTAGTATTGGCCGAGCCGGCTTCGGTATAGCCGCCCACTACCTGTCTATACATGGCCGCCGTGTCCAGGTCGTACGAAACGTCTACAGTATTACCCTTAGCACCGGCATTTTCCGCATCAGCAACGATATAGGTACGGTTACTATCGATAACAGTCGTAGTCTTGGCTGCGGCATCCGAGCTTATTGATGGTATTGCATAATAATTTTCATACAGGGGAATGGATAAATAGCCGCCAAAGACGACGCCACTGTCCCTGTCATTGGATCCATCTTGACTGATTATGCTGTTCTTCAGGGTGACCGTATTGCCACTGGCGCCATTCACAGAGAGGCCCTGGGCCTTGCCGCCGTACACAGCTGCTGCCTGTACATTTTCCAGGTATACTGTGTTGCCCTCGGCATTGCCTAGCTTTTCAGCGCCATAATCATGATTCCCGCCAATGACAACTTCGACTGTCGTATTGAAGATGCTGCCATTGGAATCCGGTGTTTTAAGTAAGCTGCCAGTAATGCTTACGTTGTTGCCAGCGGCATTGCCTTCATCCACGCTGCCGCCATAAACAGTTTCATAGGCTGTTACCTCATCAAGGTCAGAAGAAATCGTTACCTGGTTTCCATTGGCCGTAAGAGGCGAATAAACCTTATTGTTAGAGGAATCATATTTTGCCAGCCCCACATAGACGTTGGCGCCATATTTGTCGGTATTGGCCAGATTCGTCAAGGTGATTGTATTCTCGTTGGCCCCGGCACTCAGGGCTCCCGGCAGGGTGTAGGTATTGCCGTCAATCGTATAGGTAACAGTCGTCGTACCGTCTGCGTTGGTCGTGGTTGTTATCCCGCTTGGGACCGTATCTGCTACTGTCATGTACCCGCCATAAAGCCGCTCACCCATAGATACATTATAATATTTATAAGCGTTGACGGGTACAATCACGCTGTCCTCAATAGTAACGGTATTCTTGCTGGCGCCGCTAAGACCGGCCAGCCCCTTTTCCACATAGCCACCAGCGATCCTAGCTGGCTCAGCCCTACCAACATATATTGTGTTACTAATAATGCTTGGAAGCGTGACGCTTTTCAAGTACACTTCGTTTCTTTCGGCAGTAATTAAGCGATTTCCGCTGCCTTTGGCATACCCGCCGCTGACATCGGTGACAGAGATATTATTCCCCGTATCTGTAATGGTACCTGTAATGCTCACGCTGTTCCTATCCGCATTGCCATCTTTCGCGTTGCCACCATAGACCCATTGATAGTCTGTTGGCGTGGTAAGAGTGGAGGAAATTATTACTTGATTGTCATCGACTGTAAGGGGAGTCGAAGTATTTAACGAAGATTGGAAACTATCCGAGGCATCTCCACCATAGACGGAGAGGTCGCTGTTGCCCCCGTCTAGGCTATGTTCCACATTCGTTAAGGTAACTATATTATGATTGGCACCGGTGTTTGCTGCGGCCGGGAGCGTGTAGGTTATCACTTTATTATTTTCCGTATAGCTTACTGTCGTCGTACCGTCAGCGTTGGCCGTAGTCGTTGCCCCTTCCGGCAAATCCGTTAGCCTCATGAGACCGCCATAAATACCGTTCACGTTGCCAGTGACGGTACTGTCCTCAATGGTGACCTTGTTCCTATTGGTGCTGCTAAGACCGACCAAGGCCCTGAACGCATAGCCGCCATTGACACTAGCAGCCACATTGACGTTTGTTAGCTCCACTGTATTGTCGTCAGCACTGTGCACTGGTCAACAAAACTTGGACACTAAAATCTAAAAAATTAGAATCAGAAATATAATTTGACGCAAAGTTGAACAGTACTTTTTAATAAGTTGGACACTGCCTGAGGTAAGACTTTC
>NZ_JACOGK010000013.1 GCF_014269395.1 Megasphaera hominis
GAAAGTCTTACCTCAGGCAGTGTCCAACTTATTAAAAAGTACTGTTCAACTTTGCGTCAAATTATATTTCTGATTCTAATTTTTTAGATTTTAGTGTCCAAGTTTTGTTGACCAGTGCAGTAATCAGCGGCGATCCAGAGCTGCCCCCATGGGGGGAAGTGACTTATCTGCGCGATGCGCAGATAGGTCGAAAGGGGTTCATTTGAAAAAGATTATAAGACAAGTGTGCCCGCGCCAGCCAGAGAAATCGGTGCTCTTTTTGCGTAATCAGCGGCGATCCAGAGCTGCCCCTTTGGGGGAAGTGATGCATCTGCGCGTTCAGCAGATGCATCGAAAGGGGTTCATTAGAAACCAATCACAAAATAAGTGTGCCCGCGCCAGCTAGAGAAATCGGTGCTCCTTTTTCGTAATCAGCGGCGATCCAGAGCTGCCCCCTAGGGGGCGCAATGCCCCTGTGTGGGCATTGCGGTTCTAACGCGTATCCCCGATTATGATACGCGTTAGAAGGGGACAGTGACTTATCTGCGCGATGCGCAGATAAGTCGAAAGGGGTTCATTAGAAACCAATCACAAAATAAGTGTGCCCGCGCCAGCTAGAGAAATCGGTGCTCTTTTTTTCGTAATCAGCGGCGGTCCAGTGCTGCCCCCTAGGGGCGCAATGCCCCTGTGTGGGCATTGCGGTTCCATCGCGTATCCCAGATTATGATACGCGATGGAAGGGGACGGTGATTCATCTGCGCGTTCAGCAGATGCATCAAAAGGGGTGCATTTGAAGGTAATAATAATATTTACAATAAAATGAACCCCTTCAGGCCCCAATGCTCCGCATCCGGCCCAGCTCCACCACGGGAGAGCCTATCACAGCTTTTTACATTTTTAAAATAAGATGGTAAGATAGATATAATGTATATAAGTATATTTTTATTTATAAAGGAGATTTACCTTGGAAGCAGAATTAGTATCAGATATCTGGACCATAGCACAGGTCATTCTCATCGATCTGGCTTTAGGCGGCGATAATTCTATTGTCATCGGTATGGCAGCGAAGAATTTGCCACCGAAATTACAAAAGAAGGCTATAATTTACGGTACCATCGGGGCTATAGGCTTGCGATTCCTCTTGGCGGCTCTCGTCGTTTGGCTCTTGCAAATTCCTTACTTAAAAACCATTGGCGCGCTCTTGTTGGTACTCATTGGCATTCGTCTTATTGGCGCTAATGATGACGGTGAAGATATCCATGTCAAGGCCAAAGACTCCCTTTTTGAAGCTATATGCACGATTATGGCGGCCGATGCGCTCATGAGTCTCGATAATGTATTGGGCATTGTCGGCGCGACAGGAGGCCATTTAGGACTGCTTGTAGCCGGTATGATGATCTCTGTTCCCATCATTGTCTTTGGCAGTACCATTGTCATTAAAATCATGAATCGTTTCCCCATTCTCATGTATGTCGGTGGCGCAATTCTCGGCTGGGCTGCCGGTGGTATGCTGGCTTCTGACCCATATTTTCCATGGCATACGTTGCCGGCTCATTATTTCCAGGGTGCGTTATTGGTGCTGACACTGGCAGGCGGTTTTATCTGGCAAAAGCTGCAAATATACCGTAAAAGGAATAAGCAGGGATGATGAAAAAATATATGTGAAAAAACATAAAAAGTTGTAAAATCATGCTTGACATTTATCCTGAGTATGGTATTATATACAAGTCAGGTAACGGGGCGTAGCGCAGTTTGGTAGCGCGCTTGGTTCGGGACTAAGAGGTCGCAGGTTCAAATCCTGTCGCCCCGACCACATTTGTATGTTGGGTGTTTTTCCCGAGAACACTGCTGTATAGCAACGACATGCAAGACCTGGAGAGGTGTCCGAGTGGCTGAAGGAGCATGATTGGAAATCATGTGTAGGGCTACAGCTCTACCGAGGGTTCAAATCCCTCTCTCTCCGCCATAAACGTGATAGAATCCGCTTCCGCGGGTTCTATTTTTTTTACAATTTTGGGTTTGACCCTCGAAAGTCATGTGGTTTTTGACCCTCGTTTGACCCTCTTCACAAAAATAAGTATTCTAAGAGAGAATCTGCCAGGGCAGGTTCTCTTTTTTGCAGTCATGCTTGAGATGTATACCTTTGAAAGACTGAAAGGTATTGGAAAATTATGGCAGACTGTGTACAATAGTGTTATAAGGGAGGGGAATTTTATGAATACTTCAGAACGACCATTTATTTTCTGCCATATGGAGACTTCCCTCGATGGTAAAATCATGGGGAAATACCTTTGGATTCCCGAAACGAATACAGAACACGATGTTTTTTATAGTCTCATCTTTGGCGACCAGGCTAAATTCACTTTTCAGGCGAGCTTAGAAGGCCGTATTACAATTGAAGATAATTACACCTTTTATCAAAAGCCGGAGCTGGATCTGTCGGCAGCGCCTGTTCCCGAAGGCGATTACCTGGCGCCCGGTGCCGCACTGGGCTTGTATCAGATCGTGATGGATAGTCATGGCCGCGTAGCCTGGAATCAGAATACGATTGGTGAAGGGGATCGCACCATGCATATTGTTGAGGTACTGACCCGTCAGACGAGCAATGCGTATAAAGCCTATTTACGGCAGCGGGGCATTAGTTATCTGATTTGCGGTGACGATCACGTCGATTTGGAAGTTCTTTGCCGTAAGATAAAAAAAGACCTGCACGTAACAGCCATGATGCTGGCCGGTGGCGGCGTCGTCAACTGGAGCTTTGTTCAGGCCGGTTTGGTCGATGAAATGAGTATCGTCCTCGCACCTGCTGCTGATGGCAATCGTTCGACCCAATCCTTGTTCATGACCAAGGCGGGGATATCCGAAGATCATCCGGTTGTATTTAAGCCTTTGGAGGTAGAACTCCTGGACGACGGCTTCATCTGGCTCCACTATGCCGTAGGTGAAAAAAATATGTATGACTTCGATAATGATCCGGAGTATAAAGAAGTACAGGACATGATCAAAGCAAATTCGTAAAGTCTCATGCTGTGAAGGGGGAACGTCACATGACAGAACAGAAACATGACGTATCACGGCGGGGCTTTCTGAAAATAGCCGCCGGATCGGTCTTAGGGGCAGCATTACTGTCTGTCCCAGGTATCAATCTGGCAAGAAAACGGTCTAATAACCAGAATGAGGAGGTAGTTGATATGACGAAAAAAGTAGTTACGCGTACAGATGGAAATCAGTATGTACCTTATGAAAAGAGAACAGGCAATGAATCAATCGTGTATTTTACCCGCGATTTATCTGCTGCAGGCCTTTTAAAAATTTATGATAAGGTTGCGACTACCCTGACGGGCAGAGTCGGTGTTAAACTCCATACAGGGGAACAACACGGCCCGAATATTATTCCTCGCCCGTGGGTACAGGAACTGTTAGAAAAACGGCTGCCTGAAGCTCATATCATTGAAACCAACACGTATTACGCCGGTGACCGCTATACGACAGAGCAGCACCGGAAGACCCTGGAAGTCAATGGCTGGACGTTTGCACCTGTCGATATCCTCGATGAAGACAGCACAATGATGTTGCCCGTTAAAGGCGGCAAGTGGTTCCGTGAAATGTCCGTAGGAAACCATTTGGAAAATTATGATTCCTTCCTGGCCTTAACCCACTTTAAGGGCCATACACAAGGTGGTTTCGGTGGTTCCAATAAAAATATCGGTATCGGCTGTGCCGACGGCCGTATTGGTAAAGCCATGATTCATACGACACCGGGCCAGCCCAACCAGTGGGATATTGCCAAGGAAGAATTTATGGAACGGATGACTGAATCGTGTAAAGCAACGATTGATCGCTTTGCCGGCCACATTGCTTATATCAATGTCATGCGCAACATGTCCGTTTCCTGTGACTGCGAAGGTGTAGCTGCCCAGCCGGTTGTGACGCCGAACGTAGGCATCACTGCATCCCTTGATATCCTGGCCGTTGACCAGGCCAGTGTCGATCTGGTCTATGCTATGAAAGAACAGGATCACCATGATCTGGTAGAACGGATTGAATCGCGTCATGGCCTGCGCCAGCTGACGTACATGCAGGAACTCGGTATGGGCAACAGCAAGTATGTCCTCATCGATCTGGATCATGATGGACAGCGCATTACACCGGCTGACGCCATTAAGGATGTCGTTCCTTTTAGTAAATAAATAGAAACTGTTACGCAGCCCGCTTCCTATGGAGGCGGGCTTTTTATATGTCAGTTTGGCTGTAATGTGTTAAACGAATTCATATTACTTATGAATTGTTGCAGCTGCGAAATAGTATTATGAACATATATCATTAAACAACCATTGTGTGTTACTAATTGATATACAAATATAGGTCACTCTTTCTTGACTTTTTTTATCTAAAATACTACAATCGAATAGAAAGAACGAAGAAATAATTATTATTTGGAAGAATGGTGACTCCCTATGTTCATGAACCGGAAAACTGATTATGCGATTCGTATTCTCCGGGGCCTCCTTGACGGACAACGCCATGCGGCTGCCCAGTTGGCAGCCAGTGAAGAAATCCCTTTGGCTTTTGCTTACAAAATCCTAAAGCAATTGTCTAACGCCGGCATTGTCCGGTTAGAGAGAGGACCTGGCGGTGGCTGCATGTTGCAGGCAGATCTAAAACAAGTAACCTTATATGATCTGGTCGTTTTGATGGAAGGAGACGCAGATATTACGGCTTGCATGAGCGGCACATACGACTGTGAATGGCGGCGCACCCATGGTATCTGCAAAGTACATTTAAATTTATGTTCCTTGCAGCAGGAAATTAATCAGAAACTACAGGCGAAAAGCCTATGGGCAGTTTTAGGTAAATCTAATTAGTGTATTGCAAAGGAGGAAATCAGTATGTTATTTGAAACAACAGCGGCGCATGAAGCGCTGCGGAAGGAAATCCGTACATTTGCTGAGACCGAAGTCAAACCTATTGCTTTCTCACTGGATCAAAACAATGAGTTCCCTGATGACATCGTAAAAGAAATGGGGAAACGCGGCTGGATGGGGTTGCCCTATCCGAAAGAATATGGCGGTGCCGGTTTGGATGTCATCAGCTACGCTATTGCCGTTGAAGAATTATCCCGTATTGACGGCGGCGTCGGTGTTATCCTTTCGGCTCACACATCCTTGGGCACGTATCCTATTGCCGCTTTTGGTAACGAAGCACAGAAGAAAAAATATCTCGTTCCCTTGGCAAAAGGTGAAAAACTGGGCGCTTTCGGCCTGACGGAAGAAAATGCCGGTTCTGATGCCGGCGGCACGGAAACGACAGCTGTCGATAAAGGCGACTATTATCTGCTCAATGGCGGCAAGATCTTTATTACGAATGCGCCGAAAGCTGATATTTACGTTGTATTCGCCGTTACGACGCCGGATATTGGCACGAAAGGTATTTCTGCCTTTATCGTAGAACGGGGCTGGAAAGGCTTTGATTTCGGCGATCATTATGACAAATTAGGGATCCGCTCGTCCACGACGGCAGAACTGATTTTCAATGATGTGAAAGTACCGAAGGAAAACCTGCTCGGCAAAGAAGGACAGGGCTTCAAAATCGCTATGGCCACACTGGATGGCGGCCGTATCGGCATAGCCTCCCAGGCCTTGGGCATTGCGCAGGGTGCTTATGATAACGCTCTGGATTATGCAAAAGAACGTATCCAGTTTGGCCAGCCTATTGGCGTGCATCAGGGTATTTCCTTTAAATTGGCTGATATGGCAACGAAGCTGCGTGCTTCCCGTTATCTCATTTATTCGGCTGCCGAAATGAAAGAAAACCATGAACCGTACAGCATGGAAGCCGCTATGGCTAAGATGTACGCATCCGATGCTGCCGTAGAAATTACGAACGAAGCACTGCAGGTATTCGGCGGTTCCGGCTATCTGAAAGGGATGGACGTCGAACGGGCTTTCCGCGATGCTAAGATTACGACCATTTATGAAGGGACTAATGAAATTCAGCGCGTCGTCATTGCAGCCCACCTCTTAGGCCGTCTGACGAAGAAAGAAGGCGGTGGACGCCGTTCCGTTGCCAAGAAAGCTGCACCGGTTACAGGAATCCGTAAAAATAAGATCTTCCGCGAAGGCGATGCTAAAGAAAAAGTAGCCGAATTGGTCAGCACGCTGAAACAGGATGGATACGATTTCACCGTAGGCATTCCGGAAGACACGCCGATTACCCAGGCAGAACGTGTTGTTTCTGCAGGCAAAGGCATTGGCAGTAAAGAAAACATGAAACTCATCTACGATCTGGCACACGCTGCCGGCGCTGCTGTCGGTTCGTCCCGTCCGGTTGCAGAAACGTTGAAATATGTTCCCCTCAACCGCTATGTAGGGATGTCGGGACAGAAGTTTACGGGCAACCTCTATATTGCCTGCGGTATTTCTGGCGCTAAACAGCATCTGAAAGGCATTAAAGAAGCTTCGACGATTGTCGCTATCAATAAAAATGGGAATGCCCCGATTTTCAAGAATTGTGACTATGGTATTGTTGGCGATGTCAACGAAATTCTGCCGCTCTTGGCAGATGCCTTGGGCCGTGGTGAAAAGAAAGCAGCACCGCCTATGGTGAAGATGAAACGCCCGGTTGTACCAAAACCGGAACCGATCGGTCCCCGTTACGTATGTAATGGCTGCGGCTATGAATATGTACCGGAACTGGGCGATGAAGAAGCAGATATCGCACCGGGGACACTCTTTGAAAATCTGCCTGATGACTGGGTTTGCCCGGAATGTGCAGAAGCTAAAGAAAACTTTATCAAAGAATAAGCGGACCGAAAGGAGCAGATGATATATGTATTGTGTACGGAAAGTTACAGATGATTTATTTTGGGTAGGCGCCAATGACCACCGCCTGCACCTGTTTGAAAATATTCACCCCATCCCGCAGGGCGTATCCTATAATGCCTACGTGCTGCTGGATAAAGCGACTGTCCTCTTCGATACAGTAGACTGGGCTGTATGCCGTCAGTTCCTGGAAAATGTCGAACACGTTCTTCAGGGCCGTCCACTGGATTACATGGTAATTAACCATATGGAACCGGACCATTGTGCCTGCATTGAAGAAATTATCCTGCGCTATCCGAAAGTAAAGATCATTAGCACAGAAAAATCCTTCATGCTCATGCATCAGTTTGGCTTCCACATCGATAAACAGGAATTAATCGAAGTTAAGGAAGGGGATACGTATTCCTTTGGCGGCCACACGGTTACCTTCGTAGAAGCACCGATGGTTCACTGGCCGGAAGCAATGGTTACTCTTGATCTGACCAATGGCGCTCTCTTCTCGGCCGATGCCTTTGGTTCCTTCATCGGCCTCGATGGTCACCTCTTTGCTGATGAAGTCAACTTCGACCGCGACTGGCTCGATGAAGCACGCCGCTATTATACGAATATCGTCGGCAAATATGGTCCGCACGTACAGCTGCTTTTAGGCAAGGCTGCGACGGTTCTCGACAAGATCAAATTCATTTGCCCGCTCCATGGTCCGGTTTGGCGTAAAGACTTCGGCTATATCCTGGATAAATACCAGCACTGGAGCACGTACGAACCGGAAGAAAAGGGCGTTCTCATCGTCTACGCTTCCATGTACGGCAATACAGAAGCGGCAGCCCAGGATTTGGCCGCCCGCCTCTGCGAAAAGGGCATTACCAATACGCGCCTTTACGACGTATCGTCTACCCACGTATCGGAATTGATTTCCCAGACCTTCGAATATTCGCACCTCGTCTTGGCTTCTGTTACGTACAACCTGGGCATTTACCCGGTAATGCTTGATTATCTGGAAGATATGAAAGCCCTCAACCTCCAGAAACGGACCGTAGCGATCATTGAAAACGGTTCGTGGGCAATCAAGTCGGGCGATCTCATGCAGAAATTCCTCGACGACAATATGAAGGATATGACTGTACTGAACGAACGCGTATCCCTCGCTTCGACCTTGCCGGATGACAAAGTATCCGAAATGGAACAGCTGGCCCAGGCTTTGGCCGACAGTGTAAACGGCGTAGAAAAATAATTCCGCAGCCTTTGCGGCACGCCTCTTTCTACCATCTCTAACAAAACAACATGGGGCTTGTGGCGGAATGCCTCCCCAAAACAGGCCTGCATGAAGTCCGATATAGGATGCCTTTCCCTTCGGATTCAAAAATCCCTCTCAGTGGTTACTGGGAGGGATTTTTTTTGGCAGTAGAAGAAATTATTACGTGTTTCTTATCATATCCATAGAAAGATATATAATGAATGCATATTTTTTCTCTTATAGGATGTACAATTTTATAGCAAATGTGATATGCTTATACTATTAGAATGATGGTTAACCCGTGATAAACAGCGTATATCTTGATTTTGTGAAGTGCATGCTGTTGGCATGGTCAGAATCTGCCTGAGATAACTGTAAATAAAAATACATTAGAAATTTTATATAGGAAACGAAGAAAAAAGGATTTTTTATTATTTCGTACGTTTCATGCTCTAAGATACGTTTTCTATATAACAAAAAGACGAACGGTTGTCTTTGGCAGGAGTAAGGGAGGCATGCGTCATACGGAAGTCCTGTTCGGGAATACAGGAAAAATGCAATAAAAAGCAAAAAGATGAAAGAAAATACAAGGTGTGAAAGAAGGAATAGTATGCATATGTGGCAAAAAGAGAATAGGAAATATGGCTTTGTTCATAAAGGCCTCGTGCTGATTGCTGCCTTGGCTGGTGTAGTCGTTCTAGGCGGTTGCGGTACGATAAAAGCAGATTTAACCTTTCATGATGATGGCACGATTACATCGAGTACTTCCTTTTCCGTCAATGATTCCGTACGGAATCTTTACCCTCAAATTATGAATGAACTCAAGAAAATGGAAGATGAAGAACGGGCCAATGGCAATGAAATTAAGAAAATTCATAATGGCTTTAGTGAGACTGCCGTGCATAGTGATATCCAATCTTTAGTCGATAATGGCGGGGAAATCTACCGGGATAATGGTCCGGGCAGCGTGCGCTATCGCAAGGGAGTACTGTATGATATGTATTCCCTCCATTTGGGACTTCAGGGAAAGGAATCATCAATGCCTGGCATGAATGATTTATATGGCATGGATGCGTTATATGGGGCTATGCTACAAAGCACCTATGAGTCAGCTAAATTTGATTATCGTATTACCTTGCCTCAGTCTGCTGACGCCACAAACGCTAAGAACGTAAGCGCAGATCAACGGACCTATACATGGGATCTCAAACCGGCACTTTTTGGTCAGCAGGATGTGAAGGTGAATATTGATTTTAGAATATATCACAAGAATGTGCTCTATGCCTTTGCCGGTATCGGTGCTATTCTGCTTATTTGTGCGCTCGTATGCTTTATTTATGGCATCATGAATAAAACGGACGCTGTCAGAAAAAAACAGCTTTTCATAGTGGCAGGAGTGTTATTGGCAATTGTTTTGTGTGGCGGTGGCTACATCAAGTATATGCTTGATAATCCGCCTGTGTTAACAGCCGCTGATAATATCATCAAAACAGGTACCAGCACAGCTGTAAATACGGATACGCAGGCAGGAACCGATAAGAAGGACGGGACGGATCAAACCGCCCAGACGGCTAGTAAGCCGGCAGTACCCCTTTCTCCGGCTGAAAAAACGTTGCAAGCCTATTACAAGAACATTACGCAGAAAAATTACCGTACTGCCTATGATATGATGACACCGGAACTGCAGCAGCAAATTGGTGCATATGAAGACTATGCTGCTGGATATAAAACGACGATTTCCAGTGAAGTATCGAATATGAAAGTGATATCTTCATCTGCTACCAGTGCGAAGCTGGAATTTACCTTAACGGCCAGAGATACAGATAATGGCGGCGTAAAGGTACAGTACTTTGCCGGTCAGGCCACGTTGTCTAATGTAAATGGTGTATGGAAAATCAGTGATACATCTGTTAGTAAGACTGGCGAAGCCAGAGAATAATACTAGTTTGGCTATGTAGAAGAGGTGAGCATAATGAGTAAGCAATGTACCAATTGTGGGGCTGCCATTCCAGACAACAGTAAATTTTGTGAATTTTGTGGTAAGCCTGTAGAAGCAGAAAAAAAGAAACAACCTGTTTGCCTGCATTGTGGTGCGCCTATTGCCAAGGGGGACGCCTTTTGTACGGCCTGCGGTACGCCGGTAGAGGCCCCGGTGGAAGAGGAAAAAGCAGAGAAAAAACAGCCATCTGTACCGGAAGAAACGTCTCCTGCAGCAGAGGAACCCTTAAAAATCGTCAAATTGCAGGAGCCGGAAACGGAACCGGTACAGGAAAATGATGCTCCTTTGGAAAACGTGCATACGAGCGGGCCGGAACAGGATACGGCATCAGCGAAAGAACCGGCAGCCAATGGGAGCACACGTGCGTATTGCCAAACCTGCGGTGCCCCACTTGCAGCAGACGATAAGTTTTGTATGGCCTGTGGCACCCCGGTAGCAGCAATGGCTAGTGGGCAGGAAGTGGTCACAACAGCGGCAGAAGAACCGCTACACACAGTGAAGCTGGCAGACGATGTGCCGGCGCAAGGACCGGAAGCTAAAGAAAATGCTGTTACGCACTGCCCGTCTTGCGGCGCTGTGCTTGCAGCAGAAGATAAATTTTGCACGGCCTGTGGCGCCCCGGTAGCAGCAACGGCTAGCGAGCAAGAAGTGGTCACAGCAGCGGCAGAAGAACCGCTGCACACTGTGAAGTTGGCAGACGATGTGCCGGCACAAGGATCGGAAACTAAAGAAAATGCTGTTACGCACTGCCTGTCTTGTGGTGCCGTGCTCGCGGCAGACGATAAATTTTGTACGATCTGTGGTGCCCCGATAGCAGCAACGGCTAGCGGACAGGAAGCGGTCAGCGCAGCGGCAGAAGAACCGCTGCACACTGTGAAGCAGGCAGACGATGTGCCGGCGCAGGGACCGGAAGCTAAAGGAAATGCTGTTACGCACTGCCCGTCTTGCGGCGCCGTGCTTGCGGCAGGCGATAAATTTTGCACGACCTGTGGTGCCCCAGTAGCAGCAACGGCGAGCGGGCAGGAAGCAGTCACAGCAGTGGCAGAAGAACCGCTGCATATCGTGAAGCAGGCAGAGGATGTGCCGGCGCAGGGACCGGAAGCTAAAGGAAATGCTGTTACGCACTGCCCGTCTTGCGGCGCCGTGCTTGCGGCAGGCGATAAATTTTGCACGACCTGTGGTGTCCCAGTAGCAGCAACGGCGAGCGGGCAGGAAGCAGTCAGCGCAGCGGCAGAAGAACCGCTGCATATCGTGAAGCTGGCAGACGATGTGCCGGCGCAGGGAACGGAATTTAAAGAGACTGCTGTTACGCACTGCCCGTCTTGCGGCGCTGTGCTTGCAGCAGATGATACATTTTGCACGACTTGTGGCGCACCTGTAGAAGCAAAGCCGGCTGTTCCGGAAGCAGCTGCAACTTCGAAGACGCTGTATTGCCATTCTTGTGGGGCCGTAGTGAATGCAGGTGATACATTTTGTGCTTCCTGCGGAGCACCTATACGTGCGGTTTCTAAAGTAAGACAGGGGAATGACCCGTTGCCTGTCGTACACTTACATGATGAAATACCGCCTCATACAGGATCGTCTGGGCAGCCAGGTACAGGTAGCGCTGGCGTGCCGCCTGTAGCGGATGGAGCAGAACTGTTGGTAAAAAACATCAAGCCCCTTCTTTCTGTCATCGCCGCTATCGCTGCTATTTTGTTTCTATTATTCAAGTTTTCCAGTGGCGGAGCCGTCCAGGAAGTAAAAGAAATGAAATTTCATGATTTTAGCACGACCGTCACAATCGGCCAGGCCTTCGATCGCCGCTTTGAAGAGGAGGACTGGAGTTCAGAAGGTTCGGGCAAGGTTAAAACTGTCATTTTTAAGGGGAGAGATAAGGATACGGGTAAAATGTGGAAGGTCTACTTTAAAGTAACGGAAGGAAAAGAGTATTACCAGTGTGAAGTTACTAAAATTGTAGTGGACCAAACGGTATCGACGAACAATTGGGATGTGGGCAGGCTTTTGACCTATATTTATGACGGTTAATATATGAAGGGATGATACAATGATATTTTTTGCACTAATACTGAACGGCGTTATCAGTTTTTTCAATGCCCGTGTAGCCGGAAAGATTTGGGCTGAATCAAAGGGCATTGGCGGCAACGTGCGCATTATGGCGTGGTGCGCTGCTATTCAATCAGCCATTGGTTTTTCTTACATTTACATCACAATTTTGGTATATGCGTGCAGCGCTCTCCATATATTGTCCCATAGTGGCATCAATTTTATGACCAGCCTGACCTATGTATTTCTGATTGTCCCTTTGCTGGGGACGGGCATTATTATTACCATTCAGTCCTGGATACAGGCGTCACGGGAAAAATCCCTGCTTTCCATGGGCGTAGCCGGCTGGAATACTTTTGCTACGGCATATAATCTGTACCATGCCATCCAGTCCTTTGGCCCGGCTTGGGAAATGGCTACGAAAGGTATTTCGGACATCTTTTCCGGCGATGATGATGACGACGAAGACAGTGTCGTACTGGCACTGGTTATCTTAGCGCTATTGGCCGGTGTCATGACGACAAAAATTATTATGAATGTGTATACAGCCAGTCTGCCTGTATCGAGAACGGTACGGCAGCGGTATGAAACAATGTGAGGAGGAATCTGTTATGAGTAAGTTTTGTTCCCAATGTGGAACCCCGCTTTCTGAAGGGGCACGCTTTTGTCCCTCCTGTGGTGCTCCGGTACAGGGAGAGGTTGCAGTTCAGCCTGCCTATGAAAATAACGCCGTACCTGCCTATGGCAACACGCCAGATGTAGTGGAAATGCAGTGGAATGGTTATGTAGAAGATAAAACCATCAAAGCGATGTTCTTTACGAGTAAAGGCCGGCTAAACAGGAAGCGGTATATTATGCGCAGTTTAATGCTTCTGCCGGTATCCATGATAGGGATGCTCCTGATTTATACTATGGTGACTCCCCTCATAGTAATTGGCTTCCTGCTCATCCTGTCCTTGTGCATCCCCAATGTGCTGTTGGCTATCCGCCGCTGCCATGATTTGAACCGGTCAGGATATTTCTACTTACTTACGGCTGTTCCGATTGCCAATATTATTGTTCCCCTAATGCTGTTGTTTCAAAAGGGATCGACAGGCCCGAATCAATATGGTCCTGATCCTCTTGGCAACTAAGGGGAATTAGCAGTTTCTATAAACATCGTACAATTATGTAATAAATGCATGATTGTACGATGTTATTTTATTTGATAAACAAAATGATATCAGTTATAATAAGAGAAAACAAACGAGGCTCTAACCTATCAAAACACTCTCGTTAAGAAAGAACTATAACCAAGAGATGGTAGTCCTTGTACGTAACGGGAGCTTAAAACAGACACCTATGATCCTATTTTGTTGTGCCACTTAGCAATAAGAGAAACTAAATATGATTGTCGGAAAACCATGAGCGTACCGTAACGCTTGAAATCATCAGGACGTTGTCTGCCCTATTTTGTATGATTTTATTTTACGGCATCTAGAGAATTTCCGATATGAATGTTTCTAAAATCCGGGAAGACCACGTGTAAGCTTTTTTGTAAAATTTACAAATTTTGCCACAAAGACTACTAAAATTGTCTATTAATATGGTATACTATGCACAAGGAGATGATTTAAATGGAATTAGTACAAGGTGAAAATAAATTTTGTATTAAAGATGACTCCGGTAAAATCCTGGGAGAAATAGATTTCCTCGCTGATCAAAATGGAAAATACGATATCGTTCATACAGAAGTGGATCCGTCTTTAGGCGGCCAGGGCTGGGCCGGCAAGCTCGTGCAGGCAGCCGCTGATTATATCCGCAGTGAAGGCAAGAAGACCAGTGCTTCCTGTTCGTATGCGTCGCGTTGGCTTCAGCGCCATAAAGAGTATGACGATATTTATGAACCGTAAGCTCGTGCATTGACAGTTCTTTTCTCTGCGTGTACAATAAAATAGTTGTAATGCAGACCGACAGTTCGTTTGTACCATCCTGTCGTAAAACAAAACCAGGACTTGTTCTTTGTCATGAACAGCCCCGTCGTCTGCGGGGCTGCTTTTTTTATAGGAGAAGTACCATGTATTATTTAAAGACCGAACAGTGCTTTGATGCGGCCCATTTCCTCCAGGGCTATGACGGAAAATGCCATAACCTGCACGGCCACCGCTGGCGCGTCGTCGTCGAAATTAAGGCGGACACACTCCAGGAAGGCCGTCAGTGCCGTGGTATGGTCATCGATTTCTCGGAATTAAAGCACGTTTTGAAGGATATTTGTGACTATTTTGATCATTCCTTTATTTTTGAAAAGAACTCCCTGCGTCCCCTTACGCTGGCAGCTCTTAGGGCTGAAGATTTTTGTCTGCGAGAAGTGCCCTTCCGGCCGACGGCAGAAGAGTTTTCCCGCTACATATATGAAACCATTCAGGCGAAGGGCTATGACCTGTCCCGTGTGGATGTTTATGAAACGCCAAATAATTGTGCATCCTACGGAGGCTGACCATGAAAGTAGTCGAACTATTTACGAGTATCAACGGCGAAGGTACGCGGGCTGGGGAACTGGCTGTCTTCGTCCGTTTCCAGGGCTGTAATCTGCGCTGCAGCTATTGTGATACCATGTGGGCTAATGAAAGGGACTGTGCGTATACGGAGCTTACGCCGGCAGAAATTACAGACCGCATTTTGGCAACGGGGATCCGTAACGTTACGCTGACAGGGGGCGAACCCTTGCTGCAGCCACAGCTGACGGAACTCTTACAGGCATTGGCGGCGCATCCGGAATTACGTGTAGAGATCGAGACCAATGGCGCCGTGAGCCTGGCTCCCTTTGGCATAGAGGCACCGTGGCGGCCTGTATTTACGATGGACTATAAGCTGCCGTCGAGCGGCTGGGAACAAGCCATGGTGACGGAAAATTTTTCTCTCCTCGAGGCAGCTGATACAGTTAAGTTCGTTTCGGGCAGCCTGGCTGATCTGGAACGGGCCCGGGACATTATAGAACAATATGACCTGACGCACCGTTGTCACGTGTACTTGAGCCCTATCTTTGGGGCCATTGAGCCCGTCGCTATGGTAGAATTTATGAAACAGCACAAACTGAATGATGTGCGTCTGCAAATCCAAATCCACAAGGTGATTTGGGATCCGCAAAAACGAGGTGTATGACATGATTGATACGAAAGCAATAGAAGAACATATCCGCGGCATTCTCGTCGCCCTCGGCGAAGATCCCAATCGGGAGGGTCTCGTGGAAACGCCTAAACGCGTAGCCAAGATGTATGAAGAAGTCTTTGCCGGTATGAATTACACGAATCATGAGCTGGCGGATCTTTTGAACAAGACCTTTTCGGAAGACGACGGTACGACCGACAGCGATCAGGTCGTTGTCATGAAGGATATCGATCTCTTTTCGTATTGTGAACATCACATGGCACTCATGTATGATATGAAGGCTACTGTGGCTTATATCCCTAAAGGTAAGGTCATCGGCCTTTCCAAGATTGCCCGTATGTGCGATATGGCCGGCCGGCGGTTGCAGCTGCAAGAACGGCTGGGCCGGGATATTGCCGATATTCTTAGTGAAATTACAGGCAGCCAGGATATTGCCGTAATCCTTGAAGGCCGGCACAGCTGTGTCAGTGCCAGAGGTATTAAGAAAACGAATGCCAAGACAAAAACCGTGGAATTACGGGGCCGTTTTAAAGACGAAACAGCCTTGCAGCTGTACTTACATTGAAAAAGGACGTTATCTGTAGCAGAGCGGAAGCTACAGATAACGTCCTTTTTAGTTAGCGGGCGGCGCTTTCCAGAATTTCCAGCTGGGCCGTACCGTCTGCGTTGGCCGTCACGCGGGCCGGAATCCCTAAAGGCAAAAACATATTATCCCGCGTATGGCCTGCAGGCAGGCCCTTGATAGCTGGCTTGCCTGAAAGTTTGGCATAGTGGGCGATGATGGCTGCAAGCTCCGGATCGTCATTGCGGTCGCCGTCACTGTCAGGGAAATTACCAAAAACAATGGCCTTGACGCGGCTCAAAAGACCGTTTTGATAGAGCTGCAGGAGATCTCTGTCAAGTTTATAGGGACTTTCGTCTGTATCTTCAAGAAAGAGAATGGCACCGTCCCCTTTTAATTCGTAGGGCGTACCGGCCAGGGACGCGAGGATAGTAATGTTGCCACCGGCCAGACGGCCTTCGGCAGTACCCGGAACCAGCGTCGTCAAGGTATCGCCTGCCGGCAGGGACACGTTTCCGGGAGGGCTTGTCCGGACCAGACCTTCTTCGAACTGATAGAGCGTATAGGCTGTCGTAGCGTGGGTCAGGGACGTGAGCATAGGACCGTGCACAGTGACTAGCTGACAGCGTTCTCCTAAGACGGTGTGCAAGGCCGTGATATCACTGTAGCCGATAAAGAGCTTAGGGTGCTTAGCAATCGTGTCGTAATCGAGCAAACCTAAAAGCCGGGCTGAGCCATAGCCACCACGTAGGCAGAGAATTGCTTTAACTGAATCGTCAGCAAAAAAATCGTTCATATCTTTAGCACGGACCGCGTCGGTACCGGCGAGATATGTTCCTTCAGCCGTCGCAGATGCACCTAGCTTGACGTGGTAGCCCATCGCTTCCAGAAGTGCGACTTCGGCAGGCAGTTCGTCGTTGAGCGCATGCGAAGCCGGGGCAATGACGCCAATCGTATCGCCTGGCTGTAAGGCAGGGCCGCGCTGGCGCCGCCCGGTGAACGCAGCGTAATGCCAGGATAAGGCCGGCATTACCTGTGGTATGACGTACCAGCACGTGCCTGCCAGCAATAGGGCACAGAGTAAGCCTAAAAATAGGCGATGATGTTTTTTTTGATACATGACCAGAACCTCACAATCTTGACTCTATGCCAGTATAACACAAATACCGGGAAAGAAGAAAAGCTTCTTCTTTCCCGGTAACGGTGACATGTTTATTTTTCAACGATTCCTTTGACAGTCCCCATGACAGCCGTAACGGCCATGTCAGGTAAAGAAGGGGCCTGCGGATTCATGCACCAAAGGACTTCGACGCCGATCAAGGAGGAGAGAAGCAAGAGGATCATTGCGTCTTCCGACCGGTCCTGGCCGATGATGCCTTCATCCTTGCCGGACTGTAATATCTTTCGTAAGCACTTGATGAGGCGGCGGTCATTCCCGTAGAAATTAAATTCACGATAGGAAAAATAATTGGAGATAATTGCTTTAATGATCCCCTTACCGCGTTTTTCATATTGAATATATGAGAGGCGGATAAATTCTTCCATCATGATCAGAAATGGCTGGCCCTTAATTCGGGTATATACCTTCTCATAAATATCATCGGACTGCTGAAACGTGTAGAGAATCAGGGCATCCTTTGTTTCAAAATAGTTGTAGAAGCTGCCCTTCGCTACGTTAGCGGCTGTCGTAATATCCTCAATGGTTACATTTTCAAACCCTTTTTCATTGATGATTTTTACGGCTGTATCGTAGATGCGGTTTTTGGTTTGGATAGCCTGGAGCTGCCTTCGCGTCAGGGGCTTGACGGGAGAACTTTCTGGCGGTAAGGCGTGTCTTGGTGGCATAATTATCTCCCCTTTGAAAGAGAAACGCACTGCATAGGAATGGAAAACAATTCTTAATGGCTTACAGTATACGGTATTTCCTGAAAAATGTAAAGTTCCATTCCTTATTGATATGATTGGATGTGTAATAAAAGCCCTGTAGCAAAATCCATACAGGGCTTTTATTAGAGCATGGTAAGACAGTCTGTTTACTTATAAAAAGATGCTACTCATAAGAACGTCTTAATGGGACGCCGTATTATGTGTGGCTTCTATCGTTTTGTCAGTACTTTCTTCGGAAATGCCCTGACGTTCTTCATGACGCACGCGGATAAACTTAATAATCATCAAGACAGCCAGAAGATCACCGGAAAAGCCGAGGATCGAGTAGACAATATTGACGATGACACTGAAGGGAATAAACGTACCGCCAATGGCACCAAAGGCAGCCGTACCGAAAATAATGGCATACGATTTTTTACTTCCTTCTACAGCAAAACGGTCAGAAAGGAGGAAGAGCATGCCTGTAGCCGTAGTAAAAATCCCGAGGATGATAACGATCGAATACGGGAAGGCTAACATGGGCAGTGTGTGCTGAATGGCTGCCAGCATAGGAATCTGTGTGCCGGCAACGGCGTCGAGATTGATCATCAGGGCGACGGCAACGGCCATAGCAGCGCTAAAGAGGAAAATAGCGGAGCAGAAGGCGGCGACGCCAGCCTGTTTCGTGTTGCTTAATAATTTACCCATAGACGTAACCCACGGCAATGCCAGCGTCAAAATGCCAGAGTAGAATAACCCTGCCATAATCGGGTTGGTTTCGCCAAAGAAACTAGGCTGCAGGATAATTCCTTCTTCTACGTAGGTCTGTGTATTGGCCGCAGCAGCTATAGGCGACTGGTCGGCTGTGACGATCATGTATAAGCCACAGAAAATCGTAAAGGACATGATGACGATACCGATGGAACCCAAGACATCAACGAGCTTGCGCAGGCCCAGGCAGGCTACAGCCGAGCAGATAACTGCCATGAAAAGAGTACCTACGTATTCCGGTGTACCAAAATATTGGTTCAACGTAGCCCCGCTGCCGGTAATCATGACGAGAACGAAGGCGACCAAGGTAATATATACGTAATAATCAAAAAGACGGCCCAGATGCTTGCCGCAGAAATAGTAGTAATACTGGTTAGGCTTCTTAAAGGTTTTTAGGAACCCTGTGCGGTACATGATGAAGTTGGTGATCATCGTAAAAATAATGGCAATGGCGAAAACCAGGAAGGGCGTATAGCCGCCCCAGGAAACGAAAAACTGTGTGATTTCATTGCCTGTGGCAAAGCCGGAGCCAATATGATAGGCTGTATAAGCGCCAGCCAGTTTAATGGCTGTGCCGTAACCGACGTTTTTACTCATAATTAGTCTCTCCTCTCAAAGAAGGTAGCTGTGAGTTGATAGAATAAAACGAGCTGTATAAGGTGTATACAGCTCGTTTTATGACTTCTGCTAATTTACGATTATGCTTTCGGTGTAAACTTGCCTTCGCGCAGATAGCTTTGGAGCTGTTCGTCAGTCATATGGCCGATGTCCAGATAATCCAAGGTGTATTTGCTCTGAGCAGCCAGATCGCGTTTCAACATGGTGCTGGCAAGAAGAATCATCGAGTCTATAATCGGCGTCGGAACATTGTATTTCTTACCTAACTGACTCATGAGGTAGCAGCCTACAGGAACGTCTTCTGTGATGTAGCGGTTTTCCAGATCGAACGGGCCATCACCGAAGAAGTTTTCATATTTTTCATCAAACGGAACGGCGAAATCAGGTCCCATATATTCTTTGCCGTACATCGTCGTGCGGGAGAAGAAGTCTTCATAATTTACTGTGCAAAGACCGATGTGCATGGCTTTAGACAATGCTTTTTCTTCTTCCCAGAACTGGGCCTGTACTTCGGCAATAGCCGGGCAAAGAGCGAAACCATAGAGGGAATAGTTCTTCTTTTCCTGGTCGAGGACTTTGTCGAAGTTCTGCATGGTCGAGACGCCTAATACAGTACCCGGTACGTGGATAACGGGGTTAACGTTAGAAAGGTTAATATCGAGAACGGTATTGCCTTCTACAAACCCGTGATGGAATTCTTCGCCCTTTTGGGAAATGGTGACTTCCCCTTCTGCATCGATAATAGCGCCAAAGGCCGGAATATAATAGGCAGAAGCCATAAAGGCTTCGTTATCGGTCATTGGCAGTGCGCAGCCCCGAATCGTCGTAATGCGGTCTTCAACCTTGCATTCGTTGGTTACGACGCCACCGCGTTTTACGACGCGGATACCGTATGGTGCAGTATACCAGGCGCCGACGATAACTTTCTTCGTGCAGTTCATTTCACGCATCAGTTTGCGAAGAACAAGGCTGCCGCAGTTATCCGGCAGAATATGGATGACCTGGCCATCTTCGAGAAGCGGAACGAGTTCCCGGAAGATCGTTTCATGGGCAATGGCAACGGCTGCGACGATGATGATGCCGGCGCCTTTAACGGCTTTAGCCATATCGTCTGTTGCCAGGGCTAATTTGACGGTCCCTTTGCGCTGGTAACCAAAATAACTGAACTGGTTGCCGCTCAAGGTAATCCCCGTTTTTTCAATATTGGTGAAGTTTCTCTTGGCAAATGCCGGCTGATCCCAAATGCGGACTTCTTTGCCTGCAAGTGCACAATCGGCTGCCATAGTTTTACCAACGGCGCCACCACCCAAAACTGCAATCGGTTTGTCTTTCAAATAACTCATGTCCATACGAATAACCTCCTCTAAATACATATATTATTTACATTTAGGCTCTGCCTAAATAAATTGACTTTAATTCACTGACTTACGGTCATTTATCTTGACTAAAGTATCTCATGTTTCTTTTATCATGTCAATAGGTTGTTTTTATTATTCGAAAAAATCATTAAAATAATCATTTGATATGAAAAAATGTAATAAAAATACCAGGGACTTTCGCCTGGAGGCTGTCCCTGGTATTTAAAATAGCTATTACGTAGGATGAGATTGCAAAAATCTTGCCTAAAATATAACAAATATGCTACAATAATACGCGCCGATTTCCGTCTAGTACAGGAAAATCGGCATTACCTTTTATGTTGTTGTACCCGTTTCATAGAGAGGGCAATGCGTTTACGTGGCGCATCGACAGAAAGAATGACGCACGTGACGATGTCACCGACGTGGACAATGTCCATGGGATGGTGAAAAGGATGTGTACTGAGTTCTGAACGATGGACGAGGCCGGGGATCTTGAGGCCGAAGTCGACGAAAGCACCGAAATCGACGACGTTTTGGACGGTCCCCTGGACGAGAGCGCCAGCTTGCAGTTCATCCAGCGAAACGACGTGCTGGCGTGTCAATGGCTGGGGAAATTCACTGCGGGCATCGCGGCCGGTCTTACGCAGCTCTTCCAGAATATCGCGGATGGACTGTTCGCTCGTACCTAGTTCGGCAGCTAAGCCCGGGGCGGCATTCATTTGCAGCCTGTTTTGCAGTTCCTGCAATAACTGGGGATCCCGGATGTCGTCTTCACAGTAGCCGTAGTGCTCGATAATCTGACCGGCTAATTCATACGACTCGGGGTGAACCGACGTGTTATCTAACGGTTCCGTACCGCCGGCAATGCGCAGGAAGCCCGCACATTGTGTAAACGTAGCCGGTCCCAGCCGATTGACTGCTAAGAGCTCTTGCCGGTTTTTAAAGGGGCCTTTTTCTCTACGGTAGGCGACAATATTACCGGCCGTTGCTGCAGTAAGCCCTGAAATATGCTGTAAAAGGGCGGCAGATGCCGTATTCAGATCCACTCCGACGTAATTGACTACCGATTCAAAAACGGCGTCCAGAGCGGCATTTAGCGCTTTCTGATTGACATCGTGCTGATACTGGCCGACGCCAATGGATTGGGGATCGATTTTAACGGCTTCTGCCAGAGGATCCTGAATGCGCCGGGCAATCGACACAGCACCGCGGATGGTAACGTCCAGATCGGGCATTTCTTCGCGGGCCAGATCGGAAGCAGAATAGACGGAAGCACCGGCTTCATTGGCTATGATATAGCGGCAGCGCAGTTTTTGGTCGGCAATCAGCTGGGAAATAACCTGTTCCGTTTCATAGGAAGCCGTGCCATTGCCGATGGAAATAAGTGTAACGCCGTGCTTGCGGATCATAGCAGTCAGGGCCGCTGTGCCTTCCTTTTTCTGCTTTTCCGAGCCCGTCAGGTAATACGCGCCATAGTCGAGTACCTTTCCCGTCGCATCGATGACGGCGGCCTTGCAGCCTGTACGGAAGCCCGGATCCAGGCCGAGAATGGTCTGTCCGGCAAAGGGTGGCTGTAAGAGCAGGCTGCGCAGGTTGCCTGCAAAGACGCGGATAGCCTGGCGTTCTGCCTTTTCTGTCAGGGCATTGCGCACTTCCCGTTCAATTTGCGGACCCATAAGGCGCTTGTAGCTGTCTGCAGCTGCGTCTGCCAGAATTTGGCTGTACGGAGAGGTGCCGTGTATGATCAGCTCCTGCAGCCGTTTGATATAAGCCTCTGCCGGCACCTGGAGAGAGACTTTAAGGATCTTCTGGGCTTCGCCGCGGTTAATCGCTAAAATACGGTGACTGGGCAGGGTACGTACATGTTCGCTGAACTCCTTATACGAGAGAAAGGGGCCGGCTTTCGCTTCTTCCACTTGCAGCGCGCACAGAATCCTGCCGTCCTGGCGGAAGGACTGACGCAGGTAACGGCGGAAGGGGGCCAGCTCGGAGCAGCGTTCGGCAATAATGTTGGCTGCCCCTTGAATGGCATCCTCTGTCGTGGGCACTGCCGGGGACACATAAGGCCGGGCTGCTTCTTCCGGTGCCGGTGCCTGGGGATCCTGTTTCCAGAATAAATCAGCTAAGGGTTCCAAGCCGGCAGCACGGGCAACGGAGGCTTTCGTCCGTTTTTTAGGACGATAGGGCAGATAAATATCCTCGACATCCTGCAGCTGGCGGGCTGCCAGCAGCTGTTGGCGCAAGGTATTACTCCAAAGGCCTTGGTCCATCAGGGATTGGCGGATCGTTTCTTTACGGGCTTCCAGAGCCTGTTCGTATTCGTACTGGGCTTGTATATTACGCAGCTGTACTTCATCCAGCACGCCTGTGGCTTCTTTGCGGTAGCGGGCAATGAAGGGAACCGTGTTACCGTCGGCAAATAAGCGTAGGGCGGCTGCTACCTGGTTTGGCCGGATATGCTGGTCTGTGGCAATTTGTTGAATAATCTTATCTTCACTCATGGGGAGCTCCTTTCTGCATGTATTAATATTATGCTGGTAAACGGAGTTCTCGTCAACTTTTTGTTTTTTTTGCTTGAAGAATCTCTAACGGAGTATCGTTTTTAAAAAAAAATTACTATTTCTAGCGTAATATAACAATTCTCATATTGCCATATAAATCAATAACATGTAAAATATAGGTGAGGTTGGAAGTAAAAACAAAACTCAACAAATATCTATAACAAATTGTAGATATGAGGTAGGTAGAAAGGAGGTTGTTATTCATGGATATTGCTGCAGTATTACGAGAAAATGGATACAAGGTTACGCCGCAACGACTGGCAGTCTACGAAGTAGTAAATCAGAACACGACGCATCCCAACGCGGAGGCTATATACAAAACGTTACAGCCTAAGTACCCGTTTATAAGTTTGGCAACCGTCTATAAGACGATGGAAATATTTGCCAAAATCGGAGTAGTACAGGTACTGCAGTGCGAAGAAGACGCACATCGCTACGACTATAATACTAAGCCGCATGCGCATATTCGTTGTACCCGCTGCAACAAGGTGATGGATGTGGACATCGACCAGGACAAGCTATCTGAAATGGCAGGTAGTCAGACCGGCTATCGTGTAGATAGCATTAGTTTGTCATTCACAGGAGTTTGTGCTGAATGCCAGAAAAAATAGGAAAAGCCAAAACAGGCTGTAACGAAGCGTTTGCGTTCGTTGCAGCCTGTTTTCCTGTCTTCAGGAAAGAAAGGAGAATACTATGCTGCACATCGGCTGTCATTTATCTGTATCCCAAGGATTTTTACATATGGGCCGGGAAGCCCTGTCCCTGGGAGCTGATACATTTCAATTTTTTACACGCAATCCCCGGGGCGGGAATGTCCGGCCTCTTGATATAGAGGATATGCAGGCTCTCAATGCCCTTATGGAAGTACATCACTTTGCGCCGATTCTGGCGCACGCGCCGTATACGCTAAACGGTTGTTCCAAAACGGAAAAGACGCGGGATTTTGCCCGGCGGGCCATGAAGGAAGACTTAGAGCGTCTGGAGTACCTGGATCATTGCCGCTATAACTTTCATCCCGGCAGCCATGTTGGCCAGGGAGCGGAAACCGGTATTACCCTGATTGCTGACATGCTCAACGAATGCCTCTGGCCGGAACAAAAGACGACGGTCCTCTTAGAAACCATGGCCGGCAAAGGAACCGAAGTAGGTCGGAATTTTGAAGAAATTTCTGCTATAATAGAAAAGACAACTCTTTCGGATAAGCTGGGCGTCTGCCTCGATACGTGCCACGTCTTTGACGGCGGCTATGATATTGTCGGGCAGCTCGAAGAGGTACTGCATCAGTTTGACAGCACCATCGGTCTCAGCCGTCTGAAAGCAATCCATATTAATGACAGCAAAAATAGCCTGGGCAGCCATAAGGACCGCCATGAAAAAATAGGCCAGGGCCAGATTGGCATAGAGGCCTTTACTGCGATCATCAATCATCCGGCACTGCGGGATTTGCCTTTCTATTTGGAAACGCCGAATGATCTGGCCGGCTATGCTGCGGAAATAGCCATGCTGCGCCGCTTGCAGCAGGCCTAAGACAGAAGAGGTGACGGTATGCGTATTTTACATACGGCAGATTGGCATTTAGGGAAAATGTTCTATGGTGAATATTTGACAGATGAGCAGGCCTATGTTCTCAAAGAACAGTTCCTGCCACTGCTGAAAAGTGAGCACATTGACGCGGTTGTTCTGGCAGGGGATGTATATGACCGCAGCTTGCCGCCGGCAGCGGCAGTAGAATTATTTGACGAAATTTCGACGAAGGTTACGGCAGAAATGCACGTGCCTTTTTTCGTTATCAGTGGCAATCACGACAGTGCAGCACGACTGTCTTTTGGCAGCCGCCTCCTGGCTCGTCAGCAGCTCTACATTGCCGGCGACCTGGATAAACTATCAGGTCCCGTCGTTCTGGATGATGCGGCCGGACCGGTCGCCTTTATTATGCTGCCCTATGCTGAACCGGCCGATGTGCGGCAGCTTCTGGGTGATGACAGTATCCGTGATCATCAGACTGCCCTGAGCCGTCTGGCAGCCTTTCAGTCAAAAGGAACAGCCGGCCTGCGTACGGTCTGCCTTGCCCATGTCTTTGCCAGTGGGGGTACGGCTAGTGACTCTGAACGGCCTCTCTCTCTTGGAGGAACAGAATGTATCGATACAGCTGTCTTTGCACCTTATTCCTATACTGCCCTGGGGCATCTGCATGGGCCGCAGCAGGCTGGCCGTGCGAATATCCGCTATGCCGGCAGCCTTATGAAATATTCCTTCAGCGAAGCGAAGCAAAAAAAGGGGGCAGTCATTGCCGACTTGGCAGCAGACGGTACAGTGACGACTACCCATGTGCCTTTTGTGCCACGTAAAGACGTGCGCATTCTGACAGGCACCTTTGCAGAAATAATGGAACGCGAAGACGGGCAGACAGACGATTTCATCCTCGCGCGGGTAGACGATACACAGCCAATCCTGGATGGGATGGGGAAATTACGGCGTAAGTATCCTAATGCCCTGGCTTTAGAAACGCCACAACGCCAGATGGCGGCCAACAGCGGTGACAGAAATTTTGACCTGCGCCAGGCATCTGATCAGGTGCTTTTTGATAATTTTGCCGCGGCCATCCGGCCGGATCAGCCCCTCTCGGAAAAGGAAACTGCCTATCTCCAGCGTCTTTGGGAGACCTT
The DNA here is from genome assembly GCF_014269395.1 of Megasphaera hominis. Taxonomy (GTDB): domain Bacteria; phylum Bacillota; class Negativicutes; order Veillonellales; family Megasphaeraceae; genus Megasphaera; species Megasphaera hominis. The sequence continues at coordinate 25,632 of NZ_JACOGK010000013.1, forward strand.
GCAGCGTGAAGAAGGGAGTGATGACCAATGAAACCCATCTATTTGGAAATGCACGCTTTTGGTCCCTATGCAGGCAAACAGATCATAGATTTCCGCCAGCTCGGCACGCGCCAGCTGTTTCTTATTTATGGGCCTACCGGATCCGGTAAGACGACGATCCTCGACGCCATTTGCTATGCCCTTTATGGAGACACGAGCGGTAACAGCCGCTCCGGAACCAACATGCGCAGTGAATACGCGACAGCAGATGAAGCTACGAAGGTTCTCTTTGCCTTTGCCATTGGCGAGAAGTGTTACTGTATTGAACGCAGTCCTGAACAATACGTAGCCAAAAAGCGGGGCACAGGCCTGAAGCACGAGCCTATGCACGCAGCCTTGTATGAATGGCAGGGCGATGAGATGACAGGTACACTGATTACGAGCCGCAACGTAAAAGCTGAAGTAGAAAACCTCTTAGGCTTTAAATACGATCAGTTCCGGCAAGTCGTGCTCCTGCCGCAAGGGGAGTTCCGCCGGCTGCTTCTGGCACCGTCGGCAGAACGGCAGCAGATTATGCAGGTTCTCTTTCATACCGAGCGCTATGGCCGGCTGGAACAACTGGCGGATGCGGAACAAAAGGCGGCCGGCAAGGGCAACGAAGAGAGAAATATGAAAATTGCCCAATACCTGGAACTGGCAGGTGCCGCCGATGAACAGGCCCTGGCGGCCACGATTGCAGCCCGCACAGGTGACGTGAAAACGAAAGAAGAAGAAGTCCGCGTGGCCCTGCAGCAACGGGATGCGCACCAGCGCCAGGTCCAGCAGCTGGAAGTACTGGACCATCAGTGGCAAACTCTGGACCGGGCTGAAAAAGAGCTGCAGGCCCTGCAGCAACAGGAAACAGCTATCGCCAAAGAACGGGAGTATTTGCAAAAGCTGGAAAAGGCAGAGCTCTTAGCAGAGCCATGCCAGCATTTGGCAGATATCTTACGGCAGGGCAAGGCAGCCCGTGCCGAATACGACCGTTTTCAAGCCGAGGCACAGCAGGCACAGCAGGCTGAAAAAGAGCTGCAGGTACAATCGGAACGGTGGGAAAAAGAACGGCCGGCTTATACTGAACGGGCTAAGCAGATTGGCAAGTTGGAAGGACTGCAGGCCCAGGCGGCAGCCTATGCCGACGTATGCCGTCAGGAAAAGCAGGCGGCGGCCCGGGCTGCAGGCGCGCAGAAAGAACAGGAAAAGGCCCAGGCATCGGTATTGTCATGGCGTCAGAAGGTGCAGCGTGCACAGGAACAGACCGGCAACCTGCCACAGCTGGCTGCGACAGCGGAACAGAAACGGGCAGACGTGCAGAACGCTGAGGTGTGCTTAAGCCGGGAACTGGCCTTGGAGGCCTTAGCACAGGATATCCATCAGGCAGAGGCCTGTTGGCGCCAGGCGATACAAGAACTGACGAAAGCTGACGAAGCAGCAGCGCACGACCGCGTTGATTTCGAAGCTGTGAGTCAGCGGTATCAACAGGGACAGGCTTTTGTCCTATCGGAAACACTGACCGAAGGGGCACCCTGTCCGGTCTGTGGTGCGACGACGCATCCCCATAAGGCAGCCAAACCGGCCGATTTTCCCCAAAAGTCCGATGTGGACCGGCGCAAAGCGCTTGCTGCGGAGAGTGAAAAAAAGAGGCAGGCCGCAGAAGTACAGGCTAAGAGCCTGGAAACGGCTTTAAAAGAAAAACAGAAGCAGTATGAGCAGCAGCGGCGTACCTATCCGGCAGAAAAGGACAGCCGTACATGGCAGACATATGTACAGGAAGGAAAACAGCAGTTAGCAGACGTAGACCGCCAGGTAAAGGCTTTGCAGCAGCTGCAGCATGATCTGCTCCAGTGGCAGCAGAGCCTGGCAGATCAGGAAACGGCGGCAGAAAAAGCCCGCCAAGAGGCGGAAACAGCAGGCCGTGAACACGTTCGCCAAATAGAGATCAAAACACAGGCTGAAGCTGTATTACCCGAAGAATACCGTCAGCCTGAGGCCTTACAGCAGGCCCTGCAAGGTCTTAGGGAGCAACAACAGGCCTTTGACAGGGCAACGTCGGCCCTGCAGCAGCAGCTGGCAGAAACGATGCAGGCAGCTGCCCGCTTTAGCGGCCAGGCGGCTGCGGCACTGAAGCAACGGGAAAACCTGGCAGCGCAATATACGGAAACGCGAACGGCTTTGACAGAGCAGGCTCAGGCCTATGGCTTTGCGTCCCTGCAGGAATGTCAGGACCTGCAGGCCCATATTCCCAATGCGGCAACTGTACGGCAGGCAATTAAAGACTACGAAGGGCAGGTACAACAGGTACAAGGCCAGCTGCAACTGGCCCGTCAGGCAACGACTGGTAAGGAACGGCCACAAATGCAGGTTGCCTATGAAAAGCTGAAAGAGGAAAATGAACGTTGTCAGCACCTGTCCCAGGCTGTAGCGGCCCTGCAGACAGAACTCAGACAGTTAGAGACCTATGAGCGTCAAATTGCCAAATGGCAACAGGAACAGGCAACCCTTGCCAAACGCTATGAAACGATCCGCAGCGTCTATGATCTCCTGAAAGGTGATGCTACAGGTGTTAACTTTGAGCGGTATGTCCTGGGGGCCCTGCTCGATGAGGTGCTGCAGGCCGCCAATTTGCGCCTGGAAAAGATGAGCCGCAGCCGCTATGAGCTGCAGCGTTCGCATAGCCGGGAAGATAAGCGCGTCTTACGGGCAGGCCTCGATATAGAGGTTTTTGATACGTATACAGGCTATGCCCGGCCGGCCAATACCCTGTCCGGCGGGGAAACGTTCCTGGCCTCCCTGTCTTTGGCGCTGGGCCTGACTGACGTTGTTCAGGCCTATTCAGGTGGTATTCATTTGGATACGATCTTTATTGACGAAGGCTTTGGTACGCTCGATCCGGAAACGCTGGATTTTGCCTTAAAAACGCTGATGGAACTTAAGCAGGGCGGCCGTCTGGTCGGCATTATTTCCCACGTCGGTGAATTACGGGAACGGATTGATACGCGCCTGGCCATTCAAAAGACGAAGCGGGGCAGTACGGCTTCCTTTGAGCTTCTCTAAGGTGAAATGCTTGTACAGAAGTTCTTTTGTAGTATATAATAATAGCGTTAAAAGAATTGATAAATCCGGCTGAGGGGGGGATCTGTATGTCCTTGGAAAAGGTCCGGGACTATCTGGCGCCTTTTGGCGCTGCCACACGCATTCAGGTATTGGCAGAATCCAGTGCGACTGTGGAGCTGGCGGCGGCTGCCCTGCATACGGAGGGCAAGCGTATTGCCAAGTCTATGTCGTTTTACCGGCCTGATCATGATGGGGCTTTTTTAGTGATTTTTGCCGGTGATGCCCGCGTGGACAACCACCGTTTTAAAGAAACGTTTCATACAAAGGCCAGTATGGTGAAGGCAACGGATGTGAAACGACTGACTGGCCATCCCGTTGGCGGTGTCTGTCCCTTTGCCGTCAATCCTGGCGTAGACATCTATCTGGATCTGTCCCTGAAACGCTTTACGACGGTGTTTCCTGCCTGCGGTACCGGCAATAGTGCCATTGAAGTGACCTTGCCTGAATTAGAAGTTTTTTCTCATGCTGCAGGCTGGGTCGATGTAGCGAAAGGCTGGCAGGAAGAATAAAAAGGAGGCTGTATAGCATGGAATTTAAGTTTGCACACACCAATTTCAACGTTCTTAATCTGGAAAAAAGTATGGCTTTTTATCAAGAGGCCTTAGGCCTTACAGAACAGCGCCGCATTGAAAACCCGGCGTTTACCATTGTCTATGTGGGCAATGAAGCCAGCGATTTTCAGCTGGAACTGACGTGGATTAAAGACCGCAAGGAACCGTATAATCTGGGCGAAAATGAATTCCATACGGCATTCCGCGTACAGGATTTTGCTGCAGCTCATAAGAAACATGAAGAAATGGGCTGTATCGTCTTTGAAAACAAAGGAATGGGTATTTACTTCATTGCCGATCCCGACGGCTATTGGCTGGAAATCATTCCGGTCCGTTAAGTCTGTATGACGTTAAATGTATATTGCGGAAGCAAATCCCCCGCATAAGGCGGGGGATTTTATATTGGAAAGGAGAGACTCTCTTTTGGAAATAAGGGAAGTACCTGCGCAACAGCTGCAACTGCTGTACAAACCGGATTTATTTATTTTTGATATGGACGGTCTTATGTTTGACACAGAACGGATTTCCGTACCTTGCTGGCGGGCCGCAGGAAAAAAATATGGTATTACCCTGAGCGATTCCTTTTTTGATCGTATTTTTGGCATGAACGACCGGCAAATCAAAGAAGTCTTTCTCCAAACCTTTGGCAGGGACTTTCCGTATGAGGCCATGCACACAGAAAAGGCGGCAGCCCAGCTGGCTATATATGAACAGTCCGGAGCGCCGCTGGAGCCGGGCCTGAGGGAATGTCTGGACTACGCCAAAACGGCGGGCATTGCCTGTGCCATTGCTTCGTCTTCCTCTGAAAATACCGTGCGCATGCTGCTTGAAAAGGCAGGCCTTACGGCTTATTTTTGTCTTATTCAGAGCGGTGCCGAACTGGCGCATAGCAAGCCTGCGCCGGATATCTTTCAACGCGTTTGCGCGCAGCTGCACGTTATGCCGGCAGCTGCGCTGGTTTTTGAAGACTCGGCCAATGGCCTGCTGGCTGCCCGGGCGGCAGGCATCCCGGCTATTTGGGTACCGGACCTCGTCCGCGTGCCTGCTGCAGTGGCGGCATCGGCCTGGCATACGTGTCAGACCTTGGGTGAAGTACCGGCACTAATAGAACGGCTGCAGGAAAAGAGAGGAGAACGTTATAGTAATGGTAAAAACTAAGCAAGAAAAAATGATGCTATGGATGACTGTATTTATGGGCATGCTGGCGGCGATTGCACCGCTATCGACAGACATGTATTTGCCAGGCTTGCCGGCCATGATGGCCGATTTTGCTGTCTCGCCGTCTATGATTCAGCTGACCCTGACCGCATCTATGGCAGGCATGGCTGCCAGCCAGATCATTTCCGGTCCCGTTAGCGATAAAAAAGGGCGGCGCCGGCCTCTCTTTTTGGGGATGGCTATTTTTTCCCTGTCGTCCCTGGCCTGTATTTTATCCCATACGATCTATTGGCTATTGTTGTTTCGTTTTATTCAAGGTTTTTCCGGTGGCGCCGGCATTGTCATTGCCCGGGCCATTGCCCGTGACCTTTGCCGCGGGACTGCCCTGACAAAGCTCTTTTCTATGCTCATGCTGGTCAATGGTCTGGCACCTATTTTAGCGCCGGTGATTGGCGGCCAGATTTTGCGCTTTTCCTCATGGCGCGGTATTTTCTGGCTCCTTGTCAGCATTGGCATCGTGTTGGCCGTCTGTGCCTGGCTTATGCCGGAAACGCTGCCGCAAAAACGCCGTTTGGTCAGCAACGCTGCCGGTGGCCTGAAGCAGTTTGCTTCACTCTTTGGCGACCGCTATTTTATGGGCCATTGTATTATGCAGTGTTTTGCCTTTGCCGCTTTCTTTGCGTATATTTCCGGTTCGTCTTTTGTCTTTCAGAACGTGTATCACGTGAGTCCCCAGGCGTTTAGCCTCATTTTCGGTCTCAATGGCATTGGCCTCATGATCAGCGGCGCTGTTACGGGACGCCTGACCGGACGTATTGCCGACTGGCGTATGCTGCGCGTTGTCCTTTGGGTGGCACTCATTGGCAGTGGCCTGCTGCTCCTGGGCTTTTTAGCCGGCCTGCCCGTATATGCGATCATTACCATTCTCTTCTTTACGGTGGCAACGCTGGCGTCTATGTCGACGACGAGCTTTTCCCTGGCCATGCAGGCCCAGGGAAAACAGGCCGGCAGTGCTTCGGCATTGATCGGTTTCTTTTCTATGATTTCCGGTGCTGTCATGGCACCTGTCGTCGGTATTGCCGGCAGTTATACGGCGATTCCTATGGGCCTGGTCATGGTTTTTGGTGAAGCCGGTGCGCTGCTTTCATTTTATTTTCTTATTTATCCGGCTCATACGCATAGCCAGGATGTGCAGGATATGATACAATGATGTTATAAAATCTAATGAGGTGATATTATGAACGCTAAAGCAGAAAAGTTTAAAGCTTATTATGACGAACACGATCCTAAGGCCTTTACGGCTGAAGAAGTAAAAGACGATCCGATGCATATGGTTGTCTTCCGTTCTTCCATCGTAGTAAAAGGCCAGCATCTGCCCTTATTCGTCCTGGCAGATGACAGCATCTATTCTATTACCCGTGTCATTATCGCCGGCCAGGCAGTAAACGATGACAACCGGGCAAAGATCGTAGATTTCCTGAACCTTTGCAACCAGCAGTATAAGATTTCCAAATTCTTCGTTGCACAGGATGGCACAATCGTTCTCGATTGCTGCATTGCAGCTACAGACGAACAGTTTGATCCGGCTATGATCTACGTACTCATTCGGGATGCCGTCTTCCAGTGCCTGAATGATCATTTCACAGAAATTATGGAAAAAATCTAAACAGCAAACGAAAAAAGGCCATGACTGCCCTCCCGGACTGGTTCATAGCCTTTTTTTCGTTTGTCTGCTAGCCAAAAAAGCCGTTGTCACAGACAGGTTACAGTCTGTGACAACGGCTTTTAGTACGGTGTGCTTATTTTGTACTGCGTAAGGATTCCATGAATTTCAAATATTCATCCTTCGTCATGAGCGGCGTATATCCTTTTAAAATACCTTCTAAGGAAGCTGCATCGGCGTAGAGCAGATCGATAAGCGTCATGGCCAGAACTTTGGTCGTCTTGGCATAGGCTGTTTCCTTTTGGAAGAGATCGAATTCAGCACTGTGCAAGGCCCCGTGGACACTGCCTACATAGGGATGGATGCAGGGCATGATATAAGAAATGTCACCCATATCGGTGCTGCCGGAATCGAAAGGTGGCTGGGCATCGACGTGTTCTTTGCCGAAGATTTCATTGGAATTGGCTTCCAGCAGGTCACACATGGCCTGATTTTGGAACATGGGCAGGTAGCCCGGCATATTTTTTATTTCACACGTAGCGCCTACGGCGTCAGCGCCGGCTTTTAAGGCTCTGTCTACCGCTTCATTATAATGCTTCATGGCGTCGGCTGACGCAGCGCGGACGTAGCTTTCCATACGGACGAAATCCGGTACGACATTGACCAGGTCCCCGCCGCTGGTAATGATGGGATGGAAGCGGACGTGGTCTTTTTCCTGGAAGGTTTCACGCAGGGCATTGACGCCCATGACACCGAGCATGCAGGCATTGAGGGCGTTGACTCCTTCGTGGGGAGCAGCTGCCGCATGCGCTGCGTGGCCATGGTAGTCAATCAATTTCGTGATAAAGCCATTGCAACGGGCATTGATGCGGATGTCACCTTCCGGATCGTCTGTCGGGTTGACGTGCATCTGCATGGCCGCATCAATATCGTCGAAGCCGCCTTGGCGGATGATTTCCTGCTTGCCGCCAAAGAAATGAATTTTCCCTTTTTCCATCAGTTGTTCCCGGTATTCAATTTCAATGCATTCTTCACTGGGGACGGCAAAGAAGACGACGTCGCCACCGAGATACTGCATGGCATTCGTATCTTTTAAGGCCATGGCTACGCCGAGCATGTCCGAAACCTGAACGTTATGGCCGCAGCAGTGGGCTGCACCCGTAACGGGATCGGCTGATGGATGACGGCGGCAAACGACGGAATCGAGTTCGCCCATGACGGCGATGGTCCGTTTGGAAGCGGCACCGGTCAAGCGTCCTTTGACGCCGGTCAGACCCCAGCCCGTCGTATAGGGAATACCGAGCTTATCAAATTCCTTTTGAATTTTAGCCGAAGTCTTTGTTTCTTTATATCCGAGTTCCGGTTCTGCGAAGACGGATTCCCCAAAGGCAACCATTTCTTCATAGCGTTTGTCAATTGCTTCGCAGACTTGTTTTTTCAGTTCTTCTTTGGTCATACTGTAAAACCTCCTTGTATGCAAATAATCCGGCCTGGGCCGGATTATTTGGTTCGTATTAGATAACGCCTTCTAAGTGGAGCATGACTTCTGCCATGAGGGTAGCGCAGATGAAAGTACCCGAGGCTACCATGAGGGCAACCGGTACAATACGCCAGGAAAGACGTTTAAAAGCAGGAATATCTTTGCCCAGGGAGAGACCGCCGTAGGCAAGAATCGGCGTGCAGGCAGCCAGGAAGTTGACCGGATTCGTAGCGGCTGTAATCGTCGTAGCGCCCGGTACGGACGGAATGGATACGATAACAGCGATGATGGAAACCCAGAAAACGACAGGCAGCTTCTTCAGGCCCGGGATACGGGCGATGAGAATACCGGCAAAGCAGATAGCAATAATCATGAGACAGCCGATAAAATCATCAGCCGGATTGACTTTGAAGCCGACGAAATTGCCAATCAGTGTCAGAACACCGGTGAGGCAGAGAATGAACAGGTCGTCGCCAAGGGAGGATTTTTCCCGTACTTCTTTGGCTTCTTCTTCTTCCTTAGCAATCGTATCGGCTACGGCGTTTTCCTGTACTTCACCGGCAGCGACTTCTTCATGTCTTTTACGGCCTGTTACCCATTCGTATACTTTAATCGTAACCGGCAGGGAAATGAAGAGGGAGAAATAAATGCCGATGACCGAGGTCATGAGGTTAGCAGCGCCGGCAAAGGCGGTAATCTTTTCCGTTTCTTCCGGGAAAACGGCGACAATCGAACCGACGGAAGCAGCCATCATACTGGCCGAACCAATGCCACCACCCATAGCCAGGGCGTAGGGATGGAAGAGGCCTGTACGGGCGATGATGCCGGCGAGGATGGAAATCCATAGCGCGCCGAACAGAGTGCCGCAAATGTACATGCCCATTACGCCACGGCCTTCAGGCGAGAAGATACCGAACTTTTCAGCGATAATGGCGACGTTGGCTTCACGGTCGATGGAGTAGCAGGCGCCGATGGCTTCACGGCCCATTTTTAGGAGAATGGCCGTCGGCAGACCGAAGATCAGCGTACCGAAGAAATGACCAAATTCCTGCATGATCAGGGCAATACCGGAGTTCAGTAAGAGGTGCAGGTTCGGGCCGATGCCTAAGCCGATCTTGGCGATGAGGAACAACATGGTAATACTCATCAGGTTGCCGGCCCGGGTCATCTGTTTTTCATTTAAAATATGGAATGAAGGATAACTGATAATACCGCCGAGAACCAGGGCGTAGAGCATGGGCAGGAAAATGACCAGGCCGTGCTTTTGGATACCAATGGTTTCGGCTACGATGACGAGGATCAGCGCAAAAAGATGGATGCGCCAGTTTTTTACTAAGTCCACTAATAGTAGCCTCCTTTAAAAATAAATCAAGCAAATACACGGCCGATTGGCACGTGTGGTATAAAATGAGCAGGCACCTTATATAGGTGTATGCTCATTTTACAATATTTACTCTATAAATACAAATGTCTTTTCCGAGCTTGCATCATAGGAAAATATAATTATACATTACGCGCTGCCAGCTCGTTCAGTGGTTCGTCAGTCCGTTCAAAGGGCAGATCCGGCTGGGTCTTGAAGAATTCCAAGGCATAGGCCAAACCCGTCGTAGCGCCTACGGCCAGGGCATCTTCATCCAAATCGAATTGCGGTGTGTGGTGGTTGGCACCGCTGCCCTTTTCCGGATTGGCAATCCCTGTGAAGGTCATGAGCCCCGGATAGAGACGGGTCAAGATGGCAAAGGTTTCCGATGCCATCCACGGTTCGCACTGGGTCAGGCTGCCGGCACCGAGTGTTTCTGTGACTGCCTTTTTGGCCAGGTCTACACAGACCGGATTATTCTGTACTTCGTAAAGAGGCTTGGGCATGTCGAGAATATCATAGGTACAATGATAGGTATCACAGTCGTTGCTCAGGAGACGGAAAAATTCATCGAAGAAGCGGCGGCCGGCATGGTCATAGCTGAAAAAGCGGCACGTACCGGCAAATTCGAGGCTGTCAGGGACTACGTTTTGCAGTTCGCCACTATGGACACTGCCGACGGAAACGGTCAGGCATTCCTGCGGGGCAATAGCCCGCAGACGCAGCTCCTGTAAATGTGTATGGAACGAGGTGAAGCAATCAATCGGGCTATAGGCGAGATCCGGACGCGAACCGTGTCCGCCCTTGCCGGCAATGCGGACGCGGAACCGGAAACCGCCGGCCATGGGGGCATTGTCACAAATCGCTACTTTGCCGACGGGAACATCCCAGCGCAGGTGTGTCGCATAACAGCTGTCAATGGAAAGGCCACTTTTTTCTTCCAAATAAGGGACGATATAGCGCATAGCCGGTGAATCTTCTTCCCCTTGTTCAAAAAGAATGGCTGCCGTGCCGTTCCACTGGTCTTTCGTTTCCTGCAGCAGTTTGGCAACGACCAGCTGCATGGCAATATGGCCGTCATGGCCACAGGCGTGCATGACGCCGGGCGTTTCCGAACGGACGACGCGGGGGCAGGAAAGATTGCTTTCGCTTTCAGTGATCGGCAGGGCATCGATATCAGCCCGCAGGAGCAGCGTTTTACCGGGAGCCTGGCCGTCGATGCGGGCCAGGATGCCGCCCTTATCGATATGCTGCCAGGCAATACCAAATTTTGTCAGTTCCTCTTCAATATAGGCCATGGTCTGCGTTTCCTGCCACGAGAGTTCCGGGTGGCGGTGGCAAAAACGACGGATTTCGATGAGTAAAGGAATATTTTCTTCAACTAGTTGTTTACAGTTAATAGCCATAGTAGGTGCCTCCTTAGAGAATAATCTTTCTAAATTATAGCATAAATAATCAATAAAAACAGCGTTTTTTTAATATTTTATAAATATATTATTCTTAGCTTTGCCGGTCCGGCATCTGGCCAGGGGCAAACTTGTATTTCACAGGTATACTATAGTATAATTGGTATACTAAAAGGGGAGAGTTCCCGTTTAGTATATTCTCTTTCGTAATAGAAAGTGAGGAATTCCTGTTGAACCGGATTGTACGCAGCGTACTGCACGCCTTGGAAGAAGCCGGGTATGAGGCTTATCTGGTCGGCGGTGCTGTGCGTGATATATTGATGCAGCGCGAACCCCATGATTATGATGTGACTACATCGGCGCGGCCGGAAGAAATCCGTGCCGTCGGGGCGGCGCAAGGCTGGCATACAGTAGAAATAAATAGCGAACGTTTTGGCATTGTCGTCCTTGTCGTCGACGGCATGACCATTGAAACGGCGACCTTTCGCGGTGAAGCCTATGGTGCAGACAGTCATCGGCCGGCTTCGGTCTGGTATGCAGACACTTTGCGGGAAGACGTGTTACGCCGTGATTTTACGGTGAACGCCCTGGCGATGGATCAATATGGGACCGTATATGATTACGTAGGCGGACAGAAGGATTTGCACAAAAAGCGCCTGGTCACCGTCGGTGATGCTACGCGCCGCTTTACGGAAGATGCCCTGCGTCTGTTCCGTGCCTGCCGTTTTACAGGCCAGCTCGGCTTTATACCGGATAAAACAATGCTGCGGGCTATGCCGGCAGCTTTTTATCGCGTACAGGGGCTCTCCTTGGAACGGGTCGTACAGGAAATTGACCGTCTCATGCTGACGCCGGAGGTTAGCAAGGGCCTCGATGTGCTCGTGCGGAGCGGGCTGGGGGCTTGCAGCTGCCGGCAAAAGGAAAACGGTGTTTACCGGGAGGTCCCCATTTTACCGGAACTCAGTCACTTGCCGGAAACGCCCCAGTCCCGGCCGTTTCATGTGTTTGATGCCTGGTTCCATACGCTGGCGGCGGTAGCGCATACACCAGCCGATTTGACGATCCGCTATGCCATGCTGTTTCATGATGTAGCTAAGGGCCTGCCCGGTATTCGCGGCATCCATAAGGGCCGTTTTACCGACTATGGCCATGACAATAAAGGGGCGGAAATCGCGACGGCTATTTTGACGCGCTGGGGGAAACGTCCGGCCTTTGTGCAACGTGTAGCCTGGCTCGTGCAGACCCATATGAAGTTTCATTATTATGCCAATACGGGCGAAGGGGACTTGGCGAAATGGCTGCGCCATGAAGCGCTGCAGGGACCGTTTCGCCGCACAGACGAACTGACCGATGCGGTAGAACAGGCAACAGCCGTAGCTGTCGGTGATATTTGGGGCTGCGGCCGTACGGAAGCCAATACCCAAGGGACAGAAGAATTCGGCCGCTTCATGGCTGACCTGGCCCAGGCTATGCCCGTTTCTACCAAAGACCTCCATTACGACCGGCGCCTTACTATGCAGTGTGGTAAAGAAACCGGCGCCTGCCTGCACAACCTGTTGCAGCGTGTGCAAAACGGACAGCTGGAAAATGACCCGGATGTATTGTATGAGGCAGCCGAAAAATGGCTGAAACGACAGGGTGAAAAAAATCATGAAGACCAAACAAGATAAAAAAAGAGACAACCAGATGCGCCGGCGCATGTCCAGTTGTATTATCTGCATGTTTATCCTTGTCGTACTGATCTTTGGCGAGTTATTCTGGCTGCAAGTCGTACGGCGGGCGGATATGAATGCCATGGCCGATGCCCAATCCGAAGAAAGCCGGGAAATTACGTCGCCCCGTGGTACTATTCTTGACCGCGATGGCCGCGTCCTGGCGATTAGCGAAATGGCAAAGTCGCTTTATGCCGACCCGACAATGATTAACCGCTCACCGGCAGAAATGGCTCATCTCCTGGCACCGTATCTGAGTATTAGCGAAAGCCAGATTCAGGAACGGCTGCAACGGGACACGGCCTTTGTCTGGCTCGACAGAAAAATGGACCACGATAAATACGAAGCCGTAGCCGAACTGATCAAGGATCAGAAACTGCAGGGCCTGCGCTTTAATAATGAAAGCCACCGTTTTTATCCGAATGGTACGATGGCAGCCCAGCTGATCGGCTTTGTCGGCGAAAACGACCGTGGCTTAGACGGCATAGAAATGGTCCTCGACAAGGAAATCAAGGGGGATGTAGAACGCTATCAGCTGTTGACAGACAGCCACAATATCCCTATTTTGGATTCGGCTTTGGAAAAAATACTGCCTAACAAAGAACGGTCCGTACAGCTGACCATCGACAGTACAATCCAGTATGTGGCAGAACAGGGTCTCGATGGCATTATGAAACGCAATCATCCCTCTGGTGCTGCAGTCATCGTCATGAATCCTAAAACGGGAGAAATCCTGGCCATGGCCAGCCGTCCGAATTTCGATCCTAACGACTATGGCAAGGGCAACCAGGAAGCGTACAAGAACCGGGCCGTCGTCAATTTGTATGAACCGGGCTCGACGTTCAAGCCGATTATGGCAGCCGCCGCCTTGGCATCGGGAAAATGGGATGTCAACCGCGTGTATCACGATGTGGGCTATATAGACATTGACGACCGTACGATCCACAACTGGGATGATGCGGGGATGGGCAATGTGACGCTGAAGGAAATCATTAAGTTTTCCATTAATACGGCCATGGCCTATATCGGCATGCAAATGGGCGGTAAAATAGAAACGGAATATGCGCATCGCTTTGGCTTTGGCCAGCCCACAGGGATAGAGCTGCCAGGCGAAGGCTCAGGGATCCTCTTTGACGCTGATTCGATGAGCAAAATCGATGAAGCGATTATGGCTATTGGCCAAGGGAATGCCGTAACGCCCTTACAGATGGTCCAGGCGTTTGGTGCCATTGCCAATGGCGGCCATATGATGAAGCCCTTTGTTATTAAGGAAATTGATAATCCCGATGGGTCCATTTATAAAAAAGCAGAACCCGTCGAAGTAGGACAGCCTATTTCGCCGGAAATCAGCCAGACGATCAGTAAAATTATGGCCGAAGAAATCGCATCTGGCGGCGGGCAAAATGCCAAGGTTGACGGCTATGCCTTTTGCGGCAAGACCGGTACAGCCCAGCGCTTGAATGCAGAAGGCACAGGCTATGCGGAAAATCAGTATATTGGTTCTTTCGTCGGCTTTGGCCCTTTGGAGGACCCGCAGTACGTCGTACTGATCGTCGTAGATAATCCGAGTGGTGTATACTATGGTGCCCAAGTAGCGGCGCCGGTGTTTAAAGAAATGATGACCCAGATTGTCCGCATCAAAGGTTTGCGGCCTACGGAAGCGACGTCCTTAGCGGGGCTGCCGCAAAAGGCGGACACGAAGGCTAAACCGGCCCGGGTGATTCCGGATATAAAACGATCTGATGCAGGGGTCCTGGTGCCTTCATTCCTGGGCTGGGATAACCGGGAAGTCAATGACTGGCTCGACCGGGCAGGACTGGGCTTCGTACCGAACGGTGCTGGTCATGCTGTGTATCAGAATCCGCCGGCAGGTACCTACGTGCCGGATGGCTCTGATGTACAGGTTACGTTCTTACAGTAAGGGGGAGATTTTTATGGTTATATTAGATGGCAAAGCCGTGGCTGCGTTTCACCGAGAGAAGGTGGAACGGCGGTTATATGATTTTCAGGAACGCCATATACAGCCGGGACTGGCGATTATCTTAGCCGGCAGTGATAAACCTTCTGATTTGTATGCCCGGTCGCTGCAAAAGGTAGCTCAGGGCGTAGGATTATCAGCAGAAATTTACAGGCTGGCAGAGACGGTATGTGAACACGATCTGATCTCTATGATCACGCATTTTAATGAGGACAAAAATATTTTTGGTATTCTCATGATGATGCCTTTGCCGCGCCATATTGATGCGGCAAAAGTGATTAACTGTATCAGTCCGGAAAAGGACGTCGATGGCCTGACGGACAGCAACATAGCCCGTCTCTTTTCGGGCCGTCCCGGGTTTGTTCCCTGTACGCCCCGGGCTGTTATGGCAATTCTGGATTATTATCATATTTCTTTGACGGGGAAAGAGGTGGTGATTATCGGGAGAAGTAATGTAGTTGGCAAACCTTTGGCGCAGCTTTGCCTGAACCGCAACGCTACGGTGACGCATTGTCACACACGCACGCGCGATTTAGTAGCAGCTGCCCGGCGGGCTGATATTTTGATCAGCGCTGCCGGCTCACCGGGACTGGTAACGGCAGATATGGTAAAACCAGGCGCCATCGTCATCGACGTGGGCATTAACCGGGTAGAAGGGAAGACCGTAGGTGATGTAGAATTTGAGGCGGTTTCACAAATCGCCGGCGCAGTAACACCCGTACCAGGTGGCGTAGGAGCCGTGACAACCATGATGGTATTGGAAAATGCTGTGTGCGGCATAGAAAACAGAGCATAAATTAAATTTATCTGAATGAAGGTGTTAGCATGCATTTAATGGATAATTTTCTTATTTATTATTTGCAACGATTCGACAAATACTGCTTTGATGTAGTATTGCATGGGAAACATTATACGATTGGTACGGGCGAACCCTTATTTCGCGTTATCTTTCATAAAGACATCCCAAAGAAAGAATTGCTGACTTCGACTTCTTTATCCTTAGGGGAAGCTTTTATGCGGGGGGATTTGGAAATTGAAGGAGATTTATTCACAGTATTGGAATGTCTGCTCGAACAGGTAGATCAATTCTCCTTAGACAGAAGTGCCGTCAATTCGCTTCTCTATCCGTCGGAAGACAAAACGACACAGCGGGAAGAAGTATGCTCCCATTACGACTTGGGCAATGATTTCTATAAGCTCTGGCTCGATCCGACACTGAGTTATTCCTGTGCGTATTTCAAGCATGATGACGATACGCTGGAAGAAGCACAGAAAAATAAGGTTCATTATATTTTATCCAAGCTGCACCTGGAAAAGGGACAAAGCCTTCTCGATATTGGCTGCGGCTGGGGCTACTTACTCATTGAAGCCGCGCAAAAGTACGGCGTCAAGGGCTATGGCTGCACCCTGAGCCATGAACAGTGGGCTATGGGACAGGAACGGATCAAGGCATTAGGCCTGGAAGATCAGGTCCATATCGATCTTCTCGATTACCGTGATCTGCCCAAGAAAGATATCAAGTTCGATCGCGTCGTCAGTGTAGGCATGCTCGAACACGTAGGCCGTTCCCAATTCGAACGATATATGAATGTCGTCGATAAGGTCATGAAGGACGGCGGGCTCTTCCTTCTCCACTACATCGATGGCCGGGACGAACAGAACAGCAATCCGTGGATGCGTAAGTATATTTTCCCGGGCGGTACGCTGCCGACTATCTATGAAATCGTGGAATTGGCCTACAAAGGACCGTTCCAGCTCCTCGATGCAGAAAGCCTGCGCCGGCACTATTACAAGACGCTGAGCTGCTGGTACCACAATTTCCAGAAGGTCCGCGCCCAGGTAGCCGCAGATAAAGGTGAAGAATTTGTCCGCATGTGGGATCTCTATTTGTGCGGCTGTGCTGTAGCCTTCTATATCGGCTATATCGATGTACATCAGCTCCTCTTTACGAAGGGTACGAATAATGACCTGCCTATGACCCGGTGGTACTAAAAAGTAAAGATTCCGAATCAATAAAAAGTGCTACCATTTCAGGAAAAAATGATTCTTAGGTAATATACAATTCGCTTTGTTTATGCTATACTATTCGTATAAGATATGATATGGAACGAAGCGTCCATTCATGTTTTCTACGGTATCGTTTTATCTCTGAAGGGGGTAAGGAACATGGCAGTAGAATTTTACAAATGCGAATTGTGCGGTAATATTATTGCAGTCATCAAATCCGGTGGCGGCACGAATCTTACGTGCTGTGGACAGCCTATGGTACATCTCGTACCGGGATCGGTTGATGCAGCGACGGAAAAACATACGCCGGCTGTAGAAAAAGGCGATAAGATGATGCATGTAACGGTTGGCTCCGTAGAACATCCTATGCTCGACAACCATTACATCGAATGGATTGCCTTAGCCAGCGAAGGTAAACTGCTCTTTAAATATCTGAAACCGGGTGAAAAACCGGAAACAGAATTCCATCTCGTCGGTTCCGGTACAGTATATGCATACTGTAATCTGCACGGCCTGTGGAAGACAGAAATCTAAGTATCAGGCAGTATGTGGCGGGCCCGCTTTCACGGGCCCGCTTTTTTTTGCAATACATATGAAAAGGAGAACGCAATTGTGAAAAAAATATGGCTGATCCGCCACGGTGAAAGTACAGCAAATGCCGGAGCTGCTACGGAAGACCATCGTACGATTCCCTTGTCTCCGCTGGGAGAAGAACAGGCTAAGGCTGTCAGCCTGATCGTGCCCCGCCCGGATCTTATCATCACCTCACCGTACGCACGGGCCCGGCAGACGGCGGCTCCCTTGTGCCGCCTATATCCGGACGTGCCTGTAGAGGTTTGGCCGTCAGTGCATGAATTTGTATACCTTTCACCCCGTACCTGCGTAGGTACGACGTCGGCCCAGCGCCGGCCCAGGGTGATTGCGTATTGGCGCAATCTGAACCCGGACTATGTGGATGCCGGTGATGCAGAGAGCTATAGAGACCTCGTGTCACGCATTACAGAAACCCTGTCAGCTCTGGAAAAACGGCGTGAGCATTTTATCGTCATTTTTACGCACGCCCAGTTCATTCGCAACCTGCTCCTCGTCCGGCACGAGCCCGGTTTGGCAGCAGCTGCCTATATGCACCGCTTTTTGCACAGCCCGGCCATCAAAAATGGCCAAATTGTTGAAATCACGCTGCCCTGATCCAAGGGCGGATAAAGTTGACAGGGATTCGTAATTGTGATAGAATAACAACACTGCATTGTGTGCAGAAAATATCTAATTATTTACTATGAGGTGATGTAGAAATGGCAACGAGGAGAGACCCGCGTTTTAAGGAATGTCGCCGGTTCGGACTGAATGTGTACGGACATCCTAAGGCATTAAAACGCGTTAAGAAAGATCAGCGTCAGAAGAAAATGTCTGAATATGGTACACAGTTATTGGAAAAACAGAAGCTCCGTGCATATTACAACTTGCTGGAACGTCAGTTTGTCCGTTATTATGATAAAGCTAAGAAGATGGAAGGCGTTACAGGCCAGAACATGCTGAAACTGCTGGAATGCCGCCTCGATAACCTGGTTTATCGTATTGGCTTCGCTAATTCCATCCGT
Organism: Megasphaera hominis; assembly: GCF_014269395.1. Classification (GTDB taxonomy): domain Bacteria; phylum Bacillota; class Negativicutes; order Veillonellales; family Megasphaeraceae; genus Megasphaera; species Megasphaera hominis. The sequence continues at coordinate 43,677 of NZ_JACOGK010000013.1, forward strand.
CAGGCTCGTCAGATGGTAAACCACGGCCACATCCTTGTCGATGGCAAGCGGTGCGATATTCCGTCGGCTAACGTCAAAGTGGGTTCCGTTATTTCCCTGAAAGAAAGCTCTCGTTCGAATGAAATGTTCAAAAAATCTTTCACAGAACTGAAATCTTTCGATGTCGCTTATATCGACAAAGACTTCGATAACTTTGCTGGTACCCTTACCCGCATTCCGGAACGTGACGAACTCCCTATCGAAATCAACGAAACGCTTATCGTCGAATTGTACAGCAAATAATAATCATATTTGGCGATACACAAACCTATGCAGAAAACAGGAAACCTTCGGGTTTCCTGTTTTTTTATGCTGTCGTGCGGCTCCGTTTGTGATACATTGCTTTCCGTGATACAATCGAAGTATCATTTTGTTACTTACGAGGAGGAGTTTGTATGAAATCCCGCATTTATATTATTGGCTGTGGCGGCACTATTGCCGGCCGGGCCGGTGCTGCTGATGAATTGCTTGGTTATCAGGCCGGTGAAGTTTCTGTTGCCGAATTGATCGCGTCCGTACCGGCACTGGCTGAATACGCCTCTATTGCAGGCGAACAATACTGCAATATCGATAGTTCGTCTATGACGGAAGAGCTATTGACCGGTCTTTCCGCACGGATTCAGGCCGTAGCAGACCGGGACGACGTGGACGGTATCGTCGTGACGCACGGTACGGATTCTATGGATGAAACGGCCTATTTTCTCAATCTGACTGTGCATACGCACAAGCCCATTGTGATCGTCGGCGCCATGCGTCCGGCTACGGCCATCAGTGCCGATGGCCCGCTAAACCTGCTGGAAGCAGTACGGCTTGCAGCCTGCCCGGAAGCCGGTGACTATGGCGTTTTGCAGCTCATGAATAGTTCTATCTGCGCGGCCCGGTACGTAGAAAAAACAGATACGACCCATGTCCACGCTTTTTCTGATGGCCAGCTGGGGTATGTGGGCTTTATGCAGGACGGTGTCCCCGTTTTTTATCAAAAGCCTTTACGTAAGCACACGTATACATCTGAATGGACGTGCCAGGCTGGGAAACGCCTGCCGGCAGTCTGGATCATCTATTGCCATATCGGCATGAGTGAAGACCTCATCGAAGCCGCTTTGGCAGCCCATGTGGAGGGACTCGTATTTTGTGGTTTTGGCCATGGCAACCTGCCTCTTTATCTTAAGGAAGGGCTCGAAAAGGCCCTAGGCCAGGGCGTCGTCGTTGTCCGTGCGACGCGGGCTTCCGGCGGTATCGTCAGTCCTGTGCCGCAATGGCCCGGAGTCGTCGGTGCCGATAATCTGTCACCGCAAAAGGCACGCCTCCTGTTACAGCTCATACTGGAAAAGACACACGATCCGGAAGCTGTGCAGCAGTACTTCCAGCTGTACTGACAGGCGTCAGCCTTGTGACACGGCGTGCTATATGATAAAATATGATAAATAGAGTCAATCATCAGACTGACCTTGTTTGGCCTGATATAACGAGTACTATAGACCTTGGATAGGAGTGGGATACCATGAAAAAATATACGAAGTTTCTGGCAGTAGCAGCCCTTGCCGCGGCCATGAGCAGTGGCGCCATGGCTGCAGGAACTGTCAGTGGTTTACAGGATATTGACAGCTATTGGGGTAAGAGTGCAATAGAATATTTCTATGATAATCATTATATTAGCGGCAGCAACGGGTATTTCTATCCGAATGATCCGATTACGCGGGAAAGCATTGCCTCCATTTTGGATAATATGCTGGGTGAAAACGATACTGTCCTGCGCTCTGATTTTAAAGACGTTCGCGGCCGCTGGTCTGAACGGGCCATTGCCTCACTCGTAGATAAACAGATTATGAGCGGCTATAAGGATAATACGTTCCGCCCGACACAGGATATTACGCGTCAGGAATTTGCCGTTATTGCCTACAATTATATGAACTATAAGGGCATTATCGTGCAGGATACGGCAACGCCGTATACCGACGAAGCGTCCATTGCGCCGTGGGCGAAAAAAGCCGTCAATACGTTGTCTGCTGCCGGCTATATGCAGGGTGCCAACAACTATTTCCAGCCGAACCAAAAGGTAACCCGCGGGGAAGCTGTTAACGTCCTGTATCGCATTATCAACAACAGCCAGGGCAGTTCGGAAAAGCAAAATAGCCTGCAGACACAGGTCTTTAAAGACGTGACTGACGTGTACGGGTCGGTCAAAAACTTTGCCAAGGATGGCATTATGTACTGGATGGATAATAAACTTCACGTAGGCGTGAAGACCAAGGCTAACCAGGACAAGCTGGAACAGGTCATTGCTACGGATTCGGCAATCCCTGCAGGCAGTGTTATTGTCCAGCGTTCGACGTACAGCTATAACGACTATAAAAATATCAAAGCCCAGGCAGAAAAAATCTATCGCGCAACTGAACCGACGGGCACGGCTGTAGAAACAAAAGAAGATTATTTGAATGAACGCGTAGACTTGATCGTCCCGTCGATCAGCAAAGAAACACAAGCGGCGTTAAATAAACAACTGGGCAGTGTACTGCGCATTGTCATCCAGTAATCAGGCAGGAGGAATAATCATGGTTAAGCGAAAGAAAGTTTTGGCTGTCTTGACAGCCCTCGTTGCCTGCACGTCTTTTTCTGTGTTCGCAGCTGCGCCCTATACCGATCTGGGCGGCTTGAAGAGCCGCGTGGCGATCGATTATCTCTACGATAATAACTGCCTGTCCTTTGCGCCGGGCACAACCTTTTCACCACAGCAGGTGCTGACCCGTGGCGATTTGGCACAACTTATTTATGGCACGGCTTTGAATTTGCCGACAGCACCGTTGAATTTTACAGATGCGCCGTCTCCGAAGGCCAACGATGCGATGGCTGCCGTTGCCTCCCATGGCATTCTGGAGGGCTATGCGGATGGCTCCTTTAAACCTGACCAGCCGGTAACGCGGGAAGAATTTGCTGCTGTGTTATACCAGTATTTAAAGTACTGCGGCCTTACGGATGTCTCGCGTACAGTAGCACCCTATGCGGACCAGGCCTCTATCGATGCAGCAGACCTGGAAGCGGTACAGTACTTGCATAATAAAAATCTCATGCTTTCCGCAGACAACCTGTTTCGTCCCAAAGACGGCATAACCCGGGCGGAAGCAGCGGAAACTATGTACCACGTGAGCCATTCTGACGGCGATTATGTATCCCATGTCGATGTAGAACGGCAGGTCATCCGGGCGCTCAACGCGGAATATGGCAGTATGCCTGCCTATTTCCAGCAGGGGACGCTGTACTGGGATGGCAATAAACTCGTCTTGGGTATGAAAACGGGACCGCATATGTTCCTCAATCAACGCCTGAAACGGGATGTCAGCCGCTATGATGTGCTGGAAATCCGTCCGGCCCGCTTTGCCCGGAGTGATTATGACCAGCTCATGATGCGGGCTATTAATTGCATTGTTTCGGAAGAAGGCGTGCAGAATTATATCGGGGCTATGCCTGATTACAAGGCAGAACAAATTGACGTGATCGTGCGCCGGCCTTTAGCAGCTTCGACCTTACAAAAATTGGAAGAACGCGTAGGTAAAGGCATTGTCAGAATTCGGGATCTTCAGACCATTGCGGCGGCTAAGCCGGCAGTCCAGGCAGGCGACGCAACGGACGAAGACCTGACGGATACGCAGACGAATACAGATCGTGATGGCGCTAATGTGTACTCACCGCTGTATGATACGGCTACGAACAAAGCTGTCGATTCAGTTATTCAGGATACGATTAAATAAAAAAACAACCTGTTCCTCTTGAAGGAACAGGTTGTTTTTATTAGTCGCCAGAAAGGAGGAGCGTCTGTAATTCTTGCGGCGTCTGTACGAGGTAGTCCGGCTGCAACGCTTCCAAAAAGGCCGGATCCCGGAAACCCCAGGTGACGAGGATAGAATCCAGGCCGGCATTATCTGCTGTGCGCTTATCTACCTCCGAATCGCCTATGTAGACGGCGTCTTCCTGGGCACAGCCCAGGCGCTTTAAGGCTTCCCAGACCATATCCGGCGCCGGTTTCTTTTGATAAAGCGGCGATTCACCCAGAGAAAACGTAACCAGGCCGGAGAAGAACTCTTCGTGCAGCGTCGTCACGGCAGCCTGGCCCTTGTTGGAAACGATCGCAGTCTGCCGTCCTGCGTCTTTTAGAGCCTGTAATAATTCGTGAATACCGGCGTACAGACAGGTGTGGCCGGCGCAATGAGCGCCATACCAGTCCTTGAATTCCCGGGCCAATTGTTCTTGTTCCGCCACCGGCAGATCAGGGACGGCCCGCTGAATCAGGCCAATATAGCCATAGCCCAGGCAGGCACGGACTTCCTGACTGGTTTTTTCCGGGAGTCCGTGCTGCCGGAAAATGTGAGCTAAGGAGTGGGTTAATTCATCTAACGTATCGAGGACAGTTCCGTCCATATCGAAAATAATCGCTTTATATGGTTTCATAATACATGCCGGAATCGGCATAAGGCCTCCTTTGTTTAACATGCTTTTTATTATACCACGGAATGGGGACAGAGACGAAAAATTACGTCATATCTGCCTTTTTCTAAACTGGAAGTTGTGTACTATCTATGGTAAAATAGGGCTTAAGATTATGTTATAGGTTATAGAGGAGAGGATGAAATGTCTAGTTATTTGCCGTATATCATACTGGCAGGCGTAGTACTTGTTTTTTTCGTTATTTGCCTGATTTTCTTTTCCGGCAGCAAGGCTGAAAAAAGCCATAAAAAGCAGGAACGGGAAGAAGCCCAGCAGTTAGCGCAAAAGAAAGCTGAAGAAAAGGCCGCATGGGCACAAATCGAAGCCTTGCACAATGAACGGCAGGCTGAACGGGCTACAGCCCGGTCGCATACAGCGCCGGTACCCAAGATATCGACGGTAACCGTGCGGGAACGCCGGGAAAATCCGGAAGAAACCGCTTTTGTTACGACCAAAGGGGAAGCCGTTCGCCAGGATGGCCATATTGTCTATAAGGCTGCGGACACGCAGCATAGCCATAAAACGGCAAAGGATAACCTCGACGCCACACGGGTCTTGTCACGTGATGAAATCATCGAGGCCATGGATAAAGTAGATAAAGAAGAAGCAGCGGCTTTCAAGGCGGAAGCAGAGGAAGCCAAAAAACGCCGTGAAGAGGAAGCAGCCCGGGCAGCGGAAAAGGAAGCGGCAGAACGCCAGGTTGCTGAAGCAGAGCGCCGCAGAAAACAGGCAGAAGCTCTGCGCCAGCGGCAGGAACAGGCTGCGGCACATAAGAAGGAAGAAACAAAGGAGGCCGGCGACCCTTCATTAGCTCACATGGCTGCCGTCGTTTCGGCAGACCTGGCAGCTAAAAATGCGCCTGCCGGCGAAGCGGCAGCTACAGCCGCCACGACAGTCATTCCTGCTGTCAAGGTAGCGGCTGCTGTTGCTGACAGTGCCGGCGACCAGACACAGATTATGCCGCCCGTGAAGGCAAGAACACACACCCTCTCATCCAATGCACCAGGTGATGAAACACGCCGCATGGAACCTGTACAGGTAGATACAGCCAGCAAAGATACCGGTGCGAACCGGCCTGTACAGGCTGCGGGCAAGACTACGGACAGACGGACCCAGAGCCGGGCTGCGGCAGAGGCCAGAAAAAGCCCATGGGGCAATGAATTACCGGCATCGGGAACAGAAACACGCCCTGTGTCCCACGATTCGATCTGGGCCTCGGATACGGTGGAAAATTCTTCTATTATCCGCGAATGTGCCCATCACTTCATGGGTCAGTATGGCATTGCCACAGAAGAATTTCAGCAGAATGTCAACAATATTACAGCAGCAGCCTTTAACCGTGTGGGCTGCAAAACCGATGCCGAACGGGAAAAGATGGTAGCACCGCTTATCGTACAGGAAGCCCTGCAGAATTTGCAGAAGGCCTACGTGTCGGATCCACAGGATTATGTTGCCACAATGGGACTGCGTGCCTTTTATGATATCGTCTGCTGCCCTGCCGTTTCTACACGGCACCTGGTAGCCATCGATGCCCTGAAAGTAATGCCTTACCTGAACCGTTCCCATTATCAGATTTTGGCTCTCTTGTTGCTCTTCCTTTACTCGCGTAATTCCCACAATGTAGATAAGGCGACATTTGGCCAATACATTGATAAATACGTCATGCCTTTCCTCGATCATTTTCCGACGGAACGGCCCTATTATCAGCAGCTCGACTATTTACATTGTACGGCGCTAGAAACGAAGGAAACACGCTTTGCCGAAATTCTGGCAGACTCGTATCCGCTCTTGTTCCGTTACCGTGGCTTTACAGAAGAAGAACTGCGCAAGGCCTTGAAAGGACAGCGGATTCCGCGGGAATATATCGTTCGCTCCTTTAATTCACCGCTCATCAAGTTAGCTCTCGTCGATGATACGATGGCTATCCGCTACTTCCGCACAACCGGTATTACAGAACGGGAAATGCAGGACCGTCTCTTGCGTCTGGCTAAAAAACGGCCGTGTAATTTTGCCGGTGAGGAAGCCCTGGATGTCATGGAAGATATTTCGCCTATCCTGGCCGACTTGGGAGATATTTGGGATAGCACGCTCTTACGGATTTCTACTCTGTCTCTCTTGGGCCTCTATTTGGCACAAGGCTATGTGAAAGAAACCATTGGTGAAGAATTTGACCTGTCACGCTGGTTTGAATAAGGAGGCAAGGGTATGAAGAAAATTCGTAAAGCCGTTATTCCCGCAGCCGGGTTTGGCACGCGATTTTTGCCGGCTACAAAAGCAACACCGAAAGAAATGCTGCCCATTGTGGACAAACCGACCATTCAGTATATTGTAGAAGAAGCATTGCAGAGTGGTATCGAAGAAATCCTGATCATCAGTGGACATGCGAAACGGGCCATTGAAGATCACTTTGATACAAATATTGCCTTGGAGCTAAACCTGCAGGAACATCATAAGACGGAACTGTTACGAATGGTCCGCAGTATTTCGGAGATCAATATCCATTATATCCGGCAAAAGCACATGCGCGGCTTAGGCGATGCCATCCTCTGTGCCCAATCGTTCATTGACGATGAACCTTTTGCTGTACTGCTGGGGGACGATGTCGTCTACAATGAAACTGTGCCGGCCTTACGGCAAATGATCGATATGTATAATAAGGTTGGTGCTACCGTTCTGGGCTGTCAGGAAGTACCCCGGGATAAGGTATCCGCCTATGGCATCGTCAAGGGCGTACCTGCGCCGGATGCAAAGCTGATGCGGGTCACGAATATGATCGAAAAGCCTAGCATTGAAGAAGCGCCGAGCCGTATTGCCGTCTTGGGCCGTTACATCATCACACCGGATATTTTTGAAATTTTGCGCCGTACGGAACCGGGCAAGGGCGGTGAAGTACAGCTGACCGATGCCTTGCAAACTATGGCGTCCAGGGAAGCTGTCTATGCCTATTGCTTTACAGGCAAACGCTATGACGTAGGAGACAAACTGGGCTTCTTAAAAGCCACTGTAGAATACGCCTTGCGCCGTCCTGATTTGGGCCAGGAATTCCGGGATTATTTAAAAAGCCTTTCTCTATAATATAGGGCAGGGAAAGCAGACGTTCGTCTGCTTTCCCTGCTTTTTTATTTTCTCGGCCAGTAAACCAGCAGAAATAACATTGTGATTAGAAGAAAAAATGATAAGGTCAAAAAGGCAACGATGCTATACCTAAAGGACACCATAGAGGTGTTGATTATTGAGAATTTGCATGCTATACTAGCTTTGAAAAGCAAAAGATAATTATTCTTCATAACATAGGATGAAAGAAGGGGTCTTTATGAAGATCGAAGAAGGTACGATCGTAGGGATCAACGATAATGGATTGGCAGATGTGAAGGTTGGCCGTCATTCCGATTGCATGGCTTGCGGTGCTTGCGATGGCGCACAAAATATAGTCGTTCAGGCGTTAAATCCTGTAGGCGCTGAAGTGGGGCAGCATGTCAAGTTTGAAATGCGGGAAACGAACATCGTCATTGGCGCGTTTGTCTGTTTTGTCATGCCCCTCCTGGTTGCGGCAGCAGGCGTGTTTATCGGCCATTGGATCGCCCTTTCCCAGGGACTGAATGAAATTAACCTGGAAATTGCCGGCGGCATTATCGGTTTTCTCCTCGGCGCTGTCGGTGTCAAGCTCTTTGACCGTTCTTTAAGCAACGATGCCAATGCAAAACCGAAGATTGTCGAAGTACTAGTCAGATAAGTGACAAAAAGCCCCTTCCGGAACGAGTGCTCTGGAAGGGGCTTTTTTCGTTATACTGGTACGCGTTGTCAGTGGGGAACTTTATCTGCCAGCTGCAGTGTCGAACCATCTGCACGGGTAATGCCTGTAATGCGCAGGTGGCTGTGCGTGCCGTCTAAATTGGTGCGCGTTATGAGCGCATACTGGCTGGGAATCATAGGATTTAACAGGAACTGGCTCGTATGGGCCTGATTGGATATAACCGGTGACAAGTGGATCGTACCGGAATAGAGGATGGCCTTGTCAGCATCCCGCTGTAATTCATAGAGACCGTGGATTTCCTGAATCCCTGTGTTTCCGGTAATGACAGGCGTATACGTAAGGCGCAGAAAGGTTTGTTGGCCATCGCCGTGAATGAGCGTTGCTGACGTATTTTTTAAGGTGACCAGCGCATCTATTTGCTGTTGCAGGGACGCGTTATACGTTGCCAGCGCCTGGGAGCGGGCCGTGTCGATGTGATCGATGAACGCTTTAGGATCGGCCAGGCCGCTGACCTGCCAGACATGCGGCGAAATACGGGTGAATTGAATCCGGCAGGGAATATACGCTTGTAATTCATCATTGTAAAGGGTAATATCCATTTCGGCGTGGGTACTGTCTGTTTTGTGGGCGAACTCATGGCCTGCATAATGCCAGCCTGTCAGGGGGATAGGGGCATTTAGGGCCTGCAGACAAGCCTTGAGCGAATCCTCCATGCCCTTGCGTTCCAGTCCGTTTGCCTGGGGCTGTAAGGACAGTGTAACCAGGCGGCTGCTGTCGTCAATAAAATCAGTGCGCAAGGGGGCCCAGGCTGTACGCAGGATAGGAAAGGAGTCAATACCGCTGACATTGGCCGAAAGCGTATCAAAGATCTGGGCGGCGATATTTTTAGAGTCTGTTAAGGCATTGGTTTTCTCGCTGTCCTCCTGCTGAACGGCTACGACGAGCTGCTTGAATGAATAGTCCGGCGTAGCTTTATAGACTTCTTCATAGGCGCCAATGGCAGCCTCTATACAAAGTAAAATGATAAATAAGGCTGCCAGGATGGAGACGTCCGGTGTAGGAATTTTATGTTTTTTCAAGAATAAAACCTTCTTCATATATAACAAATAGAGAGAACGGATTAAAATCATTATACCATTTTTGTAAAAATAAACGTATAATATTTCTAGATGTATTTGCCAGAAATAAACCGGCTGGAATAAAATGAAGAAAGAGGAGACGCATAGATGATTACTTTACACGATAAAACAAATAAAAAAGTCTATGAAGTTCCGGAAGGAACGACGTTATTGGCCATTAGCCAAAAGGAATATCCTCAGGCCAAACCACGCATTGCCGCTGCGTTATATAACAATGAAATGGCAGGCCTGCAGACGAAGGTCCATGCCGATGGGGACATTGAATGGTTTTCCCTGGCAACGACGGAGGGCAATCAGTGTATTGTACGCACGGCTATTTTTCTTTTGGTCCGGGCTGTATCGGATCTCTATCCCCAGGGCAAGGTGCTTGTCAAGCATGCCCTGCGTAAGTCCCTTTATTGTGAACTGGAGCTGGGACATACGGTTACCCTGCACGATGTAGAAGAAATAAAAAAACGGATGGAGGAAATCGTCGAGCAGGATGAAACGATTACCCAGGTCGTAGCCAGCGCCGACACAGCCATGGCCATGTGCCGCAACCGCGGCATGACGCGGGAGGCGGAACTGTTGCAGCACGTAGACGTGACGCATATTATGGCCTACCAGTGCGGCCAATGCTTTGACTACTACATGGGCCCGCTCTTGCCAAGCATGGGCTATTTGACCTGCTTCAACCTGCGCCTCTATGCGCCTGGAATCATTTTGGAATATCCTAAGGTGGAAAATCCGGAAGAATTGCCGGAATATAAGGAAATTCCCAAGATGGCCCGCCTCTTCCTGGATGCAGAAGAATGGGGCCGTATCGTACGCTGCGAATACGTATCGGACTTGAATCATTATATTGAAAATGGTACGATACAGGAGATTATCGATATGGCAGAAGCCTTGCAGGAAAAGAAGCTGGGCCAGATTGCCGATTATATCGTCAATCAAAAGCCCGGTATCAAAGTCGTATTGATCGCCGGGCCGTCATCAGCCGGCAAGACGACCTTTTGCAAGCGCTTGACGACGCAGCTGCGCGTCGTAGGTCTCCGGCCGGTACGTATTTCCCTGGATGATTATTTTTATAATCGCGAAGATACGCCGCGCAATCCCGATGGCAGTTATGATTTTGAATCGTTGCGGGCTATTGACGTACCCTTGTTCAATCAGCAAATAGATGATCTGAGTCAGGGCAAGGAAGTCTATTTATCGCGTTTTGATTTCGTAACGGGCCAGCGTCATTTCGACGAAAAGCCTACCGTCCTTGAGGCCAATCAGCCTATTGTCGTCGAAGGCCTGCACGCGTTAAACGATTCCCTGACCTACATGCTGCCGCGCTATGAAAAGGTGAAGATTTCCCTGGGTGTGCTGACGCAGATACGTATTAACGACCACAACCGTATTTCTACATCGGACACGCGGATTATCCGCCGTCTCGTACGAGACCATCAGTTCCGCGCCCGTGGTCCGCAGGCGACATTAGAAATCTGGAGTGACGTCCGCCGTGGAGAAGAAACGAATATTTACCCTTATCAGGAAGATGCCGATACCATTTTTAATACGGCCTTGCCCTACGAACTGTCTGTACTCAAGCCCTTTGCGGAACCACTCTTAGCTTCTGTAGAACCGGATAATCCTTATTATGCAGAAGCCCAGCGGCTGCTCCTCTTTTTAAAACCCTTCCGTTCTGTCGACGCGTCCGTCGTACCGAATAATTCCTTATTGCGGGAATTTATCGGCAAATAGGGCGGACAGGCGTCAGATAATTAATCATTGACAAAGCATAGACTGATGGATATAATAGTATAGTCGAGGTAGAAATAATGAAACTACAAGTCGAAGAAGCACTCAAGGCTGAAGGAAAGCAATTTCCTTTTTCCTTTCAAAAACCGGCTGCCGAACTGGGTGATGTAGACGCTTTTCCCTGGAAAAGCCATGATGTGGCTGTGGAAGGCACGTTTTGGTTCGATGGCAACCATCTGGTTGTACAAGGAACTGTACATACAACGGGTATGTATTCCTGCAGTCGCTGCCTGACACCGGTATCGGTGGATCGGAATGCAACACTGTCTGAAGTCTATGGTACGGAAGCAGAGCTTCCCGAAGATATACTGCCTTATAACGGTGAGTATATTGATCTGACGGAGACAATTAGAGAAATCTTGATCCTCAGCGAGCCTATGAAGGTATTGTGCCGGCCTGATTGCAAAGGGCTTTGTCCGCAATGCGGTGCAGACCTAAACCAAGGACCCTGTAGTTGTCCTACCGACAGTATTGACCCAAGAATGGCTGTCTTGGGGAAGTTACTTAAAAACTAGAACAATCACGTACCATGATTTAAGGAGGTGCAGAACATGGCAGTACCAAAGAACAGATTATCCCAGACTCGTCAGAAAATGCGTCGTGCCAACTGGAAGTTGACAGCACCGGGTTTTGTTGAATGCCCGCAGTGCCACGAAGCAGTAATGCCTCATCATGTATGCCCGACTTGCGGCTACTACAAAGGCAAACAGGTTGTTAACAACACTACAGCTGAATAAGAGTTCGACATAAAAAAGAGTATCCTTGCGAGGGTGCTCTTTTTTGTCGATTCCGATACAGAAATACCTAAAAAGCATGAAATGCTCATACGAGATAAGTATGCTCTATGGCTGGATATAGCGTTCACAGGCCTGCTCCCTTGATGTATAATAGAACGTAGTAATAAATGATTTCCCGGGCGCCTTCAAGCGGGCCCGGCAAGGGGATTACACAAGGGGGTATTCCAATGAAAATGAAAAAGATATTGGTTCTGGCCTTAGGCCTGCTCATGGTATTTGGCCTTTCGGCCTGTGGCAACAAAGCAGATTCGGCTTCCGGAGCGTCTGCAAAGGAAACGAAGACGGAAGCTTCAGCTCAGGCTATTAAGCATGACGGCAAAGTCCTGGTCGTGTATTACTCGGCTTCGGGACATACGAAAAATGTAGCCTCGTACATCGCCACGGCAACCAAAGGCGACGTCCTGGAACTGCAGCCGGCTCAGCCGTATAGTGAAGCTGATTTGGACTATAATAATGATACGAGCCGCGTATCCAAGGAACACAAGGATGAAAGTCTGCGTAACGTGCCGCTGGTAAAGGATAAAGTGGACAACTGGTCGTCGTACGATACGGTTTTCATTGGCTATCCTATTTGGTGGGGAATCGCTGCCTGGCCGGTCGATACGTTTGTAAAAGCCAATGACTTTACCGGTAAGACGGTCATTCCGTTCGCTACCTCCTATAGCTCTGGTCTTGGTGAAAGCGGTAAGCTCCTGCAGAAAATGGCAGGCACGGGCAACTGGCTGGAAGGCAAACGGTTCCCGTCTGGTGCATCACAGCAGGATGTACAGGATTGGATAAAAACCCTAGGCTTCTAACAGCTTGGATAACAGCGGGGCAGCATGCATATAACGCATGCTTGTCCCGCTCTTTTTGTTTCGTAAAAATGACGTAAAACAAGTGCCTATCTGTACCATCCGGCCTGTTTCATGATATAATACAATTTAGTCTATCAATTAGTTAGTCTTTGCGTGTGGAGGCAGGTAACCTATGCGGGCTATGGGAATCGATCCGGGCACGGCCATCTGCGGCTTTGGCGTCGTCGACGCGAGTGGCAGCCGGCTGCGTCCCGTTACATACGGAACGGTACAAACGACGCCGGAGTATAGCGATGCCGAACGGCTGGTCATGCTGTACGACGGACTCAACGAATTATATAAGAAATATAAGCCGGACGTCGTCGGTGTAGAACAGCTTTTTTTTAATCGCAATGTGACGACGGCTATTACAGTCGGTCAGGCCCGGGGCATTATCTTGTTGACGGCCCAGCAGGCAGGAATTCCCATTCTGGAATTTTCGCCGCTGCAGGTCAAGCAGGGTGTAACGGGCTACGGCCGGGCGACGAAGGAACAGGTTATCGATATGACCATGCGCCTTTTGGGTATTCGCGAGAAAATCAAGCCTGACGATGCGGCTGATGCACTGGCTATGGCTATTTATACGATTTATTCCAGTCATTCGCTCAGCTTAAAAAGGACGGTGCAGCTATGATTGGCTATTTAAAAGGAAAAATTACCCATGTATTTGCCAACTCCTGTTTCATTGAAGTAGGCGGTGTCGGCTACCGGACCATCGTTTCCGGAACGACACTGGGTGAGCTCAGCGTCGGCAAAGAGACGATGCTCTATACGTACATGAGTGTTACGGAAAACGATATTACCCTCTATGGCTTTCTGACCCAGGATGAGTATGAACTGTTTTTGCTGCTCATTACTGTAAACGGCATTGGGCCCAAACTGGCTGTCAACGCCTTAGGAGCGGTTACACCGGATACGCTGCGCCTGGCCATTAGCCAGAACAATATGAGCGTCTTGACGAAGCTGCCCGGCATCGGCAAAAAAACGGCGAACCGGCTGGTACTCGAATTGAAGGATAAAATCGGTACGGTTGATGCCGGCGACATGGCCATAAAGGATGTCGTCAGTACGCCTGCTGGCGGTGCCGCAGCCGAAACGCTGGCAGCGCTTCAATCCCTGGGCTATGCCGAACAGGAGGTACTGCCGGCTATTCAAAAATATGCAGGCCAGTACGACAATGTAGAGGACCTGCTGAAGATTGTCCTGCGTACACTAGGCAGCGGGAGGTAAGAGATGGAGGAAAACCGGATTATTGAGACAGCAGATCTGCCAGGTGATTCTTGGCAGTACAGTCTGCGTCCTCATTATTTAAATGAATACATTGGCCAGACAAAGGCCAAAGAAAACCTGCGCGTTTTTATCGAGGCGGCTAAGCTGCGCAAGGAAGCCTTGGATCATGTTTTGCTCTACGGGCCGCCCGGCTTGGGCAAGACGACCATGGCCGGCATTATTGCCAATGAATTAGGCGTCAATCTGCGCATTACGTCGGGGCCGGCTATTGAACGGCCCGGTGATTTGGCCGCCTTGCTGACGAATCTCCAGGAACGGGACCTCCTCTTTATCGACGAAATCCACCGCCTGTCCCATAGCGTAGAAGAAGTCCTCTATGCAGCGATGGAAGATTACGCCTTGGATATTGTCATCGGCAAGGGCCCTAGTGCCCGGTCGGTGCGCATCGATTTGCCACCCTTTACACTGGTCGGCGCGACGACCCAGGTAGGCCGTCTGGCACCGCCTTTACGGGACCGCTTTGGTGTCATCAGCCGCCTGGAATTCTATAAACCTGAAGAGCTGGTGCTGATCATCAAGCGGACGGCAGAAATCCTGGACATAGAAATTGAAGAACAGGGAGCCTTGGAAATTGCCCGGCGTTCCCGTGGCACGCCGCGTATTGCCAACCGCCTGTTAAAGCGTGTCCGCGATTTTGCCCAAGTGGCGGGATCGCCTGCCATTACCGACCAAATTGCTGCCTCGGCCCTGGACCGTCTGGAAGTAGACCGCTGTGGCCTGGACCGTACAGACCGTCGGGTATTGCAGGTCATTATCGAGAAATTTGCCGGCGGACCTGTGGGCCTCGATACGATTGCTGCGGCAATCAGTGAATCCGTCGATGCTGTAGAAGACGTGTACGAGCCTTTCCTGATGCAGCAGGGCTTCCTGAATCGTACGCCCCGGGGCCGCGTCGTTACGGCAGCAGCCTATCGGCATTTGGGCATTCCGGAACCACAACAGACGGGTGCGTCCAGTCCGTCGCTCTTTGGGGAGGAAAACAATGGGTAAGATACTAATGGCTATTGGCGGCCTCATTTTTCTGGCCGGTGCTGCCTGGACCGTGTTAGACCGCTTGGGCCTGGGACGTTTTTTTGGCCGTCTGCCAGGCGATATTCATGTAGTCCATGGTAATACGACCTTTGATTTCCCCATAGTGACCTGTATTGTTTTGAGCATTGTTTTGTCTATCTTACTCAATGTCTTTTTCCGTCATTGAAAGGGAGGCTACAGTGGAATGAAGCACTTTTTTTGGCGCATAGCAGCTGTTGTGCTGGCCCTGGGAGTCTATGTCAGCAGTGCAGCCTGGGCTTCCGGCTTAGGCCAGGATGTACGCATCGGTATTCGTGAAGAACGCAGTTCTGTGACGCTGACCAGTCCGGCTGGCCTGGCAATCTGGTCCCAGGGAAAGCTTTGGAAAAAATTTCCCGCCCAGACGCCGGTTCAATTTTCTATTGCTGGCAATGCCATTCAGGTGGCCGGAAAAAAAGTAGGTGACGTAGAAGTACGTCCTCTGTCTTCTTCCGGATTTGTCCGTATTACCGATGGCTATGCGTATCGCGGATCCTTGGAAATCATGAAATCTCCCCAGCGCTGGGGCCTTACAGTCGTCAACGTCGTGCCAATGGAAGAATATCTCTATGGTGTTGTTGGCAAGGAAATGTCCCCGTCGTGGCATCCGGAAGCGCTGAAAGCGCAGGCCGTAGCGGCCCGGACCTATGCTGTTACGCATAAAAATTATTTTTCCCGCCGGGGTTTTGATATGACCGATGATACGGCGAGCCAGACCTACGCAGGAATTAACGGAGAAGCGCCGGCGGTCATTCATGCCGTCGATGCTACACGCGGCGAAATCGTTACCTATCGGGGTAAGCCGATCGATGCCTTTTTCATGTCGAATGCCGGCGGCTGGACGGAAAACAGTGAAAACGTCTGGGGAAATAAGATCCCATATCTGCGTGGTGTAGCCGATGACAGCAGCCACATGCCGTCGTACAGCTGGGCCGTGACGACGACGCCGGAAAAACTCGGCGCTAATCTGGCGGCTGCCGGTAAAGGCGTGGGCAAGGTCTATTCTATTACGTTGTCACCGTTAGCCCGGCGGCCCATGGCCGTACCGGACCGGGGTGTGTCCGGCCGGGTCCTGGATATGATCGTCCGTGGCTCTAAGGGTACCGTAAAGGTATCTGGCCAGGCTTTTCAGTCTATTTTTGGCCTGAAGAGTACTCTCTTCGACTTTTATCAGGGCAAGGGAAGTGCACCGGATCCCGATTCGGGCAAGACGGCCCATGGGGCAACACTGCAGCTGAAGGCCGGCGAACCCTTGACCATTTTTGGCTATGGCTGGGGGCACGGCCTGGGCATGAGCCAGTATGGCGCCTACCAGATGGCACGGGAACATGGCAGTGAACGGAATTATTATCGTAAAATACTGACCCATTACTATACAGGGACAGATATTGAAAAATTATATTAAGGCAGCTGCCAGAGCAGCTGCTCAGTAAGAGATGGGAAGGATACTTTTGAAACTGACAGATTTTTCGTATGAATTGCCAAAAGAATTAATTGCCCAGCATCCGGCAGAACCGCGTGATCACGCGCGGCTCATGCTCTATGATAAGGAAACAGGGGCAGTAGAACACAAATATTTTTATGATCTTCTCGATGAACTCCACGCCGGAGATGTCCTGGTCTTTAACGACTCCAAAGTCATTCCGGCCCGCTTATACGGCCATCGTCAGCAGACAGGCGGTAAGGTAGAAGTCCTGCTGCTCACACCGGTCGGTGAGGACCGCTGGGAAGTTCTGGTGAAACCGGGCAAGAAGGCGTTGCCGGGAACGATCATCGAGTTCCCTGAAGGATTGACGGCAGAAGTACTCGACCGGACCGATTTCGGTGGCCGCGTAGTTCAATTCCATTATGAAGGCGTCTTTGACGATATTATCGATACGATTGGTGAAATGCCCTTGCCGCCGTACATTCACGAAAAAATGGAAGACCCCAATGAATATCAGACCGTGTATGCCCGGGAAAAAGGTTCGGCAGCGGCGCCGACGGCAGGCCTGCATTTTACGGAAGAACTGCTGGAAAAGATCAAGGCCAAAGGCGTAGAGCTGGTCTTTGTCACCCTTCACGTGGGCCTTGGCACGTTCCGCCCTGTAGAAGAAGAAAATATTGAAGATCACGCGATGCATAGTGAATTTTACAGCATCACAGAAGAGGCGGCAGCTACCGTCAACAAAGCCAAAGCCGAAGGCCGGCGGGTCATTGCTGTCGGCACGACGAGCATCCGGACACTGGAAAGCGCCGGCACGACAGGCGTCCTCCAAAGCGGCTCCGGCTGGACAAATATCTTCATTTATCCGGGCTTTACGTTCCACATCGTCGACGCTTTGGTTACAAATTTCCATTTGCCTGAATCGACGCTGCTCATGCTGATCAGCGCCATGTCGACGCGGGAAAAGATCCTTCATGCTTACGAAATTGCGGTGCAGGAAAAATATCGTTTCTTTAGCTTCGGCGATGCCATGTTTATTCATTAAGAGGAGGAAGTTATGGTCATTACCTACGAATTGCAGGCCGAATGTGACGGCGCCCGGGCAGGCCTTTTGCGCACGCCGCATGGCACCTTTAAGACGCCCATGTTCATGCCTGTCGGTACGCAGGCGACAGTGAAGACGCTGACGCCGGAAGAATTGTATGATATGGGGGCTCAGGTTATTCTTAGCAATACGTATCATCTCTTCCTCCGTCCTGGCGAAGATTTGGTCAAGGAGGCCGGCGGGCTGCATCGCTTCATGAATTGGAAACAGGCTATCTTAACGGATAGCGGCGGCTTTCAGGTGTTCAGTCTGGGGCAGATGCGCAAAATTAAGGAAGAAGGCGTTACCTTCCGCAGTCACCTGGATGGCTCAAAAAAATTCCTCTCTCCGGAAGTGTCTATGGATATCCAGATGGCCCTTAACTCGGATATTGCGATGGCCTTTGACGAATGCATTCCCTATCCGTCAGATTATGAGTATACGCTCCTTTCGACGGAACGGACAAGCCGCTGGGCCCGGCGCTGCCTGGATCACCATCACACGGATACGCAGGGGCTCTTTGGTATTGTCCAAGGCGGCATGTATAAGGATTTGCGTAAAAAGAGCTGTGAAGACCTGGTCGATATGGATTTTGACGGCTATGGTATCGGCGGCTTGAGTGTTGGCGAAAGTAAAGATATAATGTATGATGTATTGGATAATACGACGCAGTACCTGCCGGAAAACAAAGCCCGCTATCTCATGGGTGTCGGCACACCGGACTGTCTCGTCGAAGGTGTAGCCCGCGGCGTCGACATGTTTGACTGCGTATTCCCCACGCGGGTGGCCCGGAACGGTATGGCTATGACGCATACAGGCCGTCTGACTGTAAAGAATGCCACCTATGCCCGGGATTTCCGGCCCATTGAAGAAGGCTGCCAGTGTTATACATGCCGCAATTATACGCGTGCGTATATCCGCCACCTCTTTAAGGCGGAAGAACTGCTGGCTTACCGGCTGGTCAGTATTCATAATCTCTATTTCCTGTTAAGCTTTATGCGCGATATGCGGCAATCCATTCTCAATGGCACGTTCCGCGAATTTCGTCAGGATTTTTGGAAACGGTATCAAGATGCATAAGCCATGCGCAGCATCATGAACATATCTTATATTTTCTTTTTGTAGGAGGTAAAAACTGTGGATTCTATTGCAAATTTCTTTAATGGTTTGACGAACTATGACAACCTTGGCATTTTTGGTGATTTAGGACAGATGTGGCCCTTGCTCTTTATGGTCCTGCTCTTTTATTTCATCCTTTATCGCCCGCAGAAACGTCAGCAGAAACGACGCCAGGAAATGTTTGCCAGCCTGAAGAAAAATACCAAAGTTGTTACTGTTGGTGGTGTTTATGGTACGATTACGGAAATTAAAGACGACTACGTCCGTATCCGTATTGCTGACAAAGTAGAAATTAAAATGACGAAAGAATCCATTAGCGCAATTGCCGGTGAAGAAGAAGAAATGAAATAAACCGGTCTGACGCTGTCCCGGCTATGTCTCATAGGGGAACAGTCCTGTTTTGTACAGGCCTGTTCCCTGCTTGCCGTTTAGCCGGACCGGCTACGGATTTTATATTTGCTATTATCTGTTTCCCAAGAGGGGGGAGAGCTTTTGCGGACCCGAAATATGATTAAGTTTTTTGGTGCCGTCATCATCATTCTCGCGGCTTTCGTCACCTTTATTTATCCGCTGGCCAACTCGATCAAGCAGGGCCTGGATTTACAAGGTGGTACACACATCGTTCTCGAAGCCGTCGATACGCCGGACGCTCCGGTTACGGAGGATTCCCTGAACCGTGCCGTGACCATCGTCGAACGCCGTATCAATGAAATGGGTTTGACAGAACCATTAGTACAGAAAGAAGGGGCACGCCGGATCATCGTCGAACTGCCTGGGGAAAAGAACCCGGAAAAGGCTATCGAAACGATTGGTAAAACGGCTGTCATGGAATTTAAAGATGAATCGGGGACAACGCGCCTGACCGGTTCGGATCTGAAGAATGCAAAGGAACAGATCGACCAGGGCCATAAAAACGTAGTTGCCATTGAATTCACCGATGAAGGGGCAAAGAAATTTGCTGACCTGACGGCTTCCAATGTCGGTCATAAAATTGCCATTACCCTGGATGGCCAGGTCCTGACGGATCCGGTCGTCAACGAACCGATTACGGGCGGCAAAGCCGTTATTACGGGCAGCCGTACCTTAGAGGATGCGAAGAACCTGGCTATTCTCCTGCGTTCCGGCGCCCTGCCTGTCAAATTGCAGGTTATGGAAGTCCGGACAATCGGGCCGAGCCTGGGGCAGGACTCCAAAATAAAATCGGAAAAAGCCTTTGCCGTCGGCATCGTGCTGATCATGGTCTTCTTGATCATTATTTACCGTATTTCCGGCTTGGTTGCCAACATTGCCTTGCTCGTGTATATCCTGATTCTCTTATCCATTCTGAAGTATCTCGATGCGACGCTGACCCTGCCGGGCATTGCCGGTGTTATCCTCTCTATGGGCTTTGCCGTCGATGCGAATATCCTCATCTTTGAACGCTTTAAGGAAGAGGTGCTCATTGGCAAGAGCTTGCGAACGTCTATGGAAGCGGGCTTCAAACGGGCCTTTAATACGATCCTCGATGCGAACGTATCCGTCATGATTGCAGCCATCGTCCTCATCGTCATGGGTAGTGGCACTGTCAAAGGGTTTGCTGTCAACCTGGCCTTGGGGATTATCGTCAGCATGTTCACGGCCATCGTCGTCAGCCGTTCGCTTTTAACGTGGTTCATCAATACGGGCTTGGTTACCAATCCCTGGTTCTATGGACTGAACCGCAAGGTGCCGGAACACATGAAGAATAAGGGGGGACTGAAATGAGATTTGACATTGTAGCTCATAAAAAATGGTGGTTCACCCTGTCGTCTGTCCTGGTTATCTTCAGTATCGTTTCCATGTTTGTCAATGGCTTTAACTTCGGCATTGACTATACGGGCGGTACGATTCTGGATCTGCAGTTCAAACAGCCTGTCACGGTTGAACAGGTGCGTAACGTCGTCGACTCATCTAAACTGAACCTGAGCAACAGCGTTATCCAGCTCTCCGGTGTTACCGATCAGGATGCGTCCCAGGACGTCATGATCCGCATGCGCAACCTGACGTCAGAAGAAAGCAAGGAAATTTCTGACGATCTGAGCAATCAGCTCGGCGGTGCCGAAGTAAAACGGACGGAATCGGTCGGTGCCGTTATCGGCTCGGAAGTTACGAAGAATGCCATTATCAATCTGGCCGTAGCTTTCATCGCCTTAGCAGCGTATATTACATTCCGGTTCGAATACAAAATTGCCATTTCGGCTATCGTTTCTATTTTGCACGATTTGATCATGGTACTCGGCGTCTTCTCATTTTTCCATTTGGAAATTGATGCTACTTTCCTGGCGGCCATCCTGACCGTTGTCGGCTACTCCATGAACGAAGCTGTCGTTATCTTCGACCGTGTCCGCGAAAATACGCGTACCCACCGGCGGACCGATACGTATGAAAAACTGGCTCACGACAGTATTGCCCAGAGTATTCACCGCAGTATTTATACGCTGACGACGGTACTCTTTGCCTGTGGCGCCCTTCATTTCTTCGGTGGTGACTCGACGAAGAACTTCTCCCTGGTCATGCTCATCGGCTTCATTAGTGGTGCCTACAGCTCCATTTGTGTCGATACGTCCCTCTGGGTTGTATGGAAGAACCACAGCAAGAACAGCCGCCGTGGTCCTAAAGCTGAAAAAGAAATAGAAGAAGACACGGATGCAGAAACGGCGACGGAACAAGCGTGATTTTCCGCTACTGCCAGCTGCTTTCTTATAACACAAACACCCCTGTTTCCATTGGAATACAGGGGTGTTTTTAGTATTCATGTGTGGTTCAGCGGGCAGCACGGTCCGTTTCCTGGGCTAGCCAGCTCTTTGGCGTCGGTACGAGGAACGCGAAGATGCAACCGATGATGGCGCAAATCCAAAGAATCTGCAGGGCCGTCTGGACACCGTAGAGATCAGCGCCCCAGCCGACGATAGGCGAAAGAAGACCACCTACGGTCGTGCTCAGGCCGAGTGTAATACCCGATGCAAAGCCTACATTTTTACCGAGGAAGGTCTGCCCTAATACGACGATCGGGCTGTATGGGGCAAAGAGAGAGAACGCGACAGGAATCAGAAGCAGCGTAGCGAGCCAGAGCTGGGAACTGTTGACGAGAAAAAACATGGCAGGAATCATGAGCAGGAATGAACCGCGCATGACGCGGATAAAGCCGAACCGGTCGGCCATAACGCCGCCGAGGAAGGTGATGACGACGCCCATGGAGAAGAGAATGGATAAGGCCAGACTGCCTGTTGTGGCCGAGGCGCCCAGAACGGTAATCCAAAAAATAGGAATGAACGTGTTACACAAGGTAAAGCCAATAGAACGGGCAAAGATGACCACGGTCAGTTTGCTAAAGGATTTCCAGTCGTTTTCGTGAATGGCGTTGGGATGCGCCTTGGCTTCAGCCTGATCGGCAGCTGCCGCCATGGACAGAACTGTCGGCATTTGCCGGTACATAATGGTGGCAATAATCAGATTGACAATACCGTAAATGACGAGGCCATGAATGTCAAAGGTATAGGCACTGAACCCGGCGACCATAGGACCAACGGCAAAGCCGGCGTTGCCGCCGACGGAAAAGCTGCCCAAGGCCTGGCCTTTTAATTTGCCGGCAATGCGGTTTACCATGCGGGCTGCTTCCGGGTGGAAGAGACTGCCGCCGAGACCGCTGATCATGGACAAGAAGAGGATGAACCAATAGTTGGTCGTAAACGCCAGCAGTGTCAGGGACAGGCCACAGAGAATGGAGCCTAAGGGTACGAGCCAGGGCTTGGAGATTTTATCGGAGTAATAGCCAATCAACGGCTGTGTGACAGAAGAAAGGAGAATATTGGCAAAAATAATACCGGCTGCTTCCTGATAGTTTAGGTTGCACGACGATATGAAATATGGCAGTAAGGCTGGGATACCTCCTTGGGCCCAGTCAACAGAAAAATGCCCCATGGTAAACAGGTACACATGAGGATCGAGTTTCTTCATACGAAAACACCCTCTTTTTATAGTTAAATTTAATCCCATTGTACCATAGCACCGGGGGAAATGGTAGGTAAAGGCATTGCCTTATAGTTGCTGTAATAAGAGGGAACAGGACAGAAACATGAAAAGAAAAAATAGCTGTTGACAAGCATAGATAATGTGGTATACTAAACGAGTCGCAAGGCATGGGCCTATAGCTCAGCTGGTTAGAGCGCACGCCTGATAAGCGTGAGGTCGGTGGTTCAAGTCCACCTAGGCCCACCATAGTATTGTGTCATGAGTCCGGTAGCGTACCGGGCTCATTTTTTTATGTACCTCTGGCGGTACGACAGGGCACCTCTCTTTGGCGCAGAAAAGGTGTTTTTTTTGCCGTGGGAAATGTGCTATAATTATAATTCATAGAGAAGAATTTTTACCTATGAAGGCCCGCCTGGTCAGGCTGGGCCTGCTGTGTTTTGCTTATAAAACTGTAAAGGAGTTACATACTATGTCCATTGCAGCGTATATTGAACATACAAATTTAAAGCCTGAAGCAACACCGGCGGCTATCCGCCGCCTTTGTGAAGAAGCACAGACCTATGGCTTTGCCGCCGTGTGCGTCAATTCGTCGTACGTCAGCCTGGCTAAGGCTGCGCTTGCAGGTACAACTGTCCTCATTTCCTCCGTTATCGGCTTCCCGTTAGGTGCTATGGCGTCAGCGGCAAAAGCACAGGAGACAGCCCTCGCTATTGCCGATGGGGCTGATGAAATCGACATGGTCCTGTCTATCGGCCGGGCGAAGGCTGGTGACTGGGACTACGTAGAAGCGGACATCCGCCAGGTCGTGGACAGCGCTTCAGGCCATCCCGTTAAGGTCATTTTGGAAACGGGGCTCTTGACGGATGAAGAAAAAGTAAAAGCCTGCCAGGCTGCCGTTGCCAGCGGAGCGGCGTATGTAAAAACCTCGACCGGTTTTGGCCATGGCGGTGCCACTGTGGCTGATGTAGCACTGATGAGAGAAGCCGTTTGCGGCCAGGCGAAAATCAAGGCGTCCGGCGGTATTCGCGACTATGAAACGGCAAAAGCGCTCATCGCTGCCGGTGCCAATCGCATTGGCGCCAGTGCAGGTATAACGATTGTGGCGGGAGAAAATAATGACCGATAGTGAATTCCGATTAGTACAAATGGCCCGGGCTATTGGCCGTTACCGTGGCCAGTCAGAAACCGGTACAGCTATACCGGAAATAACGGCCGGCCCCGCAGCCCTGGCTGAACCGGGTGAAATCTACGGCGGCGAGATTGAGATGGGGAACGATACGGTCAGTCACCAGGGCGACTGCCTGGTCAGTCTCTTAGCCAGCAGCAGCCGTGGCAACGCGGCGTATATCCGCTGCGGCCATACGCACTTACTGATTGACGCCGGTATCAGCTGCCGGCGGATCGAAAAAGGCTTGCGCCGCTTTGGTGCGGAGCTGAGTGACCTCGATGCCGTATTCATTACGCACGAGCATACGGATCACGTCAGTGGCTTGCCGGTCTTATTGAAGCGTACGCACGTGCCTGTCTATACGACAGCAGAGACCTGGCGGGCTATGGGACCAA
Source organism: Megasphaera hominis (assembly GCF_014269395.1). Taxonomy (GTDB): domain Bacteria; phylum Bacillota; class Negativicutes; order Veillonellales; family Megasphaeraceae; genus Megasphaera; species Megasphaera hominis. The sequence goes on from NZ_JACOGK010000013.1 coordinate 68,028, forward strand.
AGGTAGCCGCGTATCAGAACTGTTTTGTACAGCTCCCACGCCGTCTTTCTGTCGGCGAAGTGCAGGTCGTGCCCTTTGCTACGAGTCATGATGCGGCTCGTTCTGTCGGTTATTCCGTCTATCATGAAGGCTGTAAAATAACCTTGGCTACGGATTTAGGCATCATTACACCGTCTGTTATGGCCGCTGCGGCCTGGTCGGATATCCTCATTTTGGAAGCCAACCACGATGAAGAACTGTTGCGTCATGGTCCGTATCCCTATGCGCTGCAACAGCGTATCCTTGGCCCGCAGGGGCATCTTTCTAACACGACAGCAGCCCAATTTTTGGCACAACTGCCCCGGCGCAGCCTGACTAAGGTCTTACTGGCCCATCGCAGTGAACATAATAATACACCAGCCATAACCGTACACACCATGCGCCGCGTATTGGCGGACTGCGGTGTCGTCATCGGCCAGGACGTACTTTTGCGCCTGGCTTCGGCAAGTGGCTCCGTGCATTTTCAGAGCGGAGGTAATGTACTATGATGCAACACAAAAAACTGGTGACCGCCGTCGTGGCGGTGGTTCTCATCGGCGCCGGAATCGTCGGTGGCTACAAGCTCCACGATATGTACTTCAGCCAGACCTATCAAGGGCCGGTCAACCAGATTCAGGAACCGGCAAAGGGTGGGGAAATCTCCAATGCCCGTGATACAGCCATTGTCAAGGCGGCCAAAAAGGTCAGCCCGGCCGTCGTAGGGATTACGACGAAGGTCTATAACCGGGACATTTTTAATCGCAAGGTGCTCGTCGGTGAAGGCGTGGGTTCAGGTATTATCTTCGATAAGCAAGGCTATATCGTTACGAATAATCACGTCGTAGGCAATTCAAAAACGGTCATCGTGTCCCTGGCGGATGGCCAGAGCACGGAAGGTACCGTTGTCGGCCGCGATGCCCAGACCGACCTGGCTGTCGTAAAAATCAATGTGGATAACCTGCCGGTGGCTGAATTTGGCGACAGTGATACCCTCATGGTCGGCGAACCGGCCATTGCTATCGGCAATCCGCTGGGCCTTGAATTCCAAGGGACCGTTACAGCCGGCGTCATTAGCTCGCTCAACCGTACAGTCGGGGCGGAAGGACAGGGCATGAAACTGATCCAGACCGATGCGGCTATTAATCCCGGCAACTCCGGTGGTGCGTTAGTGGACGCCGATGGCAAGGTCATGGGCATCAACAGTGCCAAGATTTCCCAGGAAGGCGTCGAAGGCCTGGGCTTTGCTATTCCCATCAACACAGCCCGGCCGATTTTGGAAGATCTCATTAAATACGGCAAAGTATCCCGTCCGTACATGGGCTTCTACGGCCTGGATAAACAGATGGCTGCCCGCTTTGGCCTGCAAATGAATAGCGATGGTGTGTATGTATATCGCGTCATTGCCGGGGCACCGCTTGATCAGGCGGGACTCCAGCGTGGTGATATCATCACGAAGATCGGTGATACGGATATTAAGAGCTTCAGTGATATCCAGACGGCCTTAAGCAAACAAAAACCAGGTGACACTGTGAGCGTCACGTATACCCGCAACGGCTCATCCCAGACAGCGGACGTCACCTTGCAGGAAGCACCAGCCAATACGGGGGATAACGGATGAAATACCACATTATCGGCATAGGTAAGCTGAAAGAGGCCTACCTTACAGCCGGCCTGGATGAATTTCTGAAACGGCTGCGGCCGTACGGTAAAGTGGAATTGACCATCCTGCCGGAAGAAAAAATGCCGGACCATCCGTCAGAAGCGCAGAAAACGGCTGTCCTTGAAAAAGAAGGCGAGAAGATGCTGGCCCGCGTGCGGCCTGACTCGTATCTCTTCGTTCTCGACGTAGGCGGCAAGCTCATTTCATCAGAAGAACTGGCTGCTGCTTTTTCCGATCTGGCGCTGCACGGTACGAGTGAATTGACGTTTATCATTGGCGGCCCCTTTGGCCTTTCTGATGCGGTGCGCCGCCGGGCCGGCAGTCGTATTTCCTTTGGCCGTATTACCCTGACCCATCAGATGATCCGTCTGTTGCTTTTGGAACAGATTTACAGGGCTATTAAAATAGAACGGCATGAACCATACCATTTATAAAAACAAGAGCCATTCCGTCATGATATGCTCCCTTCTAGGTAGACATGAGAAATAATAAAATCTCACTCTACTTGGAAGGGAGCATTTATTATGCATAGAACTAAGGTTTGTGCAGAAGAAAAACTACATACGGTGCTAG
>NZ_JACOGK010000014.1 GCF_014269395.1 Megasphaera hominis
AGCACCGTATGTAGTTTTTCTTCTGCACAAACCTTAGTTCTATGCATAATAAATGCTCCCTTCCAAGTAGAGTGAGATTTTATTATTTCTCATGTCTACCTAGAAGGGAGCATATCAGAATACAAACGGTCTGTCTTTTCTATTGCTTCCCTGAGCAGTCTCAACATGCAGGCTATACCGGATATTTCCGATTTTTTGCATGAGCACATTAGCAATCTCCATTTGCGCATCTTCACGTCCCATTCCCAGGATATTTACGACCTCGTCGAGCAGCATGAAGCCGATTTGGGCTTTACTCTCTTTGCCCGGGAATATCCTAACGTTCATGTAGAACCGTGGTTCAGCGAGCCCATGGTGGTCGTGCGGCCTAAGGGCACTCTCTTGAGCGGCCCTGTCTGTACGCCGCAGGAGCTGCGGCCGGAAAATGAAGTGTACAACTACAATGGCATCCGCTTTCAGGATTGGCACGACGAATGGTGGCCTGCAGCGCGCAACAGCTACGTCAGTCTCGATAATGCCAACCTCATTCCTCTCTTGCTGAATAAGCCCGGTCAGTGGACAATCCTGCAGGTTTCTCTGGCGCGCAGAATGGCGGCGACGGGCAACTATTGCATTCAACAGCTGTCCACGCCGCCGCCGGCACGTCATTGCTATTTAGTGACTCATTTGCATCCGACCCGGCATGCAGCCCGCATACTGGATATACTTCGCCCGTATTTGCAGGATCTGGCGAAGACCTGGAATCAGAGGACGCTTCCTGAAGAAGCGCACTAGACCTTGTCGGCAAAATAATAGACGACGTGCAGCAGGCTGTCGGCCATATAGGCCAGGGCCTTGCTAGACCAGTGGAATTCCGGGTTGTGGCCGTATACAGGGTCTTCATCGTAGACGCCGACGTAATAGAAGCACGCCGGTACGGCGGCGCTGAAGTAGGCAAAGTCTTCTGAGCCCGAGCCCCGCTCGATGGGGACGATTTTTATGCGCTGGCCGCAGGTATCGTGCAGGATATCTTCTACGTGTTGTGTGACGGCCGGGTCGTTTTGGCAGACCAGTGCAAAGGGGACTACGTCTAAGTGGCACGTGCCGCCGTAGATGGCAGCAGTAGAGGCCAGGATTTCTTCTAATGTATGGAGAATTTCGTGGCGTTTCGTTTCGTCGTACGTGCGCAGTGTACCCTTCAGTTCGGCATCGTCAGGGATGACGTTGGGATTGTGGCCTGCCTGGAACTGGCCGAAGGTGAGGACGACGCCGTCGCCATCGGCACGGCGGTGGTAGACGTAGTCCTGGATTTGGGAAATGATGGAAACGCCCATCTGGATGGGGCTGACGCAGTCGCTGGGCCGCGAGCCGTGGCCGCCCTTGCCGTGAATGGTAATGGTGAAATCATCACACGATGCCGAGCAGTCGCCGTGGCGCAGGCCGATGTAGCCTTGGGGCATGCTGCCGGCTACGTGCAGGCCTAAGGCGTAATCCACCGTAGGCTGGGTCAGGATGCCTTCTTTGATCATGCGGGCTGCGCCGCCGTCGCCTTCTTCTGCCGGCTGGAAGGCCAGGCGGATCGTGCCGCGCAGGCAGTTTCTGTGGGCCTGGAGGATGCGGGCGACGCCGAGGAGATTGGCTGCGTGGCCGTCGTGGCCGCAGGCGTGCATGACACCCGGCGTTTGCGAGCTGTACGGGCACTGGTATTGTTCCGTCAGGGGCAGGGCATCAATATCGGCGCGCAGGAGCAAAACCGGACCGGGCAGGGCACCGCGGATGAGGCCCGTTACGCCTGTTTCGGCAATGGTGCGCACGTCTTCAATACCGGCCTTATGCAGTTCTTCTACAATGCGCTGGCACGTGTGATACTCTTTGCCGCTTAATTCGGGATGGGCGTGGAAGTGTTCACGCATAGTCATCATATAAGGTAATTCCTGTTGGACAGCTTTTTCTATGGAAAAATCAGGCTGATACGGTTTCATGAGCAGGCCTCCTTGGGGTCACGTTAGGTTAGATATATGTTAAGCATAGACGGATAAAAGATACATGTCAACACAGAATACATGATGAGAAAATTTTTCAATACTGTTGCATTCGCAACAGACTAAATGATACAATAACAGTATAGTTTAGGTAGAAAAAAAGAGAATCCTATGAAAGGAGCGATTCATATGAAATCTATCGTCATTTATTCCTCGCAAACCGGACGTACCCGCAAGATTGCCGAAGCCATTGCAGCCGGATTGCCGCAAGGTACGCCGTGCCTGCCTCTGAACGAAATGCCGGCGAATATAAAGGACTATGACTGCGTGTTCTTTGGCCTTTGGGAAGACCGGCGCGGTCCGGATCCGGAAGCCCAGGCTGTCTTGAAGACGCTGGAAAATGAGCACATCGTCATCTTTGCAACGGTTCATGACGATGTCTTCTCTGATAATGTATCGAAAACCTTGCGCAATATGATTGAATCCTTGCCGCCGCAGACGCGGGTCGATGGGACGTACGTCACCTGCACCGATGGCAGCCACGCCAAGGAACCGATCCGGGATAATGAAGATCTCCGTCTGAGCGATGCCCAGGATTTTGCCGAAAATACGCTCCGCCGCATTGAAGTCGTCGCTTGAATGCCTTCAAGGTGTACGCCTCCCCAATATATATCCTGCCATAGATAAAGACTCTGGACTATCAGTGCCCGGAGTCTTTTTTTTGCGTAAAAAACACAACATAAATTCATTTTACTCATACAAAAGAAAGGAAAAAGGTTAGAAATTCTGCTTTTTATGACGAATGGGAAAAAAATAAGCAGAAAAGGTCCTGGTTTCTTTACGTATTCCAGCGTATTTGCAGGATTCCATATGTCTATGTTGAATTATTCACCTAATATATAATTTGTCAAAAGGATATTCATTTTTATTTTAATTTTGATAATGGTATGATGTTTTCGTAAGATACGTATCGAAAATACACATACTCAATACGGCTTGCCGCGTGGCTGCGCGCTGGCAGGGAATGCCGCTTCAGGCAGCACTGCGAGGACAAACTATATATTGGAGGAATAAAAGATGGGTAATCTAAAAAAGAAAATAGGTTTCCGATGGTTTGTACTAGGATTAATCTTTTTTATCTATATGATCGCCGGCGCCGACCGGTCCAATATCGGCATGGTGGTACCGTATATCAAAGAAAGCTTTCAAATGAGTAATACGGACATTGGCGCTATGGCGGCTTTCTTCTATGTGGCCTATGCCATTGTCCAGATTCCGTCGGGCCATTTATATGGTAAACGGGGCGTGCGTCACATTTTTTCCGGCGCTGTCATCCTGACGTCTATTGCCACATTTATCATGGGTCTTTCCAACTCGGCAGCCCATCTGAAAGCTGCCCGGGCTATCCTGGGTTTTGCTGAAGGGCCGATCAATATTGGTTCCCTGACGACGATTAACCGCTGGTTCCCGACGAAGGAAAAGGGAATCGCAACAGGTGTCTTCATGGCTTCCATCAAATTTGCCCCGGCCTTTGTACCGCCTGTCTGTGCTTGGATCATCATGATGTATGGTTGGCGGGAAGTATTTTACATTTTCGCTATTCCCGGTACGTTCTTTGCAATCCTTTGGTGGTTCCTGGTCAAGGATAATCCGAAAGACAGCCGTTTTGTCAATGAAGCTGAACTGGAGTATATCAATCAGGCCGATGCAGGTACACCGGCAGTCAAAGACAAGAACGTGCCCGTCCAGAGAAATACACATACGACCCTGGATAAATTGATCCGTACGCGTGTTGTCACACCTTTGGCGACGAATATGCAGGTGCTGCGCTCGTGGAACGTCTGGGCTTGCGCCCTTGGGTACTTCCTCCTCGTCGGTATTACATATACGATTATGACCTGGATTCCCACATACCTCGTTCACGTTAAGCATTTTTCCATCATCAAAGTCGGGCTTGTCGCCTCTGCTCCCTGGGTTGGCGCCGTCATTGGCAACCTCCTTGGCGGTATGGCGTCGGATAAGCTCTTTGGCAGCCGGCGTAAACCGACTATGCTCGTTACAACAGCCAGCACGGTCGTCCTCATGTATGCCCTTTTGTATGCACCGAGCGACCCGACTGCGTTAGGACTCTTGCTCCTTACGGCAGGTATTTTCCTTAACTTCGGCTATTCCATGTTCCTGGCCTATCCCATGGGCATTACAACGAAGGAAAAATGTCCCTTTGCAGCGTCCATCGTCAACACAGCCGGCTCCTTAGGCGGTGCATTTGCTCCCTTTATCGTCGGGGTTATTCTGGATACGTTCAGCTGGGATTCCGTATTTATTTTCCTGGCAGGTATTTCTCTGGCAGCCTTCTTCCTCGTCGTGTCTATGATTGAACCGATTGCGAAAGAAACAACGACAGAAGAAGCAAAATAACATATATAAAGATATATAGGAAAAGGCACTGATACCGGATTTTGGTATACAGTGCCTTTTTTCTCAGTGAAATACGTGGACCAGCTTTTGGTACACTATATGGGCTACTTTGTGGTTTTCAAAGAAGAGGAAAATAATGGGGATAATGAGCAGCGTAAAGACTGTCGACGTGAGGAGACCACCAATGACGACGACGGCCATACTGGAACGCGTTTCCGAACCGGCCGAGAGGGAGAGGGCTGTAGGCAGCATGCCTACGACCATGGTGAGGGTCGTCATGAAAATCGGCCGCAGGCGGACGCGGCCTGCTTCGATAATGGCTTGCCGCGGTGGCAGGCCCTGTTCCATGAGGGTCAGGGTGTAATCCAAAAGGAGGGTGCCGTTCTTGGCGACGAGGCCGTCCATGACCAGAATGCCGATGAGGGAATAGAGGTTTAGGGACTGGTTCGTCAGGAAGAGGAGAAAGAGGGAGCCAATGAGGCCCAGGGGCAGGGAAAACATGCGGATAAAGGGCGTCTTTACCGATTCGTACAGGATGGCCAGGATCATATAGATAAGAATCAGAGAGAGGACCAGGGCTAAGCCTAAATCGCGGAAGGTATCGCTCATCTGATCGGCCTGGCCGGTGAAGCGGTACGTAATGCCGTTTAGGTCCAGCTTGTCCAGGCGCTGGCTCAGATCCTTCATGGCTTCGTTCAGAGGCCGGTTATCGAGGGTGCTGCCCAGGGTAATACTCCGTTCCTTATCGGTCCGGCGGATCGTGACCGGTCCCGTTTCGGCTTTGACTGTCGCTACGTCGGAGAGGTAGATGATATGGCCGTTGGCGCTCAAAGGAATCGTTTCCAAATCGGAAATGCGGTAGCCGTCAGAGCCCTTGAGGCGTACGTAAATGTCCGTATCGTTGTTGTCATTTTTCACGTCGTTCGCCAGGACGCCGGCCTTTTGGCCGCTAATCGCGTTGGCAAAGGTGTTGTTCAGGTCACCAATGGATGTGCCGTAGTGTTTGAGCTTTTCCCGGTCTACGACGAGGCGGTATTCGGGCATGCCTTCTTCATAGGAGCTGCTGATGTCGCGCAGGCCGGCGACGTCGTTTTTCATGATGTCTTCGATTTCATGGGATTTGGCGACGAGGTCGTCGTTGTTCTTGCCGCGCAGCTCTAAGCGCAGGTTGCCGGAGCCGCGGCCAAAGCCGCCGGAAACGCCGGAGACAGAGGCCTGGTTTTCCTGGACGCGGATTGTACCGTCCCAAATGTGGTCGGCTGCAAAGGCGCGGACCTGGTTGGTGATCTGCCAAATCGAGCGGGACCGGTCGAGGCGGTTTTTGAGCGTCACCTGAATGCTCGCTTCGTTGCTTTGGCGGCCGCCGATCATGGCTGTACAGTAGGTTACTTCGGGAATGGTCGATAAGTACGTTTCCAGCTGCTTTGTCACGGCGTCGGTCCGTTCCAGGTTGGCATTGGTCGGCAGCTGGACGGTAATGCGAAAGCCCGATTCATCGGTCTGGGGCATGAATTCCGAGCCGACGAGACCGGCCGGCACGAGGGCGACGGCGGCGATGAAGACGGCCAGGACTGCGAGGACTACCTTTTTGCTGTGATCCAGGGTCCACGTCAGGAGCTGTACGTAGTGCGTGCGGGCCCAGTCCTCGATGTGGTCCATTTTTTTCCATAGGGGTCGCTGAGATTGTACGGCCAGGCCTTTTTTAAAGAAACGCGATGCCAGCATGGGGGTCAGCGTAAAGGAGACAAAGAGGGAAAAGAGCGTGGCAAAGACGATGGTCAGGCCGAACTGCTTGAAGTACTGGCCGACCATGCCGGTCATGAAGGCAATGGGCATGAAGACGACGACGTCGCAGAGCGTAATGGCAATGGCGGCCATGCCGATTTCCATACGTCCGTTCAGGGCGGCGTCGTGCGGTGACTCGCCTTGCATGAGATGGCGGTGAATATTTTCCAGGACGACGATGGAGTCGTCGACGAGGATGCCTACGCACAGGGCCATGCCCATGAGGGACATCATGTTGAACGTAAAGCCTGCCAGGTACATAACGAAGAACGTCGAAATGAGGGACGTCGGTATGGCGATCATGACGGCCAAGGTCGAGCGCCAGCCACGCAGGAAGAAGAAGAGAACCAGGCCCGTCGTAAAGAGGCCTTCAATGAGGGTCTGCAGCGTATTGTGCAGGGAGTTGCGGATGTATGACGCCGCTTCGTTGGTCACCGTAAAGGTATAGTCCGGGTTGTCCGCCCGCAGGCTGTCTAGCTTTTGCATGACATTGTCGACGGTGGAGACGACGTTGGCGTCGCTGTTTTTGTAGATGGCCATGATGACGGCGTCGCTACCATTGATGCGGGCGTAGCGCGTGACGCGCTGGTCCTTGCGGCGGATCGTCGCGACGGCCGTGAGAGGAATCTTGGCGCCTTTGATATTGGTGACCTGGATTTTTTCCAGCTCGTCCTCGCTGATGAACTGGGCTTTGACGCGCACGTCTGTCGTCGTCGAATCCGTATAGACTGAGCCGGACGGCATGAGGACGTTTTCGGCCTTGATGGCGCTGACGATTTCGGCCAGGGTCATATCGTAGTGGACGAGTTTATTCTTATCGACTTCGACGGCAATTTCCTTGTCGCGGCCGCCGTTAAGTTCGATTTCCGAAACGCCGTCGGCCTGCTGGATGACGTTTTCAAAGTCGTTTTCTGTTTTGGAATAGATGTCGTCTAAGGATTTGTTCGATTGGACGGCGACGAACATGATAGGCGTCGCGTTAATATCGCGCTTGATGACGACGGGCTCGTCAATGCCGTCGGGGAGCTTGCCGCGGATGGCGTTGACCTTTTTCGTCGCGTCGATGGCGGCGGCGTCAGCGTTGGCCGAGAAATCCAGCTCCAGCGTAATGCGGGCCTGGCCGTAGGAAGCCGTGGAGTTCATGTGCTTGACGTTAGAGACGGACGACAGGGCGTCTTCAATAGGTTTTACGACCTGCTGCTCTACGGAATCGGCGTTGGCACCGGGATAGCTGACGGTTACGGTGACGTACGGCGTGTTGAGGGACGGCAGGAGCTCTACGCCAATGCGGTAGAAGCTGAAGAGGCCTAAGACGACGAAGAAGGCCACGACCATGCAGATGCCAATGGGGTGATCGATAGAATATTTAGTGAGATTCACGGCGCATCACGTCTCCTTTTCTATGGTTACGTGGGAGCCGTCCTTCAGGCGGGCCGTGTTGGTGACGGCAATGCGGTCACCGACGGAGAGGCCGTCTAGGATTTCGACGTAGGCGTCGTTACGCAGGCCTGTCTTTACCTGGCGGATTTGGATCGTATTGTCCGGCAGGATGACATAGGCGCTGCTTACGCCGTTCAGTTCGAGGAGGGCGTCTTTGGGGACGTAGAGCGTTTGCGCCCGCTGCAGGACGTCGACACCCGATTGGGCGAACATGCCGCCCCGCAGGGCGCCGTCGGGCTGGGTCAGGGTGATGCGGACCATGTAGGTCTTGGTCGTCGGATCCATCGCTGGGCTGACGTAGGTAATGACGCCGGCGTAGGTCTGGGCCAGGGATTCGATGGAAACGGTTACGTCCATGCCCATGTGGATGGCGGCCACGTCCGTTTCCGACAGGGGACAGTCGATGTAGATGCCGCTCGTATCGGTTACGGTGAGGACCTTCGTGTTGGCCGGTACCATGGCGCCTACTTCTGCATTACGATAACTGATGACACCGGCCCGGGGCGCGCGGATGGTCAGGTCGCCCAGCTGCTGGGACAGGCTGTCTACGACGTAGCCGGCTTTGGCCTGGGCGGCCTGTTTGGCGGCAATGGTAGCCGGTATGTCACCGAGGTTTTGTGATTCCAAGTTTTGCAATGTTGATTGTGCAACAATGAGCGCTTGGTATACCGTATCGAGATCCTTCTGGGAAATGGCCCCTTCCGATTTCAGGATGACATAGCGGTTGTAGTTCATCTTGGCCGTTTCGTAATCGATGCGGGCCTTTTGCAGATCTGAAGAAAATTGGGCTTCAGCCGCTGTCGATTCGGCTTGGGCCTGCTGGAGCGCTGCCTGGTCCTGCTGCAGCGTCAGGCTCGTATCGGTCGGATCCTGCGTCAACAGGACCTGGCCCGGTTCGACGTAGTCACCGAGCTGCACGTCGACGGAGGCGATTTTGCCGGCATATTTTGTGGACAAATCGACTTGGGCGATAGGCACAGTCTCGCCGGACATAGACACGTGACGGTACATATCCTTGCGTTCTAACGTATAGGCCTGGACGGCCGCATCGGTCGTGGCCTGGGCGCCTTTTTTGGCCGTATTCGAATGGCTCAGGGCGTAGATGCCGATACAGGCCAGGAGCAGGATACAGGCAAAGGCCAGTAGTTTGCCGCGCCGGCTGTGCAGTAAGGCAAGCCATTTAGTATCTTTCATAGGAATCCTCCAGAGGTGATGGGCCGGTGCCTGACGGTTCTGTTTTCTTACAGCTACACCGGTTATTTGAAAACGCATATAGTGTATATAATATATATACTATTATATAGCTTTGGAAAAGACAGATAAAGCCGTCTGTTCATGCAGTCTATTATAGCACGGTACGGGCCGGGCTGTATGTAAATTTTTTCCGTGCAGCTAGTGAATATATTTATCTTTTAGGCCGCCTGTTTTGTGCCTCTGTGGCAAAATTTTTTTTCCAATGGCCTCCTGTTCTATGATATACTGTAGACATTGTACAGGGAGGTTATAGCATGCAGGTAAAACTGGATATTATACCGGTTATCCGGAATCTGAACCATTGGCCCCGCTTTCGTCTCCGCCTCTTTGCGGAAGGCGCCTGGGTTGGCTTATTAAGCGGTATTATCATCAGCTTCTTTCGCTGGACCCTCGATGCAGGGACACAGCTGAGAGAATATATATATACAATCTTAGTGGCTGCAGGGCCTGTAGAAAACGGCCTGTGGTTTTTATTGCTTCTGGCTGTGGCGGCTCTGTTGGCGTGGCTGAAAAAGATCGAACCGGAAGCCTCCGGGAGCGGCATTCCCCAGGTCAAAGGGATTATCCTGGGGGTCATCCGCCTGCGCTGGCTGCGCATTATCTGGGTCAAGCTCGTCGGTGGCATTCTCGGCATCGGCTTCGGCCTTTCCTTAGGCCGCGAAGGACCGTCAATCCAGCTCGGTGCCATGACGGCGCAGGGCATGAGCCGGGCCTTGGGGCGGACGCGCATGGAAGAACGCTATTTGATCACAGCCGGTGCCAGTGCCGGCCTGGCAGCAGCCTTTAATGCGCCTTTAGCCGGGGCGATTTTCGCCTTGGAAGAGCTGCACCGTAATTTTTCCAGCGTCGTCTTGGCGCCGGCCATGGCAGCAGCTCTTGTATCTACCATGACCTGCCGTCTCGTCTTTGGCCGGGAACCGATCTTTCATTTCGGCGGCCTGCCGCCCTTTCCCTTGCGTTACATGTGGCTGGCTGTCGTCCTGGGCGTAGTCATCGGTATTGGCGGCTGCATTTTTAACAAGGGCCTCATCAATGTGCGCCATTTTTACAACCTGCCTGTATTTCGCAATGATTTCATGCGCATCGGCTTTGCCTTGGTCGTCGCCGGCATTTTAGGCTATGTATTCCCTCAGGTTTTGGGCGGCGGCAACGACTTGATCAATAGTTTGTATAAGTTACCTTTATCTTTAACTTTATTTCTCACGCTCCTCGTGGGGAAATTCCTCTTTACGCTCATCAGCTATGGCTGCGGCACGCCGGGCGGCTTCTTCCTGCCCATGCTGGTGTTAGGCGCCTTGTGCGGTGGCAGCGTCGGCATCGTCCTCGTCCAGACCGGCGTCATTCCGGACTATTATTTATCGAATATCGTTGTCATTTCGATGGCCGCCTTTTTTGCCGCTTCTGTCCACGCGCCCGTTACGGGGACGATCCTGATCATGGAAATGACCGGGTCGTACGAACACTTGCTGGTCCTTTGTACGGCCTCTATGATTGCTCTCGTTACAGCCCAATTGCTGGGCGGACAGCCCATTTATGATACACTGCTTAAGCTGTCTCTTGCCAAGAGACATGGACCGCTTCCTTCGTCCCAACGGCGCAACGTATTGGAGTTTACCGTCGGCAGTGGCAGCCCTGTAGACGGGAAATATATCGGCCGGATTGAATGGCCGGACCACGTAGCATTAGTTGATATTAAGCGCGGTACGGAAGACATTGTACCCGATTATCACACCCGTTTGTGCGCCGGCGATTACATTTATGTATTGACCGATTCAATAGAATCGGCCGAAGCGACGCGAAACCTCGTAGAAAGGGAAAATGCATAATAATTATTTAAAATAGTACCAGATACTAAAAAACTGCAATATAAGTGTTGAAAATACACGGATTACCTGTTCCAATATCAATGAGAATAGAGAGTAAAATAGCGAAAATATACTCATAAAGATACATTTTTTTGACTTCCGAAATGATTTTTGCTATAATCTTGTCGATGTGTTTTTTTGATATTAGCGAAGAGGTGGTTTTTTGAATAAACGAATCGTGATTTTACTGACCGTATTGTTTGTATTAGTATTTTCATCGATTGCATCCGCAAAGGTTGAAATGGGAATGACCGGCTCTGCTGTTCAGCGCGTACAATATATGCTCATTGCTACAGGATATTTATCAGATGGAGCCGATGGTGTGTTTGGCAGTGGTACACAAACTGCTGTGCGACGCTTTCAAGCAGATCATGGCTTAGATGCTGACGGTGTTGTCGGTTCGCAGACCATGCAGGCCCTTTCGAATGCCAGCGGCCAGCAGGCGCCGGCTGAAGACAGCGGTTACCAGCGCAGCCTTGTTATGGAAGCAACGGCTTACACAGCCGACGATCCGGGTAACAGCGGCTATACTGCCGGCGGTCATCGCCTGACCCGCGGTCTCGTATCGGTCGATCCGAATGTCATTCCGTTGGGCACCCGTTTATACATTGAAGGGTACGGCGAAGCCGTAGCGGATGATACAGGTGGCGCCATTGTAGGCGACCGCATCGACCTGGGTATGGATGACCGGAATGAAGCCTTGAATTTTGGCAGACGCAGTGTCGTCGTCCATATTTTGTAAGCAACATATAGCATGTGTGGGGAGAGGCAAAGGCCTCTCCTTTTTTCTATCCCTTTGCGGCATATTTAGCTTTCTCAATTTGCCGTAACTTTTTGTAAAATTACTATGTATTTTGCAAGTCATTTGTGTTATTCTTAAGAGACGTGATAAAGTTATTTCATACCAGGGAGGCAAATGCTGAATGGAAGACACGATTGCACTTATATTGGCAGCAGGCAAAGGAACGCGGATGAAATCCAAGCTCCCGAAGGTTCTGCATAAAGTCGGCGGCGTGCCGATGGTAGAACAGGTCCTGCGTACCGTAAAAGCTGCGGGGACACAGCGGCAGATTGTCGTTGTCGGTTTCGGCGGGGAAGATGTACAGGCATATCTGGGCAATGAAGCAGAAACAGTTTTGCAGGCAGAACAGCTGGGAACGGGTCACGCCGTATTGCAGGCCGAACCGCTGCTGGCCGGCGCGACAGGCACGCTCCTCGTAACCTGTGGCGATACGCCTCTTGTAACCAAGGAAACCTTTGACGGCTTATTTGCCTGTCATGCAGAAAGTGGCGCTGCGGCGACGATTTTGACGGCCCATATGCCGGACCCGACGGGCTATGGCCGCATCATCCGCAACGAAGCAGGCCAGGTCGTGAAGATTGTCGAACAGAAGGATGGCACGCCGGAAGAATTGGCTGTCGACGAAGTCAATGCCGGTATTTACTGCTTTGATTTATCCCTGTTATGGCCCATGCTGCATCAGATCAGCAATGACAATGCGCAGGGCGAATATTATTTGACGGATATTATCGGCATGCTCGTCGCTGCCGGTAAGGTGGTCAGCGCCTATGCTGTCCCCGCATATCAGGAAACACTGGGCGTAAACTCGCGCCTGCAGCTGGCTGAAGCCGAAAAGGTACTGCGCCAGCGCAAACTGGTAGAATTGATGGCCGCTGGAGTCTCTATCATCGATCCTGCCAACACCTATGTCGATACGACGGTCGTCATCGGCCGCGATACGGTGCTCTATCCGGGAACGATCCTCGAAGGGCAGACGGTCATTGGCGAAAACTGCCAGATCGGGCCGTACGTCCGCATGACCAATGTCCACATGGGCAATGACGACCATTTGCAGTTTACCTATGCCCACGATTGTGAAATCAAGGATGGCTGCGAAGTCGGCCCGTTCGTCCATTTCCGTCCCGGTACGGTCATTGGCAACCACGTAAAAGTGGGTAACTACATGGAAGTGAAAAACTCCCACGTTGGCGACGGCACAAAATTGCCGCATCTCAGTTATATTGGTGACAGCGACGTCGGCAGCGGCGTTAATATCGGCTGTGGTACGATCACTGTCAATTACGACGGCAAGATAAAGCACCGCACGGTTATTGGCGATCATGCCTTTGTCGGCTGCAACAGCAACCTCGTAGCGCCGGTGGCCATTGGCGAGTATGCCTATGTCGGTGCCGGTTCTACCATTACGAAAGATGTACCCGCCAAGGCCCTGGCTGTCGGTCGCGCCAAACAGCGCAATATCGAAGGCTGGGTCAAAGACGATACATATAAGAAATAACCAGTAAATTTTATTGTTTTTCCATTACTGTTGTTATATCAATATTCAATTAGGAGGCTCACAATGAGTTACGAAGACGGGAAAAAGCTGAAAATTTTTACAGGCAATGCCAACCCTGAGCTGGCGAAAGAAATTGCTGATTACCTTGGCCTGGAATTGGGCAAAGGGTTTGTCGGCAAGTTCAACAACGGTGAAATCCAGGTTATGATCGACGAAAGCGTTCGAGGCAAAGATGTATTTGTAATTCAGCCGACCTGTCAGCCTGCCAATGACACGCTGATGGAATTGCTGATTATGGCCGATGCGCTGAAACGCGCGTCTGCACGCCACATTACAGCAGTCGTACCGTACTATGGCTATGCCCGCCAGGACCGCAAGACACGCGGCCGTGAACCGATTACTTCTAAATTAGTAGCTGACCTGATGACGACAGCCGGCATTACCCGCGTCGTTACCATGGACCTGCACGCCGGCCAGATTCAGGGCTTCTTCGATATCCCTGTAGATCACCTCGGCTCGGCTGCTATCATTGCTAAATATATTAACCAGAAACAGGCTGCCAACGACATGGGCGACATCGTCGTCGTTTCGCCTGACCTCGGTGGCGTAACGCGTGCCCGCGATCTGGCTGACCGCGTCAATGCACCGATTGCCATCATCGAAAAACGCCGTCCCCGTCCGGGCGTAGCGGAAGTCATGAACGTCATTGGCGATATTAAAGGCAAGACCTGTATCCTCGTCGACGATATTGTCGATACAGCCGGCTCTCTCTGCGGCGGTGCTAAGGCCCTCAAGGAAATGGGCGCTGAACGCGTCTATGCAGCCTGTGCCCACGCAGTATTGACCGATCCCGCTGTAGAACGCATCAAAAATTCCGTCATCAGCGAACTGATCATTACCAATACGATTCCCTTGCCGGAAGAAAAGAAGATCGACAAGATCCGCGTCCTTTCCGTTGCACCGCTCCTGGGCGAAGCCATCATGCGCATCTTCCATGATGTGTCCGTCAGCCGTCTCTTCGATAAATAATAGGGACCGTCGTGCATATGATAGTAGGCCTGGGCAACCCGGGCCGGGAATACGAAAAATCAAAACATAATACGGGCTTTCTCGTCGTCGACGAACTGGCAGAACGGTACAACGTAACGGTCTGGCAGAAACGCATGGACGCCCTCGTGGCCCAGACCGTCATCGATGGGGAAACGGTGCTCCTCGTCAAACCGCAGACGTTTATGAACAACAGCGGCCAGTCTGTAGGCCCGCTCATGCGCTGGTACAAGCTGGACCAGCAAAACGTCTATGTCATTTACGACGATATGGATCTGCCCGTAGGCCGTCTGCGTATCCGTACGAACGGCAGCGCCGGTGGCCATAACGGCATCAAGAGCCTCCTGGCCAATGGCTGCGACCAATTCATCCGCTTCCGCGTAGGGATTGGCCGGCCCTTGCCACACCACGACGTCATAGATCACGTTTTAACGCCTTTTCCGCCGGAGCTGGTACCCGACTATGAAAAGGGGATTAAAGACGCGGCAGACGCCATTGTAGGCTGTTTAAAGCTAGGTGTAGATGTAGGGATGAACCGTTTCAATCCGCATAAGAAAAAACGTAGCGAGTAAACACTACAATATAGAATATGATATAAATATATGTTATAAAAACCTCTCTGCCGGACAGCCCCGGCGGGGAGGTTTTTTGCCGTACCTGGACGCTGGCTGCATCTGCGTGTATACTAGTTACGTGCAGCTTCTGTCTGCACAGGTATGTATTGGAAGGAGCGCGTACTGTGATTGAAAAAATGTGGGACTCTCCCCTTATGTATCGAATAGAAGTACCCTTGCCGGATAACCCCCTGCGGTACTTGAATTCCTATGTCGTGTGCGGCAGCGACCGCTGGCTCGTCATCGACACGGGCTTTAACCGGGAAGAATGCCGGGAAGCCCTCTTTTCCGGTCTTTCCCAGTTGCAGGTCGACCTGGCGCGGACCGATTTGTTTTTGACCCATTTGCACGCTGACCATACAGGCCTCGTCGGCGATTTCGCAGGCCAGGGTTGCCAGGTCTACATGAACGGCGACGACTATCAATACCTCGTCGATTCGGCCTTAGATGGACGGACGTGGAAGTATACAGAACAGCTTTTTATGAAGGAAGGCATGCCGCCGGAGGATATTGAAAAGCAATTTTCCAACCAGGCCCGCAAGTTTTCGCCGGACCCGAGCTTTTCCATTCATCCCGTAGGCGACGGCGATGTCGTCACCTTGGCCGGCGTGGATTTCCAGGTGATCCATACGCCGGGCCACACGAAGGGCCTGTCCTGCCTCTGGCTGCCCAAAGAAGGACTGCTCGTTTCGAGCGACCACGTCCTCTTTGATATTACGCCGAATATCCAGCGCTGGCAGAACCTGCCGGACGCCTTGGCGTGCTACCTGCACAGCCTCGACAAGGTGCGCGATTTGCCGGCCCGTTTGGTCCTGCCGGGCCACCGCAAGGCGAGCAGCGCCTTAAAAGAACGGGTAGATGCCATAAAGGCCCATCACGCCAACCGCCTGCAGGAGCTTTGGCAGGCAGCTAAGGATCACCCCGGCGCGACGGCCTTTGAACTGGCACCACACCTGACATGGTCCATGCGGGGCAAGAAATGGCCGGAATTCCCGCCGACGCAGAAGTGGTTCGCCATGGGGGAAACCTTATCGCACGTGGAATACCTGCTCCATCACGGCCGCTTGGAACAGGAAGAAAAGAACGGCCTCTACATCTATTACGCCATTTAGAAACGAACAGGAAGCAGCTCCTTCGCACGCCGGAGGAGCTGCTTTTTTATGACTGAAATAGTTGCTTTCCTGCAATACTATGCAAAGAGAACGGCTATGCTATCCGTGCGGGGCACAGCGGAGCCGGCCGGGCAGCAGGCCCGATGTGCCAGTGGCCGGTCCGTGTATGCGGCGGATTGTAACAGAGACAGTATTTGCCAGACTGGAAATTTTATATAGTTATATACTATGTAAAATGAGAGAAAAAATGTATTATACAACGGGAATGGCCTGTGATACACTGTAGGCAATGAAGGGATACAGCGTATCCTAGGGAAAACAACTACTTTTTATGTCATGCATTATATATCTAATTTCTATATGATGCGCAGAAATGGAGGAGAGTAATATGGAAAAGGAATTACTGAAACAGATGGGATTTGCTACGAAGGCCATTCACGGCGGCGCTATGAAAAACGAATTTGGCGCCTTGACGAATCCGATCTATCAGTCGTCTACGTTTATTTTTGATTCGGCTGAACAGGGCGGCAACCGCTTTGCCTTGAAGGAACCAGGGTATATTTATTCGCGCTTAGGTAACCCGTCGGATACGCAGGTAGAAGAAAAGGTAGCCCTCCTCGAAGGCGCTGAAGCTGCTTGCTCCGCTGCGTCCGGTATGGGCGCTATCGCTTCTGCCCTGTGGACGCTGCTTCACGCAGGCGATCATGTCGTAGCCAGCGATACCTTATATGGCTGCACCTTTGCTCTCTTGAACCACGGCCTGAGCCGCTATGGCGTAGATGTATCCTTCGTCGATATTACGGACCTGGACGCTGTGAAACAGGCTATCAAACCGAATACACGCGTCGTCTATTTGGAAACGCCAGCCAACCCGACGCTGAAGATTTCCGATATTGAAGGCATCAGCAAGATTGCCCATGCAAGTGGCGATATCAAGGTCGTCGTCGATAACACGTTCTGCTCGCCCTACATCCAGCAGCCTTTGTCCCTCGGTGCCGACGTCGTCGTCCATTCGGCTACGAAATACCTCAACGGCCATGGTGACGTCATTGCCGGCTTCGTCGCAGGCTCGCAGGAATATATTAATAACGTCCGCCTCTTTGGCATTAAAGATATGACCGGATCCGTCCTCAGCCCGTTTGATGCCTTCCTCGTCGCCCGTGGCATGAAGACCCTGGCCCTGCGCATGGAAAAGCATTCGGCTAACGCCATGCAGGTGGCTGAATTCCTCGAAGGCCATCCGGCTGTAGAAAAAGTGTACTATCCCGGCCTGAAGAGCTTCCCTCAGTATGAACTGGCAAAGAAACAAATGCGCCTGCCTGGCGGCATGATTTCCTTTGAACTGAAGGGCGGCAAAGAAGAAGGCGCCGTCGTCATGAATAACGTCAAGCTGTGCAGCCTTGCCGTATCCCTGGGCGATGCCGAAACGCTGATCGAACACGCTGCCTCCATGACGCATTCCACGTATACGCCGGAAGAACTGAAAGCTGCCGGCATCAGCGAAGGCCTCGTTCGCCTGTCTGTCGGTCTCGAAAATGCAGAAGATATCATTGCCGACCTCAAACAGGCTCTGGACCTGATTCAATAAGTCTCCATATATACCATCGCCAATACAAACACAAAGGCCGCTCCTCCGGGAGTGGCCTTTGTGTATTCTGAGAGGAAAGAAAATGCAAACAATTCGTCAGCCGCAATTTCATTATGTAGCATATTCATAGTTATAAACTATGAATATACAGAGAAAACATGTATTATACAGTCGTTATACAATATAGTAAAATAAATACATAAGTTGACGTATCGAAAAAATATAAAGTATTAACGGCATGTTACTAAGTAATAACCGTTATAAAGAAGATAGAAAAGCAAGGCATACCTTTAAAAATGGATATATACTATAATAAAATACTATTTTTCTGTCGAGAAAATATGAGGAAATGAGACACGGCGCCAATTGAAATTCCTTATATTGTGTACTCTAAATCAACAGTTTTTTTGTATTGTATGAAAGGAGAAAGAGAGAATGGACGAAGAAAAAGGAGTGAAACAGGAACCTGCCGCCAATACGTCCCAGGCAAGTCAGGTAGTAAAACCGAACGGACTGGCTTTGGTTCCGTTCCTGGTATTTGTCATAGTCTATTTGGGCAGCGGCATTATTTTAGATATGAGCGGTATGGAAATGGCCTTTTACCAGTTCCCGGCTCCCTTGGCGGCAGCCATCGGCGCCATAGCGGCCTTTATCCTCATTCGGGGATCCTTTGAAGAAAAGTTTGAAACCTTTGTACGCGGCTGTGGTGATTCCAATATTATCATCATGTGCGTCATTTACCTCTTGGCCGGCGGCTTTGCCGCTACGTGTAAGGCCATGGGCGGCATCGACTCGACGGTCAATCTGGGCCTTACGTATATTCCGCCTGAATATTTGGCAGCCGGCGTATTCGTCATTTCCGGCTTCATCGCTACGGCTACGGGCACCTCTGTAGGCAGTGCCGCAGCGGTCGGCCCCATTGCCATTGCCGTCGCCGAAAAGGCCGGCATTTCCATGCCCCTCATGATGGGCTGCGTCATGGGCGGTATCATGCTGGGCGACAACTTGTCCATTATTTCCGATACGACCATTGCTTCTACGCGCACGCAAGGCTGTGCCATGAAGGATAAGTTCCGCCTGAACTTCTGGCTGACCCTGGTCCCGGCCATCGTGACGGTCATCCTGTTGATTTTCTTTGGCGGTTCGGAAACGGCAGTCAGCACAGGGGAACATCCCTTTACGCTGGTTAAGGTATTGCCCTACATCGTCGTCCTCGTCACGGCCGTAGCCGGCGCTAATGTTTTCCTCGTCCTCTTTGGCGGCATCCTCCTGGCCGGTGGTATCGGCATCGTCTATGGCGACTTGTCCATCCTGACCTTTGCCCAGGCTGTGTATCAGGGCTTCCTGGGGATGACGGATATTTTCTTCCTCTCCCTTATTACGGGCGGTCTGGCTGCCATGGTCAATAAGGCCGGCGGCATTTCCTTCCTCCTGGTCAATATCCAGAAGTTTATCAAAGGGAAGAATTCGGCTGAGCTGGGGATTTCCGCACTGGTTTCTATTACGGACCTGGCAACGGCCAACAACACGGTTTCGATCATCATCAACGGCGAAGTGGCCAAACGCATTTGCTACACCTTCCACGTCGATCCCCGCCGCAGCGCAGCGCTCCTGAGTACCTTTTCGTCTATCTTCCAGGGGCTCATCCCCTATGGGGCGCAGATGCTGATTTTGACCAGCTTTGCCGGCGGTCTTGTCTCGCCGCTCCAGGTATTGCCCTACTGCTGGTTTATCTATCTCTTAGGTATTTCGGCCATCGTTTCCGTCTTCATTCCCTTCTCGGACGGTTTCATCCGCAAGGATCCTTGGGATTACGCTATGAAGCGGCCCAAGAGCCAGGCCCTGGATGGCGATAGTATCCCCGAAATTTAGCATTGCATATAGAGAACATCCCCTGCCCTGGTGGCGGGGGATTCGTTTTTTTAGGCCAGCCGGACAAAAAGCAGGCCCGTCAGGACGCTTTGTCCTGGCGGGCCTTTTTGTATGAAAGAGGGATCACACCTGACCAGCATTGAGGCGATGTGCTGTCAAGGTCTTTTGCACTTGTTCGATATAATTGCGCGCTTCCGGCGAAAGGGAGGCGTTGTCCGGCTTGATCCAGCCGACACACATAATGTCCAAGGAATTTTTTAAGGGAATGGCAGTAAACTGATCGTTCAGGGAATGGAAGAGAATGCCCGTACTGACGGTATAGGCGTCGGTTTCCTTGATGATGCTGAATAAGGTCGACCGGTCGGTTACGTGGATCATGCGCTGCGGCTTAATGTCGGGCATGACGATTTCTTCGGAAAACTGGTACGTATCCTCGCCTTGCGTATACTGGACATACGGGTATGGGTTTAATTGTTCCAAAGATAAGGTCTTGTATTTGGCTAAGGGATGATCTGCCTTCAAAAAGACGGCCGGCGGATAGGAAAAGAGCTCCGTAAAGGACAGGCCGTTGCGGCGCAGCGTCCGGGTCATAAACTTGCGGGTCATATTGGAGATGAAAATAAGGCCGATTTCACTGCGGCGCATCATGACGTCCTTCAATACCTGTGACGTCCGTTCTTCCCGGAGGGTTACGTCATACGTCGAGCCCGGTACCATTTCTGCTAAGTACGACGTCAGGGCGTCGACGGCAAACATGTAGTGCTGCGAAGAAATGGAAAGGCGTACCTTGCTGGCATCCTGCTCGGCATCATCCAAGTGAAAATGGTCGCGGAGCGAAGCAGCATCTTCGATAATGTGGGTAGCGTGGTTGAGAAATTCCAGGCCGTCCGGCGTAAAGGAAATGCCGTGGCGGTTCCGTTCGAGGAGGGTGATGTGAAATTCCTTTTCTACTTCCCGGATGGCGGTACTCAGGCTCGGCTGGGAAATAAACAGGGCCTGTGCCGTAGCAGAAATCGAGGTGTGCTTCGATAATTCGACAATGTAACGAAGCTGTTGTAACGTCATAATAAAATCCCTTTCTTATATATATACAGACTATGCGAATGTATTAGTTATACTTTATATCGATAAGTGTTTGACTTATGTTGCTTCTATTTTAACAGAGAAATAATAAAAAATAAAGAGTATAAATAACAAAAGTAAATTTATCCGCATGATTTGTTATATAAAGAAAGATGTGCCAACTTATTATATCTATAGAATGCATGTATACAAGACGGGAGACACAAAAAAACCTCCCTGTGAGAGGAGGTTTTTCAGCTCTGGTCCCGGCCGGAGCAAAGGGCCGGCACGCGTGTTGGTACAGCCCTAACGTGGCGTTTAGGGCTGCCTGCAGAGAGGCCGTATGCTATTCTTCAATACCTACGCGGGCGGCAATTCCCTTGTCGAAGGGGTGCTTGCGCTTACAGATTTCCGACACGTAATCGGCCTGGTCCAAAAGGGCCTGCGAGGGATTGCGGCCGGTCATGACGACTTCCAGCTTTTGGGGCTTGTTTTGGAGAAAACGGAGGACTTCCTTTTCATCCAAGAGGCCGAGGGAACAGGTACCGAGTATTTCGTCGAGGACGAGCAGGTCCGGCGCGTCGCGGCGGACGCGGTCCTGTATTTCCTGAAAGAGACGGCCCTGCATGGCCTTGGCAGCAGCCAGTTCATCCGGGGTCATTTGGAAAGTAAATTTTTCACAGCCCTTGCCGCGCAGTACGGCGATGGTCGGAATGCGCGCTAACGAAACGAGCTCGCCTGTCTTCCGCTCTTTCAAGAATTGGGCGAAGAGTACGCGGCCGCCGTGGCCGGCACAGCGGATGGCCAGGCCCAGGGCTGCCGTCGTTTTGCCCTTGCCGTCACCACAGTAAATATGAATGAGTCCAGTATCCATAGGAGAACCTCCTTTGTCTTTTGCCTCTAGTATAGCATGCCTGAAGCCGTCGTGCACGGAGGGAAAAAGAGGGACCAGTCACACATTTATTGATAACTGAACCTGTAAAAAACAAGTAAAAAACGGAAATGTTGCGCCCGTTTTACGTTTTACCGGAAAAATCATGCCTTGACAAAGCCTGCCAACCTGGTGTATCATGCACTCAACAATTACAAATCGTCCACAAACCTTTGAGGCGGAGATAAAAACGATGACATGTGCGTACAGAGAGCCGGGGCGCTGAGAGCCGGCCGCAAACAGCTCGTTAAATGGACCGCTGAGGGCGCAGTGAAAAGCTTCGGCTGAGTATTCTGCGACGTAGGGGCATACGTCAGTTGCCGGGAATATGTTGGTATTCCGTCGAGCGCAGGAGTCAAATCCTGAAACAAGGTGGCACCGCGGTATCGGTATAGCTGTAGCTAAGATAACCGTCCTTGACAAACTCTATTGTCATGGGCGGTTTTTTTGTTGTCCTAATAGGAGGCAGCTATGGAAAATCTTTCCTTACATGAAATAAAACAATACGCCGGCACGTATACGCTCGTACCGCTGTGCCGCACCTTATATGCCGATCTGCGTACGCCACTGGAGGTCCTGCGGCTTGTACAGACGCTGACGAAGCACTGCTATTTGCTGGAAAGCATGGAAGACACAGACCGCTGGGGCCGTTACACCTTCATCGGTTACGATCCGGCCCTGGGCCTGAGCTGCAAGAACGGCGTCGTCCGCTTTACAGGCGAACGGGAAGAAACGATCCGGACGGATACGCCGCAGGATCTCATCCGCCAGGTCGTAGAGGCCAACCGGGCGCCCCGCCTGGCAGGGCTGCCGCCCTTCGTCGGCGGCCTGGTCGGATATTTTGCGTACGACTTCATCCAATATGCCGAACCGTCCCTGCAACTGCGGGCGGAAGACGATGCCGGCTTTAACGATTTCGACCTCATGCTCTTTCACAAGGTCATCGTCTTCGATCACCTGAAGCAAAAGCTGTTCCTCATCGTCAACGTACGGACTGGCCAGGCCGATACAGCCTATGAAAAGGCCCTGGCGGAGCTGGACCGTATGGAAGCCCTGCTCCACGAGGGGCAGCCGGCCCGGCCGGAACCGTTACAGCTGGACGGCGACTTTGAGGCTCTCTTTTCCAAAAGCGACTACTGCCGCATGGTAGAAAAAGGGAAGACCCACATCGTCGAAGGCGATATTTTCCAGGTTGTCCTGTCAAACCGCATGTCCGTCAAGGCCACAGGCAGCCTGCTCGATACGTACCGCGTCCTTAGGACCTTGAATCCGTCGCCGTACATGTTTTATTTCTCCGGCGATGATATCGAAATGGCCGGCGCGTCACCGGAAACGCTGACCCGCCTGGAAGACGGCAGCTTATTTACCTTCCCCCTGGCAGGCTCGCGGCCGCGGGGCAAGACACGGGCTGAGGACCAGGCCCTGGAAGCGGATTTGCTCCACAATACGAAGGAACTGGCCGAGCACAATATGCTCGTCGATCTGGGCCGTAACGACTTGGGCCGTATTAGCCGCATCGGCTCGGTCCACGTGGAAGAATATTTGAACGTCCTGCGTTTTTCCCATATTATGCACCTCGGCTCTACCGTACGCGGCCAGATCCGGGAAGATAAAAGTGCCGTCGACGCCATTCTTTCCGTCTTGCCGGCAGGGACGCTCTCAGGCGCCCCGAAAATCCGGGCCTGCCAGATCATCGACGAGCTGGAAGGCCATAAGCGGGGCATTTACGGCGGCGCCATTGGCTACATCGATTTTACGGGCAATATGGATTGCTGCATCGGCATCCGCCTGGCGTATAAGAAAAAAGACCGCCTCTACGTGTGCTCCGGCGCCGGCATCGTAGCCGACAGTATACCGGAGCAGGAATACCAGGAATGTATTAACAAGGCTAAGGCCGTTATCCTGGCCATCAGGCAGGCGGAAGGAGGGATAGACGCATGACCATACTCATCGATAATTACGACAGCTTTACATACAATTTGTACCAGCTTTTGGGGCTCTTTGATGACGTACAGACCATCCGCAACGATGCCGTCACCGTAGAGGAGCTGGAAGCCCTGCAGCCGGACCGCATCGTCCTTTCACCGGGCCCGGGACGGCCGGCAGACGCAGGGATTTGCGAGGCTGTGATCCGCCACTTTTCCGGCCGCGTGCCGATCCTCGGTGTCTGCCTGGGCCATCAGGCCATTTGCGAGGTCGCCGGCGGTACCATTACGTACGCCAGGGAATTGATGCACGGTAAGCAGTCTATCGTACAGCTGGCCGAAGGGGAACCCCTTTTCCGGGGGCTCGGCCGCGAAACCGATGTGGGGCGCTATCATTCCTTAGCTGTCGATACGGCGCACTTTCCCGAAAGCCTGAAGGTTCTGGCACGGACGCAGGACGGCGAAGTCATGGCTGTCCGCTACGGCCAGGCGCCTGTGTACGGCCTGCAGTTTCATCCCGAATCGATCCTGACACCACAGGGACCGGTAATGATTGAAAATTTCATGCACATGACCTGTTAAGAAGAAATAGTAGTGTAATAGTAATAGAGGAGGCTATACCATGATTAGAGAAGCAACGGCAAAACTCATGAATCATCAGGATTTGACGCAGGAAGAAACCTGCACGGTTATAGACGAAATGATGGACGGGAAGACGACGCCTGTACAAACGGCGGCCTTCCTGACGGCGCTGCAGTGCAAGAAGGCGACGGTTACGGAAATCCTGGCCTGTGCCACTTCCATGCGCAACCATGCGACGCCCTTAGATGCCGGCCAGGGACTTCTAGAAATTGTCGGCACCGGCGGTGACCACTCCAATTCCTTTAATATTTCGACGACGAGCAGCTTCGTCTGCGCTGCCGGCGGCTGCCGCGTAGCCAAGCATGGCAACCGGGCTGCGTCGTCACGGAGCGGCGCTGCAGATGTACTGGAAGCCTTGGGCGTACACCTGGGTGCAGGACCGGAAGAATGCTTGCGGCATATGAACCACGCCGGCTTTTGTTTCCTCTTTGCCCAGACCTATCACAAGGCCATGAAGCACGTCGGTCCTGTGCGCAAGGAAATGGGCCAGGCGACAGTCTTTAACCTCTTAGGGCCGCTGACCAATCCGGCCCGGGCCGACCACCAGGTGTTAGGCGTATACGCTGCCGAGCTGGTCGAACCTATGGCCCACGTCCTGCACGGTTTGGGCGTACAGCGCGGTCTCTCCGTATATGGTACAGACGGCTTCGATGAAATTTCGGCGTCTGCACCGACGCTGGTCTGTGAATTTAAGGACCATACGTTTACAACGTATACGATTACGCCGGAACAATTCGGCCTCACGCGCGGCACGAAGGCGGAACTCGTCGGTGGTACGCCAAAGGAAAATGCAGCCATTACGCGCGGCATTTTAAGCGGCCAGATCCGCGGTACCAAGCGTAACGCCGTCTTGCTGAACGCCGGCGCCGGCTTGTACGTTGCCGGCCGGACGGCGACGCTGGCTGATGGCGTCGCCTTAGCGGCAGCCCTTATCGATAGCGGCAAGGCACTGGCCTCCCTGGACCAGTACGTTGCCCTGAGTCAGGGGGCCTGAGGCCATGATCTTGAATGAGATTGCCCGGGCCGTAATGGCCAGGCTGGCAGAGGATCAACGGCACATTTCCCTGGCCGAGATGAAGGCTGCCGCCCTGGCCCGGCCGGTAGCAGAGGCGTTTCCCTTTGAACGGGCCTTGGCCGGCCCGTCTATGGCCTTTATCTGTGAGGTCAAAAAGGCATCGCCGTCGAAGGGCGTCATTGTCACAGATTTCCCGTATGTGGACATTGCCAGGGAGTATGAAGCGGCCGGTGCGGCAGCCATTTCCTGCCTGACCGAACGCGATTACTTTCAAGGCCACGTCCGTTATTTGAAGGACATTTCCCGGGCCGTTACGGTGCCGGTCCTGCGGAAGGATTTTATCATCTCTCCCTACCAGATTTATGAAGCCCGCGCCTGTGGCGCTGCGGCCATCCTGCTCATCTGTGCCATCCTGACGGATGAACAGCTGGCAGCGTACTTCGCGTTGGCTAATTCCCTGGGCCTTTCCGTTCTCGTAGAAGCCCACGACGCCGGCGAAGTACGGCGGGCCCGCCAGTGCGGCGCCCGGGTCATTGGCGTCAATAACCGGAATCTGAAGGACTTTACCGTTTCTCTGGATACGAGCTGCTGCCTGCGGGACCTCGTACCGCCGGAGATACTCTTCGTCGCCGAAAGCGGCATCCGCACGCGGGACCATGTAGCCCGCCTGGAAGCCCACGGCGTCGACGCCGTCCTGATCGGCGAAACGCTCATGCGGGCAGCCGATAAAAGGCAGATGCTGGCGGCACTGGCAGGTGACCGGACATGACCAAGGTCAAGCTGTGCGGCCTGCGCCGGCCCTGCGATATGGCCTGGGCCAATGAGTTCCGCCCGGATTACGCAGGCTTCGTCTTTGCCGGCAAAAAACGCCGCGTCAGTCCGGAAGAAGCGTTGCGGCTGCGGCTCCTCCTGGATCCGCGTATTCCGGCTATCGGTGTCTTTCAAAATGAAGACCCGGAGCTCATCAGCCGTCTCGTCGCAACGGGCGTCATTCAGGCCGTACAGCTCCATGGCGGCGAAACTGACGCCTATGTAACAGCCCTTAAACGACGGGTACACGTGCCGCTCATCCAGGCCGTGGCCATTGCTTCCGCCGCGGACGTACAGCGGGCAGCGGCCAGCCGGGCCGATTACATCCTGCTCGATCATGGGACCGGCGGCAGCGGCCAGACCTTTGACTGGCACCTGGCAAAACAGCTGACACGGCCATACTTTCTGGCCGGCGGCCTGAACTGCCAGAATATCAAGGCAGCCCTGGCCTTACAACCCTTTGCCGTCGACGTCAGCAGCGGTATCGAAACGGACGGCGTAAAGGATTATGAAAAAATACGGGCATTTATGCAATACATACATGAGGAGGATATGCTATGACAACTGGAAGATTCGGCCCCTTTGGCGGCCAGTACATACCGGAAACACTGATGAACGAAATCCACCGCCTGGAAGCGGCGTATAACCACTATAAAGCGGATCCTGATTTTCAGGCAGAGCTGAAGGATTTGCTCGATAATTACGCGAACCGGCCGTCGCTGCTCTATTATGCCGGCAAGATGACGGAAGACCTGGGCGGCGCCAAAATCTATTTAAAGCGCGAAGACCTGAACCATACAGGGGCCCACAAGATCAACAACGCCCTGGGCCAGTGCCTCTTGGCTAAAAAGATGGGCAAGACCCGGGTCATTGCCGAAACAGGTGCCGGCCAGCACGGCGTAGCGACGGCGACGGCGGCAGCCTTTCTGGGCCTTGAATGTGAAGTCTTCATGGGTGAGGAAGATACGATCCGCCAGGCTCTCAACGTATACCGTATGGAACTCCTGGGCGCGAAGGTCCACGCTGTGACCTCGGGCTCCCGCGTCCTCAAGGATGCCGTCAACGAAGCCATGCGCGAATGGGTCAGCCGCGTGAGCGATACGCACTATGTTATCGGTTCGGCTATGGGGCCGCATCCCTTCCCGACGATGGTCCGTGATTTCCAGGCCGTCATCAGTGAAGAAGCGAGAAAGCAGATTCTCGAACGGGAAGGCAAGCTGCCGGCAGCGGTCTTAGCCTGTGTAGGCGGCGGTTCCAACGCCATTGGCATGTTCTATCACTTTATTCCTGATACGGGCGTCCGCCTCATTGGCAGTGAAGCCGCTGGCCGGGGCATCGATACGCTCGAACATGCAGCGACCATTGCCAAAGGCAAGGTAGGCATCTTCCACGGTATGAAATCGATCTTTTGCCAAAACGATGACGGCCAGATCGACCAGGTCTATTCCATTTCTGCCGGCCTCGATTACCCCGGCATCGGACCGGAACACGCGTACCTGCACGACATTGGCAGGGCTGAATACGTACCGGTCAAGGATGATGAAGCTGTAGCGGCCTTTGAATACCTGGCTCGTACAGAAGGCATCATTTGTGCCATTGAAAGCGCTCACGCCGTCTATACGGCCATGCAGGTAGCGCCGCAGCTCAGCAAGGACGACAGCATTATCGTCTGCCTGTCCGGACGGGGCGATAAAGACGTAGCAGCCATTGCCAGATACAGAGGGAGGGATATCCATGAGTAACATAAAAAATGCCTTTGCAGGCGGAAAAGCCTTCATCGGCTTTTTGACGGCCGGTGATCCGACCTTGGAAAAGAGCCGCGAATATATACTGACCATGGAAAAGGCCGGTGCTGATTTGGTAGAAATCGGCATTCCCTTTTCCGATCCTATTGCCGAAGGGCCTGTCATTCAGGAAGCAGACCTGCGGGCCCTGGCCGGTCATACGACGGTAGAAGATGTATTTCGTCTCGTTGAAGCGGTGCGGCAGACGTCGCAAATCCCGCTGGTCTTCCTGACCTATTTGAATCCGGTCTATCATTATGGGGCAGAAGCCTTCTTCGCCCGCTGTGAAAAGGCCGGTCTTGATGGCATTATCATTCCGGACATGCCACTGGAAGAACGGGACGAATGTGCCGGTGCTGCCAAACGGCACGGTGTCGATATTATCTCGATGATTGCGCCGACGTCCCATGACCGGATTGCGGATATTGCCCGCGTAGGCGAAGGCTTCCTCTACGTCGTATCGTCCCTGGGCGTTACGGGCACGCGCGATACGATCAATACAGATCTCAAGGGAATCATCGATACGGTCCGCAGCGTGACGGACGTACCGGCTGCCGTAGGTTTTGGCATCAATACGCCGGAACAGGCTGAAAAAATCGCCGCTGTCGCCGACGGTGTCATCGTCGGCAGTGCCATCGTCAAGCTTATTGCCAAGTACGGCACAGAAGCGGCCGGACCTATTTATGACTACGTAAAGGCCATGAAAGAAGCGGCCCTGAGAGGCGGCAAATAGAAAAAGGAAGGTCCTTCCCGTGGGGAAGAAGGGCCTTCCTTTTTTGTAAAAACAAAACCGGCAGACACTAGACAAATGCCTGCCGGTTACGTACTAGATGCAATTGTTTCTTTTCTGGTTCTGATATCTTTTACCTCGTTAACGTGCGATACGAACAAGAAATACATATTCGGTTACGCTTACAAATGAACCACATCAGCTTGTATATGTAAACGAAGATGTTTAGGTGATACTTTGTAAACCTGTACAGTGTAAACACGATTCTTCGTATCCATGCTTTCTGCCTTGACCTTCACCGCCGGTTAGTATCGGTTCTCGTTATTCTCACGTGCGGTATTGCTGGTTACAGTTCTATCGTCGTTGCCCCAGGTCGGAGTGGTAAGTCAGAGCACTGTACGGCTCAACGGCAAATGACAGTCCAACGAATCACTGTGAGCTTTCTTTCCATCGGCTACGTGCCGTCTCGTTCCGTTTCTCCTTAATGCGGATACGGTTACTATCATTTCTTCACAGCTGTTAAACTCTGCCATGCCGTCCTGATTCTCTGAACCCATTGGACTCACCCCTTTCTATTTCTTGTCTATATTATACCACAATATATTCCGTTTGTCATAGGGAAATCGTAATATTTTAATGTATAGACTTGATAAAAAGTAATATAGTAAAGGGAAAAGACTCATTAATATTACATGAATGCATAATAAAGATGCTTTTTACACATTTCCCAAATAAACGTACTGCAGATGTTTGGCTGCGATGGCCTGCAATGTTTGCAGTGTAGCTACCGGTGTAGGCGCTTCGGTCATGTGGTAGCGCGGGAAATAGCGCGTAATGTGCAAGGGTATATCCGGGCGCAGTGACGCCAGCCAGGCTGCCAGATTATCCATGTCGCCAGGGTCATCGTTGAGGCCGGGAATGATCAGGCACGTCACCTCTACGTGCTGGTGTGCCGCTGCTGCGCGGATCGTTTCCTTTACCGGTTCCAGTGTGCCCTGGCAGTAATGGCGGTATGTCGCGTCGTTCCAGGCCTTGAGGTCGATGTTCCAGGCATCGATGAAGGGCAGGAGCTCTGCCAGGGGCTCTTTTTCTATGTAGCCGTTGGTGACCATGACGTTGACCATGCCGGCAGACTGAATGAGCGGCGCCGTATGGCGGATGAATTCGTACCACGTGCAGGGTTCGTTGTAGGTCCAGGCAACGCCTATATTGCCGGCCTCCCGGAGGCTCACAGCCGTGCGGTATACGGATTCGGGCGTAATGGTTTCACAGACGGGAATGGCCTGGGAAATTTGCCAGTTCTGGCACCACGGGCAGGCCAGATTACAGCCGGGAGATCCGAGGGAGAGAATCTGCGTGCCCGGGTGAAAATGGCGCAAGGGCTTTTTTTCAATAGGATCTAAGGCTGCCGAGGCACACTGGCCGTATGTGAGCAGTGTCAGTGTGCCGTCTGCGTTGCGGCGCGTATGACATTTGCCCGTGCGGCCAGGCGGAATCAGGCAGTGATGCGGGCAGAGCAGGCAGCGGACGCTGCCTGCACCTTCCTTTTGATAATACATTGCTTCCATGGCCAGGCCTCCTCAGGTATACCGCGTAACGGTAAAGCGGTACAGGTCAGGATGTACCTGTGGCGGAATACCCGCCTTTTCTTTGGCAATGTCGATTTGCTGTTCCACTGTGTCGACGCCTTCGAGGTCGGGCAAGAGGAGGCCTGTGCGGGCGTGGCTCATGACGATGACACCGTATTTCTTCGGGTCCAGGTCGGCAGGCGACGAAACGGCCTCCGGTTCGCCCAGGATGTCGACGGAAATGGAGAGATCGTCCAGCTCTTCCGGGCGGACCGGATAAAAGCGGGGATCCCGCGTCGCCGCCGAGACAGCGTTGTGAATGATTTCGCCGGCAATGTTCATCTGCATGGGCAGGAAGGTGCCGATGCAGCCGCGCAGGGCAGAGCCCTTGTGCAGGGAGACGAAGGCGCCGGCCCGGTCGGTCAGCTCTTCCGGTATATCCCGCGGTACGGACATGATGGCGTGATGGGTAAAGTAATAGGAAATACTCTGCCGGGCCAGGCGCACACGGATATCCGGGATGGCACTGTCGGCGACGTGATCGGCGTCACTTTCGTTGAGGTAGAGGACGACACCGTAGCCGACGCCAAAGGGGCCTTCGTAGGAAAAGACCGGCATGGACGGATGCATGCAGCGCAGGGCACCGAAGAGAAAATACACAGAAGGCAGGCCGCACATGGCTGCTTCTTCAATGAGGCTCGCAGGCATGGCGCGGATGCCGCTCAAATCCTGACGGCGCAGGCCTTCCATGACAGTCTGGTCGAAGATCGCACCGGACGGGGAGTAGCCGTTAGGCGCTTCCGGCAGCAGGCAGTGCGACAGGTCGCCTGAGGCGATGATGCCAATGCGCCGGCCTATACGGGCGGCAGCCTGAATAACGAGGGAGCCTAAGGCAAACATGGTGCTATAGTCATCAAAGCACGGCGAGAGCAGGACGATGGAGCCGGTAAAGCCGGCCTGGCGCAGATAGTACAGGGGAACGAAGGCGCCCTGGTCGAGGTGCAGGGGATGACCGTATTTTTCGCCCCATTCCGGATCGATACGGCAGAGCGAGGCCTTTCCTTCAGCTTGCCGCAGGATTTCCTCAGCCAGCTCCATATCCGTATTCATGCTCATCTTGAGCTCCGGATAGCCGAAGCGGCCTAAGTCGCCGTGCAGGACCGGTGCCGTATACAAGGCGGCAGTGTTGGAAAAAATATAATTATGCGGCGAAACGATCACCAGTGTTTCCGGACTGCGCGCCAGCAAGAGCTCCGCTGCATCAGTGACGGATTCGACGGTGGTTTGCATCTTTTGCAGCTCTGCGCCGCCGATTTCCGGCAGCATAATGGGCGGATGGGGCAAAAGGGCAGCGCCGACACAGGTAGTATCCATAACGGTGTACCTCCTCCAAAGAGAAAATGAAACGATATATTCACTTTCTATTGTACACCATTTTTGTGAGAAAAAGCAGTAGCTTTGCCAGGCAGACACAGCAAAAAAGGACGCTGCCGGGCAACGTCCTTTTTCGTGTTCATATTAGTATTCTGTGTCTTCCATGAGGCTGGTCTTGCCAAAGCGCGTGACTAAATCCTTGCGCTGCATTTTCCAGCTCGGCGAAGCGATGCTCATGGACGGGTCGTAGTTGGGCGACTGCATGTTGAGGATGCCGCAGATAAATTCGTATTCCAGGTCGTTCGTGAAATACATGTCCTTGTGGGCCTTGACGACTTGGGCGATTTCCGGGTTGCGCGCCAAGTAGCCATCGGAGAGATAGCAGAACATGGGAATGCGCAGGACCTTGAAGCTGGCCCCGTCAGGCTGGCGGGCAATGTCCGGGTCGGAGCCGTGGTCGGAGAAGTAGATCATGGCGTCGAGGTGCAGGTTTTCTTTGGCATAGTCGTAAATCTGCTGCAAAATCCAGTCCGTGTAGAGGACCGTATTGTCGAAGTCGGCTTCTTGGTTGATCTTGCCGTCGTTAAATACCTGGAATTCCGCCGGATAGCGGTTGCGGTATTCAATATGGCTGCCCATGATGTGCAGGACGACGAAGTTCTTTTCGTTGGGATTTACCTTGCTCAGGAACTGTAAGAGCGAGCCGTCGTACGTAGCTTCCTTCAGGTCGCGGTCGACCCATTCGGAAACGTCGGCCGTGTTAGCGACGAGTGTAATAGGCGTATCGGCGACGCCGACAGAACCCTGGTTGCTGAACCAGTACGTCTTGTAGCCAGCTTTTTTGGCCATGTCGATAATGGAAATAGACTGGTTAAACTGCTTGTCGTTGTAGAAATTGGCTTCCGTCAGGGCGTGTTCCAGGACGGGGACCGTGTACCAGACACAAGAGTAGGCATTGGTGAAGAGCGTAAAATGAGGATCTTCCTTTGCCGCTGTAAGCCACGGCGTATTTGGTACGTGATTCGGATTGTAGGCGTTCATGAGAGTCCGCGTTTCCGATTCGCCAATGACGACGATGACTGTGTTGGGGTACTCGGCCGGATTAAGTTGTACGGCCTGGAGAGCGTTGTATTTGCTCGTGTGGTTCTTGGCATACAGAGCAGACCGTTCCATATAATCGTGCGTATCGAGGAAGGTGCGGATAGGGAAGCACTGCGGGAAAATTTCTTCCCCTAAGGCGCCGAGAGACGGCAGGATAATGAGCAGGGAAAGAATGGGCAGGAGCTTTACCGAAAGCGTTGTCTTTGGCAGGGGCTTTTGCCGGACCTGGCAAAAATAAAAGATGGCCGGTATAGCCAAAATGACAAGGGTGCAGATAACGAGGTTAAAGAACCCTAAGGAGTGGAGGTATTCCAGTGTTTCTGCCGGGCCGGTCTGGAAAATGATGAGCGCCCCTGACGTAGTGATGCTGGAATGATACATATAGAAGTAGCCCCACTGCAGGAGAATGACGAAGAGGGACAGAAACTGGACGACCATCATGATGGCAGCGCCGATCTTCGGCCGCACGTAAAGGCGCAGGGCCATGGAGAGGCAGAAGAGAATGGCAAAGCCGTAGAGGCCGACGTAAATATCGTAAATATTATTTAAGTAGACCGTCGAACCGTTGAGTAAGGTATTGTAGCTCAGCACCGGTCCCGTGACGATCCAGGAAATGCCAATGAAGGCATTGGGCAAAATAGCCGAAAGCGAGAGATGCTTCCAATAGAGTGCCAGGGAAAGCGTCACGACGCCGACGGCCGGAATGAGACCGTACGTCATGGCCTGAATATTGTCCTGGCCTAAGCCCAGGGAAACGAGGAGCTGCCACTGGAAACACAAGGCGTAAATAACGCCGAAAATACACAGAAGGTAAAATACGCGACGCCAGTTGATCTGTTGTACGAGCGAAAGCGCCAAGTGGAGTGCCGTCCCGTTGGGAGCACTGTTTTTGTGAAATAACTGCATGACGTGAAACGCTGCCTTTCTAGAGAATGTAAAGGGAAAGAACGGGATTTGTAAAGATTTTGCAAAACAGATTACATCCAGTCTATTATACATCAATCAAAGATCAATACATAGTCAATAAAGAGAAATATTCGCGGTATCAGGTCTTTTTCTGCCCGGCGGGGCTGAGAAGGCCTTTTTTCTATAACACCTTGAGGCTTCTATAAAAGAATTGCTGCCAAGGAGGCCGGGAAGAGGCATAAAATGGCCTTGGAGGAAAAAACTTCAAAAAAATAAAAAAGTTTGCAAAAAAGACTTGCCAAACCTCAAATCACATGGTAGAATTGTTCTTGTTCGAGGCACTGAACGCCTCGGCAGGAAGTGGGAATTGGCCCCGTGGTGTAGCGGTTTAACATGTCGCCCTGTCACGGCGAAGATCGTCAGTTCAAATCTGATCGGGGTCGCCATTTTTTTGCTCAGGTAGCTCAGTCGGTAGAGCAGGGGACTGAAAATCCCCGTGTCGGCGGTTCAATTCCGTCCCTGAGCACCAAATCAATTTCATATGCGGTTGTGGCGGAATGGCAGACGCGCTACTTTGAGGGGGTAGTGAACGTAAGTTCATATGGGTTCAAATCCCATCAACCGCACCAAAAAAGGTTCTTACACTGTCCAGCTTTGTTATGGGTGAACAGTGAGGCAGGCTTCTTACAGAAATGTAGGAAGTCTTTTTTTTATGTAATAATGGTGAATATCTACTTACTACGCAAGGGCTTTCTCTATGGTGTCTGCACACTTCCTTTGTGCTTTGTCTGTGACCGTATGGGCATATACTTCTTCAATGACTCGTGTTGTCTTGTGTCCAGTTTGCTTCTTGATATCCATAAGGGGCATATCATTTTCAATAAGGTGACTAATGTATGTATGTCTGTAGTTATGCCATTTAAAATCACTTACCCCTGTTAGCTTTCTCCATACTCTTGCTATGTTTAACAGTGTTTGCGGATGTGTGTAGCCTTCTTTTTTTTGTCTGTTGCTAATGACAATTTTCCTTTTTCCATATCTGTCAAACTGTTCTTGCTTATAGATAGCAAGTTTTTCACAAAGAACTTTTGGAATTATAACAGTCCTGATACTGCTTTTATTCTTAGGTGTCTTTAAATAGGCTTTGCTCTTTGCGTCCTTTGTGAACGCTCTAACTATTTTGAGTGTCCCTTTTTCTAGGTTTATGTCATCCCAATGCAGGCCCAATGCTTCTTCTGGTCTAAGTCCTGCATAGGGTAAAAGATAAGCTAAAATCCATAATCTTTGTTCCTTTGTAGCGTTCTGGATGCGGTGTATCTCATCCACTGTAAAGGCCCTATGTGGTGACCCCGCTCCCCTTTCTGTCTTAGGCAAATCAAGCAACGTCATAGGATTCTTCTTGATTAGTTCGTGCTTTTCCGCTCGTTTGAATACCATGGATAAAGCACTCCTGATATCATGAATGGTAGCACTGGCAAGCTGTGAGACATCATTATTAAAGAACTGCTCTATATCATCAACGGCGATGCTGTTCAAATATTTGTCTCCTAAGGCTCGTAAGGGATGCATTAAAGCCCGTTCATTTTTAACAACTGTACTGGGTGCTAGGCTCTTTGTGTTGTGTCTATACTCTAACCACTCTTGCACAAAGTCTTTGAAAAGTATACTATCTCCCTTGTATGTTGTCTCCTGTTGTGTCTGGATTGCCATTGTTTGAAGTAGTTTCCACTGCTGACTGTTCTGGTCTTTAAGTCCTTTGTTTTCACCTTTTAAACGGGCATTTTCTGCTAGTATTGCTTGTATCTGTTCTGGGGTGTAAGGTATTCTATTGTCAAGGTTCACGGTTGTTGTCTGTGTATTTAACATTGGCGTACGCTCCTATCTATTGCATGATAGACAAGCGTATTTCAACGCTATAAGCATATCATGCATGTTTGAATTTGAAAATAGACAAAAAGAAAGAGCCTACAAACGAAAATGTTCATAGGCTCCAATAAAAGATGCTTACCATATATCAAAAGGTGTATTTATGTCTTCTAGTGTCTGTTCTATGCTCTGTGAATTATCGAGTATCTGGAACGTGTCAAAGTGTTTGAGTGAGTCCCTTAAAGCTCCTGCATAGATTGCTTTAACTAAAATGGAAATGTATATATCGTCTAAGTGTGTAAACTCACGCAATGCTTCTTCATTTAGATGCTCTCTAAGGATACTGAAAATACGCTTCTCTGCTTCTACAAGTTTAGGGTTCGTATAGGCAAGAGTTATTTGTGTCTGGATGAAATCATATAATGTTTGCTCCCTCAACTGTCGTAATTCTTCCTTGTACTTCTGGGCTTCTAGTTCTGTACGCTGTGTCATGGTGTCTGACTCCTTTCAATAACTCACGTTTTAGTGTGTTCATGTCTATAAAATACACACGTTTTAGTGAGTTGTCAAGACATAAAAAGAGACTCATGATATAATTTTTATTGTTAGTATGTGTTTATTGTCTTCATCACCTCTATCAAAGGGGGGCTTTATCATGGAGTTAAAAGCTCAAATACAAGCTATAGCAAAAAATAAAAACATGACTCTGAAAGACGTAGCTGACAAGGCAAATATGTCTTACAATGGTCTTCATAATAAATTTAAACGTGGTTCTTTAACTGTAAGAGACTTAGAACAATTACTAGATGTTCTAGGAAAAGAAATAAGGATAGTAGACAAACACAAATAACCAAAAATCTTCCTATTTTGCCGTTTTTAGCTTCTGTATGGCTCTGGGGTATAGTTGGATACCTAAAACCATGAACAAATCCTAAAAACGCACTAGAGAGCGTCTGGGGACACAAAAACGGTAAATCTGTATTTGTCTCTCCTGCTGTATTGTCTGTAATAAAAAACATGCGCCCTTTCACGCTTTTTTATCCTGTAAGGCTCTGGGGGATACATTGATACCTGAGACACACCAACGGCAAAAAATTGTAAAAGGGTAGTAGGAAAAACACAAAAAAAACAGTACATCTATGATGCAGTGTTACTTCTGCTTTGTATCTTTTCCCTGATGCGGTCAATCGACATATCTATTTGCTATATATTAGAATATACGATAATTCGCACTGGAAAGCGTTTTTAGCTTCTGTAAGGCTCTGGGGTATAGTTGGATACCTAAAATTATTTAAAAATCCTAGAAACGCACTGGAGAGCGTCTGGAGACACAAAAACGGTAAATCTGTATTTGTCTTTTATTCGAATGGCAACAAAGATGTATCAAGGGATGAGTGTCTTATTATTGTCTATGTTTTCCGTTGTATAAAAGGTTAACAAATAATCAATTCTAGCACGGTTTTTTTACTGTTTTACTTACTTCAAAAATGCCGATAAGGTTAGTTACTTCCTGTATTCGTGCTGTCGTGCCGTGTAGTTGTTTAACTTCCCTGTCCTTCTAGGGGAATACTATAGTCTCTTATGGTGTCTTATCGGCTCTTTACGACACCTTAACTGATGATTTATTATTGTCCTCTATCTCTCCCCTAATGGATATCTTGATGATGATTTATCATTATCCATCTTTCCACCTACTGAAAAACTCCCAAACATTCTTTTTATTGATAACTTCAACTCCTAACTCATTATTACTGACTCCTACCTGCTGACAAAAATCTTTAATCTCCTGATGATGCTTTTTAGCTAACTTCTTATGCTCCTTGATATAGTCCATCTTGCCACCATCCCAACACTTCTTATACGACTGCTGAATAGCGTTCCCATAATGATGCTGTATCCAATACTCCCTAACTACATCAACAATAGCAGAACATGGAGAGCCATAGAACAGCAAATGGACATGATAGGCTCCCTTGCGATGCTGTGAGACATGAAAATTTGATCGACACCATACATTACATACGTCCATCCTCGTACCTTAGCTTTACGTCTAAGGCTCTCTAAGACATTCTTGACAGCCTTAGCAAGCTCCTGACATGTAATATCCTTGTGCTTCTTCTGAAAGCCTGTGACAAGGTTGTTCTTTGTTGTCAAGTCCAAAGTATACAAAACTTTCCGCTTCATGACTTCACCACCTTTCTATTTGTGTCTCCCCCTCCTGTGTGGGCCAATAAGGGACATTGGTATATGTGGGACAAACAGATATTATGATGTTTGTCTTTGAAACCTGTTTTCCCCTTTGTGTACTGGAACAATTCCTAGTTTGTATATTCCTGCCTCTATTACAGGCTTCTTCCTTCAATCCGTGCCACACTTTTTACTTCTTATTTACCCGCCACAAATAATATAAACAGATGAGAAGACAGATATATCATTATGATATTATCAAAGACACAAAAAGCAAAGAGCCTGAAGATTATCTACAAGCTCTCTGTCTGGTATCCCTATTGGTCTTTTTCCTGCATTGTGTCTGCTCTGTGTCTCCTGACAGCCCGTATAATGGTACTCTTTGATATACCTAGTGTGTCCGCAACTTCCTTGTATGTGTGTCCATCTTCAATCAAGGAAACCGCATAATCCGTTTTCTTAGTACTTATCCGTGGTCTTCCTTCCTTGAAACCTTCTTTTGTCCTAGCAATCGCCTTACCGCTTTGTGTCCTCTCAACAATCATATCACGTTCAAACTCTGCAAACGACAACAACACATTCAAGAGCAGACGCCCGATAGATGTATCATCAATGACTCCCATATTGAGTATATGTAGCGTAACACCTCTGCTCATAAGCTCTTTAGCTATCTTGCTTCCATCTCCTGCTGTTCTGGCAAAACGGTCTAGCTTTGTGACTTTCAGTGTGTCTCCTGCTTTTAAAGAATCAATCAAGGCAGTGAACTTTGGTCTATTTGTCTTTGTGCCTGTGTATTGCTCTGTAATAATGGTCTGACATCCTGCCTGTAATAGTGCTTCCTTCTGGTCTTCCAAACTATTGCCATGTACTAATTGTCCTCTTGTGCTTACTCTTGCGTACCCGTAAATCATGAAAAATCACTCCCTTTTTTGTCTTATTCATCAAATCGTTTAGACACTAAGTTTTGACACCTCGTGATACCGCAATTATACGTTATCTCTCCATCAGTGTCAATACTTATAAGTTTAGACACCATGCATAAAAAGCATAGGCTATGTTTGTCTTTCCTTCTTGTGTCTATCTATGATGCGGACAAGAGTACATCATGATACTCCTGCTCCTGCTTTCTTATCTGGTCTATGTTCAAAAGAAAGACAACAAAACAATACAGGGAAAGTATTAGCGGAAAGTCTCAATCAATCAAAGGGGCCATACGGGGGCTGTACGCATGAAAACGGAACACTGTAAGGGCGCACGGATTTTTTGCATATTTTTGAATTTAGGATGTACAACGGTAGTGCCTTTTATTATAGTGGTGTAGTTTTTTGTCTTACAACCAATTATCTCATAATGATATAGACAGATACAAAAAACATCGCTCTAAAATCGTTTCTAAGCCATTTTTATTTAATATCACATGTAATTTATCGTGGAACACATAAAAACACCTTACAGACGATTTTAGGAAGAAAATAGAAAAAATGATGTTGAAATACACTTGTCTGCCAAAAAACTGAAATATTCTAAAACCTTGAGGGGGTAGTGAACGAAAGTTCATATGGGTTCAAGTCCCATCAACCGCACCAAAACAGAAACCGGAATCCGGATAGGGATTTCGGTTTTTTCTACATTTTGGAAAATAGATAATTGAATACCCGTTGACAAGCAGCCATGGCAGATGTATAATGCAGATGTAAGGCAACAACAGATAATTGAATACCCGTTTTAAACCAAGGAGGTAACGCATATGACACAGACAGAAGCACAAAGAAAAATCGATACTATTGCCAAACGTTTCAAACAGAATAAAGAAGACCAGGTCAAGTTCGTCTTTGCCTCGTCTATCCTGATTCTGGCAGACACGGAATTTTTCAAGGAATGGATCAATCGGACAGCCGATGCACGGATCCTGGAAAAGGCATACAAGGAAAAAGGCCTCTTTACGGGAGAACAGCGGCGCTTCCTCTTTCGGGACTGCCTGAAGAGCGCCTACGTGGGCGGCGCCTTTGAACTCTACGAGCTGTACCTGGCCTTTGCCGACGATCTGGAACCACTGAAGGAAATCGTCGCAGCCTATACGGAACCTACGCGGCGCTCCAAGACCTTCAGCCCCGGCCTCAATGAACTGGCCCTGCGCATTCTGGGCCGGGCCAGTAGCGGTGCTGGGGACTTCGTCGAATATTGCTGCGGCGACGCTACGGCCCTGAGCGACGCCTATATGCGCGGTCTGGCCCAGCACTATTACGGCCAGGACAGGGACGATTTCAAGACAGACATCATTGCCGCCTTGAAACGAAAAGCCCTGCACGCAGAAGACGCCATGACCATCACCAACGGCGACGTCCTCACGGAACCGGCCTGCCTGGGAGCCCATGACCTGATCTTTGCCAGCTTCCCCCTGGGCAGTCTGCGCCATCAGTCGGACGGCCTGCCTGCAGGCACGCACTATACGGGCATTCTGGACGCAACGGACGCAGAAAAAAAGGGCTTGGGCACGGAATGGAAATTCGTCCATATCCTCCTCAATTCCCTCAGCGAAAAAGGCAAAGCCGTCGCCATTATGAGCGCCAGCCTGCTCGCCTCTGAAGAGGACGCGCCCATCAGACAGCGCCTCATAGAAGACGGCAAAATAGAAACGGTCATTCTCTTTGGCAATGACGTCTTCACGACGAGCCGCACGGCCGTCGCCATGGTCGTCTTCAGCAACGGCAACCAGACGCCGCGCATCCTCGATACGCGTGACACGATGCTGACCAAGACCCGCAGCCAGGAAATCTCTCTCAGGGCTATTGGAGACATAGAAAGCCGTTATCAGGACATGTGGCATGCAACAAGACACTGCCAGATGCCGACAAAAATGGAACTGGCAGAACACGCGTACAGCCTCAGTTTCCCGGACTACATAGACCCCCTGCAGTCCGTACCGGCAGAAGCGAAAATGCCCTTGGGCAGCTTGGCCGACATTACACGCGGCATTAGCGTAAAACGCATCAACGTAGACAAAGACCAGGCCAATTGCTACCTCGTACGCGTACTCCATATCAGCGATGGTCACGTCCGGGTCGGCCTCAGAGCCTGCGAGGACCTGAAAAAACCCTATCCCATCATGCCCGGCGACGTCCTCCTGGCCGGCCGGGGCACCCAAATCAAAGCCGCCCTTGTCGAAAAAGAATACGACCTGCCCGTCCTGGCCGACAACAATGTCCTCGTCATCAGGCCTCAATCCCCACGCCTGAACAGCACCTACCTCACAGCCCTATTGAACAGCCGCCTGGGCAGGGAACTCATGCAGACCCTGCAAGTCGGAGGCGACGCCGTACTGAGCATTTCCCCGGGCAAACTGCGGAAACTGGTCATCCCCGTCCCCGACCGGGACATACAAGAAAAAATGGCCGCTGAATACACTGCCGCTGATAAAGAAGTACAAGCAGCGCGGGCCCAGCTATGGGAAAAACTACATGAACGGGATCAGATCATTTCCAACTATATTGAAATCGAGTGAAAAGGAGACGAATACTATGAACGAAAATGAAAAACGTAGAATGGAAGACGCCTTATTCCTGGCAGTAGCCGCCTACATCGAAGCCAAAGAACGACCGGAAAGTCAAACGTCCATCGACATTCGCTATATCGCACTCAAGGACACCTTTGCCGATGTCAACGCCTATCGCAAGAGATGCTGGGAAGAACAACAAAAACGTGGAGCCGGGCAATCCGTATAGTGAGGGAGCCTGGCGATACGATGATCAATTCCTGGACAGAAGCCCTCTGGCAGCGCCTTTGCTGCCAGAGGGCTTTTAGCGTATGCACGTAAAGCAATGATGTACACGCAGCCTTCTCTATTTCGCATAGATATATTGAAGTATTATAGGATATATACTATACTGAAAAGCAACGTCCCAGCCTTTATTTTACGAGGCCGGGTTTCTCAGAAGGAGCGGTTTATATGGACAAAAAAATATTGCTGATCAACGATATGCCAGGCTATGGCAAAGTTGCATTGCCTGCTATGGTGCCGATTTTGACACACATGAAATATGAAGTATTCAGCCTGCCTACGGCCTTGGTTTCTAATACGCTGGATTACGGTAAATTTGCCATTTTGGAAACGACAGACTATATGAAACAAGCCATCGGCGTATGGCAGCAACTGGGCTTTTCCTTTTCGGCCATCGTGACGGGCTTTATCTTTTCCCGAGCCCAGGCCGATGTCGTAGCAGCCTTGTGCAAAGAACAAAAGCAGCACGGCGTGCAGGTCTTTATGGACCCCATCATGGGCGATGAAGGCCGCCTCTACAATGGCGTAGGCGAAGAGACGATTACGTACCTACGGGACTTGGCAGGCCTGGCAGATTATATCATGCCTAACTATACGGAAGCCGCCTTTTTGGCCGGTATGCCTTGCCGCCACGATAGCATCAGTGAAGACGAAGCGCGGCAGCTCATGGATGCGCTGCGCCAGGTATGCCCTAAATCGATACTCATTACGAGTGTACATACAGCAGGGTCTTATGCGGTTTTGGGCTATGATCACAGCCGCAATACGTATTTCCAGCTGCCGTATACGCATATTCCCGTCCGTTTCCCCGGTACAGGCGATATCTTTTCGGCTATTTTGGCCGGTCAGGTCCTGCAGGGACATGATTTGGAAGCCGCAGCCTTTTCGGCTATGCAGAGTGTAGGCAGCCTGATCACAGCCAATCAGGATACGACAAACGTTATTCCCGGCATTCCTGTAGAACAGTGCCTGAATCTGGTCCAGGAAATTAGTAACATCTGAGCAAAGTACTTTCCCTTTGCCCTATATATGGTACAATAGTAAAAGCTAGGAGATGAGAATAATGGTCAATACCTTGCGGATTAAACGTATCTATGAAGCACCTGCTGCAGACGATGGCATACGTATTCTCGTAGACCGTCTCTGGCCCCGGGGCATGTCCAAGGAAAAGGCACATTTGCACGAGTGGGCCAAGGACATTGCGCCTTCGCCGGATTTGCGTACGTGGTTCGGCCACAAGCCTGAGCGGTATGAAGAATTCAGCCGCCTCTATATGGCAGAATTGGATATGAGTCCGGCTGCGGCAGATTTTGCCGACCGCTGCCGGGAAAATCTGGAACACGGTAATGTCACCCTTGTCTATGCTGCCAAGGACACGGCCCACAGTCATGCCTTAGTCCTGCAGCACTGGCTGGAGCCGCTGCTCGCCAAGTAATGGTTTTGCTTGCGGGCTGTGGCAATATGGTTAAGGAGGAATTATTGTATTTATGAGTGAATTGAAGACTTCTGTCTTTTCGAACAGCCTGCTATGGTTTGGCGCCG
Organism: Megasphaera hominis; assembly: GCF_014269395.1. GTDB lineage: Bacteria > Bacillota > Negativicutes > Veillonellales > Megasphaeraceae > Megasphaera > Megasphaera hominis. Next base: position 42,475 of record NZ_JACOGK010000014.1, read on the forward strand.
GTATTTCCATTGCCGAAATCCTGACGGGCATGCTGTTGGCACCCTTAGGCTTTGGCAAGGGCCTGCTGGCCATTCTCATTGGCCACGTCATTGGCGGCGTCGTCATGTTTGGCGCCGGCCTCATCGGTGCCCGGACAGGCCGTAGTGCCATGGGGACTGTAGAAATTTCCTTTGGCCGTCATGGCGCCAAGCTCTTTGCCGGCTTGAACGTCATCCAGCTCATTGGCTGGACTGCCGTTATGATTGCCAGCGCTGCCGCTGCTGCCGATACCCTGGCCGGTATGGGCATGTCCGTGTGGAGCGTGATTATCGGCGCCTTTATCGCCCTTTGGATTATCTTGGGCCTGAAGAACCTGGGCAAGGTGAACATCGTCGTCATTGCCGCCCTCTTTCTCTTGACGCTCGTCCTAAGCGGCGTCATCTTTATGGGCCAGAGCGTGCCCCAGGCCGCCGGCGATATGACCATCGGTGCGGCTATCGAGCTGACTGTCGCCATGCCGCTTTCGTGGCTGCCGGTCATTTCTGACTACACGTGCGTTGCCGCCAAGCCTGTGAAGGCGACGGCTGCCAGCTGCCTGGCCTATTTCGTTGCCAGCTCGTGGATGTTCATCATCGGTATGGGTGCAGCCCTTTATACAGGACAGGACGATATTGCTACGATTATGCTGCAGGCCGGTATGGGCCTCATCGGCATTCTCATCGTCCTCTTATCGACGGTGACGACGACCTTCCTCGATGCCTTTTCGGCCGGCGTCAGCGGCAAGAGCCTCTTGCCGGGCCTTTCGGAAAAAGCCCTGGCACTCATTGCCTGCGTTGGCGGCGTAATCCTGGCTATTGCTGTGGATGCCAATAGCTTCCAGGATTTCCTTTATTTTATCGGTTCTGTCTTTGCGCCCATGACGGCGATCCTCCTTTCGGATTATTTCATCCTGCGGCAGGATCACAGTCATCAGCCGGTGTATTGGACAAACCTCATTCTCTGGCTGGCCGGGTTTGCCCTTTACCGGGCGCTCCTGGATGTGCAGACGCCGTGGGGGATTACCTTCCCGGTTATCGTCTTTGTCATGCTGGCCAGTGCCGTGATCCACAAGCTGCTGCCTCAGAAGCACGCAGCCGGTCTCTAAAACAAGAAAACACGCGTTGCCCTCGCAGGCGGCGCGTGTTTTTTATATATGGAAAAGCCCGGATGCCATGGCGTCCGGGCTGAAACAAGGAGGTTATTGAATTTCAATGGTGCCGGCCTGTTCCTGCGGCTGCGGGTCTTTCTTCGGCAGGCCAATCTTCAGAACGCCATTGCGGAATGCGGCTTTGATGCCGGAGGCGTCTATATTGTGAATGACAAACTGACGCTGGAACGCCGTGTTCATGCGTTCACGGCATACGTAGTTGGTCTGTTGCTGCTGATCATCTTTTTTGTCTTCGTGCTGTGCAGAAATGGTCAGGACGTCCTGATCATACGAAACGTGAATATCTTCTTTCAAAACACCGGGCAGATCGGTCGTTACGATGTAGGCTGTACCTGTGTCTTCAATATCGCATTTCGGCATGGTCATCTGTGCTGTACCGGAGAAGAACCCGTCATTAAAGAAATCATCAAATACGCTGGGAATAGCAAAATCATGGTGCAATACCGGAAATAAGTCTCTCATAAAAATACCCTCTTTCAACTTTTTTTTGTAATGCCTGAGATCTTTAGTATGGGTCTTAGCATTGCTTTAATTTGTTCTTTTGACCTTTCTCTGTAATCCTCTTCCTGATTACAGCTATATTATAGCCCCTGTTAGCCACCATGTCAAGTGAGTGCTAAGAAAAAAAGTCAAAAAGACAAAAAATAAATCGGAATACCTATGAAATACGGTATTCCGATTGGCAATGGAGCGGCCTGGCCAACAGGCACCAGGCCGGTCAGAGGCTGCGATAATAGCGCAGGGTCTGCTGCAGGCCGTCTGTGAGACCGGTCCGGGGCTGCCACGTCAGGAGCTCCCGGGCCTTGGCGCGGCTGAGACAGGAGCGGTGGATATCACCGGGCCGGCTGTCTTCGTAGCGGATGCCGGCGTGGGCATGGGTCAGGCTTTGCATGAGCTGGGCCAGCTGGTTGAGGCTGCATTCGCTGCCACTGCTGATATTGATGGTTTCGTTGTCGCCATGCGTTAAGGCAGCGACGTTGGCAGCGGCGATATCGCAGACGGAAATGAAATCCCGCGTCTGCGTCCCGTCACCGAAGATCGTCAGGCCTTTATTTTGGATGAGGTTTTCGGCAAATTTGTAAATAACGCCGCCTTCGCCGCTGGCACCCTGGCGGGGGCCGTAGACGTTGCTGTAGCGGAGAATGGTGTAGCTTAGGCCGTGCAGCTTTTGGAAGAGGCGGATATATTGTTCACCTGTCCATTTGCTGAGGCCGTAAAAACTGTCCGGCGCCGGTATTTCCTTTTCCGAAAGGGGCAGTCTGGCGTTGCTGCCATAAATCGCGGCTGACGACGAGAAGATGAGTTTTCGCACGCCTGTCTGGCAGGCGCATTCGAGGATGTGAATGAGGCCGAGAATATTTTCGTCGGCATCAAAGCCGGGCGATTCCAGCGAGAGCGGCACCTGCGTCTGGGCCGCTTCGTGGTAGACGGCGTCGAAGTGATGAGACGCAAAAAGCGGATATCGCCTTCGACAAATTCTGCCTCTGCAGGAACAAATTCCTTTTTGCCGCAGTAGAGGTTATCGAGGACGGTTACGCTATGGCCGTCCCGGATGAGGGCTTCGGCGATATGGGAGCCGATGAAACCGGCACCGCCGGTAACGAGGATCTTCATGCGCGGCCACCGTCCTTATTTTGTAAAATCGACCAGATCGCTACGTCACCAGGTAGCGTCAGCTGGTCCGGTATCAGGCCGTGGGTCAGATAGTAGTCAGTAATGGGTTCATTATCGCGCTTCGTATCGACGATGATGACGTTGTCCTTTTGGGCCAGGACATCTTCAATGGCAATGAGGGGCATGACGTTTTTGGCGTTCCAATCCAGTTCGCCAGGCTTCATGTCTTCCAGCTTGTCTGCCGGCACGGCTTGGTAGATCTTTTTGCCGCTATAGAAGACAGCACCGGTACTATAATCCCGGTAATAGCAGATAATGACGTTATCTGTATTCATCTTGTCCAGGGCCTGGCCGATTTCCTTGCCGGACTGGTGCAGCATAACCGGCGGGGCGACGAAGAAGGCTAAGAGGACATAGACGATGCCGGCTGACCAGGCAGCCTTTTTAAAATGAAAATGCCAATGCCGGAACATGCCAGCCGTAAGAATGGAGAGAGAAAACAGCATGGGATACGTGTAGGTCGTGTATTTCGTGGCAATGAGAGAGAAAACAACGAACACGACGAGGGCGTAAACGGATAGGAGTACAGCACACGTATCGCTGCGCGTAAACGGCGGCGTATGGCTCTTCTTGTACTTCCACAGGGCGTAGGGCCAGGTGAAGCTCCACGGTGCAAAGCCAATGAAGAAAACCAATATATAAAAGTACCACACGTTTTTACTGGCGTGTTCCGGTACAGTGGCACGGAGAAAATTGTGGACGCCAAAGAAATTCATGAGAAAATCATGACCATGCAGGTTGTACATGGCGACGTACCACGAGCCGCCAATCACCAGGAAGAGCAGCAGGCCCGACAGCAAATGGACGTGCAGCAGTTCCTTCAGGTTATGGCGCAGGGCGAGGAAAATGAGTGCTGTAAGGCCCGGCAAGGCCAGGCCGATGGGGCCTTTGGTGAGGACCGCCAAGGCGGCAAAGACGTAGCAAAGCCAATACCAGCGGCGGTTTTCCGTATAGCCCAGGTAGAAAAAAGCGACGACGGCACTTTGGAATAAAAAGAGCGTCGCGTCCGTAATGACGGCCTTGGAAAGAAGCCAGCCTTCAATACTGGTCATATAGATGATGGCAGCGGCCATACCGAGGCGGCGGCCGTAGACGCGGGCGGCGAACCAGTACGTAAAGAGGACGCTCAGCGTGCCCATAATGGCGGCGGGAAAGCGGGCGGCAAATTCGTTGAAGCCGAAGACGGCAAAGGATGCGGCCAGCTCCCAATAGTAGAAAATGGGCTTATCGTACCAGTAGTGTCCATAAATCTGAGGCGAAACCCAGTTGCCGGAAAGAACCATTTCCTTGGCTGTCAAGGCGTAATTCGATTCGGCCGAGTCCGTAATGGCCAGGAAGTTGTTAGCGGCCAGAAAGAGGACCAGGGCACACAGCGTGAGCAGCACGTAGGGATGGCGCTTAAGATATTGAATAGATTGCATGAAAATACCTTCCTTCCGAGTGATGGCAACAGTATACCATTCAGTTTTTACGGAAAGACTAATGGAGTATAAAGAAATATTAAACAGATAGGCCTTTGGTTGAAGGAAGCGCCGTTCTTGTATTAAGATAAAGGAAAGGAGGTATGTCATGACTATTAAAAGACGTTTAATCATATCCTATATACTGGTCTTTGTCGTACCGATTATGATGACGGCCTTTTTGTTCCTCTTTTCTGCCGGCGGCTTGTGGCTCTTTACGCAGAGCGGCAATCACGTGTTTGTCGAGAGCCCGACGCAGTTCAACCGGGCGACGGAAGCCGTCCATCACGTTGTCTTTCGCTCTATCCGGGCCGGCCAGACGGACCCGTCAGGGTACACGTGGGTCATTGAAATGTTTTCACCCCAGCAGAGCTACGTCATTCTCAAAGAGGATAACCAGACCTATTATGAATACGGCAATGGCAAGCTGGCCAGCCGCATAAAGAACATTCCGGCCTATGTCCAGGACCGGGGCCTGACGGAAAGCAATCGCGATACGTATGTCCGCTCAGAAGACGGCCAATATTATTATTATGAAAAGCAGAATATTGACGGCCACGTCTACAGTCTCTATTTCCTCAGCCAGGAAATGCCTCATGGCACGGATGAAGCTGTCGAGCGCGCAACACGGGGGACGATCATTGCGATTATCCTGTCCTTCTTTATCCTCCTGGCCCTGACTATTTACCTCCTGACCCACTTTGTCTTGCGCTATATGCAGCGGGCCCTCGATTTACTGCAGCTCGGGTCGACCCACGTTCGCGAAGGCGATTTGCGGGGCCATCTCTATTATCCCCACGATGATGAAGTAAAGCCCGTAGTGGAAGCCTTCAACATGATGACGAAGGAACTGAACCAATCGCTGCAGGAACGGCAGCAGGCTGAAGAAAACCGCAAGGAACTCATTGCCAACATGTCTCACGATATCCGCACGCCTTTGACGGCAATCCGGGCGTACGTAGAAGGTCTCATGGACAATGTGGCCAATACACCGGAAAAGCAGGAACGCTATTTGAAGGTGATTCAGAAAAAGGCGGCCGATATGGACCGTATGATCAACCAGCTTTTCCTTTTTTCCAAGATTGAACTGGGTGAACGGGCCCTGCCTATGGAAGAGATGGACCTGAACCGCGTCGTAGCCGAGATTGTCTACGAAAATGAAGACGGCTGGCAGCGCGACGGCGCCGTCGTGACCCTGTCCCAGAGCGGTGGAACCTTGCCGGTTATGGGAAATGCTGAATTATGGCAACGGATTATTACCAATTTGGTGTCAAATAGTATAAAATATAAAACAGACAGTATTGTACAGATTCAAATTAACACGGCTAAGGCAGATGGGCGTATTTCTCTCGTCGTTGCCGACGACGGCCCGGGTGTGGCCCCGGACGTATTGCCGCGGCTGAAGGAACTCTTTTATCGTACAGATAAGGCGCGCAGCCGCACCGGTGACGGCAGCGGCCTGGGCCTGGCTATCGTCGCCAGGGCGGTCGAACTCATGGGCGGCACGCTCACGTTCTGCCTGGTAGAGCCCCACGGCCTGTGTGCCTGCTTGGAACTGCCTGAAAAAAAGGAGGAGGAACCCCATGAATGAACGTATATTAATCGTAGAAGATGATCAGGATATTGCCTTTATTGAAAAGGACTATTTGGAAATGAATGGCTATCAGGTTCACATCGCATCTGATGGCAATGAAGGCCTGCAGGAAGGCCTGAGCGGCAAATATCAGCTGATCCTGCTCGATGTCATGCTGCCGGGCATGGACGGTTTTGAAATCTGCCGGCGCCTGCGGGATAAGGTGGACGTGCCGATCATGATGGTTACGGCCAAACGGGAGGATATCGATAAGATCCGCGGCCTGGGCTTTGGTGCCGACGCGTACATTGAAAAGCCTTTTTCGCCCAGCGTCTTTGTGGCCCGCGTCAAATCCCAGCTGGCCCAGTACCAGCGCCTGAAGGGCAACGATACGCGGCGGAGCAAACGAATTACGATCGGCAATATTTCGCTCGATCCCGATACGCATCGCGTTACTGTCAGCGGTAAGGAAAAGCTGCTGCCTAATAAGGAATTTCAGGTCCTCGAATTTCTCATGCTCAATGCCGACATGGTTTTCAGTAAGGAGGCCATTTATGATAAAATCTGGGGCATGGATTCCCTGGGCAATACGGCGACTGTGCCGGTTCATATCAACCGCCTGCGTGAAGCCATTGAAAAGGATCCCAACAAACCACGTCATTTGCTGACCATTTGGGGGGTAGGCTATAAATTTAAGCCTTAGGGCCTGGGCAATAATATGATATAATAGGGGAAATATACAATCATGGGGGTGGTTATATGGAACTGGAAATGGAATTTATCCGTAAATTGCCGTCACCGCAGGAGCTGCGGGAAGATCACCCGGTGCCGTCTGCTGTGTATGAGATCAAGCAGCGGCGGGACCAGGAAATACGGCGCATCCTGACGGGGGAAGATGGGCGCTTTTTGCTTATCATCGGTCCCTGCTCGGCGGATAATGAAGCGACTGTCCTCGAATATGCGCGGCGCCTGGCACGGGTACAGGAAGAGGTAAAAGACACGCTCTATATTATCCCGCGGGTCTACACGAATAAGCCCCGTACCATCGGTGTGGGCTACAAGGGCATGCTCCACCAGCCCGATCCGGAGGGACGGGAAGATATGCTGGCCGGTATTTTGGCAATCCGGGACATGCACGTACGGGTCATTGCCGAAACGGGCTTTACCTGTGCCGAAGAAATCCTTTACCCGGAAATCCACCGCTATTTGTCGGATCTCCTTTCGTATGCCGCCATCGGTGCCCGCTCGGTCGAAGACCAGCTGCACCGCATGATTGCCAGCGGCGTCGGTATTCCTGTAGGCATGAAAAATCCCACGTCCGGTGACATTTCGGTCATGCTCAATTCCATTGCTGCGGCGCAGCATGAACAGCAATTCCTTTTCCGCGGCTGGGAAGTGCGGACCAAGGGCAATCCCCTGGCCCATGCCATCCTGCGCGGCTACGTCGACCAGTTTGGCAAAAGCCTGCCCAATTACCATTACGAAGACCTGCAGCGCCTCTTTGAGGCCTATGGCCAGCGTGACCTGGCCAACCCGGCGGTCATTGTCGACGTCAATCATGCCAATTCGGGCAAGAAGTATTTGGAACAGATCCGCATTGCCAACGATGTCCTCTACAGCCGCCATATGAACGGCGATATCCGCCGCATGGTCAAAGGGCTGATGATCGAAAGTTATTTGGAAGACGGCAGCCAGGATGTGAGCGGCGGCGTCTTCGGCAAGTCCATTACCGATCCCTGTCTGGGCTGGGAAAAGACGGAAGCCTTGCTCTTGGAGCTGGCTGACCGTGTCGAAATGTAGAAAATAGCAGGAGGGGTATGTATGCTGAAACAGGTTTCACTTTTTACGGCGAATACGAACGGCGCCTTGAGCCAGGTTACGAATGTACTGGCCCAGGCGGGTATTAATATTTTTACGATGATTGCCAGTGATAGTGCAGAATTTGGCATTGTCCGCCTCATCGTGGACGACGCAGAAAAGGCACAGGATAAATTGACGGCAGCCGGCTACCAATGCCGTATTGACCGCGTCCTTGCCGTAGACATGGCCTCAGATGAACCGGGGACGCTGGATCGGATTTTAAACAGCCTCCACCAGGCCAACGTCTTTATCAAGTATTGTTACATTTCCTTTGACCGTACCAGTGCGTCGCCGATTGCCGTCATCAAGACGGACGAACCGGAAACGGAGACCTTTTTGCGGGGCAAGGGTTATCACCTGCTCGACCGTTTCTAAGCAAGGAGTTATTTTATGGAAACCATCTATGCCATCTTGTTGGCAATTCTTGTGATTCTCAGTTCGATTTATTATTTTCGCGAATTTCTCATTGGCTTGCTGCACATGTCGCGCCATCGCCGGGAAGCCCTGCCGGTCCAGTCGGACCAGGTCGGTAACCCCGTGGGCACATGCGGCAAAAAGGTCCTGACGGTCTACTTTTCCTGGGGCGGCAATACGCGCAAGACGGCCTTTCGCGTGCACGATCTGGCCGGCGGCGATATTGCCGAAATCAGAGTAGCCCGGACCTATCCCGATGATTACAAAGGAACGACCAACCGGGCGCAGGAAGAAAAAATCCAGCGCCAGCGGCCGGACCTGCAGCCCTTTGCTGCCGTCCCGGCTGATTACGACATCCTGCTCTTGGGCTATCCCCTTTGGTGGGGCACAGTGCCCATGGCTGTGCGCACGTTTTTAGAAAGCCACCATTTAGACGGCAAGGTTATTTGTCCCTTTGCTACCAGTGGCGGCGGTACGATGGAAGACAGTGTAGAAGACCTGCGCCTGAGTGCCCCTGAAGCAGACGTACAGGACGGACAAATGCTGAACCGCCTTTGCCATTTGAAGCCGTGGCTGAAACGGAACGGGTTGCTCCTATGATAGAAATGACACTGATGCTGGGCCTGTGGGGCGTAATCAACCTGGTGACCTTTGCCATCTATGGCTTGGACAAATACAAGGCCAGACACCATAAATGGCGTATTTCCGAAGCAACACTCCTGCTGTTGGCCGCCGTTGGCGGCAGTGCCGGCGCCTTAGTCGCCATGCAGGTATTTCGTCACAAAACGCAGCACTTAAAATTTAAACTGGGCGTACCGGCCCTGCTTGTATTGCAGCTGGCCTGTCTGTACGTTTGGGGGAAATAGACGTTTCTATATTATGCGTAGAATAGAAAAAGGTGATTGATGTGACACAGGGACAGGAACTTTTCTTTACCATGATTCAAGAAGCCATAGATGCTGTTACAGACGGAGTTGTTATTGTCGACGGCACGTCACGGATCATCTACTTGAATGAGGCGTATACACGTATTCTCGACGTGAAAAAAGAAAAGGTCATGCATCGCCTGCTCACGGAAATCGAACCTGGTGCTATGATTCTCGATACATTAGCTGACCACAAGCCTCGTTTGCGGCAATTTGTAGAAGTAAAATCGCGAGGCAAGAAAATCATGGTCAACATTACCCCTATTTTTCGAAATCAAATATTTCTTGGGGCTGTATCCGTTTTTAAGGATATTACAGAAATTACCTTGGCTCAGCGGGAACTAGAACGGTCCCGCAGACTTAGCCATTCCATTTTTAAGGCTATTTCCAACGATGAAAAGATTTTGCCGCCTGAGTTTTCTCATATTATTGGAGAAGACCCGTGTTTCGTGCGCAGTCTGAAAATGGCAGAGATTGTTGCGCCTACAGATGCCACGGTTCTTATTGAAGGGGAAAGCGGTACTGGCAAAGAAGTATTTGTTCAGGCTATCCGCAGTCTGAGCGGTAAGCGCAGTAAACCTTTCGTGAGTATGAACTGCTCGGCCATTCCGGAAACCCTTATTGAGAGTGAACTTTTTGGTTACGAGGCTGGTTCGTTCACAGGTGCGGCCCGTGGTGGTAAGCCGGGGAAGTTCGAACTGGCTGACGGTGGTACTATTTTTCTGGATGAAATAGGGGAAATGCCTCTTTTTATGCAATCTAAGCTATTGCGTGTCCTTCAGTCGGGAGAAATCCAAAAGATTGGTTCGGACCGGGTGAAGAAAGTAAATGTCCGGGTTATTGCAGCGACTAACCGAAATCTAAAGAAGATGGTAGAAACAGGAAACTTCAGGGAAGACCTTTATTTCCGCTTAAATACCTTTAAGATTTTGATTCCGCCTTTACGGCAGCGCAAGGAAGATATCATGCTCTTGGCAGAATATTTTCTGCAAAAGTTTGCCGCAAAATATCATAAAACCCTTTCCTTTAGTCCGGGGGCAGCACTCGTACTGCAAGAAAATCCTTGGCTGGGCAATGTGAGACAATTGGAAAGCTGCATTGAATATGCCGTCATCATGGCGACAAAATCACATATTGAAGCGGACGATCTGCCAGAAGAATATCGGCATGCAGCAGTTGCCACGCCGGCGTCCGAGGTACCGGTAGCGGAACTTGCTGTACCACTGGCACCCATAGAGGAAGAGTTCGGGTTAAAGAAGGATATTCAGCAGGTAGAAAAAGAGAAAATGCGTGAGGCACTCGTGGCAACGCAAGGTAATAAAACCAGAGCAATGAAATTATTGGGGATCAGCCGCAGAACTTTTTACAAAAAATATAAACTTTATGGATTTACCGATTAAATGTATACAAAGTAGATAATAATTGTTTACCCTGTATACAATAGTGTTTACTTTGGATATGCAGGCACGTACTGTACCACCTCTCAGGTGTAGTACAGTACGTGCTTTTTTTAACAAACTATGCCTGATTTTGCCACCTTTTGCCCCTTTTGTGATGTAGAAGAATATATGGCATAAAAATTTCATATATATTTGTGAATAGCACAAAGGTATTTGAATAATACCATCAAATCATTTACATCCAAAGAAAAGAGGTATCGTTATGAAAACTATTCGAATTGGTGGTGGCCAGGGTTTTTGGGGCGATTTAAGTGATGCGCCGATTACAATGGCCAGGGAAGATAATGTAGACTACATTTGCTGCGATTATTTGGCAGAGCTGACACTGTCTATTATGCGCCGGCAACAGGAAAAACATCCGGAAGCAGGTTATGCCCGTGACTTTATCACAGCACTCAAAGGCATGTTGCCGTATATTTCTAAAAAAGGTACCAAAGTAATTACCAACGCCGGCGGTATGAACGTGAAAGCTTGCGTTGAAAAGGTCAAGGAAGTCATCAAAGAAGGCGGCTATCACTTGAAAGTCGGCTATGTACTGGGTGATGATGTACGTGAATTAATTCCCCAACTTCGGGAAAAAGGGATCACCATGAAACACATGGATACAGGGGAAGACATCGACCGTATCCTGCCGAACATGGTAAATGCCAATGTATACTATGGCGTAGAACCGATTGTAAAATGCCTGCAGGATGGCGCTGATATTATTATCCTCGGCCGTTCTACCGATACGGCTATGTTTGAAGCACCGCTCATTTATGAATTTGGTTGGAAGCTTGATGATTGGACAGCTAAAGCTACAGGTATCCTGGCCGGTCATCTTTGCGAATGCGGCGCTCAGGCTACAGGCGGTAATTATGACTATGATTGGGAACACGTTCCCAGCCCGGAAAATCTCGGCTATCCTATTGCTGAAATTAGCGAAAAAGGCAGCCTGGTTCTCACAAAAACGAAAAATACGGGCGGCCTGGTTACTCCGCAATCTGTTAAAGAACAGCTCTTGTATGAAATCCATGATCCCTCTAAATATATTACACCTGATGTCGTTGCCGATTTCAGCAAAATCACATTGGAAGAAATCGAACGCGATCACGTCGCTGTTCGAGGCGTAACAGGTACACCGGCTCCGGATACGCTCAAGCTGTGCGTAGGCTATCTCGAAGGCTATCGCAACATTGCCTACTTGCCGTATTCCTGGCCGCGCGCTCTGGACAAAGCCAAGATGGCAGCGGATATCCTCGACAAGAGACTGGCAATGAAGAATGCTAAGATCATCCGCAAGAATATCAGCTATCTCGGCGTCAACGCTTTGCATGGCCCGCTGGCTCCGGAACTGGATGCTGACCTCAACGAAGTAGTTCTCCGTTATGCCATCATGACTGAAACCAAGGCCGAAGGCTTGAAACTGACACCGGAAGTAGCTGCTGTCAGCAATCTGAATGGACCTGCTCAGGGGTGCTTCTTTGGCGGCCGTACACGTCCGAGCGAAGTGTTTGCTCTCTGGCCGACGCTGATTCCGCGTGATGCCATTACTATTACGACGTATGTTGAGGAGGTCTAAGATCATGAAAGTACAGTTAAAAGATATTGCACACGGCCGTTGCGGCGATAAAAGTGATACATCCAATATTTGCATTTATGCCCGTGAACCAAAATACTATAAAGCGATGGAAAAACAGCTCACTGCAGAACGTGTACGCCGTCATTTTGAAGGACTCGTCTTCGGCGACGTAACCCGCTATGATGTGCCTCAGCTCGATGGTTTCAATTTTGTTATGCACCATGCTCTCGATGGCGGCGCTACGCGTTCGCTCCGTCTCGATACGTTGGGTAAATGCATGGAAGCAGCTTTGCTGCGCATGGAAATTGAAGTGGACGACGAAGACTAAGGAGGCGCATTCATATGTCTAAACCGTTACAGGGGATCCGTGTTCTCGACCTGACACGTGTGCTGTCCGGTCCGTATTGCACTATGCTTCTGGCCGATATGGGTGCAGAAGTCATTAAAATCGAAACACCAAAGGGTGATGATAGCCGTGCCTATCCTCCTTTTGACAAGGGGATCAGCGCCTACTATGCCAACCTGAACCGTAATAAAAAGAGCATTAAATTGGATTTGCATGATGAAAAAGCCAAAGAAGTACTGCGGGAACTGATCAAGATCTCCGACGTTTTCGTAGAAAACTTTAAACCGGGCACGATTGCTAAGATGGGTTTTTCCTATGAAGCGGTCAAAGCATTGAACCCGAACATCATCTTTGCCTCTATTTCCGGTTTTGGTCAGACTGGCCCGTATCGTCTTCTGCCGGGCTATGATGTCATTGCCCAGGCTCTGAGCGGCATGATGAGTGTTACTGGCTGGCCTGATTCACCTCCTACCCGTACAGGAACGGCAATCGGCGACGTGCTGGGCGGCCTCAACTGCTGCATCGGCATCCTCGCTGCCTTGCAGGGACGCAATACGCAGCATCACGGCGAATACGTCGATGTAGGCCTTGTCGATTGCTCCGTCAGCGCTATGGAAACGATTACGGAAATCTACATGGTAGAAGGCCGTATTCCCCAGCGTGCAGGCAATCGCTATGAATTTATTTATCCCTACGATTCCTTCGAAGCTTCGGATAAATGGATCGTCATCGGTGTAGGCAATGACGCCATTTGGAAACGCTTCTGCGAAGCGACGGAACATGATGATTGGTTCAATGATCCCCGCTTTACCCTGAATAAGGACAGAGCCAACCAGAAGGACGAATTGAATGCCATGGTTACGGGCTGGACCAAACAGCACACGGCTGCCGAAATCATTACACTCTTGCGTGCTCATGGTGTGCCTTGTGCACCCATCCATGATGTAGCTGACGTCGTTAAAGACGAACATATTGCCAAAGCGCGTCAGATGATTTGCGAAATCGATCATCCGATTGAAGGAAAGATGCGTGTTACGGGCAATCCTGTCAAGATGATCGAAGCCGATCCCTATACGTATGCAAAAGCACCAGTACTGGGTAGAGATACGGCTGAAGTATTAACGGGTTTGCTGCATATGGATGATAATGACGTTGCCTATTTCACAAAAGAATAAACTACTGACTAACGTTCAAATTTACCACGGTTCTGCTGTGCTCTCCCTTTTGGGGAGAGCAGCAGTAATCGGGATAAGGAGGAACTAACAATGTTAGCAATTGTTGGGCTTATTACCATCCTCTTGGTCTTAACGCTCATTATGACCAAGAAATTGTCTACTATGTCAGCATTGATTGCCATTCCTATTCTGGCTTGCCTGTTCTTGGGCCAGGCTGGTGATTTAGGTAAGTTCATGCTGGCTGGTATTAAAAATGTAGCACCTACAGGCGCTATGTTTATCTTTGCTGTCTTGTTCTTTACCATCATGGGGGATGCCGGCGTTTTTGAACGCATTGTTAATAAGATTATCGGTGTTGTCGGTTCGGATCCCATTAAAGTATGCGTAGGGACTTTTGTTATTACCATGTTTTGCCATCTTGACGGATCTGGGGCTGCAACTTTCCTGATCGTTATTCCGGCTATGCTGCCTATTTTTGATAAACTGAAAATGGATCGTAGGATCCTGGCTACTATTGTAGCTCTTGGCGCCGGGACAATGAATATGTTGCCTTGGGGCGGTCCAACACTGCGTGCGGCAACAGCACTGGATGTGCCGGTTATGGAGTTATTCAATCCTATGATGTTGCCACAGATTTGTGGCCTTATTGCTGGGATTGCCATTGCAGTCATGTTCGGGATTAAAGAAAAACGCCGTTTAGGTGTATCTTTAGCCGAAATAAGTGTGGCGCCAATGGTATTATCTGAAGAAGAACAGGCTTTGCGTCGTCCAAAATTGTTTTGGTTCAATCTAGTTCTCATCATTGCTACGGTTGCCGTTATGGTTGAAGGCAGTCTGCCACCTGTTGGTTGTTTTATGGCCGCATTGGTTATCATGCTCATGGTCAACTATCCTGATGTAAAATTGCAGGGGAAATTAATTGATGCGCATGCTAAAGAAGCTCTCATGATGGCAAGCGTCCTTTTTGCTGCCGGTATCTTTACTGGTATCATGAAAGGGTCGGGTATGATCGATGCCATGGCTAAAGGCCTGGTTGCTATTATGCCAGATGCACTTGCACCACACTTTGCGGTTATTATCGGTGTTATTTCTATGCCTGCCAGCTTACTCTTTGACCCGGATAGTTTCTATTTTGCTGTACTTCCGGTTCTGGCACAGGCTGCAAATGCCGTTGGCTTAGCGGGTATTGATTTGGGACGTGCTGCTATTTGTGGTGAAATGACCTTAGGTTTCCCCATTTCTCCCTTGACGCCAGCTACATTTCTTTTGATTGGCTTGGCCGGCATCGACTTAGGCGATCACCAGAAACACACCTTCTTCTGGGCTTGGCTCGTGTCTTTAGTCGTTTTGATTGCAGCCATTCTTGTGGGAACTATTCCTTTATAAGATCAAAAAGCGCTGTATGGTTCTTATGAATTAATTCATGAGAGGCACGGCGCTTTTTGTATTTTATTGAAGTAAAATACGCTCAAAATGGAATCAATGCAGACCCATCACAGATGTACTGTATTCAATGGCAGGCGAGTTTTATGCTTTCGTACGTGGTTTGTAACCATTCCTATACATATCCGGCAAAAAAGATTGCAAACTGATATGTATGCGCTGTCTGCAAGGAACTGTCTTGCAGACAGCTTTTTTTACAAGTCTATTCAAAACTTTTTGAAATAGAGAATTACTTCTTAAAATAACAAATAACAATTCCACAGTGATATCTATAATAAACGTTAATAATACTTGAAACTTAAGATGATAATTTCATATGTTTACGAATTTTAAAAATATAGTAAAAATTATTGACAAAATGAGTCCAAATGATTTAGAATATATGCATAACAAAACATTGGGTAATGAGGCCCGGTTTGAGCTGTCATGGATAGTTCCGACTGGGCCTTTCGCATACCCCGTGTGATGTACTTCTTAGAAAGGAAGTGAAGGAAATGCGAGTTTTACTTACAGCTATACCTTTTATCTGGTCTGTTATCTGTCTGCCCTTCGTGAATATCTCACATCCCTTTATCTTGGGCTTGCCTTTTGTAGCCTTTTGGGAACTCTTTGGGATTCTCGTTGCCGTAGCAGCGCTGCATTTTTTGTGGAAAATAGACCATCGTCCTGGCGGTATCGCCACGAAGGATCACTTATATATGGATCCGTCTGTCAAAAAGGAAGATATACGTTAAGCGTATAGAAAGGAAGTGAAGTACATGGATAATTTCGGTCCTTTAATTATTTTATTTGCCTTTATTATAGGTATTTCTATTTTAGGCGCCATCCCGGGTCTGAAAGACCGTAAGATGAGTGCTGAAAACTGGGCCGTCGGTGGCCGTAATTTTGGCCGCTGGTTGAACTGGTTCATTATGTGCGGCGAAGTATACACGGCCTTTGCTTTCCTCGGTGCCAGCGGTTGGGCCTATGCCCGTGGCGGCCCGACGTTCTACATCCTGGCTTATGGCGGTCTGGCCTATCTCGTTGGCTACCATGTATTGCCGCGGGTTTGCGCTTTAGGTCACAGACATAAACTGGTTACGCAGGCCGATATGGTCGAATACCTTTACGACAGCCGTCCTCTCGGCATTTTTCTTTCCTGCATTGGCGTGGCCTTCCTCTTGCCGTATCTGCAGCTGCAGCTGACGGCCCTGGGCCTCATCGTAGAAGTAGCTTCCTTAGGTGCTATCGGCCGTGTTACGGCGATGCTCATTGCCTTCGTCATGGTAGCTCTCTTCGTATTCCTGAGCGGCCTCAAAGGCGTTGCCTCTACGGCAGTCTTTAAAGACGTGTGCATGATTGCAGCCATGATCGGCTTCGGTATTTATCTGCCGTACCATTATTATGGCGGTTTTACGGAAATGTTCACGACCATTGAAGCGGCAAAACCGGGGTTCCTGACCTTCCCTGGCGGTACGCAGAATCTGGACGTTACCTGGGGCATGTCGACTATCCTCTTGACGGCCTTTGGCTTCTATATGTGGCCTCATTTTTCAACGAATACCTTTAGTGCTAAAGACCCGGATGTACCGCGTCATAACGCTATTTTCTTACCCTTTGCCCAGCTGGCCTTGATTTTCCCCATGCTCGTTGGCTTTACGGCTGTTATTTACTACGCCAGCAATCCTTTGCCGCAGGCCGATATGGCCTTCCTCTTCCTCGTACGGGATACTTTCCCGACGTGGGTATTAGGGATCCTCGGCGGTGCCGGTGCCCTGGCCTGTATGATTCCGGCTGCGGACTTGCTCCTTTCGACGTCCTTGCTGATTTCCCGTAACATTTACGTCAAAGGCTTCCGCCACAATGACGAAAACATTTCGCCGGAACATATGAAGAATATTGCCCGCTACCTGATCCTGGTTCTGACGGCGGTCGCTTTGTATCTCTCCATTTTCCATGCGAACCTCCTGGTTAACCTGCTCCTCACGGGGTATTCCGGCGTTACGCAGTTCTTCCCGACCATCGTCTTGGGCCTGTTCTGGAAGAAAGCCAGCAAGCTCGGTGCCGTATGCGGCCTCGTTGTTGGTGAAGCTCTCGTATTCCTGCTCATCCTGAGCAAAATGGATCCGTTCCCCTTGGGCGCCTTCCATGTCAATGCCGGCTTCTTTGCCCTTTGCATGAACGCTCTCGTCTTTGTTATCGTCAGCTTGCTCAGCAAATCGGGCAAGACCAAGATGATCTAAGCTTCATACGTGCTGTGACATACGCAGCCTGATAAAAATGGATTTCTGATCTGTATGGTTAGAAATCCATTTTTTTATAGTGTAGTACTTGGGCTGGAGAATATAAAATAAAGCTGTGCCAAAGAGGAGCAATCCTTCTTGGCACAGCTTTTTACTTTTGTATAGCCCGTTGGCGAGTAGGCATTACATACCGCGCAAACCTAACTGGACGGGATCTTCCGTATTTTGTGTGAAGTCGATGTGGGGCTGGTCTTTTAAGAGCTCCAGTGTATAGCCTACACCGGCAGCGGCGCCGGCGCGCAGGCCTTCTTCGTCGATATCAAATTGCGGCGTATGATGGTTGCCGCCACAGCCCTTTTCCAGGTTCTGAATCCCCGTAAAGGTAAAGACGCCCGGGAAGAGGGACAGTGTCAGGCCGAAGGTTTCCGAAGCCATCCAGGCTTCAACGGGGTAGAGATGATCTTTGCCCATGTATTTTTCGATAGCCTTTTCGGCGTAGTCCACGCACACGTCGTTATTGCGCACTTCGAGCAGGGGCTGCTTCATGCGTACGATTTCATAGGTGCAGCCGTAGGTGTCGCATTCGTTCTGCAGCATCTTCGTCAGATCTTCAAAGGCCTTCTTGCCAGCCTTTTCGTAGCTGAAGAAGCGGGACGAACCGCCGAAGAAGAGCTCGTTAGGAATGACATTGTATACCGAGCCGGCCTGGACGGTACCGATGGAAATGGTCAGGCATTCCGACGGATTAATCTGCCGCATGCGCCAGGCCTGGAGATTGCCGTAAAAGGCGTGGAAGCAATCAATGGGGCTCTGGGACAGATCAGGACGCGAGCCGTGACCGCCGTGGCCTTTGATCTTGATCTGGAAGGCAAAGCCGCCGGCCATAGCAGCACCGTGGACGACACCTATTTTGCCGGCCGGAATATCCCAGCGTACGTGCGTGCCGTAGCAGTAGTCGATGTGCTGTTTGACCAGGTAGGGCATGAGGTGCTGTGTTGCATCAGAGCCTTCTTCAGCCCGTTCGAACATGACGATGACCCGGCCGGACCACTGGTCTTTGATTTCCTGTAAGACCTTGGCTTCTGTCAGGACCATAGCCATGTGGCCATCGTGTCCGCAGGCGTGCATGACGCCGGGCTTTTTGGAAATGCAGGCCCGCTTTTGGTTCAGGTTGGTGTCTGCTTCCTGGATGGGCAGGGCGTCAATATCGGTTCGCAGGAGTACTGTTTTGCCCGGTCCGTTTTCGATAAAACCAAAAACGCCGCCGTGCGGTACGACTTCTGTACGCAGGCCGTATTCTTCCAGCTTCTTCTGGATATACTCGCAGGTTTCGTCTTCCACGTTGGATAATTCCGGATTTTCGTGGAAATAGCGACGCAAAGCAACCAGTTCATCATAGTGTTTGTTTACTAATGCTTGTACATCGATCATAGTGATCAATCCTCCCCCTGGTGAGTGTAGTAATCTGTATTGGCAGACGCCGAAGGAGCCTGCAATACAATGTAAGTATAACACTTGTATAAATAAAATAAAAGAAATAGCAGTAAATCTATTAAAAATTTTAATTACAATCTAATGATAAAGAAAATAGACCGGCATACAGCCCTCTGGTGCAGCGGCAGCCTGATTTTTTACGGTAAATTTACGGTAAAAATGTTTGACAATCCTTTCTTTTGCGCCTATACTAAATCCTGCAAAAGAACAACTCCGGTAGGTGAGGCTACTACAGGGATATGGACTGCTGCCGCAACAGGATGGAGACATCCCGCGCCGGTTTGAACAGGTTGTATCGACTAAGGTACAACATAACGCAGTTACACCGCCCTCTAGAGCCAAAGCTCGTACGGCGGTCATAGCAGATATACTATGCACATTCACGCCGTTCGGGCTCTGTCCGGGCGGCGTTTTTTGTGCCGATTTCTCAAGGAAAGGATGGTATCAGATAATGGATAGTTCTGATGGGGGCAGTCCGTCACATAGGGTAACCGTAACTACAGCCTGGTCTGGTGCCATGCTCCGTACGGGAAACCGGCACTGACCGGAATACCTCCTTAGTGGTTTTTGATTAAGGAGAAAAAAGAAATGAAAAAGAAAGTCATGGATAAGAAAGCACAAGCTGCAGCGGCTGCTACACAGGCAGCCCTCCAGGCAGAAGCAGCGCTTACCGTAACGGATCTGCTGCGGCAGCTGGGCACGTCCCAAGACGGCCTGAGCGAAGCAGAAGCAGCACAGAGCCGGGAAGCAAACGGCGAAAACCGGGTTACACGGGAAAAGAAAAAGTCCATAGGCCGTCGTCTGACGGAAGCCTTTGTCAATCCCTTTACGATCATCCTCGTCTTCCTGGCGGCCGTTTCTGTCGTGACGGATATGATCATCCCGATCATGCAGCACAATATGGACGACTACAATCCGGCTACGGTCATCATTATTTCCGTGTTGGTCATCCTTTCGGGGACCCTCCGCTTTGTCCAGGAAACGCGCAGTGGTGATGCGGCAGCTAAGCTCCTGGAACTGATTACGACGACCTGCACGGTCATCCGCAAGGGCGAAGGGAAGAAGGAAATTCCCTTGCAGGATGTCGCCGTCGGCGATCTCGTCTTTCTTTCGGCGGGCGATATGGTACCGGCAGACGTGCGCATTATAAAAGCGAAGGATCTCTTCGTCAGCCAGGCCTCCCTGACCGGTGAAAGTGCGCCCCAGGAAAAGGTACCATCTGTCGCAGCCGGTCATGAAGCCGTAACGGAACTGACGAACCTGGCCTTTATGGGGACTAATGTCATCAGCGGCTCTGCTACAGGCGTAGTCCTGCGCAACGGCGACCGCACCCTCTTTGGCAGCCTGGCCAGCTCTATGGCCCAAGAAGCACCGGAAACAAACTTTACGAAAGGCGTCAACTCCGTGTCGTGGATCCTCATCCGCTTCATGCTGGCCATGGTGCCCTTCGTCTTCATCATCAACGGCCTCACCAAGGGCAACTGGATCGCCGCCTTCCTCTTCGCGATTTCCGTAGCCGTCGGCCTGACGCCGGAAATGCTGCCCATGATCGTCACGACCTGCCTGGCTAAGGGCGCCGTTTCCATGTCGGAAAAGAAGACCGTCGTCAAGAGCCTCAACTCCATTCAGAGCTTTGGCGCCATGGACGTTCTCTGTACGGATAAGACGGGGACCCTGAGGCAGGACCGGGTGGCTCTCGAATACCACCTCAACGCCTTTGGCCAGCCGAGCCAGCGCGTACTGCGCTATGCCTATTTGAACAGCTATTTCCAGACGGGCTACAAAAACTTTATGGACCGTGCCGTCATCGCCCGGACGGAACGGGAAGAAACAGAAGACCCGCGCCTCATCGATTTGTCTGAAACGTATACCAAGGTCGATGAAATCCCCTTTGATTTCTCGCGGCGCCGCCTGTCGGTCCTCGTGCGTGACCGCTCTGGCAGCACGCGCATGATCACTAAAGGGGCCGTAGAAGAAATGCTCGCTATTTGCACCTATGCCGAACAGGGCAGTGACGACGTACCCCTTACGGACGACCTGCGCCGGCAGATCCTGTCCGTAGCAGATAAGCTTAACGACGAAGGCATGCGCGTCATCGCCTTAGCCCGTAAGAACGATCCTGCACCGGTCGGCGCCTTTGGCGTCAAGGACGAAGGGGACATGATCTTCATGGGTTACCTGGCCTTCCTCGATCCGCCTAAGGATACGGCCATGACGGCTATTGCCGCCCTGAAGGACCACGGCGTCGTCACCAAGGTCCTCACAGGGGATAACGAAAAGACGACGCGCTGCATTTGCCGCCAGGTCGGCCTGCCTGTAGACCACATCCTCTTAGGCAGTGATCTTGAAAACATGGATGACGAAACGCTCCAAAAAGAAGCAGAACGGACGACGGTCTTTGCCAAGTTATCGCCGGACCAGAAAGCCCGCGTCGTCACAGCCCTGCAGGCAGCAGGCCACACCGTAGGCTTCATGGGCGACGGCATCAACGATGCGCCGGCCTTAAAGCTCGCCGATATCGGTATTTCCGTCGACAGCGCCGTCGATATTGCCAAGGAATCGGCCGACATTATCCTCCTGGAAAAGAGCCTCATGGTTCTCGAACAGGGGATTATCGAAGGCCGCAAGACCTATGCCAACATGATCAAATACATCAAGATGACGGCGTCGTCCAACTTTGGCAATATGTTTTCCGTTCTAGCTGCCAGTGTCCTCCTGCCGTTTTTGCCCATGATGAGCCTGCAGCTCATTATCCTTAACCTGGTCTATGAAATTTCCTGTATTGCCATCCCCTGGGATAATGTCGATGAAGATTACCTCAAGGTACCGCGCAACTGGGATGCGTCGACTATTGGCAGCTTCATGATCTGGCTGGGGCCGACGAGCTCCGTTTTCGACTGGATTACGTACCTCGTCCTTTATTTTGTCATTTGTCCGTACTTCGTATCCGATGGGCTTACGTACCATCAGATTGCCACGACGGCCATGATTACCAGCGGCCCCATGGCCGGCCTCAGTGTCCGTGATGCCTATGAAGCCATGTTCCAGGCGGGCTGGTTCGTCGAATCCATGTGGACCCAGACACTGGTCATCCACATGATCCGCACGCCGAAGATCCCCTTCCTGCAGAGCCATGCGTCGGCTACGCTGACGACGCTCACCTGCGCCGGTATTGCTGTCCTGACGGCACTGCCCTTTACACCCATTGCCCGGGATTTGGGTTTCGTCGCCCTGCCGGGACCGTATTTCTACTTCCTTGCCGTCGTCGTCATTCTCTACATGCTCTTGGCGACGAGTGTCAAGAAAGCCTACATCCGTCATTATGGCTCCCTCCTTTAGGAACGGCCTGTTTATAGAAAGGAGAACTGCTATGCTTCTTATTGATCCCATTTTCTGGATTGGCCTGGGGGCCATTGCTGCACTGGTCTGCGTCATGCAGGTCTTATGCTGGAAGGTCCTTTCCAAGGCCTGAGCTAGCGATACAAAAGAGGTACTTCGCCACTGTGGTGAAGTACCTCTTTTTCGGTGCCTCCTAAAAGAGCAGGTCTAATTGGTCTGTCGATTTTTTTTCTAATTCCTGGTGCAGACAGGCTAAAAAATTCTGGACGCTCTGCCGTTTGTAGGCTGACTGCCTGACGACACAATACATAAGCCGTTTGGGAATTTTAAAGCGTGTCTGGCACCTGCGGATATGGGTGTTGTCAGCAATTTCTTCAGCTGCACTCAAGGGCACGATGGCCCAGCAGTTCTCTAAGGACGTAAACATTTGGAAGTTGCTCATGGTGGTCAGCTTGGCCAGAGGCTGTTCGGCCTGGCCAAAGGTTTTTTGGTGCCATTCCTGCATGGAATCGCTCCATTTGGCGGAGATTTCCCGATTGGGCAGCAGCTGGTTTTGTGAGACCGGATCTGTATAGCTGGAATTTACAGAGCAGATGATGACCATGGGCTCACTGAAGACGGGAAAAATAGAAAGGGAGCTCTCCATTTGGACGTCGCTGTGAAACATGATGTCCATGAGGTTGTCTGTCAGTTTTTTATTGGCAAAGGCCGGCGCATTGTCGGCTTCTTCTATTTCCAGGCGGTACATAGGGTATTGGCGCAAGAACTGCTCGTATACAGGTGGGAAGAGATACGTGCCTACGCTGTTGACGACGGTAATGCGCAGCTCTTCCGGCTCCTTCTTTTGGCGGATTGAGAGCATGTTGTGCGTAATGTCGCGATACTGGCAGGCATACTGATAGAATTGTACCCCTTCCGGGGTCAATTCCAGTGTCCGCGTGCCATTGCGGCGGAAAAAGAGCTGGCAGCCAATGTTTTCTTCCAGCTTTTTCAGGCGCGTACTCAAGGAAGACTGGGTAATATGCAGGGACTCGGCCGCCTTGGAGATACTCTTATGCCAGCAAATCGTCAAAAACGTTTCAATTTCTAAGTCTGTCACAGCCAGGGCCCCTTTATCGCGTGGATATATTCACTAGATTATCGATAGAGAAAAATACAATAGTATATATATCTAATAAAATAGAATAAAAACATAAAAAGTAAAATGAAACACAAAAATAATATGGTCTTTCATCCATATTATATAACATCGAATTCAACCATGCAAAATACTAAACTTATAAATATATAAAAGTTATTTACTAGCTTATTCTTAAAATATAACTGATAAAATAAATAATTCATTAGTATTTATGCTGATAAATATAAAATGCAATAAATATATAGATAAAGGAAAGGAGATTTCTTCTCGTAATTGGGACAAGAAAATTTAAAACCTGTTTTAAGTATTACTTAAAAGAATTTATATATTGATTTGAATGAATATATAAAAACGTAAACTTGAATTTTACAGGTATGTAATTATTCGCTACAATAAAAGAAAGTAAACACCGGTGTAACGAAAGCTTGAATTTTATACGTACGTAGACATCTATATTTCTATTTTAAAGGACGTGTACACGAGATCTTTTTTTGAAAATTATATATTTGTGGAGGTGTAGTTGTATGGAGTTTTTTGGCTTAATTGCTAAGGGCATGATGGCATACGCCGACTTTGTTTGGGGGTGGCCCTTATTGATCGGTACGTCGTTTGTCGCCGTATTCCTGTCTGCCCGTCTCGGTTTCTTCCAGTTTGCCTATTTTGGTCACGTCATGAAGAATACCTTTGGCAAAATCTTTGACAAAGGTTCCGGTGAAGGCAATATCAACCCCTTTAAGGCAGCCTGTACGGCCTTGGCTTCGACCTTGGGCGTTGGCAACATTGCCGGTGTTTCTGTAGCTATTGCTACAGGCGGTCCCGGTGCTGTCTTCTGGATGTGGTTCATTGCCATGCTCGGTTTGATCGTTAAGTTCTCCGAAGTAACCCTCGGCCTGGCCTATCGTGAAAAAGACCCGGTAACCGGCGTCTGGCACGGCGGTTTCCCGTGGTACGTCAAACACGGCCTGGGCGATAACTGGCGCTGGCTCTCCGTCATCTGGGCTGTTACCATGGCGGCTGGCATGATGTTTGCCCCGTCCATTCAGGCAGCGGAAATTTCTAACGCCATCAACACGGCCTTTGCCGTCAATCCGTATATCGTCGGTATTACCGTTGCCGTTCTCATGGCAGCTGTACTCCTGGGCGGCTTGAAGAGCGTATCGAACTTCGCCAATCTCGTCGTTCCTTTCATGGCTATCATTTATATCATTGGTGCCCTCTTTGTTATCATCGTCAACATCGACATGATTCCCCATGCCTTTGCCTTGATCTTCAAGGATGCTTTCACAGGCGCTGCTGCTGAAGGCGGCTTTGCCGGCGGCACGGTCATGCTGGCAGTCCGCTGGGGCCTGGCCCGCGGCATTTATTCGAACGAAGCCGGTACTGGTACCGCACCGCTGGTTCATTCGTCTTCGTCTGTAAACCACCCGGTAAAACAGGGTCTCTGGGGTATTTTCGAAGTATTCTTCGATACGATCGTCGTTTGCACCATGACGGCTATGGTCGTCATGACGTCCGGCCTCTGGACGTCCGGCGCTTCCGGTTCTGCACTGACGACAGCCGGCTTTGCTGCAGCCTTTGGCAGTGACGCAGCAGCGGCTATCTTCATTTCTGTTATCATCGCTTTCTTCGCCTTTACGACGTGCGTCGTCAACATTTACTACGGCGGCATCTGCTTGAACGCCCTGGGCATTGAAGGCATTTGGATTAAGATTTATTATGCTGTAGGCTGTGCCTGGGCCATCGTTGGTGCCATCGGCGCTGCTAAGACACTGTGGTCGACGTTCGACTTCTTCTACGGCACGTGCGTCATTTGCAACCTCATCGTCATCTTCCTCTTGAGCGGCAAGGTAAAACTCCTCGTCGACGATTACAAGAAACACTTAAAGGATGGCAAGTGGGATGCGTCCGCTGCCGATTGTGTAGCCCGCCTGGGTATCTGGCGCGATGAAGTGACACTGAAAGAAGAAGCACAAGGGAAGTAAGCAATACATTATGGAAATAAAGAGGCGATTGAAATGAAAGAGTTGGCAACACGAATCAGAACATTAAAGGGATCGGCTATCCGTCGCATGGTAGGCAAATCGTACGGTATGGATAATGTTATCAGCTTTGCGTTGGGGGAACCGGATTTTGTGACGCCGCCGCACATTATTGATGCAGCTATTAAAGCTTTAAAGGAAGGGAAGACTTTTTATACACCGAACGCCGGCATTCCGGCCTTGCGCGATGCCATTGCCGACTCGTACGTAAAGCGCGGCATGTCGTATACGCGGGACAATGTCATCATTACCGTTGGCGGTACAGAAGCGCTGCTCCTGTCGGCCTTGACACTTTTCGACGAAGGTGACGAAGTCATCGTTTCTAATCCCTATTGGGCCAATTATGTCGGTTTGGCAACGGAAATGTATGCTACGCCGGTATTGGTGGACGTCGATGAAAAGAACGATTTCATGTTTGATCCGGAAGAACTGGAAAAGGCCATTACGCCGAAGACCAAGGCCATTATGATGAACTTCCCGTCCAATCCGACAGGCGCGTTAGCGACGCGGGAAAACCTGGAAGCCATCGCTAAGATTGCCGTGGCTCATGACTTATACGTCATTACAGACGAAATGTACCATCGCCTGCTCTACACGGATGATGCCTTTGTTTCCCTGGCAGAAATGCCGGGCATGAAGGAACGGGCCGTCATCGTCGATGGTTTTTCCAAGACCTATGCTATGACAGGCTGGCGTATTGGCTACGCCGTAGGCAATAAGGATGTCATTGCCGGCATGATTAAGATGCAGGAATCGGCTGTTTCCTGTGTCTTCGAACCGGTACAGCTGGCCGCTTTGGCAGCCATTACGGGTGATCAGCAGCCCGTGGCAGACATGCTCAAGAAGTATAAAGAAAGACGGGCCCTGATCTTAAATGGCCTGAACACCATGATGGATGGAAAGATTACGTGCCGGGAACCCTTAGGTGCCTTCTACGTATTCCCCAATATTACGAAAACAGGCCTTTCGTCAGAAGAATTCTGCAACCGGCTCTTAGAAGAACAACACGTCGTAGCCGTGCCAGGCACGGGTTTTGGCAGCAATGGTGAAGGCTTTGTCCGTCTGTCCTATGCGACGAGTGAAGAAAAGATCCGCGAAGGCTTATTGCGTATCCAGTCGTTTATCCGTTCTCTTTGACGGCACACCTCCTTGCCAGAGAGACGAACGCGTTTAAGTATATGCCTTAACCACACAAAAAGGGGCTGTGAAATAACACAGACCCAAATAACAAAGGAGGTCCACCGACTCTTTCGAGTCAGCGGACCTCCTTTTGTGGTAAAATTTACATAACCAATGAAAAATTCAACCACTAATTATTCTAAACCAAAACAGGCAATTTTGCCACTATATATTTCAGATTTTCTGGATATTTGCGATCCGGTGTTGGTTTTCAACAGATTCATGGAGGGAATCAACTTGGAGAAGTA